>NZ_SJDL01000027.1 GCF_004327985.1 Marinobacter halodurans
GCCGTTCGGCTAGTAGTTCCCCTTACCGGGCCCACAGGGGACTTGCACCCCCAAGTCATCCGGCCAGCACCACCTGTACCAGAACAGCGCCCGTCAAGGCGCTACGCGCCATGCCTGGCGCACCAAATGAAAAACGCCGTCCCGCGGGACGGCGCTTGCTCGCTACATTGGCACGTTCACTGACGCGCCGGGCGACTCCGTTCAGTGCTCACCGGCAGGGCCACCGATGCCTTCGCCCGGACGACGGCCCGAATCACCGCTGCCGGATGACGAGCTGGCAGCCGGAGACACCTCTTCATCGGACGCGTTGCCTCCGGCGCCCGGGCCATTCCAACCCTGCGGCGGTCGTGGTGTCTTGCCGGCCATGATGTCGTCGATCTGGTAGCGATCGATGGTCTCGTACCGCATCAGCGCGTCGGCCATCATTTCCAGCTTGTCGCGGTTCTCGATCAGCAGGTTGCGAGCGGTCTCGTAACAGTTGTCAATGATCGAGCGCACTTCCTCGTCGATACGCTGGGCCGTTTCCGGCGAATAGACCGTATGGCTCTGACCCGCGGAGCGCCCCAGGAACGGCTCCTCGCTATCCGTATCGTACTGCAGCGGGCCCAGTTTCTCGGACAGCCCCCAGCGCGTCACCATGTTGCGGGCCAGGGACGTGGCGCGCTCGATGTCGTTGGACGCGCCGGTGGTCACACCCTCGAAGCCCAACGTCAGCTCCTCGGCGATACGGCCACCGAACAGGCTACAGATCGAGCTGATCAGGTAACGCTTGGAGTGGCTGTACTTATCCTCTTCCGGCAGGAACATGGTGACACCCAGTGCCCGACCGCGCGGAATGATGCTGACCTTGTACACCGGATCGTGTTCCGGCACGAGGCGCCCGACAATCGCGTGACCGGATTCGTGGTACGCGGTGTTGAGCTTCTCTTTCTCGTTCATGACCATGGATTTGCGCTCGGCGCCCATCATGATCTTGTCCTTGGCCAGCTCCAGCTCTTCCATGGACACCAGCCGCTGGTTCCGACGCGCTGCAAACAGGGCAGCCTCGTTCACCAGGTTGGCCAGGTCGGCACCGGAGAAGCCGGGCGTGCCGCGGGCGATCACCTTGGGATCGACACCATCGGCCAGGGGCACTTTCTTCAGGTGCACCTTGAGAATCTGTTCGCGGCCAATGATGTCCGGCAGGTTGACCACGACCTGACGGTCAAAACGGCCCGGGCGCAGCAACGCCGGGTCCAGCACGTCCGGACGGTTGGTCGCGGCAATGACGATAACGCCCTCGTTACCCTCGAAGCCGTCCATTTCCACCAGCAGCTGGTTCAGGGTCTGTTCGCGCTCGTCGTGACCGCCCCCGAGACCGGCGCCACGATGGCGACCAACGGCATCGATCTCGTCAATGAAGATAATGCACGGGCTCTGCTTCTTGGCCTGCTCGAACATATCGCGGACACGGGACGCACCCACACCTACGAACATTTCCACGAAATCGGAACCGGATATGGAGAAGAAAGGCACCTTGGCCTCGCCGGCAATCGCCTTGGCAAGCAGCGTCTTACCAGTACCCGGCGGGCCCACCATCAACACGCCTCTCGGAATACGGCCACCCAGGCGCTGGAACTTGCTGGGATCGCGCAGGAAGTCCACCAATTCCTTGACGTCCTCCTTGGCCTCATCCACGCCGGCAACGTCGGAGAAGGTGGTCTTGATCTGGTCCTCGCTCATCAGGCGGGCTTTACTCTTGCCGAACGACATGGGGCCCTTGCCGCCACCACCACCCTGCATCTGTCGCATGAAGAACACGAACAGGGCAATGATGATCAGGATCGGGAACGAGGCGACCAGCAACTGGGTCCAGATGCTCTGACGATCCGGTTCCTTGCCCACGATCTCGACGTTGTTGGCAAGCAGGTCGTCCATCAGCTTGTTGTCAGGGACCTGCGGACGAATCGTCTGGAAACGGGTGTTGTCTTCACGCACCCCCTGGATCTCCAGGCCGTCCACCGTCACCTGCTTGACTTGTCCCTGCTGCACCATCTGTACGAACTGGGAATAATTAACCTGCTGGCCGCTCGTCGTCGGCGAGAAGTTTTGGAACACCATCAGCAGGACGGCTGCTATGATCAGCCAGAGCACCAGATTTTTAGCCATATCGTTCAAGGGTCATCACCTGTGAATGTAAGGGCCGCCTACTCATGCCGCCCCGCAAGAAGATAGCCGGATGTCAAGCCGGCAACCCCTTCTACCTCAACCTTACATCAATTGTACGCTCCTAAACTAGCGATAGCGCGGTGTCGCATGGCGACCTGTCGTCGCACGCCACTGGTCCTGGAGCAGATCAGGCACCGCGGAATCCGCGGCATACCTGATAGACCTCGCGGGAACGCGACCGGGAAGCACCCGGCTTGCGGCTCACGACGGTCCTGAAATTCGTTTTCATGTCCTTGAGCAGGCTATCGAAGCCCTCGCCCTGGAAGACCTTGGCCACGAACACGCCTTCCGGGCGCAGCACCTGCTTGGCCATATCCAGCGCCAGTTCCACAAGGTCCATCGCCCTGGGGATATCAACCGCCGGCATACCACTCATATTGGGGGCCATATCCGAAATTACAACGTCGGCACGCGCTTCACCCAGCAGATCCAGCAACTCGTCCAGCACCGATTGCTCGGTAAAGTCGCCCTGCACGAAGTCCACACCGGCAATCGGGTTCATCGCCAGGATATCGCTGGCCACCACACGGCCATTGTGGCCAATGCGCTCCATGGCCACCTGGGACCAGCCCCCCGGTGCCGCCCCCAGGTCGACAACCAGTTGTCCAGGCTTGAAAAAGCGGTCCTTGTCATCCAGCTCGATCAGCTTGTAGCTGGCCCGGGACCGGTAGCCATCAACCTGCGAGCGCTTGACGTATTCGTCATCAAAATGCTCTTTCAACCAGCGCTTGCTGGATTTGGAACGCGCCAAACCGAACCTCCAGTAACAGACAGGCGACGGAGACGCTAAAATGCCCGAAGATACCCTGCCTAATAATACGTAGTGACAGCGATTCACCGCCTGCGGGCGGACTGCTACAATTCGCCGATTATACGGGATCGGCACCTGGACTGCCGCCCGACATTTTAAATCGCATCCATAAAGAGACTGAATTATGAGCCTGTCGCCGGAACAGCGGCGCGCGTATCGCGCCATTGCCCACCACCTGAAGCCGGTCGTTATCATCGGCGACAAGGGTCTGAACGAGGGCTTGCAGCAGGAGCTGGACCGTGCGCTGAACGATCATGAGCTGATCAAGGTGAAGATCGCGAGCCCGGATCGGGATGAGCGGCGCGAGACCATCGAAGCGGTCTGCCGGGAGGCGGGCGCCGAGCTGGTCCAGATGATTGGCAAGAATGCCGTGATCCTGCGCCGCGCCGAGAAGCCCAACCCCAAGCTGTCCAATCTCCAGCGCTTCAAGGACTGAGCGTCACGGCGCTGGCTGTGCAGCGCCTTCAACCAGGCACCAGCCGGAACCCTCCGGCCCTACAAAAAAGCCGGCGATCAGCCGGCTTTTTTGTTTTCAAAACAACCTACTACAGGTGCTCAACCGCCTCGATTTCGTACTCGACGGTCCCCGAAGGCACACGAACGGCAACCACGTCGCCCTCGTTCTTGCCAATCAGGGCGCGGGCGATCGGCGACGTCACCGACAGCTTGCCCGCCTTGATGTCGGCCTCGTCCTCGCCGCAGATCTGGTACTGGACTTCCTCTTCGGTATCCACATTCACCAGCTTGACCGTCACCCCGAAGATCACCTTGCCGGTGTTATCCATCCTGGTGACGTCAATGATCTGGGCCGCGGACAGCTTGGACTCAATCTCCTGAATCCGGCCTTCGATAAAGCTCTGCTGCTCGCGGGCCGCGTGGTATTCCGCATTTTCCTTCAGATCGCCGTGCTCTCGGGCTTCGGCGATGGCTTCGATAACACGGGGACGGTCTTCGCTCTTGAGCTTCTTGAGCTCCGCACGAAGCGCCGCCTCACCGTTAATCGTCATCGGCACTCGATTGTTCATAGCGTTCAAATTCCTGAATGCAGGTCCTGGAGCCGGCGCACCGTCCGCTCCGGCCCGAATTTAATGGCGCGACAGAAGGCTTCGCCGCCCGCCAGGGTCGTGGTGTAGGTCACCTTGTGCTGCAGCGCGGACTGGCGGATCTGGGCCGAGTCCGAAATCGCCTTGCGGCCTTCTGTCGTGTTGATGATCAGCTGGATCTGGCCGTTCTTGATATCGTCGACGATATGGGGCCGCCCCTCGCGCACCTTTTTGACGCGCTCCACCTCGATGCCGGCCTCCTGCAGGGCTGCCGCCGTACCGGTCGTGGCCACCAGCCGGAATCCGGCGTCGATCAGGTCGCGGGCAACGGTCATCGCACCGGCCTTGTCCACATCGCGTACCGAGATAAACGCAGTGCCCTTGTCCGGCAGGCGGGTACCTGAAGCCAGCGAGGCCTTGGCAAAGGCTTCGTCGAAGCTGTCACCCAGCCCCATCACCTCACCGGTGGACTTCATTTCCGGTCCCAGTATCGGGTCGACCGACGGGAACTTGTTGAACGGGAACACCGATTCCTTGACCGCATAGTACGTGGGGACCACCTCTTCGGTGAAGCCCTGCTCCGCCAGGCTGGTGCCCGCCATGCAGCGCGCCGCCACCTTGGCCAGGGACACGCCGATGGCCTTGGAGACGAACGGCACGGTCCGGGACGCCCGCGGGTTCACCTCGATCACGTAGATGGTATCGTCCTGCCACGCCAGCTGGACGTTCATCAGACCCACGACTTCGAGCTCGATGGCCATCCGCTTGACGGTCTCGCGCATCTCGTCCTGCACCGCCTTGGGCAGGGTGTACGGCGGCAGCGAGCAGGCGGAGTCGCCGGAGTGCACGCCGGCCTGTTCGATGTGCTGCATGATGCCGCCGATCACGACATCCTTGCCGTCACTGACCGCGTCGATGTCGACCTCGATGGCGGCGTTGAGGAAGTGGTCCAGCAGCACCGGGCTGTCGTTGGAGACCAGCACCGCGTTGCGCATGTAGCGCACCAGCTCTTCCTCGTCATAGACGATTTCCATGGCCCGGCCGCCCAGCACGTAGGACGGGCGTACCACCAGCGGGTAACCGATCTCACGGGCCACCAGCACGCCTTCCTCGTGGCTGCGCACGGTGGCGTTCTGCGGCTGGCGCAGGTTGAGGCGGTTGATCATCTGCTGGAAGCGCTCACGGTCCTCCGCGCGGTCGATGGCATCCGGCGTGGTGCCAATGATCGGCACACCGGCCGCCTCCAGGCCACGGGCCAGCTTCAGCGGGGTCTGACCGCCGAACTGGACGATCACGCCGGCCGGCTTCTCCAGGTTCACGATTTCCAGCACGTCCTCCAGGGTGATCGGCTCGAAGTAGAGGCGATCGGAGGTGTCGTAGTCGGTGGAGACCGTTTCCGGGTTACAGTTGATCATGATGGTCTCGTAACCGTCGTCGCGCATGGCGAAGGCGGCGTGGACACAACAGTAGTCGAACTCGATGCCCTGGCCGATCCGGTTGGGGCCACCGCCGATGACGACGATCTTCTTGCGGTCGGACACTTCGGCTTCGCACTCTTCCTCATAGGTGGAGTACATGTAGGCCGTGGACGAGGCGAATTCCGCCGCACAGGTGTCGACCCGCTTGTAGACCGGGCGGATACCCAGGTCGTGGCGGTGCTTGCGCAGGCTGGACTCGGAGATGCCCAGCAGCTTGGCCAGGCGCGAGTCGGAGAAGCCCTTGCGCTTGAGACGGAACAGGGTGGCGTGATCGATGTCGGTCTTGCCGGCCGTCTTCAGCGCCGCCTCTTCCCGGATCAGGTCCTCGATCTGCACCAGGTACCACGGATCCACCTTGGTGTGACGGTAGACCTCGTCCACGGTCATGCCGGCGCGGAACGCATCGCCGATGTACCAGATGCGCTGGGCGCCCGGCACATTCATTTCCTGGATCAGGGTCTCGCGGCCGTTCTCGGTGGTCACATCGACCATTTCCTCGAAGCCCTCGGAGCCGACTTCCAGACCGCGCAGAGCCTTCTGGACGGATTCCTGGAAGGTGCGACCGATGGCCATGACCTCACCCACGGATTTCATCTGGGTGGTCAGGCGGGCATCGGCCTGGGGGAATTTCTCGAAGGTGAACCGGGGGATCTTGGTGACGACGTAGTCGATGCTCGGCTCGAAGGAAGCCGGCGTCACCCCCCCGGTGATGTCGTTCTGCAGCTCGTCCAGGGTGTAGCCCACGGCCAGCTTGGCCGCGACCTTGGCGATCGGGAAACCGGTGGCCTTGGAGGCCAGAGCCGAGGAACGGGACACCCGCGGGTTCATTTCGATGACGACCATGCGCCCGGTGTCCGGATGGATCCCGAACTGCACGTTGGACCCGCCGGTTTCCACACCGATTTCACGCAGGACCGCCAGCGAGGCGTTCCGCATGATCTGGTATTCCTTGTCGGTCAGGGTCTGGGCCGGGGCGACGGTGATGGAGTCGCCGGTGTGCACGCCCATGGCGTCGAAGTTCTCGATGGCGCAGACGATGATGCAGTTGTCGTTCTTGTCCCGAACGACCTCCATCTCGTATTCCTTCCAGCCGATCAGGGATTCGTCGATCAGCAGCTCGTTGGTCGGCGACAGGTCCAGGCCGCGCTCGCAGATTTCCTCGAACTCTTCCCGGTTGTAGGCGATGCCGCCACCGGAGCCGCCCATGGTGAACGACGGGCGGATGATGCAGGGGAAGCCGATGCTGTCGAGTACCTGCAGCGCCTCTTCCATGGAGTGCGCCAGGGACGCCCGCGGACATTCCAGGCCAATCGACTTCATCGCCTGATCGAAACGGTCGCGGTCCTCAGCCTTGTCGATGGTGTCGGCATTGGCGCCGATCATTTCCACACCGAATTCGGCCAGTACGCCGTGCCGCTCCAGATCCAGTGCGCAGTTCAGCGCCGTCTGGCCGCCCATGGTAGGCAACAGCGCGTCCGGGCGCTCCTTCTCGATGATCTTCGACACCGTCTTCCAGGTAATCGGCTCGATGTAGGTGGCGTCCGCCATCGCCGGGTCGGTCATGATGGTGGCCGGGTTGGAGTTGACCAGAATGACCCGGTAGCCTTCCTCACGCAGCGCCTTGCACGCCTGGGCCCCGGAATAGTCGAACTCACATGCCTGCCCGATGACGATGGGGCCGGCACCCAGGATCAGGATGCTCTTGATATCAGTACGTTTTGGCATTTCTCAGTAAACCTGTCAGCAGCTTGAGTCAGTCGTCAGCATTGGCCGCAACCGCGGCATTCCGTGGCGCACCTCAGGAGGCCTGCGAGCCTGCCCGTTCGTCCATCAGGCGAATAAAGGTGTCGAACAGCGGCGCCACATCGTGCGGTCCCGGACTCGCTTCCGGGTGTCCCTGGAAGCTGTAGGCCGGGCGGTCCGTGCGTCGGATGCCCTGCAGGGTGCCGTCGAACAGGGATTTATGCGTCATTTCCAGGTTGCCCGGCAGGGTGGACTCGTCCACCGCAAAACCGTGGTTCTGGCTGGTGATCATCACGGTACCGTCTTCCAGATTCTGCACCGGGTGGTTGGCACCGTGGTGGCCATGCCCCATCTTCAGGGTCTTGGCCCCACTGGCCAGGGCCAGCAACTGGTGACCGAGACAGATGCCGAAAACCGGGACGTCGGTTTCCAGGATGTCGCCGATTGCCTTGATCGCATAATCGCAGGGCTCGGGGTCGCCCGGGCCGTTGGACAGGAAGACGCCATCCGGATTCATCGCCAGCACCTCATCAGCCGGCGTCTGCGGCGGCACCACCGTCACATCGCAGCCGCGGGCGGCGAGCATACGCAGGATGTTGAACTTGATCCCGTAGTCGTAGGCGACAACCTTGTACCTGGGAGCCTCCAGCTCGCCGTAGCCGCTGCCCAGCGACCATTCGGTCTGGCTCCACCTGTAGGATGTCTTGCTGCCCACTTCCTTGGCCAGGTCCATACCCTTCAGCCCCGGGAACGCCCGGGCCAGTTCCAGCGCTCGCTCTTCTGTGGCATGCTCACCGGCCACAATCGCGCCGTTCTGGGAGCCCTTGTCCCGCAGGATACGCGTCAGCCGACGGGTATCGATCCCGGCGATGCCGATGATGTTGCTGTCCCGGAGGTAAGCGTCTAGGGTCTTGCTGGAGCGCCAGTTACTGGCCATCAGCGGCAGGTCGCGGATGATCAGACCGGCGGCCTGGATACCGGCCGACTCAACGTCTTCTTCGTTGATGCCGGTATTGCCGATGTGGGGATAGGTCAGGGTGACGATCTGACGGGAATAGGACGGGTCGGTCAGGATTTCCTGGTAACCGGTCATCGCCGTATTGAAGACGACCTCGCCACTGGTTTCGCCGTCAGCGCCGATGGCGATTCCTTTGAACAGGCTTCCGTCTGCGAGCGCAAGGATTGCTGGTGTACTCAAGGCTTGTATCCTCATCGAGTGGCGTATCGTTGGTTCCGAAACGGACCGGCTCCCTTGCCCGGGCAAAGAGGCCGCCCCTAACGTCACGAACAGGAGCGCAAGCGCAAATTCAGGTCGCAAAAAAGCGAGAGGGAGATTGCGACTCCGTCCCGCTTTTTCGTTGCCGATGAAGGCCGCCGCCTTCCCGGCTTTTTAAAACCACGCTTGGTGCAGTTAAACCGCCCTATTGTAAAAAATTTGGCAGCCGCTGTCCACGCCTAAAAGCCGGTCAGTCCTTGAGGCCGAGCACGTCCTGCATGTCGTAGAGACCCGCCGGACGCTCCGCCAGCCACTGGGCCGCACGCACGGCGCCCCGGGCAAACGTCATGCGGCTGCTGGCCTTGTGGGTGATTTCGATACGCTCACCGATACCGGCAAACAGGACGGTGTGATCACCCACCACGTCGCCGCCGCGGATCGTCTCGAAACCGATCTCCTTGCGCGGACGCTCGCCGATAAAGCCCTCACGGCCGTACACGGCGCACTCCTTCAGGTCGCGGCCCAATGCATCGGCCACCACTTCACCCATGCGCACGGCGGTGCCGGAAGGGGAATCCTTCTTGTGCCGATGATGCGCCTCGATGATCTCCACATCGTAGTCGTCACCCAGCACCTTGGCGGCAGTCCGCAGCAGGTTCAGCGCCACGTTGACACCCACGCTCATGTTCGGCGCGAACACGACCGGCACGGACTCGGTGGCCTGGCGCAGTTCCGCCTTCTCGGCATCGGTCATCCCCGTGGTACCAATCACCATTCGCTTGCCGTGACTCCCACAGAAACGGGCATTCTCCAGCGTCAGGTCCGGGAAGGTGAAGTCGATGAGCACGTCAAATGCATCCTTGACCGCCGCCAGGTTGTCCACCAGGGTAACACCGTTGCGGCCGATACCCGCGACCTCACCCGCATCGGCGCCCACGAGACTGCTGCCCGGCTCAACGACACCGGCGCCCAGCTCAAGACCGTCCGCCTCGTCGATGGCCTCGACCAGCACCTTGCCCATGCGCCCGGCGGCGCCCATGATTGCTACCCTCATATGCACAGTCCTTAGAATTTCATTTCGTCGAAGAAGCTTTTCACACCCTCGAACCAAGACGTCTTGCGCGGCGCGTGGTTGGACGCACTCTGGCCATCAAGGGTCTGCTGGAACTCTTCCATGAGCTCCTTCTGGCGCCGGGTCAGGTTGACCGGCGTTTCCACGATCACCCGGCACAACAGGTCACCGGCGGGACCACCGCGCACCGGTGTAACGCCCTTGTTGCGCAAGCGGAACAGCTTGCCGGTCTGGGTTTCCGCCGGAATCTTCAGCTTCACCCGGCCATCGAGGGTCGGCACTTCCAGCTCCCCCCCCAGTGTGGCATCCACAATGCTGATCGGCACCTCACAATACAGGTTACGCCCGTCCCGGGTGAAAATCGCGTGCTCGCGCACCGAAACCTGCACATACAGGTCCCCGGCCGGACCACCGTCCATGCCCATTTCACCCTCACCAGACAGACGGATCCGGTCACCGGTATCCACACCCGGCGGGACTTTCACGGACAGGGTCTTGGCCTGCTCGACCCGACCGGCACCGTGGCACTTCCTGCATGGATTCTTGATCACCTTACCGGAACCCCGACAGGTGGGACACGCCTGCTGCACGGCGAAAAAGCCCTGCTGCATGCGTACCTGACCAATCCCGCCGCAGGTACCGCAGGTTTCCGGCTGACTGCCCTTGGCGGCGCCGGAACCATCACAGGTATCGCACTCAATGTGCCCCGGCACCTTGATCTGGACCGTCGTGCCCTTGACCGCCTGCTCGAGATCCAGCTCCAGCGTGTAGCGCAGATCCGCGCCGCGGTTACTGCGCCCGCGGCCACCGCCAAAGATATCGCCAAAGACATCGCCGAAGATATCAGAGAAGCTGGCGCCGCCACCGCCGAAGCCGCCAGCTCCGGCCTGACCGTCCACGCCGGCGTGGCCGAACTGATCGTAGGCGCTGCGCTTGCCTGCATCGGCCAGGATCTCGTAGGCCTCACTGGCTTCCTTGAACTTGCTTTCGGCCTCTTCGTCATCCGGATTCCGGTCCGGATGGTATTTCATCGCTAACTTGCGATACGCGCGCTTTATCTCTTTCTCGTCTGCATCCCGGGAGACTCCGAGAATGTCGTAATAATCGCGTTTGGCCATGTTGTGATACCCGTTACAGATTCCGCCAGCCCGGAATCTTATGACTGCTCCGTGAGCACGCAGACACTGCCATCGAAGACAGCGCCCGGCCCACAAATTCTCAACCCATCAAACGCGCAAAACGCGGGAAGCTGACTCCCCGCGTTTTGCAACCCTCATGAAGACATGGATCTTACCGCTTGTCTTCGTCTTTGACCTCTTCGAACTCGGCGTCGACGGCATCATCGCCGCTGGACTGGGCCTGCTCGCCCTGCCCTTCGGCCTGAGCACCCTGCTCGGCCTGATCGGCGTACATCTTCTGCGCCAGTTCGGAAGACGCTTCGGTCAACTTCTGAGTCTTGGTTTCGATGTCGTCCTTGTCGTCGCCCTTCAGCGCTTCTTCCAGTTCGCTGATGGCGTTCTCGATGGACTCCTTCTCCTGCTCGGTAACCTTGTCGCCGGCTTCGCTCAGGGTCTTGCGAACGGCGTGGATCATACCGTCACCCTGGTTACGCGCCTGGACCAGCTCCTCGAACTTGCGATCGTCCTCGGCATTGGCCTCGGCATCGGCAACCATCTTCTCGATCTCATCCTCGTTCAGGCCGGAAGAGGCCTTGATCACGATGGACTGCTCTTTACCCGTCGCCTTGTCCTTCGCGGACACGTTGAGGATACCGTTGGCATCGATGTCGAAGGTGACTTCGATCTGCGGTACGCCGCGCGGTGCCGGCGGGATATCGGCCAGATCGAAACGGCCCAGCGACTTGTTCTGGGACGCCTGCTTACGCTCACCCTGGACCACGTGGATAGTCACCGCGGTCTGGTTGTCGTCGGCCGTCGAGAAAGTCTGCGACTTCTTGGTCGGAATCGTCGTGTTCTTCTCGATCAGCGGTGTGGCCACGCCACCCATGGTTTCGATACCCAGGGTCAGCGGGGTCACGTCCAGCAGCAGGACGTCTTTCACGTCACCGGACAGGACCGCAGCCTGGATAGCCGCACCCATGGCAACCGCTTCGTCCGGGTTCACATCCTTGCGTGCTTCCTTGCCGAAGAACGCCTTCACTTTCTCCTGAACTTTCGGCATCCGGGTCTGACCACCGACCAGGATCACCTCATCGATGTCGCTGGCATCAACGCCGGAGTCTTTCAGAGCCACCTTGCACGGCTCCAGACTGCGATCGACCAGTTCTTCGACCAGGGCTTCCAGCTTGGCGCGGGTCAGCTTGACGTTCATGTGCTTGGGACCGCTCTGGTCCGCCGTGATGTACGGCAGGTTGACGTCGGTCTGCTGGCTGCTGGACAGCTCGATCTTCGCCTTCTCGGCGGCTTCCTTCAGGCGCTGCATGGCCAGGGAATCACCGCGCAGGTCGATACCGCTGTCCTTCTTGAACTGGTCCGCCAGGTACTCGATAACCTTCAGGTCGAAGTCTTCACCACCCAGGAAGGTGTCACCGTTGGTGGCCAGCACTTCGAACTGGTGCTCACCGTCCACATCCGCGATCTCGATGATGGAGATGTCGAAGGTACCACCACCCAAGTCGTAGACGGCGACGGTGCGGTCACCGCTCTTCTTGTCCAGGCCATAGGCCAGGGCCGCGGCGGTCGGCTCGTTGATGATCCGCTTCACGTCCAGGCCCGCGATCTTGCCGGCGTCCTTGGTGGCCTGACGCTGGCTGTCGTTGAAGTAGGCCGGAACGGTGATGACCGCTTCGGTAACCTTCTCGCCGAGGTAGTCCTCAGCGGTCTTCTTCATTTTCTTCAGCACTTCGGCAGACACCTGCGGCGGTGCCATCTTCTTGCCTTTCACCTCAACCCAGGCGTCACCGTTGTCCGCCTTGGTGATCTTGTACGGCACCATCTTGATGTCTTTCTGCACGACGCTGTCTTCGAAGCGACGGCCGATCAGACGCTTGATGGCGTACAGGGTGTTGTTCGGGTTGGTCACCGCCTGACGCTTGGCAGACTGGCCAACCAGCGTTTCACCTTCTTCGGTGTATGCGATGATGGACGGCGTGGTGCGATCGCCTTCCGCGTTTTCAATCACCTTGACCTTGTCGCCATCCATGATGGCTACACAAGAGTTGGTGGTGCCCAGGTCGATACCAATAATCTTGCTCATTGAATGACTCCAGTTCCTTTATTCCTTAGCTCTGTTCTGCCCGAACCAGCATGCCCTGGATGCTGTTGTTCTGTCGGCTTGCGAACCGTTTACTGCCTATATTGGCTCAATCGTTTCTATTTCAAGCCTGCTCGTCGATTTTTGCGCCTTCCTCCGGGCGAGCGACCACAACCATGGCCGGGCGCACCAGGCGCTCGTTCAGGGTGTAACCCTTCTGGATGCAGGCCACGACGCTGTTGGGCTCGGCATCCGGCGCTGAAACCATGGACATGGCTTCGTGCAATTGCGGGTCGAATGGCTCGCCGACCGGATCGACCCGCTTCACATTGAACTTCTCCAGGCTGTTCAGCAGCAGGTTCAGGGTCATCTCGGCGCCCTCGCGAATAGACGCGACGACTTCGTCCGCCGAGGACTTGCCCTCGGTACTCTCAACGGCCTTCTCAAGGCTGTCCGCCACCGGCAGCAACTCTTTGACGAACTTCTCAAGCGCGAACTTGCGAGCCTTCTCGACATCGAGTTCGGCACGACGCCGCACGTTCTGCATTTCCGCCTGGGTCCGCAGGACCAGGTCCTTTTGCTCGGCAAGCTGTGCCTGCAGCGCTTCGACCTCGCTGACCTCGCCCTTTGACCCGCCTTCCTGACCCTGGGTCTGGCCGGCTCCGGCGTCAGCCTGCGCAGTCTCTTCTGAGGCCTCCTTCAACTCGTCTTCCACGTTCTGGTTACGGGTTTCTTCTGCGCTCATCAGTCACTCCTGATCAATCGTCGATGACGGCCCGGCCGCCCTTCTTGAATAGCTTGCCAGCGGATATGGGGACAGCTCGCCGGGCTTTCAACCACTTTTGCAACGATTGCTTGCAACCTGAAAGAATACTGTATACATTCACAGGTACTGTATATATGACCAGACGCCGGGCGCGACAGACGAAGTGCGCCGGCAGGACAGAACTGGAGCCACTCATGCTGAACCAACTGATCGTCGCCAATTACGCCATTGCCGAGCGCGTCGAACTGCAGTTCCGCCAGGGCATGACCACGCTGACCGGGGAAACCGGCGCCGGCAAATCCATTGTTCTCGATGCCCTCGGCCTCGTCCTGGGCGGACGCGCCGATGCCGGCGCCGTCAGGCACGGCGCCAAGCGGGCGGATATTACCGCCAGCTTTGACGTCAGCCGCATTGCCGAAGCCCGCCAATGGCTGGAAGCCCACGACCTGGATGACGAAAACGACTGCATCCTGCGCCGGGTGATCAGCAAAGACGGTCGCTCCCGCGCCTATATCAACGGCCAACCCTGCCCGCTGGCCGATTTGCGGGAACTGGGCGGCATGCTGATGGACATCCACAGCCAGCACCAGCACCAGTCATTGCTGCAAAAGGAAACCCATCGCAAACTGCTGGACGAGTTCGCCGACGCCGACAAGCTGGCGGGCGAGGTCCGTGCCGCCTGGAAAGCCTGGCACCAGACCCAGCAGCGGCTGGGGGAGCTGCGCGGCAACCGCGACGAGAACGAAGCACGCCTGCAACTGCTGCGCTACCAGGTGGAAGAACTCGACCGACTGGCGCTGGAAGACGACGAGCTGGACAACCTGGAAGCCGAGCAGGCTCGCCTGAGTCACGCTGAAACCGTCCTGCACAATTGCCACCAGGCGTCCGTCCTATGCAGCGAGGACGAGCCCAGCGCGGCCAGTCTGATCCAGCAGGCCCTGCAACAGCTCGAGCAACTGCCGGTGGAGATCCCGGCTCTGGCCGACACCCTGCAGATGCTGAACGAGGCCCAGATCCAGGTCAGCGAAGCCGGCAACAACCTGCGCCACTTCGTAGAAGACTACGACGCCGACCCGGCCCGCCTGGAAGAGGTGGAAGCCCGCCTGAGCACGATTTACGAGCTGGCCCGCAAGCACCGGGTGACCCCGGAGACCCTGGGCGAGCTACACACCCAGCTCCAGTCCGAGCTGGAGGAGCTGGACGGCGGCGAAGGCAGCCTCGAGCGCCTGGAGGCCGACGTGGCCGAACTGTTTGAGACTTGGCAGGCGAAGGCGGACGAGCTGACCAGCCGACGCGAGAAGGCCGCGGCGGAACTCGACAGCCGTATCGCCGGAGAGCTGGCCCACCTGAGTATGCCCTCCGTCCAGTTCGTTACCCGGCTGGCTCGCCACGAGAAGAATGCGCCTTCGGCGGTCGGCAACGAGGACATTGAATTCCTGATCAGCGCCAACCCGGGTCAACCCGCCCGCTCGCTGAGCAAAGTGGCATCCGGCGGCGAACTGTCGCGGATCAGCCTGGCCATCCAGGTGGTGGTCGCCCAGACCTCGACCATCCCCACGCTGGTCTTCGACGAAGTGGATGTGGGTATTGGCGGGGGCACTGCGGAGGTGGTCGGCCGTCTGCTGCGCCAATTGGGCGAGAACGGTCAGGTCCTGTGCGTCACCCACCTGCCCCAGGTGGCTGCCCAGGCCCACCAGCACCTGTTCGTCAGCAAGTTCAGCGAACAGGACGCCACCTTCTCGCGGATCGAGGCACTCAACGACGACGGCCGGGTCAAGGAAGTCGCCCGGATGCTCGGCGGTGTCGACATGACGGAGCAGACCCTGGCCCATGCCCAGGAAATGTTCCAGAAGGGGCAGGCCACACATCACTGATCACGGACGTTCCTGGCGGGTTCGGCGACCAGGGACGTTTCGCCCGAGAATTCCGCGCCGCGGATATTTCCCCCCACGCTCAACCCCGAGCGTTTACGAGGCAGCCCCCTGGGTCTGCCTCTTTTTTTTGGATCAATGACGCGCAACCACCCATCTTTTCGCTGCACCAACAAAAACGCCCCTGCGTCTGACGCCGGGGCGTTTGTTTCCCAATGACACGGGAGAAGACGGATCAGCTTTTCTTGATCGGCTTCACGTAGAGAATCAGGCTGTGGTCCACAATTTCGTAGCCGTGCTCACGGGCAACCTTACGCTGTTGTTCCTCGATCACCTGATCGTAGAATTCGACCACTTCACCGGATTCGGTGCAGACCATATGGTCATGGTGATCTTCCCGCGCCATCTCAAAGACCGCGTGACCACCCTCGAAGTTATGACGCAGCACAAGGCCCGCTGCCTCAAACTGGGTCAACACGCGATATACGGTCGCCAGACCGACATCATCTCCGGCGTCGAGAAGTTTTTTATAAACATCTTCTGCGCTCAGATGATGTTCCTCGGAATTTTCAAGGATGTTGAAGATCTTAACCCTGGGCAGGGTCACCTTGAGTCCGACCTTGCGTAATTCAGCGTTTTCAGATGACATGCTGCTGTTTCGCTCTTTGGTGTACTGTCTGCTTCCGTTATGATACCCATCCTGACACGTTCAGGCCAATAAACCGGCCCGGTCAGGCAAGCATTCCAAGATAGAGGATTCCACCCCCTGATGCAAAAGCTCGCCGCCCTACTCTCCCTTGTCCTGCTGGCCGGTTGCGTGTTTCCCGGCGTTTACAAGATCAACGTCCAGCAAGGCAACATAGTCGACGATGAAACACTCGCCCAGTTGCAGAAGGGCATGCCTCGCGAACAGGTCCACGCCATCCTGGGCACACCGATCATGCTCAACCCGGTGGACGACTCCCGCGAGTACTACATGTACACCTTCCAGAAGGGCGGGGGGGATATCAAGAATCAGCGGGTCATCGTCTACTATGACGGCGACAGCTACACCTCTTACGAAGCCCAGCTTCTGGACAAGACACCCGCCTACTAGCCTGCTAAAGGGGCCTGGAAACCTGCCCCATCAGTGCTGTTGTATCAATCTTTCTTCTTGCGGGCCCGGTTCAGCCGGGCCTGCTTGGGATCGATCTTGAGCGGTCGGTAAATCTCGACGCGGTCTCCATCGCGCAGCGCGTGCTCACGCGGTGCCTTGACCACCTTGCCGAAGATACCCATATCGGCGTTGTCCAGATCGATGTCCGGAAAGACCGTGCAGATATCCGACGCCTCAGCCGCCTCAAACGCTGTCGTTCCCTCAGGCACGTTGACCGGGCAGATCGCCTGCTTTTCCGGCGTGGCGTAGGCCACCTCGACGCGAATCGTTGGACCACTCACGGCGCTTCCCCTCCGTAGACCACCTTCGCCCTCTGGCAAAAGGCGTCCACCATGGTATTGGCGGCCTGGCCGAAAACCTTGCCGAACGTCATGCGCGCCAGCGAACCCGCCAGTTCGAAGCGCAGCTTCAGGATGACCTTGCAGGCATTCTCGTTCAGGGCCACGAACTCCCAACTGCCACCAAGATTGCTGAATGGCCCCTCCACCAGCGACATTTCGATCTGGTGCGGCGCCTCGAGCCGATTGCGGGTGGTCAGGCGATGCCGGACACCGGATTTGGCCACGTCGATGGAGGCCACGATCTCCGTGTCGCTAGCGGTGTGGATTTCCGTACCGTCGCACCAGGGCAGGAACTCGGGATAACGGTCGACATCGTTGACCAGGGCATACATCTGCTCCGCTGAATGCCAGACCAGGGCGGATTTTTCGATGACTTGAGCCATGCGGGACTGAACACTTCCTGCAATGAGATTGGAACACACCGGCCCGTGGGCCGAGTCAGACACTATGATAAAGCATATCGTTGTTGGATGCGGGAGTTGATGGCTCAGGGCCGGGTCGAGCCTGCACCGGCGTCGAACCCGGGGGAACGATCGCTTCCGATTTCTCCGGCTGGGGATCGCTCACCGGCTCATCCTCCGTTGCCGACCCATCGCCCGGGGTTATGCCTTCCGGGGGCGCTTCGGGCGAGGTGGCATCCGGAGTACCGGCCGGATCCTCTATCGGCGTGTCGCCACTGCACCAGAACGGAGAACCACCGCCGTTGCACAGCGACGCCCCGGACTGCATCGCATAGTGAATCCCCACGTACACGATGATCGCGGGCAGGATCAGCCGCAGGACCCAGACCCAGCAGGTCCGCAGCAACACCGGCGTGCGGCCGATCAGACGCGCCACCATGTCATCCGGTAGCGCCCAGCCAACGAAGAAAGCCAGCAGGATGCTGACTACCGGGATCAGCAACGTGCTGGTCACCATCTCGATCCACCGATACGGCGTGCCGCCCAACAGGGTAATGTCCGACCAGGCATTGAAGGAAAACAGACTGAGAAGCCCCACCAACCAGGCCGCGGCACCGACCAGCAGCACACACCGGCGTCGGGGCGCGGCCAGGCGCTCCTGCAGCCAGCTCACCGCCGGCTCCAGCAGGGCCAGGGACGAACTCCAGGCCGCCAGGACGATCATGGCGAAAAACGCCGTCAGCACGAACTGACCACCCGGCATCACACCGACGCTTTCGGGAATGGCTATGAACACCAGGCGAAACCCTTGCAGGGGTTCCCCGCCCCCGGTGCCGTGGCTGAATACCAGTGTGTAAAGCACCAGGCCGGCCACGATCGCGATCAACGTATCCACCAGCGCCACCGCCAGCACCGAGCGCTTGAGCGGTGTCGTTGGTGCGGAATAGGCGCCGAAGACGATCAAGATACCGGTCCCCAGGGAGAGGGTGTAAAAGGCGTGGGTCAATGCCTTGCGCACGCTGTCGAAGGTGACGTCTTCCGGGCGCATCACCAACAGGTAGTCGACGGCCGCCGGGAAGTTGCCGTGCTGAATGGCGAACACCAGCAATCCGCCCAACAGCAGCATGAATGCCGGCACGACCACCCGGAGAGCGCGTTCCAGACCACCGGTGACGCCCTGCATGGACGCCACCAGCACCAGGATCAGGAAGCCGGCATGCCAGCCCATGAAATGCCGGGCATTCTCCGGCTCCTGCACCAGCGACGCCAGGATTCCCGCCAGTTGGCGGGGCGAGGCATCATCGAGCCGGCCGTATGCGGCGTAGAACACATAGGCCAGGCAAATGCCGCCAATCACCGCGTAAAAGGTCAGGACCAGGAAACCGGCCAGCACACTGAGCCGGCCGCTCCATATCCAGCGGGGCGGCGCGCCGGCCCCGCGGGCCAGGCTGCCGATCGCGATCACCACGCCATGCCGGGCGCCACGGCCGATCACGGCTTCGGTCAGAACCAGGGGAAGAGTCAGGATCAGAAGACAGGCCAGGTAGAACAGGATGAAGACCCCGCCGCCATTCTGGCCGGCCATATGGGGAAAGGTCCACAGATCGCTCAGCCCGATCGTGGCGCCGGTCGTGGCCCAGAAAAAGGTGGTGCGGTGGGACCAGGAGCCGACCGGGGTTTGATAACGTCCAAGCATTCGAGTGTCCCGTCTGGTTAATTCGCTGATCTACTGAGCGCCTGAACGTGATTGCCGCCGCCCGCCGGGGTCGCGGCCGGTCCCTCCCCCGGAGTTCCAGCGCATCCATCGCTGGCCGCATTGTAGCGGAAACCCGTGACAGCATTCATCCACGAGCCCCGGCCCGGTGATCAACCCGTGACCCGCTTGTCACTACTGGGCTACAATGCGTCGTTTCGCCGGGGCGGCCTCTATCTTTCCGGCCGGCATCTTCATCGCTGGTCCACGCCCCATCGACATATCCAGGTAACGATTCGACATCCATGAGCAAGAAGAAACCGGGCACTGGCAGCAGCACGATTGCGCTGAATAAAAAAGCCAAGCACGAGTACCACATCGAGGAACGGTTCGAAGCCGGCCTGTCCCTGCTGGGCTGGGAGGTCAAATCCCTGCGTGCGGGCAAGGCCCAGCTGGTCGATGCCTATGTCCTGTTCAAGGACGGCGAAGCCTGGCTCCTCGGTGCTCACATCACACCGCTGAGCACGGCTTCCACCCACGTCATCTGTGACCCGACACGGACACGGAAGCTGCTGCTGCACGCCAAGGAAATCGCCAAGCTGATTGGCGCCACCCAACAACAGGGCCACACCTGTATTCCGCTGGCCTTGTACTGGAAGAAGAACAGGGTCAAGTGCGAGATCGCGCTGGTCAAAGGCAAGAAGCAGTATGACAAACGCCAGACCGAGAAAGAGCGCGACTGGAACCGCCAGAAGCAACGAATCTTGAGAGAAGTCAACCAAGCGTAAGATATTTCCCTGTCGCCTCTATTATCACTTCCGACCCACCCTGTCGCAGTCCTATACTGTTCCACTTCGGGTGGGTCCGCGCCCTGAGTCTGCAGTCCGACGCGACACCTCACCCTCTCACCACGGAATGACGAGAGGGCTTATGACTCGTATACGAACACCCATGACAGCCGTCGACCGCGCCTGGCTGCGCATGGAATCCCCGGAAAACCCCATGATGATCGGCGCCGTGCTGGTCTTCGACGAGCCGATTGACCTGCCGCGCTTTCGCCAGGTGCTGGAAGATCGCTTCCTGTGCTTCCGCCGCTTTCGCCAGATTGTGGAGCACGCCGGCGACCGCACCTACTGGCATGACGATCCGACGTTCGACCTGGACAACCACCTGCAGGTGGTCGCCCTGCCCGGGCGCGCCGACGAAGCGACCCTGCAATCCTTCGCCAGCGACCTGAACAGCACGCCGCTGAATCCCAACCGGCCGTTGTGGCAGGTCCATTACGTGGATAACTACCAGGGCGGTTGCGCGCTGATTGTGCGCATCCATCACTGCATCGCTGACGGGATCTCCCTGGTGCGGGTCCTGCTGGCGCTCACGGATGACAAGCCCGGCCGCCACCTGCACGCCGTCCCGCCTGGAACCCGTCCGGGCGAGAGCCGCTGGCAGTCGATCCAGCGCCGAGCTCGCGAGTGGCGCCACACCGCCGGCGCAGGCGTGGAACAGCTGCGCCACTTTGCCCATAACGTGCAGCAGGATCCCACGTACCCCCTTCGACTGTTGCGGACCGGCAGTCGCATTGGACTGGAGTGCGCCAAGCTCGGCCTGACCCCAGCCGACCCGCCGACACCGCTCAAGGGAGCACTCGGCGGTCGCAAGCAAGTGGCCTGGGCCTGCCTGCCCCTGAAAGACGTCAAGGACACCGCCCGTGCGCTCAAGGGCACCGTCAACGACGTCCTGATGACAGCCGCCACCGGCGCCTTGCACGAATACCTGCGGGAGGAAGCGTTCGACCTGCCGGACTGCGGCATCCGCGTTGCCGTGCCGTTCAACCTGCGCCCGCTGCACCAGCCGGTGGAAACCCTGGGCAACCAGTTCGGCCTGGTGCTGGTGCCGCTGCCGATCGACGTGGACTGCCCGCGCATGCGCTTCCGCCAGGTGCAGGATCACATGAACCGGCTCAAGCGTTCCTGGCAGGCCCAGGTCACCTACAGCCTGCTGGACCTGTTTGGGCGCGGCCCGGACATCCTCGAACGTCGGGCACTGGCATTACTCAGCCAGAAAGCCTCGGCGGTACTGACCAACGTGCCCGGCCCACGCCGCCCGGTCTACCTGGCCGGCGCCCGTCTGCGCCAGCCCATGTTCTGGGTGCCGCAGACCGGCGGCATCGGCATCGGCATGAGCATCTTCAGTTACACCGACAGCGTGCAGTTCGGCATCATCGTCGACAAGAAACTGGGCTTGGATCCGCAACGGGTGATGACCGCGTTCGAGAAGAGTTTCTACGACCTCCACGCCGTAGCCGGCACGCCCGGCACCTACCCACAGGTCGAGCGACGTGAAGTGGAACGGCGTAAAGCGTCGTCGTTCTAGTAGAAATACGGAGGCCCGCTCACACGAATGTCCTTGAAGTGAGCGGGGCTGGCCCCATATACTTGTCATGCAAGGGGACGACATGGCTTCGACGCTGGTTACGAACCCTTGGGTGCATGTCGAGATGGCAGCCAATCTCGTTAATCCAAAGCTGCTTTAAAATAGTCGCAAACGACGAAAACTACGCACTGGCGGCGTAAGCCGTTCCAGTCGTCCTGACTGGGGTGCCTACTACCCAGAAGCAACACCTCAGGACGTCATCATGAGTAGGACGCTCTATCAGTCAGAGCTCACTGCCTGATAGCTAAGATATAAAGAGCTCGCCTCTTACACCCTGACCTTCGGGTCGTTTGAGGTTAAATCAATAGAAGGAAGCTAAGCATGTAGATCTCAAGGCAGAGGACTGGCGGACGCGGGTTCGATTCCCGCCGTCTCCACCAAGATCCCACGAAAAAGCCCCTGATTTTCAGGGGCTTTTTTTATGCTGCTGACCCATCCTGAGTCATCCAACCGAAAATTGTCGCGACGGCGGGAATCGAACCTGCATTCGCTGAAACGTAAAACGACAAAGGCCGCCCAATCGAGCGGCCTTCCTGATGCTCCTGACGTTACTCTCCCACCACCCTCGGGCATTCCGGCACCATGTCGGCGCCGGTGTCGGCGGTTAGAATCCGGAGCAGTTCTTCCGCTTTTGCCAAGGTCATCCCGACCTGAACCAGCTCGCCGTTGGAATCAACGACAACGTGGTGTTCCCTGACGATCTCGCCATGTTCACCCGCGTGAGACACCTTGAGCAGCTGGTAGCCGTCCTCACTCTTCAACACGGTAACGGGCATTCGGCTCTCCCTTCTTTGATGGTCTGTGGATGAAAATGAGTGTGCCACGGGCCAAACCCGACGTGTGTAGCATTTTGAAAGGCAAATGTTTTATTGATTTCACATTGTGTCAGCAGCACGATGACGGTGCGCCATCGCTGTATCCGGGGATTGACGCCGCATTGCTGGCCTGACAGGGAGGCCGGCAACGGCCAGGGACGTCAACCTCAACCGATCCACAGATCGTTAGGATGCAACCTGTTATGCAAAATCACAGGCTGTAACGGAAGCGTGCGCAACTGAAACATCAATCGCTTTCGCCGACACATCCTGCAGCCATTCAGGTCTATATGAGCAAACGGAACCGATCATCGAGCGGCCAATCCATTTTGGAGGCCGGTCTGCTCTCACCATTAGATTTCGGGGGGATTACTTTCAACCTCGTCTAAACTGGAAACCATCACGTCTTCCGGAAGGCACCCACTGCCATGAGACTCGGCGCCCGACGGCCCGTCTGGCTACTGCTGCTGACGCTGCTCCCAACCATGACGGCACTGGCCGCCACCGAACTGGAGCGGGCCACGCGCAACGTGCTGTCCGCGAACTACACCCTGTCGATCCTGCTAACCAGCGGCGATGCCGTCCGGTTCGGCTTCTGGAACTTCAACCCCAACGATTACTTCGAGCTGGATAACGACGACTTCGGCTCGGCCGAGTCGGCCCAACTGCGCCAGAGCATCACCACCGCCAGCCTGCCCTTCAGCTGGTCCCGGCCAATCGGCGACCGGGGCAACACCCTCACCTACACCGTCAAACTCGCCTACATTGCCCAGGAGCAGGACGCACGACTGGTGGTATCCAACGACGCCCGCAAGGACAAAGTCTACGAACAGATAACGTCCGCCAGTGCCGGCGCCGCCTGGAGGCATGTCGTGACCCGGCCCATCACCGTGACGGCGGGCGTTCTGGTGCATTGGATGCGCTACGTCAACGACACCCATTACAACAGCACCGCCTCCCAGTCCGTGCAACCCAAGCTGGACGGTATCCTGACCAATATCACCGTGGACGCCGTGATTGCCGAACCGACGCTGACCCTCACCTACGACCGCCCGATCATGGGCGCCGACTGGAGCTTCTTCTCGGATTACCACTACATGCGCGGCCGCACCATCAGCACCAACGAGCCGGCCCACCAGACCGACCCGGAAGCCTGGTACTGGTCCAACGGCGTACGTATCCGCAACCCGATCTTCTCCCGCTTCCTGCCGGGGCAGAACATCTGGTTCCGGGCCGCACGCATCGATGTGGGTGGCGACATCGGTGAGCAACTGGGCAACCGCTATTACTACGAGACCGGGCTCGCCTGGCTGCTGGAGGCCCGTGGACGCATTCCCTTCGTCGACAACGTCGCCATCGGGGTCAACTTCAACTATGGCAGCGTCCTGCGGGGCGGCAGCCTGATCCTGACGTTCAACGAAGACTGAACACCAACCGGCTCAGAACTGCCAGGAGTCGATTGGGAACGTGCGTCGTTCCACCAGGTCGCCCCGCGGCGAGTAGCGGAAGTAGCCGAAGAAACTGTCGCCGGCCATCCAGGCATCGAACCCGGCCACCAGGTTCTTCCGGCCATCCACCAGGTTGAAATAGCGCGCCTGGCAGCAACTTTCCCGGCGGCGGGGACCTTCCCGCTCGATTTCCACCAGTCGGTACGGGCTGGACAGGACGAGGACTCGGCGTAGATAACGTTCGATCATGGCGCATTCCTCCCAGATTGAAGGAGGTCCATGATGGCCGAATCTCATGACCGGATGATGGCAGCGTAGCAGAGCGGTACAGCAACAGGGCCCACCAGGAAGCATTCTGTATCTTGACGGTATCGTGCATCAGGCGCAGCGTATGCCCATACCACCAAGGAGCGGAATCATGTCACTGAAGCAGCAATTCACCCTCATGGCGGACTACAACGCCTGGATGAACGATAACCTCTACCGGCTTGCCGCCGGGCTGGACGAAGGGGATCGGTCGCGGGATCTCGGCGCCTTCTTCGGTTCCATCGAGGGCACGCTGAACCACATCCTGGTGGCGGACATCATGTGGATGAACCGTTTCCGGGTGCATCCGGCCCGTTACCGATGTCTCGACGCCCTGGAGCCGTTCCCCGCGCCAAAGGCCCTGGCGGAAACCCTCTACAGCAGCTTCGCGGAGTTGCACCGGGCCCGCGACACCATGGATCGCATCATCATCGATCTGATCGAAGTCAGCGACGAGCAGGATTACGCGGTGCCCCTGCACTACCGCAATGTCAAGGGAGAGCCGTTAACCCGTGCCTTCGGGCCACTGCTGATGCACCTGTTTAACCACCAGACGCACCATCGGGGCCAGGCCACGACCCTGTTCTACCAGTTGGGCGTGGATGTCGGCGTGACCGACCTGCTGGTGCGGATACCGGACCAGGGACCCGCGACGCCGGACCGTTAACCGAAGTGGAAGAAGGCGACCTTGTTGCCATCCGGGTCGCGGATGTAGGCGCCGTAGAACTGGTTGGGAATGCGCTGTCCCGGCTCGCCGTCGCAGGTGGCGCCCAGCTCGATCGCCTTGCGGTAAAGGGCATCCACCGCTTCCTTGGAGCCGGGTTGCAGGGCCACCATGTTGCCGTTGCCCGGATGGTTGGGCTCCTTGTCGTAGGGGATACAGACCGCCACCATCGGCTCTGTCATGGAACGTCCGATAAACGCGATGCGTTCCATATCCAGCAGCAGCTTGGCGCCCATGTCGGCGAGTAAGGTGGTATAGAAATCCTTGGCGCGGCCCATATCGCTGACGCCGAGCGTGACGTAACCAATCATGTGCAAACCTCCGGGTTTGTTTTTATCATGTGGTCGACATCATGCCCGGAATTGTCACAGGTTTGCCATTATTCTGGCGCCAAAATCCGAATTCCGGGAAAAACCGTAGTTATTTTGGCAATCTACGGGTTTTTACCTATGCCCGTGCGTGGTAAAAACAACTATTGGTGTCGGTTTGGATGGAACCTGGTGTGCGCTGCTGCTCTCTGGCAGCCTTTCTGTGCCCGAAAAAAGGAACGGAGCCACACGCCTACCCCCAAGGTAGGGAAGACCAGACCTCCCCACACATCCACAGCCACTCCGGTGCCGAACGTCGCTTTGGCCTCACCGGTCGTATAGGACTGTGGCAATCATCCGTGTTCAAGTGACGAAAATCAGGACTTTCTCATGCGCACCGCGTCCCGCTTTGCCATCGTTATCGTAGCTCTCCTGGTCGTGCTCGGCGGCATCTTTGGCTACACCTTCTACCGTTTCGGCCAGATGCAGAAGCAATTCTCCCAGCCCCAGCCGCCGGCGGCCATCGAAGCCACCACCGCCAGGAGCACCACCTGGGTGCAGTCCATCAAGGCCGTGGGCAGCGTCACCGCCGTCAACGGGATCGAGGTCGCCAACGAAGTCGCCGGCGTGATCAAGGCGCTGCGCTTCGAATCCGGTGACCGGGTGGAAAAGGGCGATGTGCTGCTGACCATGGATAGCGCCACCGACGAGGCGGCCCTGCGCACGACCCGCGCCGAGGCCAAACTCGCCGAACAGCAGTTCAAGCGGACCGCCAACCTGTTGCCCAAGAAGGCGATTTCCCAGGCGGAATACGACGAGGCCCAGGCCAACATGGAAGCCGCCAACGCCCGCGTCAACGAAGCCCAGGCCACCCTCGAGAAGAAGGTGATCAAGGCGCCGTTTGCCGGCAGCCTGGGTCTGCGTCTGGTGGACCAGGGCCAATACCTGGCCGTGGGCACGCCGATCGTCGAGATCAACATGCTCGACCCCATCTACGTGGACTACACCATCTCCGAAAAGGAGTTGGCCAACGTGGACGTAGGCTATGACGTCGAAGCCACCGTGGCGGCCCTGCCGGGTAAGACGTTCAAGGGCAAGGTCAGCGCGATCAACAGCTCGATCAGCCCGGAAACCCGGACCGTGCGCGTGCGCGCCACCCTGCGCAACCCGGACCGGGAACTGCGTCCGGGCATGTTCGCTACCGTCCAGACCGTCCGCCCGGCTGAGCGGGACGTGGTCACGCTGCCGCGTACGGCCATTTCCTTCAACACCTACGGCGATTTCGTCTATGTCCTGAAGAAGAACGACGATGGCCAACTGGTCACCGAGCGCCGCAGCGTGGAAACCGGCGACACCCGCAACGGCCGGGTAGAAGTGACCAAGAACCTCAAGGCCGGCGAGCGCGTGGTGGCCACCGCCCTGTTGCGCCTGCGGGCCGGCCAGCCGGTGGAAGTCACCAGCGATGACGACACCCCGGCCAAGGATGAGACCAGCGGCGAGGAGGCCAGCAACTGATGCGCTTCACGGACATATTCGTCAATCGGCCGGTACTGGCGACGGTCGTCAGTCTGCTGATCCTGTTACTCGGGGTCCGTAGCGCCATGGAGATGGAGGTGCGGGAATACCCGTTGCTGGAAAGCACGACGGTCACCGTCTCCACCAGCTATCCCGGCGCCAGCTCCGACCTGGTCAAGGGGTTCATCACCACGCCGCTGCAACAGGCCATCGCCGAAGCCAGCGGTATCGACTACCTGACCTCCACCAGTTCCCAGGGCGTTTCCACCATCGAGGCCCACATGGAGCTGAACTACGATGCCAACGCCGCCCTGGCTGAAATCCAGGCCAAGGTCGCCAGTCAGCGTAACGTGCTGCCGGCGGACGCCCAGGACCCGGTCATCACCTCCGAGACCGGAGATAGCACCGCCCTGATGTACATCGCGTTCTACAGCGACAGCATGCCGGTCCCCCAGATCACCGACTACCTGACCCGGGTGGTCCAGCCCAAGCTGCAGGCGCTGCCCGGCGTAGGCAAGGCCGAGTTGCTGGGCCGGACCTTCGCGCTGCGGGTCTGGCTGGACCCGGAACGCCTGGCCGCCGTCGACATGACGCCGACCGATGTGGTGCAGGTGCTGCTCAAGAACAACTATCAGGCGGCGGTCGGCAACACCAAGGGCGACCTGGTGCAGATCAGCCTGACCAGTGACACCGACATCGGCAGCGCCGAGCAGTTCAAGA
Source organism: Marinobacter halodurans (assembly GCF_004327985.1). Lineage (GTDB taxonomy): Bacteria > Pseudomonadota > Gammaproteobacteria > Pseudomonadales > Oleiphilaceae > Marinobacter_A > Marinobacter_A halodurans. The sequence goes on from NZ_SJDL01000027.1 coordinate 27,282, forward strand.
ATCTGGTCATCAAGGAAGACAACGGCACCCTGATCCGCCTGGGCGATATCGCCCGGGTCGAGCTGGGATCGCAAAGCTACGAGAATCTGGCGCTGTACAAGGGCAAACCGTCCACCTATGTCGCCATCAAACTTTCCCCGGGCGCCAACCCGCTGACCGTTGCCGGCCTGGTCAAGGGCGCCCTGCCCGACATCGAGGCCCAGTTGCCGGAAGAGCTGAAGGTGGAGCTGCCGTATGACGCGTCCGAGTTCATCGACGATTCCATCAAGGAAGTCATCCAGACGCTCTGGGAAGCGGTACTGATCGTATTGGTGGTGGTCTTCCTCTGCCTGGGCTCACTGCGTGCCGCGGTGGTGCCTTCGGTGGCGGTCCCCCTGTCGATCATTGGTGGCGCCTTCATCATGCTGGCGCTGGGCTACTCCCTGAACCTGATGACCCTGCTGTCGATGGTGCTGGCCATCGGGTTGGTGGTGGACGACGCCATCATCGTGGTGGAAAACGTGCATCGGCACATCGAGGCTGGCGAATCGAAGTTCGATGCCGCCCTCAACGGGGCCCGGGAAATGGCAACGCCTATTATCGCCATGACCACGACACTGGTGGCGGTCTACGCGCCGATCGGCTTCATGGGCGGCCTGGTGGGTTCCCTGTTTACGGAGTTTGCCTTCACCCTGGCCGGTACGGTCGTCATTTCCGGGATCGTGGCACTGACCCTGTCACCGATGCTGTCGGGCAAGGTGCTCAAGCCCCACGGCAACCCGACGCGGTTCGAAACCAAGGTGGAGAATTTCTTCAACGGGCTGGCTGGTGCCTACCAGCGCGCCTTGTCCTCCAGCCTGGAGACCAAGTCCGTCACCATCTTCTTCGCCGTGATCGTGCTGCTGTCCATCGGCGGTATGGTCAAGCTGAGCCAGAGTGAGCTGGCGCCCAGTGAAGATCAGGGCATCCTGCTGTTCCAGGGCACGGCGCCGCAAACCGCAACGCTGGACTACATGCAGAAGTACGGCGACGAGATGCAGGAGAAGTTCGAGCAACTGCCCGGCTACGACGAAACCTTCATGCTGCTGGGGATCACCAGTCCCAACGCCGTCTTTGGCGGTTTCAAGATGAAGCCGTGGAGCGAGCGGGACATCTCCCAGTTCGAGGTCCAGCCGATCCTGCAGAAGGAGATCTCCAAGATTACCGGCCTGCAGACGGCCGTATTCCCGATTCCGTCCCTGCCCGGCTCCAGCGGTGGCCTGCCGTTCCAGTTCGTGATCACCACCGGCAAGAGCTATGAAGAGCTCAACAAAGTGGCGGACGACCTGCTGGCCAAAGGCATGCAGAGCGGCAAGTTCATGTTCCTGCAGAAGTCGATCCAGTTCGACCGGCCGGTCACCACGATCAATGTGGACCGTGACCGGGTCGCCGACCTGGGGCTGTCGATGCAGGATGTGGGTCAGGCCATGTCGAGCATGCTGGGCGGCGGTTACATCAACCGCTTCAACATGGAAGGCCGCTCCTACCAGGTCATTCCGCAGGTGGAACGCGAGGCTCGCAAGAACGTATCGGACCTGAACGACTACTACATCCGGGCCGATTCCGGCGAGCTGGTACCACTGAGCAGCGTGATCAGCTTCAGCAAGTCGGTGGAGCCGTCCCAGCGAACGCAGTTCAACCAGCAGAACTCCCTGACCATCCAGGGGATTCCCATGGTGCCGCAGGGGGATGCCGTCAGCTTCATGAAACAGGCAGCCAACGAGGTGTTCCCGCAGGGTTTCACCTACGACTTCAAGGGGGACTCACGCCAGTATGTCCAACAAGGCAGCGCACTGGCGGTGACCTTCTTCCTGTCGCTGCTGGTGATCTACCTGGTCCTCGCGGCCCAGTTCGAGAGCTGGCGTGATCCGTTCATCATCCTGGTGTCGGTACCAATGTCCATTGCCGGGGCCATGGCGTTCATGGTGCTGGGCTTCACCACCATGAACATCTACACCCAGGTGGGGTTGATCACGCTGATCGGGGTGGTGTCGAAGAACGGGATCCTGATCGTGGAGTTCGCCAACCTGTTGCAGCACGACAGGGGGCTCAACAAGCTTGAGGCTGTGATAGAAGCCGCGGCCATCCGGCTGCGCCCGATCATCATGACCTCCCTGGCGCTGGTCGTCGCCATGGTACCGCTGCTGATCGCCGTCGGCCCGGGTGCCGAGAGCCGCTTCGCCATCGGCCTGACCATCGCCACGGGCCTGGGCATCGGGACGCTGTTCACGCTGTTCGTGCTGCCGGCGTTCTACGTCCTGCTGGCGAAGGACCACAACGCCGACCAGGACGAAGCGGCCAAGGCGCATGCCGAGCCGTCTGAATCGCACTGATTGGATTTTTTGAGAACGATAAGGGGCCCAGCAGGGCCCCTTTTTTATGACAATGAGACAGCGCCTGGATGGCCCCCTCTCCCGCGAAGGGAGTTAACTCGAGAAATCTGAGAATAAGCCTCTCTCCCCTGATGGGAGAGAGGTTTGGAGAGGGGGAGGGGAAGTTAAAAGAACTGAGAAATCAGCTTCAAAAACTCGCCGTCGCGGTCACCGAGGATCCGGCGCTCTGCCCCGCCAGCGTGTTGTTACTGCCACTCTGCCAGACCAGATCCTGGCTCGGATCGCTCTCATCCCGCTTGATGCACTTCCACTCGATCGCGGTGTTTGCCGGAATGGCCACATCACCCTGCCAGGTCGGGTAGTTGGTCGCCGACAGGAGGACGGCGGATGCCGGATCCCAGTTGCCCAGTTCGGCCAGGTTACCGGTCACGTAGACGCTCTGCCCCATCGTGGTGGTGCCGTTCTGGCACTGGAACGCTACGTTAACGTCGGTACCTGCGCCGCCACCGGTTCCAGATCCCGACCCGGAGCCGTCACAGGCCGCCCCGGTATGCAGCGCCGCCGCCTCCATACCGGGCACGTTCAGGGTCACCTGACCGCCGGACACCGTGACACAGGCGTTGTCCCCTGCGACGTTGTGGTAGCTGCCATCCGGCAGGTTGGTGGTGAAGGTGCGGTTCAGGTCGCCGCTTTCCCGGTTGATCACCACGAAGCCGACACTGCCCCGGCCGAACGCGATCTGGTTGTTGCCGTTGTCCCACCAGTGGTTGACGCCGGTGCCGTCCGCCTCGTTGCGGAAGGCCACCATGTTGGCGATGGACGACCAGCGGTGTTCGCAGATCCAGGCGCCACCACACTGCGCCTGACCATTCTGGTAGACGCGACTGGACGGCGGTCCCTGGTCGCTGTCCGAGAAGGCGTAGCTGGACATCACCTTGGGATAGCCATAGGGCCAGGCCAGCATGAACACGTTGGCCAGGTTGTACAGGGCGCCGTCCTTGTAGGTCAGCACGTTGCTGCCGCCGGCGCCGTGGCCGCGCTGGTTGTCGTGGTTGTCGGTGAACACCACGGCGCTCTGGCTGCCGATAAAGCCCCAGCCCTCGCCGAAATTGCTCAGGTACGAGAGCTTCTGGTTCTTGAACACATCGCCGATATTGGCGCTGTACCTGAACTCGGTGACATCGCCCTGACCGGTGTATTCCGACGAACTGATGGCCTCGCCACCCAGATCGATCACTTCCCGGAAGACATAGGGGCTACCGTTCAGCCGGCCAAGAATGCCGCTGATGTCACCCGGCGCCATGTGTTTGGCCGCGTCGACGCGAATCCCCTTTATGCCCAGGTTGATCATGTTGTTGATGTAGTCTGCCACCGTCTGCTGGACATAGTTGGCACCGGTATCCAGGTCCGGCAGGCCCACCAACTGGCAGTTGCGTACCCGCCAGGCGTCGTTGCCGTAATCTTCGCTGTTGATGGTGCAGGTATCGTGAAAATCGTTGCTGCTGTAAATGGGGTAGGTTTCACTGCCGCTGTCGTAATAGGAGCCGGCGGTACCGTTGCCGGTCCCGTTGGCCATGTGGTTGAAGACGGCATCGGCGTAGACATCCACACCGACGGCGTTACAGCGGGACACCATGTTGGCGAATGCGGCGGCATCGCCGCTGCGGCTGTTGAGCTGATAGCTCACCGGCTGGTAGCGGGTCCACCACTGGCTGCCCTGGATGTGCTCCTGGGGCGGCGATACCTGCACCGCGGAATACCCTTTGGGACCAAGAAAATTCTCGCATTCCTGGGCCACATCGTCCCACGGCCACTCAAACAGGTGCACAAAGACACCGGCATGAGCCCGGGATACGGACCCCAACATCAGAAGAGCGGCGGCCAGCCATGGCAGCCATTGCTTGACGTGCTTCATTGTTAGCTCCTTTCGCCTCCCGCTCCGGAGACGCTTCTTGTATTTGTTTTGGAAGACAGCACCGGGACCGACCCGGCCCACGACGTGCCCGATCACTGTGCGCTGGTCAACAAACAGGCAACAACATCCGGAGAGGGCGGATTCAGGGCGTAGGAAAGGGGAGGAAGCGAACGGATCCGAGGGTAATGATCAGGAAAGCGACAGGTTACGCGGGGTGTCTACCCCGGTGCCGGTCGGGTCGGCACACGGGGTCGATATGAGGCTTTCGGGAGACTGGGTGAAAGTGCCCGCAAGTGCAGGTCAGCGAGGCAAAATGGCACAAGGTACGCCGCTTATACGCACAATAAGCGAGCACCTTGAGCTGAATTTCTACGCCGCATGACCAGGCACAGCCGGGTTCACGCCGTCTCTTCAACCTCTTTTTTCAGCCTGTTGAGGCCCAGGGTCGACAGGGTGCGGCGGCGAACGGTATCCAGCAGCTCGGCATCGTCCACCAGGGAGCAGCCGTAGGACGGGATCAGCTCGCGGATCCGTTCCTGCCATTCCGGTGCCTTGAGGCGATCGCTGAAGCAGCGCTCCAGAACATCCACCATTGCGCTGACGGCGGTGGAGGCACCCGGCGACGCGCCCAGCAGGGCCGCCAGCGAGCCATCCCTGGCCGCCACGATCTCGGTACCGAACTCCAGCTTGCCACGACCATCGGCAGATTTCTTGATGATCTGCACCCGCTGGCCGGCGGTCTGGAGCTTCCAGTTCTGTTCCTGCGCGTCCGGGAAGAAGTTGCGCAGGGATTCGATCCGCGCCGTGTGGGACTGGAACACTTCCTTGATCAGGTAACGGGTCAGGTCCATGTTGCCCTTGCCCACCTGCATCATCGGAACAATGTTGCCACTGCGTACGGAGGAGAACAGGTCAAACACCGAGCCCTGCTTGAGGAACTTGGTGGTGAACCCGGCAAACGGCCCGAACAGCAGGGCCGGCTCGCCGTTGATGATCCGCGTATCCAGGTGCGGGACGGACATCGGGGGGGCACCCATCGGCGCCTTGCCGTAGACCTTGGCGTGATGGCGCTCGACCACCTCCGGCTTCTGGCACACCAGCCACTGGCCGCTGACCGGGAAGCCACCATAGCCCTTGCTCTCCTCGATCTCGGACTTCTGCAACAGCGGCAGCGCGCCGCCACCGGCACCCAGGAACACGAAGCCGGCTTCGATCTTCTTGATCTCGCCGGTGTTTTCGTCCTTCACCCGAACCTTCCAACGACCGTTGTCGCGCTGCGCCAGGGTCCTGACCGGATGGTTCAGCAGCAGCTCGAAGTTGGGCTGGTCTTTCAGGTAGTTGACCATGCTCCGGGTCAGCGAGCCGAAGTCCACGTCGGAGCCATGCTTGACCCGGGTTGCGGCGATCGGCTGGCCGGGATCGCGGTTGCTCATCACCAGCGGCATCCACTCGCGCAGGGTATCGGCGGACTCGGTGTACTCCATCTCCCGGAACAGGTGATGCTTGCTGAGCTTCTCGTGCCGCTTGCGCAGGAAGGCCACATCCTTCTCGCCCCAGACAAAACTTTCATGAGGAGTGGGGTTGATGAACCTGGAGGGTTCTGGAAGGATCTTCCGTTCAACAAGATACGACCAGAACTGGAGGGACAGTTCGAACGATGCATTGATGTTCAGGGCCCGTTCGATCTGCACATCGCCGTCATCGGTTTCCGGCGTGTAGTTGAGTTCACAGTAACCGGCGTGACCGGTACCCGCATTGTTCCATCCGTCGGTGCTTTCATGGGCAACGTGATCGAGACGCTCCACCATGACGATGTCCAGGGACGGATCAAGCTGCCTGAGCATCATGCCGAGAGTGGCGCTCATGACGCCACCACCGACCAGCACGACATCTGCCTGTCTTGCAGTCATTAGCTTGCTACCTTCAATCTGAGGTGATCGAAAATGTTACATAATTATTTTGAGGCGCCAATTATCCGTTTTTTTGGCGCAAGATGAAAATGCCTATAGCAATAGGTATGAAATTCGCATGATCAAGGCAATCATTCCGGTAGCTTATCAAATGCCAACCGCGTAAAATCGCCAGCTTCGCCGATCTATCTCTGCCCAAAAGGGCCTCTGACCAACTCCCGGGTCGCCCCTGCGCGCCCTGAAGGCCAGAGACAATCCGGGAGTCAGTCTGACGCTCCCCAATAACAACAGAAGCGGCGCACCCCGACACACGTTTACCCTTAGTTCACAACCTGCGGAAGGTCTGTCCTTATTATGCATTGGTTGGATTTTGTCCTGATCAGTTTCGCCATTCTGGCGCTTCTCGGCGTGATCTTTGAGGAGGTCACCCACGTCAACAAAGCCAAGGTCACTCTCTTTTTCGGCACCCTGTCCTGGTTAATGCTGTTCCTGTTCAGCCCTTCGGAAGGCCATACCGAGTCGGTCGCCGAGGGGCTGGCCGAGAGCATATCCGAAATCGCCAGCCTGTGGCTCTTCCTGGTGGCCGCAATGACCTTTGTGGCCTACTTGAACAAGAAAGGGATGATCGAGAACCTGATCTATCTGATCATGCCCAAGCGCATCAAGGAAAATCACCTTCTCCTGCTGACCGGGCTGTTCTGCTTCGTCTTCTCGTCCCTGGCCGATAACATCACGGCCACGCTGGTGTCCTGCGCCCTGATCCTGTCCCTGCACCTGGATCGCAAAAAGCAGGTCCGGTTCGTCACGCTGGTGGTGTTCGCGGTCAACTCCGGCGGCGTCTCGCTGATCACCGGCGACGTCACCACCCTGATGATCTTCCTGGCCCACAAGGTGGAGATCCTGACACTGCTGGCCCTGGCCGTGCCGGCCGCCTTCGGCGTGTTCTTACTGGCGCTGCTGCTGTCGCGGGGCATGCATGACGAAGTGGTACTGGTTCACGAGCGCAACGAGGTGCGTCGGGTGGACGTCATCATCGCCGTCCTGTTCCTGACCACCATCGTGACGACCATCGCCTCCAACGTGCTGTTCCAGGTGCCGCCGGTGCTGATGTTCCTGTTCGGGCTCTCGGTCATGTTCCTGACCTCCCGCTTCCTGAGTACGGATTCCGACCTGGATCCGATCATCGAGTACGTGCGCACCATCGAGTTCGATACCCTGTTCTTCTTCCTGGGAATCCTGTTGATCGTCGGCATGCTCAAGGAAATCCAGGCGCTGGGCAGCTTTGTCGAGGTGTATCACGTGCTGCCGCCGATCGCCGCCAACTACTTCATGGGCATCTTCTCGTCGCTGATCGACAACGTGCCCCTGACGGCGGCGTTGCTCAAGGCGGGCATCGACATGACCCCGGGGGAATGGCTGGGCCTGACCTACTCGGTGGGTGTGGGGGGTTCCCTGCTGGTGATCGGTTCAGCGGCGGGCATCGTCGCCATGAGCAAGATCCCGGGGCTGACCTTCGCCAGCTACCTGCGCTACAGCCTGTTCCTGCTGGTGGCCTATACCCTCGGTTACGGCGGGGTTTACCTTCTCGGCCTGCTCCTGCACTGACCTCATCAGGAGCGGCGGGGGTTCTGTGCCCGGCAGGGTCAGCCCGCCGCTCTCATCCGCTCCCGCTCGATGCGCCGCCGGACTTCCGCCATCAACTCGGGAAGTTGCTCGCGACTGTAATCGCGGCTATCCAGGGGCTCGCCCACACAGAAATCCACCCGCTGGCCGAGGTTGATCTGCCAGGTCCGCGCCGGCAGCACCCGTTCGTTGCCGCTGATCCCCACAGGAACGATGATTGCCCGGGTATCCAGGGCCAGGTGGAAGCAGCCTTTCTTGAAGCGTCCCAGTTCCCCGTCCGGTGAGCGCGTCCCCTCCGGCGCCGCCCAGAGTACGATGCCGCTTTCCATCATCGCCCGGGCCTTTTGCAGGTCCGCCAGGGCACGCTCATGGTTGGAGCGGTCGACCGAGGGAAACTCGGCCGCCCGCATCGCCGGACCCAGCAGGGGGATGGCGAACATCTCTTTCTTGGCGAGCATGCGGATCGACCCCGGCAGCGCCACGAAACTCAGCGGGATATCGTAGTGGCTGGCATGGCTGCACAGGATGATGTAGCGCCGGCCATCCTCGAAATCCGGGATGTCGCCCCGCACCCGGAGATCCACCCGCACCAGGCGCAGCAGCAACGCCGACCAGTCGCGGCAGTAGCGATCCACCCTGCTCCGCGTCAGGCGTCCGGTCAGCGAGCGCAACAACACCAGGGACGAATACAGTGCGGTGACGCCGATCGACCCCAGGACCACGCCCATGCGCCGCATCAGGGTGGCGGATTCGGCGATGGGATTGACTGTCAGGCGGATCATCGACCGGAATACCTCTCTTCAGCCCCACTATCGGGCTATGGCAAAGGCCGACATATTAGTCGCTCAGCCCATGGCCGAACAGTCTAAAGGTCGCCCTGGTCGCTTTTTCAACCAGACGCCAGGGGCATCCAAACGCGCCGCTGAGCCGCCCCCACCACCCGGTGCGACCAGGCAGCGACACGGGGAACGGCCATGGAGCCCCAGCCGGTTCAATACCGCCCCCGCCTGATCCGGATTTCATCAGGCAAGAGAACATAGACGCACTGATCGTTCACGGTGCGGCATTCGGTGGAGCCAGGTCCTCAGGCGCGGGAAGTCTCTATAGAGTACGGCAGGACGCCGAGTCTATCGGCACCGACCGGGACGTCCTGAAGCCCACGCCTGAATGGCTGGCCGCCGTCCACGCTGGTATGGGCATGGTGCCTGCCTTGCAGGAAGTCCGTCGGAGGAGGGGATCAATGCCGTCGCGCACTGTGCCGCGCGTGCGACGGAAGGCGAATGGAGAAAAAAGCATCGTCCCTGATGCAGATGCGCTCCCTGCCACATGGCTATCACCACAATGCAGTCGTTGATGACTCCAACATACGACGCCAACATGACATCCGGATGACAGTCACAACGCTTTCCAGCTGTGCCATACTCTGGCCTCACCGCTTTCAGGAGCGAAACCATGGAACTGTTGCTGCTCGGCGCCACCGGCGCAGTGGGTCGGGAAGTGCTGAAACTGGCTCTCAACGACCCGTCCATTCCAGCCATCACGGCCCCCACACGCCGGCCCCTGCCCCCCCACGAGAAACTGCACAACCCGGTGGTGGACTTCACCGTACCCCTGCCCGCCGCGGGCTGGTGGCAGGCTGACGCCCTGCTCTGCTGCCTGGGCACGACCATCCGCAAGGCGGGCAGCCAGGCCGGCTTTCGCGCCGTGGACCACGACCTGATCCTGGAAGCCGCCCAGAAGGCCCACGACTACGGCACCCGGGTCATGGTGCTGAACTCGTCCCTGGGTGCCAACAGCGCCAGCCGCAATTTCTACCTGCGCACCAAGGGCGAAACGGAGGACGACCTGCGCCAGATCGGGTTCCGGCGCCTGGTGCTGGTGCGCCCGTCACTGATTGATGCCGACCGTGAGGAGCCCCGCTTCGGCGAGAAAGCCGGCCTGGTCGCCAGCCGCCTGTTACGGCCGATCATCCCGGCGCACTATCGGGCGGTGTCAGCGCGTTCGATCGCGCGGACCATGCTGGATTCGGTGCTGGGCAGTGATGGGGTGCGGGTGATTGAGTCGGAGGACATTCGGTAGGAGGTGGCTCCAGCCTGGAGGCTGGAACCGGCAGCCTTGCAGGCTGCTCCGAAGCTGAAGCGTCGGCTACATTTCAGCCCCACCCGAGCATGTAGCAGATGCTTCAGCTTCTGAGGCGCCGAAGGTGCCCCGCGGGACACCTTGGCACGACGCCCAACTTACCCAGCCTTCGGCACGAACGTCATCGACACCGAATTGAGGCAATAGCGCTGCCCGGTCGGCGGCGGGCCGTCCGGGAACACGTGGCCCAAGTGGCTGTCGCAGCGAGGGCACCGGATTTCGGTACGGGCCATGCCGGCACTGAAGTCCTCCAGATAGCGGATATGGTCCGGATCGAACGGCGCGAAGAAGCTGGGCCAACCGGTGCCGGAGTCGAACTTGTGCTCGGAGTTGAACAGCGGCAGGTCGCACAGACGGCAGTGATAGACACCATCCTGCTTGTTATCCAGCAGCGTGCCGCAGAACGGGTGCTCGGTGCCGTGGTCCAGCAGCACCCTGCGCTCTTCCTCGGTCAGACCCGCGGCCAGTTTATCGATTTCCGCCGGGTTCAGCGGGGTCAGGTCGTAACCTGCGTCGGATGTGGGCATGGCCATGCTCCTTAAACGGAATCGTCTTTGTATTCGGGTTTCAACCGGTCACCAAACCTGTCGCGCAGCTTTTCCATCTTGGGCGCGGCGGCCGCCATGATATACGGCTGGAACGGATTGCGCGCGGCAAAGTTCTGGTGGTACTCCTCGGCCGGGTAGAACGCGTCCAGCGGCTCCAGGGTGGTCACCACCGGGGCGTCGTAGACACCCGCGGCATCCAGCTTGCGGATGTAGGCCTCGGCCACCTGCTTTTCCGCCTCGGTTTGATAGAACACCGCCGACCGGTACTGGGTCCCACGGTCGTTGCCCTGGCGGTTCAGTTGGGTGGGATCATGGGCCACCGAGAAAAAGATCCGCAGCAGCTCGCCAAAGCTGGTCTTCGCCGGATCGTAGCGGATCTCGATCACTTCGGCGTGCCCGGTGCTCCCGGTACAGACGTCATCGTAGTTGGCGGTTTCCGCGGCGCCGCCGGCGTAGCCGGATGTCACCGACGTCACGCCGTCCACGGCCAGATAGACCGCCTCGGTGCACCAGAAGCAACCGCCACCCAGGACCACCCGCTGCTCCCCGGCATCGGCCGGCAGCTCCAGGTCGTTATCCGGGGCGGGAAACCGGCTGCGCGGGACCTTCATGCCCGGCAGATCACAGGACTGGCTCATGATTCCTCCTGACGCCCACGGGCGCATTACCATGCATTGATCCTTTATTTTGTCGGTTACAACGGGGATTTAGCAATCGCTGAAGCCCCCTATTCCTGCCCAGTAAGGCTGCGACATGTCTATCCCTTAACGGTTCCGCATTTACGCCGGATGCCCTGCACGCCATACTGACCAGTACTCCCTGTACGTTACAGCCATGCCCACGGTTCAGGGACTCGGCATAACAATCGCCCACGACGAAGAAAAGCACGCAAGGAGCGTACAATGACCCGTGCGGCTCCGGAACCCAAACATCCGGACGAACTCCTGGAATACCGTCTATCCCTGCGGCTGGGGCCGGTTCATGCCCGTCAGCGGCTGGGCATCGAGCGGGAATTCGAGTCCCGCCTGGTGGATCGTCATGGCCACTTCTGCCATGTGGAAAAATGGTATTCCCTGCACGGCCTCATTCGCACCTGCCTGCGGATCAGCGGCATGCTGGAGCGGGCCCAGAACAACGCCCGCCGCATGCGCACCATCGACAACCGCTTTGTGATTCCCCACCTGCCCGAGTCCTTCGAGGGCTACCGCATCCTGCAACTGACGGATCTGCACGTGGACATGGACGAGGCCATGCTGGACGCCATCATCGAGCACGTGGCGAACCTGGAATACGACCTGTGCGTGCTGACCGGCGACTACCGCAAGCTGACCTGGGGGCCGATCGACGCCAGCCTGGACGGCATGCACCGCCTGCGCCAGGTGCTCAAGGGCACCCCCCTGGGGGTGCTCGGCAACCATGACAGCATCCGTATGCTGCCGGCACTTGAGGACATGGGCTACCGGATGCTCCTGAACGAATCCATGACGCTTGAGCGCGGCGGGGCCAGGCTCCACCTGTCAGGCGTGGACGATGCCCACTTCTACAAGGTGCACAACCTGCAGCGGGCCGCCGAGGACATCCCGCCGGGCGAGGTCTCGCTGCTGCTCAGCCACACCCCGGAAATCTGGCGCGAGGCGGCCCACGCCGGTTACGACCTGTTCCTCTGCGGCCACACCCACGGCGGCCAGATCTGCCTGCCCGGCGGGATTCCGGTGTTGCTGGATGCCAATTGCCCGCGGTCTCTCGGCAAGGGTGCGTGGCGGCATGGGGATATGCAGGGCTACACCTCGTGCGGCGCCGGCACATCCATGGTCCACGCCCGGCTGAACTGCCCGCCGGAAGTGAATATGCATACGTTGACGCGGGGGCCGGCCTAACGGCTTTGGCAGCCTTTCAGGCTGCTCCGAAGCTGAAGCGTCGGCTACATTAAAGACCGACTCGAGTATGTAGCAGATGCTTTAGCTTCTGAGGCGCCGAAGGTGCCCTGGACTGTGCAACCGCGTTCCAAACTTTCGAACTCCTTTTCTGGCAGCCTTCCAGGTTGCTCCGAAGCTGAAGCGTCGGCTACATTAAAGACCAACTCGAGTGTGTAGCAGATGCTTTAGCTTCTGAGGCGCCGAAGGTGCCCAATGACACCCACCTGACTCCGGATCAATACGGCCGCCGCCGAATCCCCAACCGATACAACAGCGGCGAGAACACCATATTCGCCAGCATGAACAGCAGCACCGTCACCGCGGTGACCTCCCAGCCATAGCCCAGCCAGAACGCACCAACCGCCACCGGCAGGATCGCCTCGGGGAGTTGGTCCAGACCGATGGCCTGGGCACTGGAGCGCAGGTGGCGGCGGCGCTTGATGAAGCTGCTGAGCATGTCGCCAGTCAGGGACAGCAGGCCGAACAGCGCCCCGAACTTGCCGCCAAGATCCATCAGCAGACTGACGATCGTGGTGGCGGCGACGCCGATGATCAGTCCGCGCCAGGTCTTGCTGTCGCCCAGTACACGCTCGCCGTCGCGCCACAGGCGACCGCCATCGATCGGCTGGGCACCGTGCCAGCCCAGCAACAATTGTCCCAGCACCGGGGACCCGTTGGCCGCTGTCAGCAACAGCAGCAGTTGGAGGACCAGTACAGCAGCGTCAGTCAGCTTTCCAGGCCTCCGCGGGTCAGCTTCAGCGGATCAAGGATGCCTTCCAGTTGCTCCCGGGACAGGTCGGTCTTTTCCTCCGCCACATCCAGGATCGAGCGGCCACTGGCGTAGGCCTCCTTGGCGATTTCGGCGGCCCGGCTGTAGCCGATCTCCGGATTCAGCGCGGTCACCAGCACCGGGTTCCTGCCCACGGCTTCGGCCAGGTGTTCGGTGTTGACGGTAAAGCCACTGATGGCCTTGTCCGCCAGCACCCGGGCGCTGTTGCTGATCAACTGGATCATATCCACCAGGTTAGCCCCCACCAGCGGCAGCATTACGTTGAGCTGGAAATTGCCGGACTGGCCCGCCATGGCGATGGTACTGTCCAGCCCCATGACTTGGGCGGCCACCATGGCGGTGGACTCGGGAATCACCGGGTTTACCTTGCCGGGCATGATGCTGCTGCCCGGCTGCAAGGCCGGCAGGCTGATCTCCGCCAGGCCATGGATGGGACCGCTGTTCATCCAGCGCAGGTCGTTGGCCATCTTCATCAGGACCACTGCGGCGCCGCGCAACTGGGCGGAGAAGTTGACCGGCGCATCCACCGCGCTCTGGGCGACAAACTTGTGCTCAAGCGAGGTAAAGTGGAACCCGGTCTGGTCGTTCAGCGCACCGACGAACCGATCGGCAAACTGGCTGTGGGCGTTCACCCCGGTACCCACGGCGGTGCCGCCCTGGGGCAGCGCCAGCAGTTCATCCCGGGCCCACTCGACCCGCTTCTCCACCGCATGGAGCTGCTCGCGCCAGGTCTGCAGCTCCTGGCCCAGGGTCACCGGCATGGCGTCCATCAGGTGGGTCCGGCCGGTCTTCACGGTCTGCTTGAATTCGGATTCACGCTCGTAGATGGCGCCCTGTAAATGGGACAGGGCCGGCAACAGTGTAGACTCCGCCAGGCTGACGGCGCTCACGTGGATGGCCGTGGGGATCACGTCGTTCGAGCTCTGGCTCATGTTGACGTGATCGTTGGGGTGAACCTCGCCGCCATCCGCCTTGCACAGATGGGCGATCACCTCGTTGACATTCATGTTGGTGCTGGTGCCGGATCCGGTCTGGTAGACGTCGATCGGGAACTGGTCCCAGTGTTCACCGGCCAGCAACGTGTCGCAAGCCTTGAGGATAGCCTCCCGGCGTTTGTCGTCCAGCAGGCCGAGCCGGCCGTTGGCCTCGGCCGCGGCACGCTTGATGCGCACGACCGCTTCGATAAAGGCCGGCGGCATGGTGCGCCCGCTGACCGGAAAGTTGTCCACAGCCCGTTGGGTCTGGGCGCCCCACAGGGCCTGGCTGGGGACCTTCACTTCACCCAGGCTGTCCTTCTCGATACGAAATTCGCTCATGGCAGCCTCCTCTTCCTGAATCTGAGCTGGACGGCAACGATCTGGTCGATGTCATCCACCAACGATGGCCACGCAACCATGGATCACCCTGCCGTTCCGCTGGTGATCTCCGGGATGGCAAAACCGCTGTTCCACCTCTCCCAGCCCAAGGCGCGCATTGATCGTCCAACTCTTTGAAATGTGGTGCTTCCATAACACCATATCAAGAGGCCGCCTCAGCCCTCGGGGTTGTGCTTGAGCCTGACATGGTCACAGACGCCGGTCACCTGGGAAAAATTCAGGATCAGGGTATGGACCGTGTTGGTGTAGGTATCGTGCAGGTGGAACTTGAACCGTTTCTGGGGCTCGCCCTGGAGGAAGGCATCGTATTCCTTGACCAGTTCCCGGACATCGCCGCCGGAGTCCCTGCTCCAGGTGGCGTTGAACGGTCCCAGCACGGCCCCGCCGGCCAGGCACACCGTGACTTCATGATTGGTCAGAGCACTCTCGGAGCTTTGCATGGACACCTCCTCGCGGTTGTCTTGGATCTCCGGCCTGCGGCGGATTGCCGGCGACCGTCTTATTCCAGAAGTGTAGACAGGAATCCGTGCGTCAGTGATGACAGTTTGCCGTCATCGCGGGCCAGGCCGCAATGGCGGCTCATGACAACAGGCTGGTGAGCAGCGCCCGCAACCGGTTGGGCTTGACCGGTTTGTTAAGCACCGGAAAATACTGGGTTTTCAGGAAACGGCGACAGGCATCGCTGCGGTCCGCGGTGATGATCGCCGCCGGCACGTCCCGCTGGAGATGGCGCCGCAGGGTGTAGATGGCCTCGCAGCCGGTTCGTTCGTCGTTGAGGTGGTAGTCCGCCAGCACCGCCTCGGGGGCGATGCTGTCCGCCTGCTGCATCGCCACCGCCATCTCCGCATTCTCGGCCGTCTGGACGTCGCAGCCCCATTGCTCCAGCAGCGCCCGCATGCTCACCAGGATCTCCGGTTCGTTGTCGATCACGAGCACCCGGCGACCGGCCAGCGAATGCGGTTCCATCGCCAGGGCGGCCGCACGGGCGGGCGGCTGTCCCTGGGACGCTGCCGCCTGCGGCACGATGACGGTGAAGCGCGAGCCCACGCCCGGCCGCGACGTCACCTCGATGCGGTGACCGAGCATGCGCACCATGCGGTCGACAATGGCCAACCCCAGCCCGACCCCCTTGCGCCCGCCGGTATGCGGCGCCGAGAGCTGGTGGAATTCGCGGAAGATGTCCTCAAGCCGGTCGGCCGGAATACCGACCCCGCTGTCCCAGACCTCCAGGTGCAACTCACCGCCGCGCGGCCGGACGTTAAGAAACACGCCACCCGTCTCGGTGTAACGGAAGGCATTGGTCAGCAGGTTGCGCAGGATGCGGGTCATCATGCGGGCGTCGGTGTGGACGATGCCCGGTCGCGAGCGCACCTGCAGCCGCAGGCCGGCGTTCTCCGCCACCGGCTCGAACTCGCCCGCCAGGCCGCCGATCAGGTCATCGACATCGACGTAGGTCAGGTCCGGCTTGATGGCCTGCTGGTCCAGTTTGGAGATATCCAGCAGGTCGGCGAGCAGGTCCTCGGCGCCTTCCAGCGCCCGGTGAACCCGGTTGATGAGCCCGCTCTCCTCCGCCGGCAATGGCCGGTCCTGCAATGTGGACACCAGCAGGCGTGCCGCATTCAGGGGCTGCAACAGGTCGTGACTGGCGGCGGCGAGATACTTGTCCTTGCTGCGGTTGGCCTCTTCCGCCGACTGGATCGCCACCACCAGCTCCCGCTCGATCTTCTCCCGCTCCTCGATCTCGCGACGCAGGCCGGTGTTGGCCTCGCGCAGCTCGCGGGTGCGGTCCTTCACCCGGGCCTCCAGCTCCTGGTTCAGCTCTTCCAGGCGCCGACGGGCCTGTTGGCGCTCAGTGATGTCGGCCACAAAGGCCTCCACCACCTCCGGCCCCAGATCGGGCCGGCGCAGCAACGTCAGCGCCACGTCCACCGCCTGGCCATCGCGGCGCAGTAGACTCAACTCGCGAGCCCGCACCTGACCTTCCGACAACAGGCTCAGGCGCACATGGTCAAAATCGCGGACACTGCAGAACAGCTGTTCGCGCAGACGGACGATGGACTGGACCAGCTCGCCGGGCGACTCGTAACCACACATCTGGGCCATGGCCGGATTGCAGGACAGCAGGCCACCGCGCAGGTCCCCCTGGAAGATGCCGTGCAGGGCGTTATCGAACAGCCACTTGTAGCGGTTGCGTTCCGCCTCCAGCTCGGCGATCCGCTCCAGCAGGGCCGGGTAGTGGCTCTTGCGGGCGGAATGACTGCCCAGTCCCAGCAGGTCCTCGACGTTGTAATGGCCGTCGGAATCCGGGGCCGGGGTTTCGGTATCAGAGGGCTTCTTCATACACCACTTCGACGTCCCGCTGGGTCGACTTACGCGGATTGGTGACGATACAGGGATCCTGCATGGCGTAGCCGGAGAGCGACGGAATGTCGCTGGTACGCACGCCCAGTTCCGCCAGCCGCTTCTCCAGGCCCACGTGCTGCTTCAGCTCGGCGATCCGGGTCAGGAGGTGCTTGCGCACGGTCGGCGGCGTCATGCCACGGGTGTCGATGCCCATGGTCTCGGTAATGCGCCGGAAGCGGTCCTCACAGGCGGAGAAATTGAAGGCCACGACGTGGTCCAGCAGCATCGCGTTGCACAGCCCGTGCGGCAGGTCGAGGAAGCCGCCCAGGCTGTGGGACATGGCGTGCACCGCCCCGAGGATGGCGTTGGAGAACGCCAGTCCCGCCTGCATCGAGCCCAACATGATCTGCTCGCGCAACTGGGCGTCTGACGGGTTGGCGATCAGCGGCTCCAGATGGGTGTTGATCAGGCGGATCGCCTCCAGCGCGTGGGCATCGGTAAGCGGCCCGCTGCCGGTGGACACGAACGCCTCGATGGCATGCACCATCGCATCCACGCCGGTACAGGCGGTCAGGAACGGGTCCATGGTCTGGGTCACTTCCGGATCGATCAGCGACACGTCCGGCACCACCGACTTGGAGATGATGGAAAACTTGAAGCGCCGGTTGGGGTCGGAAATGATCGCAAACTGGGACACGTCCGCCGATGTGCCGGCGGTCGTGGGAATCAGGATCAGCGGCGGTGATGGGATAGTGATCCGGTCCACCCCTTCAAATTCCAGGATACTGCGGCCGTGGGCACTGACAATGCCGACGCCCTTGGCACAGTCCATCGGGCTGCCGCCGCCAATGGCGATGATCACGTCACAACCGGCAGACTTGTACTGTTCCGCGCCGGCCATCACCTCCTCCACCCGGGGGTTGGCCGATACGCCGGTGAAGGTGTCGTGTTCAATTCCGGCTTCGCTGAGCAGGGTCTGGATTTCCGCCACCCAGCCGGCCCTGGCCACACCGGGGTCGGACACCAGGAACACCTTGCGGGCGCCGAAGTTGCTGGCGAAATTGGCCACGGCCTTGCGTGAGCCGGCACCAAAGACGATTTCCGGGGAGACGAACTTGCGCAGGTTGGTTACATCGTGAGCCATATCGGGTCGATCTCGTTATTATTGTGTTGCGCCGGCGATCGTGTGCGCCGGTGCCTCCATTCTAACGGAACTCAGTCCACTCTGCTGCCGCCGTCACGGGTCCACTTCATTGGCGTCCAGGCGCCCACGAAAGAACGCCAGCGTCCGGTCCAGCACCTGCGCCTGGTTTTCCGCCCGCCGGAATCCGTGGCCTTCGTCGGTAAAGCGGACCACCTCCACCGGCACCCCGCAACGGCGCAGGACATGGGCCATGGTGTCGGTCTGCTCCGGTACCACCACCGTGTCCTGCTCGCCCTGGAAGAAGATCACCGGGCTGCGGATGCGGTCGGCCCAGAACAGCGGCGTACGCTGCTGCCAGGTCGTCAGCGACACCTGCGGATCCCCCAGCAGCCAGTCCAGGTAGCCGGACTCGAAGCGGTGCGTCATGTCGCGCAGCGACTCCGGGTCGCTCACGCCGAACAGGCTGGCGCCAGCGAGAAACGTGTCCGTGTGGACCAGGGCGTTAAGCACGGTGAAGCCACCGGCACTGCGCCCGGTGACGAACGCCCGGCGGCCGTCGATGGCCTGCTGCCGATCCAGGTGCGCCACGGCATCGCCGATGTCCTCGACGTCCGCCTTGCCCCACTGGCCCTGCAACGACATCCGGAAAGCCCGGCCGTACCCGCTGCTGCCCCGGTAGTTCACATCCGCCACCGCAAAACCGTGGGAGGTCCAGAACGCCACCTGTGGATCGAACACCGGATAGGCGGCGGATGTGGGCCCCCCGTGGACCCGCATCACCACCGGCGGGCGCCCGGGTCCTCCGGCCGGCCGGTAGAGGAAGCCGAACACCGACTGGTCATCCCGGGCCCGGAAGGAAAACGGCTCCGGCGGCACCATGGCCTGGCAGGCGGCCGTATGCTCGCCGCCGGCGAGGATCTCGATGGCGCCGGATTCGGGATCGATGCGCAGGACGCTATCCAGCGCATCGACACTGCGCGCAATCACATGGACCCTGCCGCCGGCACCCTGGACCGCCCGGAAATCCGTGTAATGCTCCGCCAGGCGCCGCACCCTGCGCCCATGCTCGTCCACGATCACCAGCCCCGGCAGCCCCTGCTCGAAACAGACCCGGACCCAGCGGTTGTTCCCCAGCCAGGCATAGTGACGCTCATCCAATTGCCAGGGCGCATTGGCGCCATCCACGTTGTCCAGGGACAGGGAAATCCAGCGCCCGAAATCGTCGATCCGGTAGGCCTGCCACCAGCCGGCATGATCGGACAGGGCATAGAGGGCCTGGTCGACAAAGCAGGGTTGCTGTATCGCCGCCGGAATGGCCATCGAGCAGTCCTCGGTGGCCAGGATCGCACCATCGGTATCCAGTACGGCCCGGCGAAGCCGCGTCTGTTCCCAGGGCATGGCGGGTAGGCGCCACTCCACCCAGGCCATGGCCGTCGCGTCGGCCGACAGCACCGGGCAGCCCAGGTTGTCGGGACCACGCTCCCGACCCGCCAGCGTGATGGCCTGGCCATTTCCGACATCGATGGAGACGAGGGTCTGGCCCACGCCATAGCCGTTATCCAGATGCTCGCGCACGGCCAGCACCCGCCCACGGACCGGGTCCGCCACCAGCCCCCCATGGCGCGAATCGGGCAGGTTCGTCAGTGACCGCAGGGCGCCGCTTCGGCTGTCGAGAGCGTGGATCTGCTGATCGCCGCCATTGACCAGGTAAACCGTATCGTCCAGCACGCAGAAGGCGCCACCGCCGTAGCCGTTCACCTGACTGCGCACACTCAGGTCGTCCGGCGTCAGTTGCCGCGCCTCGCCCTCGCGCCAGCACATCAAGCGGGTCTGGCCGGAGTCCGGATCCGATTCCAGCCAGTAGACCCCATCGTCCACCACGCGCAGGTTGTCCCGCTGGGCATAGGCCGCCACCGCTGCCCGGGCCGATAGCGGTGAAGCCGTCATGTCAGGCCTTGGCGAAAACGCGCGAATTCCTGGCGTTGCGGTAGGTCAGTTCAGCGAGCGGCGCCGTGGCATGATCGGCCGCCCGTCGCGCCGCCAGGACGCGATCATGATGAGGGGATTTGCCGCACACCGGATCGGCGTTGTCGGCGTCGCCGGTGAGGAGGTAAGCCTGGCAGCGGCAGCCGCCAAAGTCCTTGTCTTTCTCATCGCAGGAGCGACAGGGCTCCGGCATCCAGGCGTCGCCCCGGTAACGGTTGAAACCCGGGCTGTCGTACCAGATGGAGGACACCGACTGATCCCGCACGCTGGGAAACTCGATGGGCAGGATGCGGGCGCTGTGACATGGCAGCGCGGTGCCGTCCGGCGCCACCGTCAGGAACAGGCTGCCCCACCCGTTCATGCAGGCCTTGGGGCGCTCCTCGTAGTAATCCGGGGTCACGAAAATCAGCTTCATCGCCGAACCGGCGGCCGCCAAACGCTCACGGTGCGCGTTGACCTTGGTCTCGGCCGTGGCAAGTTGATCCGCCGACGGCATCAGCCCTTCCCGGTTCTCGAACGCCCAGCCGTAATACTGGCAGGTGGCCAGCTCCACGAAGTCGGCCCCCAACTCCTCGCACAGGCGGATGATGTCGTCCATCTGGTGGATGTTGTGGCGGTGGATGACGAAGTTGAGCACCATGGGATAACCGGCCTCGTGGACCGCGCGGGCCATGGCCAGTTTGTTGCGGAAGGCCTTCTTCGAACCGGCGACGGCGTCGTTCAGTTCCGGGTCGGAGGCCTGGAAGCTCACCTGGATATGGTCCAGCCCCGCCTCGCGGAATTGCGCCACCTTGGCCTCGGTGAGACCGATACCGGAGGTGATCAGGTTGGTGTAGTAGCCCAGCCGGCGCGCCTCGGCGATCAGCTCCGGCAGGTCCGGCCGGACCAGCGGCTCGCCGCCGGAAAAGCCCAACTGGGCCGCGCCCATCTCCCGGGCCTCACGCAACACCCGGAACCAGCTTTCGGTATCCAGTTCGTCCCGGGTCTCGGCAAAGTCCAGCGGGTTGGAGCAATACGGACACTGCAGCGGGCAGCGGTAGGTCAGCTCCGCCAGCAGCCACAAGGGCGGCCCGGGACGCGGGTTATTCAAGGATGATCCAGTGGCGCTCACGGGCATCCTCCAGGAAGTCGCAGATGTCATTGGCCAGTGGGCCGGCATCCGGGAAGCGGGCTTCCAGCGCGGCGATGATCTCAGCCACCGAGCGCTGGCCGTCTATTGCTTCAAGGATAGCACCGGCACTGGTGTTGAGCTTGACCATTCCTTCCGGATACAGCAACACATGAGCCTGCTGGGCCGGCTCCCACTGGAAGCGAAAGCCCGGACGCAAGCGCGGTACCTGCGTGTTCATACGTTGAGTCCCCGATGCCACACCCGGGCGTCGGTCACGGTATGAAACGGTGGCGTGTGGTGCACATAGGCCATGGTCAGCGCATCCAGGATGGTCCATAGGATATCCAGCTTGAATTGGAGGATTTCCAGCGCCCGGGTTTGCAGGGCCGGCGTGTTGAAATGATCCAGGGTGATGGTCAGGCCGTGTTCCACGTCGCGGCGGGCCTCGCCCAGGCGCTTGCGGAAATAGCGGTAGCCGGAATCGTCGATCCACGGGTAATGCTGTGGCCAGCTGTCCAGCCGGGACTGGTGGATCTCCGGCGCGAACAGTTCGGTCAGCGACGAACAGGCCGCCTCCTGCCAACTCGCCCGGCGGGCGAAGTTATAGTAGGCGTCCACCGCGAAGCGCACACCCGGCAGCACGTGGCGCTGGTCGATCACTTCCTCGCGACCCAGCCCCACCGCCTCGGCCAGGCTCAGCCAAGCCTCGATGCCGCCCGGCTCTCGGCCATCGCCATCGTGGTCCAACACCCGCTGCAGCCACAGGCGGCGCACGTCCGCATCCGGGCAGTTGGCCATGATCGCCGCATCCTTGCGCGGGATGTTGACCTGGTAGTAATAGCGATTCGCCACCCAGCCCTGGATCTGCTCACGGGTGCATTCCCCCGCGTACATAGCGCGATGGTAGGGATGGTGGATATGGTAGTACTGGCCCTTGGCCCGCAACGCCTGTTCAAAGGCTGCACGGTCGAGAACCGCATGATGTCCACTCATAGGGATGGCCCCGTCAAATCCAGATGCATGCCATCCCAGGCGACTTCGATACCGTGCTGCTCCAACTCGGCTCGCTCCGGAGAATCTTCGTCCAGGATGGGATTGGTGTTGTTGATATGGATCAGTATTTTGCGCCGCGCGGGCATACTGTCGAGCAGTTCGATCATCCCGCCCGGGCCACTCTGGGCCAGGTGGCCCATCTCCTGACCGGTCTTGGTGCCAACCTCGCGCTTCCGCATTTCATCGTCGGTCCACACCGTGCCGTCCACCAGCAGCACATCGGCCCGGCGCATCCAGGCTTTCAGCGCCTCGTCCGGCTGTCCGAGCCCGGGTGCGTAGAGTACCGTGTTGCCGCTGGTCTGCTCCTCGATAAACAGGCCCACGTTGTCCCCCGGGATCGTCTTTCCCCGGCGCGGCGAGTACGGCGGCGCGTTGCTCAGCAGCGGCAGTGCGGTAATCCGCAGGGAGGGCGCGGCCGGAACCGTAAACGCCGTGTCCGCGCCACAGGGCATTTCGTGCCAGTTGAGCCCCCCGTTCCAGTGCTTGAGCATGGTGAACAGCGGGAAGCCGGTGGACAGGTCCTCGTGGACTTCCGGGGTACACCAGACATCCAGCGGACAACCCTCACGCAGGGTCAGCAGCCCGGTGGTGTGATCGATCTGGCTGTCCATCAACAGGACCGCGGCAATGCCGGTATCCCGCACCGTCCGGGCCGGTTGCATGGGTGGGAAAGCCGCCAGCTGGGCACGGATGTCCGGCGACGCGTTGCACAGGATCCAGCGCTCGCCATCCTCGCTGATCGCGATCGACGACTGGGTTCGGGGGAAGGCATTGAGGGTGCCGTTACGGACACCGTCGCAATTGGGGCAATTACAGTTCCACTGCGGGAAGCCCCCGCCAGCGGCGGAACCCAGGACATGGATCTGCATGGGGGACCTCCAAAACGCCAACGACCGGCACCGGGGCCGGCCGCTGTGTTACTGGTTCAAACTCGACCTTACCGGTTGGCGAAGTACATGGTGACTTCAAAACCGATGCGCAGATCCTCGTAAGCGGGCTTGGTCCACATAACCTTTACCTCTTGTTGTCGTCAGTAAATGGAAACCACAAATCCAGTCTAGGGCGAGTCCAGAGGGGGCCATATGGTACTTTGGAAGGAATTTTCGGGGCCGGGAATGACTCTTTTGGGCACGGCCAATCAGGTCATCCAGGAAAGCGGGGCTCCGGCTAACCAGCTGCTGCCGACAGCGCCCCCTGTTTTCACGCAGAACCCTCGCCCGACGCCCTCAGATCCGGCGCTGAAGCCATGCTGGGGCGCCTGTTTCAGGCCACCGGACCCGACGCATAAGACCTTGGTCTTATCGACCATCGTCGATATTGCGCTCGCAGGGATGAGTCTCTAATTTCTAATTGTATGATGTATGACAAATAAATGGCATTCTGTTGGCCACGGCACGAATCCATCCAGCCATACAACCAAACGTCAAGAACAAGAAACTGAACCAGGGGCACCCCGTGAGCGTCTCTCAAAGCGATGTCATTCAAGCAGTCGGCGATGGCCCGCTGGGGCCATTCGGCCACCCCTTGTCATGCCCATTCCGGAAGGGCAGCAGCACCCCGATACCGATCGATACTGCCCACCCGTTATAACGCCCCATCAAACGATCCAACAGGAGCCACCTCATGCAAACAAGAAAGCGCTTTTCTGTCACCGGTTGTCTGAAAATCACCGCCATCGCCGGCGCTCTCGCCGCCATGGCCCTGCCCGTCCAGGCCGAACAATGGCGGGGCTGGAACATCCATCCGCCGGGCTACCCGAACAGCGTGGCGTTGCAGAGCTTTGCCAAGGAGGTCGCCAAGACCACCGATGGGCGCGTCGAGCCCAAGGTCTATGACAACGCCGTCCTGGGCGATCAGCCGGATGCCATCGAGCAGACGCGCAGCGGTGCGCTGGACTTCGCCAACTTCAACATGGGCCCGATGGGGCCGATCGTTCCGGCGACCAACGTCCTCTCGCTGCCGTTTATCTTCAAGAGCGTCGATGACATGTACCGGATCATGAACGGCGAGATCGGCCAGCGCCTCGCCGATGCCCTGGCCGAGAAGAACCTCATCGCCCTGTCCTGGTTCGGCTCCGGCGCCCGCAGTCTCTACAACACCGAACATCCGATCAGAACGCCTGCGGACGTGAAGGGCATCAAGGCCCGGGTGATGAACAACGACCTGTACGTGGAAATGATCGATAACCTGGGCGGCAACGCCACACCCATGGCCTATGGTGAGGTATACCAGGCGCTGAAGACGGGCGTGATCGACGGGGCGGAGAACAACTACCCGTCCTACGAGTCCAGCGGCCATTATGAAGTCGCCAAGTACTACTCGCTGACCCAGCACCTGATCCTGCCGGAGTGCCTGTGCGTGGCCAAGTCCAGTTGGGATGCCCTCAGCGAGCAGGACCAGAAGGCAGTCCGGGCGGCGGCTGAGCATGCAGCCACGGAACAGCGGAAACTCTGGCAGGAGCGCGTCGAGAAGAGCAAGGAAAAGGTCCTGGCTTCCGGCGTGAAGATCAACGAAGTGGATGACAAGGCCGCCTTCCAGGCCAAAATGCAGCCCATCTACGACGAGTTCATCAAGCAGAATCCGCAGCTCGAGTCGCTGGTCAAGGACATCCAGGCTGCACAATAACCACCATTATCCATGAACGCCCGGGGCCTGTGTGGCCCCGGCGTTTCATGAAGGAAGAGCTACCGTGAGTTCCTATCCCGATCAACTCCACGACCAGGTGGCCGAAGCAACGCCGCAGCCGACGCTGTTCGACCGAACGCTGGATGGCATCGCCCATCTCTGCATCATCGTGGCCGGTGTCCTGATGGTGTTCCTGATCATCACCTTCGGCTGGCTGGTGTTCGGCCGCTATGTCCTCAACGACACGCCCACCTGGGTCGAACAGTCGTCCCTGGTGATCGTCGTCTACATCACCTGTCTCGGCGCCGCGGCCGGCGTGCGCAACAACAGCCACCTGAGCATCGACTTCGTCCGCGAGGCTTTGCCGCGCATCCCGCGCAACATCATGCGCTATGTCTCCGATCTGTTTGTCACCTGCTTCGGTGGTTTCATGGCTTGGCAGGGGTGGTATCTGGTGATGGAAAACCTCAGCCGCCCCGTCCCGATGATCGGTATTTCCGAGAGCTGGCGTGCGGCGCCACTGGTGATCTGCGGCGTTCTGATGGTCCTGTTTTCCTGCGTCAACATCGTTCAGCGCCTGCTGAAGTTAAAGGAGGTGTGATCCCATGGGACTCGAGATCCTGTTCGGACTGTTCTTTCTCGGCCTGATCGTTGGCGCGCCGGTGGCGTTTGCGGTCGGTCTGGCGGCCGTCGGTGCCTTCCTCTATGAAGGCCTGCCCCTGTTCGTGGCTTTTCAACGCATCCTGTCCGGCATTTCGGTGTTTTCGCTGCTGGCCATTCCCTTCTTTATCTTCGCTGGCGAGCTGATGCTCCACGGCGGTATTTCCACGCGACTGGTGCGCCTGGCGTCGGCGGCCGTGGGCCGCGTGCGGGGCGGCCTGGGCATGGTGAACGTGAGTTCGTCCATGCTGTTCGGCGGTATCTCCGGCTCGGCCGTGGCCGATACCTCGGCGCTGGGCTCGATCCTTATCCCGGTCATGAAGGAAAAAGGCTACGACGCCGATTACGCGGTCAACGTCACCGTCACCTCCTCGATCGCCGGCGTGGTGATTCCGCCCAGCCACAACATGATCCTCTACGCCGTGGCGGCCGGTGGTGGTATCTCCATCACCCAACTGTTCATCGCCGGCATCGTGCCGGGCGTGCTGATGTGCCTGGCCCTGGCGGTAGCGGCCTATGTGGTGGCGGTCAAGCGCGGTTACCAGGGCGAAGAATTCCCCGGCTGGCAGGCGCTGATCGTCAGCTTCGCCGCCGCCCTGCCCGGGCTGCTGACCGCGGTGATCATTGTCGGCGGCGTGCTGTCGGGCATCCTGACGGTGACCGAGTCCGGCGCCTTCGGCGCCATCTACGCCATCGTCGTGACCGGGCTGGTCTATCGCGAGCTGCGCTGGGAGCCGTTCAAGCGGGCGGTCTACCAGGCCGTGCGCACCACCTCGCTGGTGATGATCCTGGTGGGTTGCGCGTCGGCCTTCTCCTACCTGCTGGCGCTGTACAGCGTGCCGCAACTGCTGACCGATACGCTGCTGGGCATTTCCGACAACCCCTACGTCATCCTGCTGCTGCTCAACCTGTTGCTGCTGGGTCTGGGGATGATCATGGACATGGCGGCGCTGATCCTGATCTGCACGCCGATCTTCCTGCCGGTGGCAACGCAGTTTGGCATGGACCCGATCCAGTTCGGCATCATCATGATGATGAACCTGGGGCTGGGCCTGTGCACGCCGCCGGTGGGCTCCTGCCTGTTCGTCGGCAGCGTGATCGGCAAGATCAAGATCGAGCACGCGGTGCGCACCATCTGGCCGTTCTACCTGGCGCTGTTCGTGGTGCTGATGCTGGTGACCTACGTGCCGGCGATCTCGATGACGCTGCCCGGCTTCCTCCAGTGATGACTTTCGTTTACCCCGTCATGGGCGATCCGACATGAAGATTGAAAAGATACACACGCACATCCTCGACTATAAACTCGAACAGGCGTTCGAGAGCGCTTCGATGCGCTTCGAACGGCGCCAGCACTGCCTGGTGGAAGTGGTCTGCGACAACGGCACCGTGGGCTGGGGCGAATGCCTGGGTCCGGCAAAGGCCAATGCGGCGGTCGTCGAGCTCTACGCCGCTGCCCTGATCGGCCGCAATCCGCTGGAAACCGAAAAACTCTGGCTCGACCTCTACAACCGCCTGCGCGACCAGGGCCAGCGCGGGCTGACCGTCACTGCCCTGAGCGGGATCGATATCGCCCTGTGGGACATCAAGGGCAAGCACTACGGCGCGCCGGTCAGTGAACTGCTGGGCGGGCGTTTCCGCGAGGGCGTGCAGGCCTACGCCACCGGCTCGTTCCGCCGCGAGGGTGTCGACCGGGTCCAGGACGTGGCCGACGAAGTGGCCGGCTACGCCCGCGAGGGCTTCCACGGGGTGAAGATCAAGATCGGCTTCGACGTGGAAGAGGACCTGCGCTCGATTGCCGCCGCGCGGGAAGCCATCGGCCCCGACCGCCGGCTGATGATCGACGCCAACCACGGCTACGACCTGCTGGAAGCACTGGAAGTGGGCAAGCGGGCCGAACAATACCGCATCGACTGGTTCGAGGAACCGGTGCTGCCCGAGCAGATATCCACCTACCGCGCGGTGCGCGAGGGCCAGCCCATCCCCGTCGCCAGCGGCGAGAACTGGCACGGCCGCTACGCCATGCTCGAACCGCTTTCCACCCGTGCGGTGGACATTGCCCAGCCCGACGTGTGCGGCGTGGGTGGGTTCTCGGAAATGCGCCGGGTGGTCGACATGGCGGCCCTATTCGGCGTGCGCCTGGTGCCACACGTGTGGGGCACGGCGGTGTGCCTGGCCGCCAGCCTGCAGGTGATGGCCGCGCTGCCGCCCAACCCGCCGCGTCGCAAGCCCATCGAGCCGATCATGGAATTCGATCGCACCAAAAACCCGTTCCGCCAGGCCGTGGTTCAAACGCCCATCGAACACAACCAGGGCGTCGTCCAGATTCCGGACGGCCCGGGCCTGGGCATCGAGATCAACCGTGACGCGTTGCGCCAATTCGCTTTGAAGGAGACCTGAGCGTGTCAGAGATTCCCGCCAACACCCGCCCGCTCGACGGACCGGCGCCGATGCTAAAGGCGCCGCCCGGGGCTACGGACTGCCACATTCATCTGTACCTGCCGGGCTACGACGCCCAGCCGGGCGGCCCGAAGATTCCCGAGCTGGCCACGGTCGAGAACTACCGCCAGCTCCAGCGGTGGCTGTCGCTCGAACGGGTGGTGGTCACCCAGCCCAATGCCTACCAGCGCGACAACAGCGCCCTGCTGGCCGCGCTCGACCAGTTGGGTACCGAGACCGCCCGCGGTGTGGCTGCGGTAACGCCGGAAACACCGGACAGCGACCTGCAGGCCTGGCACGACCAGGGCATCCGCGGGACACGCATCATGAACCTGCCGGGCGGCGCGGTCACCAACGACGACATGCTGGCCGTCGAGCGGCGCATCCGCCCGCTGGGCTGGCACCTGATGGTGCAGTTCAACGGCTGCCAACTGGACGATTACCTCGATAACCTCAAGCGCATCGAAGGCAGGTACATCATCGACCACATCGGGAAGTTCATGCCGCCGGTGCCGGCGGACGACGCCCGGGTCGATGAGATCCTGCGGCTGCTCGATCGCGGCAACGCCTGGTTCAAGATCTGCGCCGGCTACGAGGCCAGCCGAACCGGCGGCCCCGAGTACGCGGACATCGGGGCCATCGCCCAACGGGTTATCGCCCATGCCCCCGAGCGCATCATCTGGGGCACCAACTGGCCGCATGTGGGCGTGCCCCGCAAACAGTACCCCAATGACGCCGACCAGCTCGACGTGCTGCTTAGATGGGCCAGCCCCGAGGTGCGCCAGAAGATCCTGGTGGACAACCCGGCGGTGCTGTACGGCTTCTGAATCGAGAACGCCTCCGGATCGCTCCGGGGCCCAACCATCATCCAAGCGAGACCAGCTCGCCACGCGGGCTGGCCGCCAGAGAAGGAGACCATCATGCTCAAACGACTCTTGGTGACCGGCGCGGCCGGCGGTGTGGGCCGCGCAATTCGCCCGCACCTGCAGACGTTGGCAGAAACCGTCCGCCTGTCGGACATCGCCGACCTCGGCGAGGCCGCCGCACACGAGGAACGGATGCCCTGCGATCTGGCCGACGCCCAGGCGGTTAACGAGCTGGTGAAAGGTTGCGACGGCATCATTCACCTGGGCGGCGTGTCGGTGGAACAGCCCTGGAGCGACATCCTCCAGGCCAATATCATCGGCGCCTACAACCTCTACGAAGCGGCCCGGAACCTGGGCAAACCGCGCATCGTATTCGCCAGCTCCAACCACACCATCGGCTACTACCCGCGCACCGCGCGACTGGATACGGAAGTGCCGCGCCGGCCCGACTCCCTGTACGGCCTGTCCAAATGCTTCGGCGAGGATCTGGCGAGCCTGTATTTCCACAAATTCGATGTCGAAACCCTCAGCGTGCGCATCGGCTCGTGCTTCCCTGAACCAAAGGACGCGCGGATGATGGCCACCTGGCTGAGCGTCGACGACTTCATGCGCCTGATGCAGCGCGCCTTCGTGACCCCCAAGCTGGGCTGCACCGTCGTCTACGGCGCCTCGGCGAACACCGAGCAGTGGTGGGACAACAGCAAGTCGGCGTTTCTCGGTTGGGCGCCGCAGGACAGCTCAGAGCCCTGGCGGGCCGAAGTCGAAGCGCAGGAGGGGCCGAGTGACCCTCACGATCCGTCCGTCCTCTATCAGGGCGGCAAGTTCGTGACGGCCGGACATCCCGACGATCAGTGAACGCAGGTGGCCTGTCCGGGTGGGCGGGCCACAATCAATCCCGAGAAGCAGTGGAACCCGATATGGCAGGCACCAACGACGAAACGAAGGGGTTGAACGTCCAGCGCGTTTCACGGGAAGGCAGTCTCTCGATGTATGTGGCGGACCAGCTCGAGACGCTGATCGTCACCGGCAGGATCCCTGTCGGCGAGAAGCTGCCCACGGAAAGCGGCCTGTGCGAGTCCTTCGGGGTGAGCCGGACGGTGGTCCGCGAAGCGGTGGCTCATCTCAAGTCGCTGGGGCTCGTCGAGACCCGCCGTGGCGTGGGCTCCACGGTATTGCGCAACACCGCACCGGAGGCCATGCCCGCCAACCGGATCCGCCCGACCACGGTTGACGACATCCTGCACGTGCTCGAACTGCGCCTGAACCTCGAGCCGGCCGCCGCCGAGTTGGCGGCGCGGCGTCATACCGACGAGGACAAGCGCATCCTGCGGGAAAAGCACGCCGCTTTCATGCAGGCCCGGGCCCGCGACGGCCAGGCACGCAACGAGGATTTCGAGTTCCACTGCGCCATTGCCGCAGCCACCCACAACCCCTTCTTCCAGTCGTTCTACGAACAACTGAGCCACGGCATCATCCCCCGGGCCAAGCTGATGAGCATCGAGATCAACACCTCGGCCACCCACAAATACCTGGCCCGTGTTGAAGACGAGCACGCCGATGTGCTCGAAGCCATCCTCGCCCGCGACGGCGAAGCGGCCCGCGAGATGATGTATCAGCACCTGAACCGGGCCCGGAATATGTACGCGACCTTTCAGGAGTCTTAGGTAACAACACAGGGCAGCCCAACCTACTTGACTGAAGGAACCGGCGTTAAATGTAGCCGACGCTTCAGCTTCGGAGCAGGCGCCAGCCTGCCAATCGCCCCCGGAGCTCAATGCCAGAAACCAGGCGCCTGACGGCGCCTCCGAAGCTGAAGCGTCGGCTACATTGTTCCGGTAAGCCATTGGGAAGCCCATAAAAAAGCGGCCCCAAACGGGGCCGCAAACAATGGCAGGAGGACACAGACGCAATCTGTTTGGGTCCGTTCGGAGGGCCGGACCGTTACCAGTTGACACCTCCCTGTGTCACCTCGCCTCGTCTACTGACTTCTCAGCCAGTTCGGGTCTCGCAAGGCCTCAGAAGAAGCCCAGCGGGTTGGTGTCGTAGCTGATCAGCATGTTCTTGGTTTGCTGATAGTGTTCAAGCGCCAGTTTGTGGGTCTCACGGCCAACACCGGATTTCTTGTAGCCGCCGAAGGCCGCACCCGCCGGGTAGGCATGGTAGCAGTTCATCCACACCCGACCGGCCTGGATGCCGCGGCCCATCCGGTACTGGCGGTTGGTGTCGCGGGTCCACACGCCGGCGCCCAGACCGAACTCGGTGTCATTGGCAATCGCCAGCGCTTCCGCTTCGTCCTTGAAGGTGGTGACGCCAACAACCGGGCCGAAGATCTCTTCCTGGAAGACACGCATCTTGTTGTCGCCCTTGAACAGGGTCGGCTGGATGTAGAAGCCGTTGTTGAACTCGACATCCAGCTCTTCCTTGCCGCCGCCGGTCAACACTTCGGCGCCTTCCTGCTTGCCGATTTCCAGGTAGGACATGATCTTGTCGAACTGTTCCTTACTGGCCTGGGCACCCACCTGTACGTCGGTATCCAGCGGATTACCGCGCTTGATGGACTTGGTGCGCTCGATGACCTTGGCCATGAACTCGTCGTAGATGTCTTCCTGGACCAGCGCCCGGGACGGACAGGTGCACACTTCGCCCTGGTTGAAGAACGCCAGCACCACACCCTCGACGCACTTGTCGATGAACTCCGGCTCGGCCTGCATGATGTCGGAGAAGTAGATGTTCGGCGACTTGCCGCCCAGCTCGACCGTGGACGGAATGATGTTCTCGGCGGCGCACTTCATGATGTGCGAGCCGACCGGCGTGGAGCCGGTGAACGCGATCTTGGCGATGCGCTTGCTGGTGGCCAGGGCCTGACCGGCTTCGCTGCCGAAGCCGTTGACGATGTTGACCACGCCCGGCGGCAGCAGGTCGCCGATCAGTTCCATCACGACCAGGATGGAGGCCGGGGTCTGCTCGGCCGGCTTGAGTACGGTGCAGTTACCGGCGGCCAGGCACGGCGCCAGCTTCCAGGCGGCCATCAGGATCGGGAAGTTCCAGGGGATGATCTGGCCGACAACGCCCAGCGGCTCGTGGAAATGGTAGGCAATGGTGTTGCCGTCGATCTCGCCCATATGGCCTTCCTGGGCACGGATGCAGCCGGCGAAATAGCGGAAGTGATCCACCGCCAGCGGGATGTCGGCATTCAGGGTCTCGCGGACCGCCTTGCCGTTGTCCCAGGTTTCCGCCACGGCCAGCAGCTCGACGTTCTGCTCGAGGCGGTCGGCAATCTTCAGCAGGATGTTGGAACGCTCGGTGGCCGAGGTCTGGCCCCAGGCCGGCGCGGCCTTGTGGGCGGCATCCAGTGCCAGGTCGATGTCTTCCGCGGTGGAACGCGGGATTTCACAGATCACATCACCGGTAACCGGGGTGATGTTCTCGAAATACTGCCCTTTCACCGGCGCGACCCATTCGCCACCGATGTAGTTTTCGTAGCGGGATTTAAAGGAGACGACGGAGCCTTCCTTACCAGGTTGAGCGTAAATCATGATGGTGACCTCTCTTGTTATATGGCCGCGACTGCTCATGGACCGCAAGGGGCGGTCCTGCGTCTACGATTTCACTCTAGCTACCACCTGTTGGCTGCGAAATGGTCCCTTCGATGCGTCCATCTCGTTATTTGGTAGTAGGAAAAAATCGGCATAAGTTCAAATAAAAAAGGGCTCCATCGGAACCCTTTTTGTAAGCGCCGGGCCCAAGCCCCGGCATACGTGGCCTGGCGGCCACCCCTGGCTTCATTACGGGTCGTTAAGGACCCGTGTACCAGGGAGGGTCACCGGCCACCGCGATAGGTCAGCGGCTGGCCACGTTGTCGTTCGGCAGTTTGAAAGTCCACACGGTACCGCCCTGGTTGAAATCCTTCACCACCTTGGCGACCTCGCCGCCCCACAGTGGGACCGCGCCGCCCCAGCCGGTGGTGATGGAGACGTACTGCTCGCCGCCCATCTTCCAGGTGATCGGCGTGCCGACGATGCCGGTACCGGTGTTGAACTTGTACAGTTCCTTGCCGGTGCGGGCGTCAAACGCCTTGAAGTAGCCTTCCGGCGTGCCGGTGAACACCAGGTTGCCGGCGGTGGTCATGACACCACCCCACAGCGGCGCGGTGTTCTCGTAGCGCCAGACTTCCTTGCCGGTCTTCGGATCCATTGCCCGCAGCACGCCAATGTAGTCATCGTGGGCCGGTTTGATGGTGAACCCGGCACCCAGGTAGGCCGCGCCCTTCTTGTAGGACACCGGCTCGTTCCAGATGTCCATGGACCACTCGTTGGACGGCACGTAGAACAGCTCGGTGTTCGGGTTATAGGCGACCGGCATCCAGTTCTTGCCGCCGAGGAAGGCCGGCTGGGCCACGACCACCTTGCCCTTCTCGCCCTTCATGTCCGCCGGATCGCCCGGGCGACCGTTTTCGGCGTAGATCGGACGACCGTTCTCATCCAGGCCCTTGGCCCAGGTGATCTTGTCCACGAACGGGAAGCCGCGGATGAAGTCGCCGTTCTCCCGGTTCAGCACGTACATGAAGCCGTTCCGGTCGGCGGTGGCGGCGGCCTTGATGGTCTTACCGTTTTCCTTCAGGTCGAAGGAGACCAGCTCGTTGACGCCGTCATAGTCCCAGCCGTCGTGCGGAGTGGTCTGGAAGTGCCACTTGATGCTGCCGTCGTCCGGGTCGATCGCCAGACGGGAGGAGGAGAACAGGTTGTCGCCCGGACGCAGGTGCGAGTTCCACGGGGCCGGGTTACCGGTGCCGAAGAACAGGCTGTCGGTTTCCGGATCGTAGGTGCCGCCGAGCCAGGTCGCGGCGCCGCCGTTCTTCCACATGTCACCGGGCCAGGTCTTGCCGGGCGCGCCGCCGGAGATGCCGTTCTCGATCTTCTTGCCGTCCTTGTAGACGTAGCCCATGTGACCTTCCACGGTCGGGCGGGTCCACAGGATTTCGCCGGTGTTCGGGTCGTAGGCTTCGACCTTGCCGACGATACCGAACTCACCGCCGGACACGCCGGTGATCAGCTTGCCCTTGACGATGATCGGCGCCGCGGTGATGGAGTAACCGGCCTGGTAGTCGGCCACTTTCTTGATCCAGACTACCTTGCCGGTGTCCTTGTTCAGGGCGACCAGCTTGGCGTCCAGCGTGCCGAAGATCACCTTGTCGCCGTACAGGGCCACACCCCGGTTGACCACGTCACAGCAGGGCATGATGCCGTCCGGCAGGCGGGCGTCGTACTGCCAGATTTCCTCGCCGGTCTTGGCGTCGATGGCGTATACGCGGGAATAGGAGGCGGAGACGTACATCACGCCGTCTTTCACCAGCGGCTGGGATTCCTGGCCGCGCTGCTTCTCACCGCCGAAGGAGAACGCCCACACCGGCTGCAGCTGCTTGACGTTCTCGGTGGACAGGTCGTTCATCGGGCTGTAACGCTGGCCCTGCAGACCCATGCCGTAAGTCACCACATCGTCGACCGTGTCCTGGTCCTTGAGCAGGTCGTCGTCGGTGACGCCGGCGGCCTGGACACTCCATGAAACAGCCAGCGCCAGCGCACTGGCGGCAAACTGTTTTCCGAATCGTGTTGCATACATGGTTGCGCTCTCCCATTACTCTTGTTGTCAGATTCAGCAACGAACCGGGAACGTTTCCCGCCTCTCCTGACATTCTTGGATTTGGCAACCTGTGCAACAATTGACCCGCAGACCAAGTTATCTCATCACTTGGTAGTAAGACCCGGCTGAATCATCCCCGGGGACGCAGCCCCAATGTAGCCGACGCTTCAGCTTCGGAGCCGACCGCAGGGCGGCCCTTTCCGGCACGAGCGAATACCGGACTACCCGGCGTCACCCGCCTGGGGCCCTGGCGGGCCCTCCGAAGCTGAAGCGTCGGCTACACAGGAATGACTCCC
Organism: Marinobacter halodurans; assembly: GCF_004327985.1. Taxonomy (GTDB): domain Bacteria; phylum Pseudomonadota; class Gammaproteobacteria; order Pseudomonadales; family Oleiphilaceae; genus Marinobacter_A; species Marinobacter_A halodurans. The sequence continues at coordinate 62,010 of NZ_SJDL01000027.1, forward strand.
CCAACCCTCATAGCCATCCTCACGAGGCACCTGGGACGCAGGAGCAAAATGTAGCCGATGCTTCAGCTTCGGAGCCGTCCGCAGGGCGGCCTTTTCAGGCACGAGCGAGTACCGGACCACCCGGCGTCACCCATCCGGGGCCCTGCCGGGCCCTCCGAAGCTGAAGCGTCGGCTACACAGGAATGACTCCCCCAACCCGCATAGCCATCCTGACGCGGCGCCTGGAAAGCAGGAGCAAAATGTAGCCGATGCTTTAGCTTCGGAGCCGTCCGCAGGGCGGCCTTTTCAGGCACGAGCGAATACCGGACTACCCGGCGTCACCCGCCCGGGGCCCTGCCGGGCCCTCCGAAGCTGAAGCGTCGGCTACACAGGAATGACTCCCCCAACCCTCATAGCCATCCTGACGCGGCGCCTGGAAAGCAGGAGCAAAATGTAGCCGATGCTTCAGCTTCGGAGCCGTCCGCAGGGCGGCCTTTTCAGGCACGAGCGAGTACCGGACCACCCGATGTCACCCGCCCGGGGCCCTGCCGGGCCCTCCGAAGCTAAAGCGTCGGCTACATTGGAACCACAACCTCCAGACACAAAAAAGCCCGGAACAGGCCGGGCATAACGTGACGGATTCCCGCCTCAATGGGTGTCCCACGGGATCAGGGCGAACCGCAGGACACCGGTTAACCTATTCTTCCGGCAACATCCTCAACGCCGCCTGCTCATACCGCGGATACAGATGCGTCGTCGATCGGATCAACTCATACGACGCCTCGGCAATCGAGTCAAAGCGCCCGGGAATCGGTGTGCGCATGACTTCATTCGCCGTCAGCCCCCGGTTGGCGCTGCTCTTGAACAGGGCGTCCAGCCAGGTCATGTAGGCGTGCATCTGCCGAAAGGCGCGGTCGTCGGTAACCATCGGGCCATGGCCAGGCACCAGGCGCTCGAAGGGAATCTCCGCCAGCAGATCCAGCTCCTGCTGCCAGGTGTCCAGCCCCGGCGACTGGGGCGTGGTGATGGCGCGGTTGTAGAACACCATGTCGCCGGCGAACAGCGTGCCGGTGGTCTTGTCGAGGATCACCAGGTCGGCTCCGGTGTGCCCGGTGAAGCCCCAGAGCTGGAAAGTGTGATTGCCGACTATCAGCGGACCCGGCGCCAGCTCTTGCGTGGGCAGCACCACCTGGGTACCGCGCATCCAGTCGCCGATCATGCGGTACATGTTGTCGGAGAAGGCTTCGCCATCCCGTTCCAGCAGCGCCGTGGTCTCGGGCAGCGCCGACAGGCTCCGCTCCGGGAAAGCCTGGTTGCCGAAGGCGTGGTCCGGATGATGGTGGGTGATCAGCACGTGGGTGACGGGCTGGTCGGTGATCTTGCGGATCGCGTCGTGCAGCGCATCGCCGTATTGCAGCGAGGGGCCCGTGTCGATCACCACCACGCCGGCGTCGGTGACGATGAACGCCGTATTGACGATGTTGCCGCCGTTCTCCTTCGAGAAATTCTCGGTCTTGCCCTCCACCATCCAGGTATCGGGGGCGATCTGCTTCGGCTCCAGGTGATAGCGCAACGCCGCCTGGGCCGGCAGCGCCATCACCGCCAGCAGGATCAGACACCACCGCGTCATAACGCCTCCCCGACCTGCCGCTGGAACTGGTTGCCGTTGTTGTCGCGCATCCACACCTCGTACTGGGGCGGCGCGTCCGGCAGTTCGAACACGAACATCGGATTCTCCGCTGCGGACTCCGAGAGGGTCATCTTCAGCAGGGGCTCGTCCTGCCCGCCAGCCGTGTCGCGGATTTCCAGCGTCTCGATGTGGAAGGCGGGGATGTTGCCCACCATGCCCGAGTCCATCGGGTGCCTTACATAGACCTTCAGCCGCGACTGGTTGGCCGGTGAAAACGCGCCACCGCGGATCTGGCCGAAGTGCTCTTCCCAATTGGGGTCGGACGACGCCTGGCTCGGCGCGGTACACCCGCCGCCGGCCGCATCCACATGGGCGCTGCCCACGTGCCAGACGCCGGACTCGTCCTGCACCGCTGCGCGCACGGTCGTGGCCTGCTGCACGCGGAAGTTCAGCGAGACCACCGTCACCCGGGTTTGCGGCACGTAGGTGAACAGATGAGGGATGGGGTTGAGATCCACCCAGGTGATGACTTTCTGCACTGGCGCGTCGAACCCCGACAGGTCCACCGTCAGCGGCACCTGGGACGAGTCCTCGGCAAACGGCGGCACTTCCAGGTTCACGCGATCGTCCAGTACCACCTCGGCCTTTTCCCCCAGGTAGCGCTCCAGGTTGTAGTCCCACATGGGCGAGCCGTAGGGGTCTTTCGGGTACGCCGCCAGGCCGGTACTGGCAAGCGCCCCCGCCAGCAGCAATGCGTGACGCAGCATGGTCATTCCTCCGCCTGCCCCAGCACTTCCTCGTAATAGGCCGGGAGGCCGTAGCGCAGCCCGTAGTGCTCATAGATGGCCTTCATCTCGCCATCGCGCACCATCTTGTCGGCTGCCGCCTCGATGGCGTACTTGAGCTGCCGGTGGGAACTCTTCACCGCCATGCCCACATCCCACTGCTGCTTGGCGATACCGGGGAAGCCATTCTCGGCCAGTTTGAAGCGGTGGTCCGGATCGGTCGCCAACAGGTAGTCGACTTCCGCCCGCATGCCCATGATCGCCGATACCTCGTTCGCCACCATGGCGTCGAACGCCTCGCCAATGCTGTGGTAGTGATGGGTCTGGTTGCGCATGCGGCCGCGGAAGGCGGAGCTCAGGTAGAAATCCGGCAGGCTGTCGATCTCGACGCCGATCGGGTTGTACTGGAACACCGCCACCGTCTGCACGGCCTCCAGGTCGTTGGGGTCGTAGGCGATCTGCCACTGTTCCTTCTGGTAGGGGCCGAACATCACCACTTCCTCGTTGACCATCTCCCCGGTGGACTCGGTCATGTAGGCGTAGTCGGTGTCGTAGGGCACGCGCATCATCACATCGGCGATGCGGCGCTTGGCCAGGTAATGGCCCTTCCAGACGTTGTTGCGCAGGTCGTCCTGCAGGGTCTCGTCCGGGGTGATCCAGTGCACCTGGAAATCCACGCCCAGCTTTTTGGCAATGGCCCGGCCCACGTCCACATCGACGCCGGCGGGCTGGCCATCCTGCACGAAGGAATACGGCGGGAAGTTCTCGTACACGCCCACCCGCAGGTAACCGGACTCGATCACCTTGTCGTAGGTGCGATCCGGCGGACGGTCCAGCACGGACTCCGCCAGCGCCGGACCGGTCAGAACCAGCAGCGCGAGAACGGCAAGATACCGAACAGCGACCATACGCCCTCCTTCACGACCCAACGAAGTCAGCACTCACAATGCCTACCGACTTACTCGGGTTTTGGCAGAGATTCCACGTACGTTTTAATCGCCCACATCGCTTCCTGGTCCAGGTTGCTCTTGAACGACGGCATGCCGCGATCGGTGCCGTTGCGGACCCGGCCGATGAAGTACTCGTCGTCCCATTCCTTCAGTTCGCGCAGGTCCGGCGTCAGGCCACCGGACATGGCCTCGATACCGTGGCAACCGGCGCAGTTACCGGCGTAGCCCGCCTTGCCGATCTTAACGGCCTCGTCGTGCTTGTCGCCGTACTTGTTGCCTTCCCGGAACGGGTTTTCGGACAGCGGATCATCGCCCAGGTGGGGCAGATCGCCGGTGTCGACAGGCTGGGGTGTCACGTTGCCGTGAGCCATGACCAGAGTGGTGCCGGCCAGCAGGCCCGCTGCGAGGGCGGTCTTCAGGTAAGAACGGAAATTCATGATCAATAGCCTCTCTTGCTTCCGGTGCCGGCCTGGATTTGTACTTGGTTCGCCGGCTACTCGAATCAGTCTATGGAGGCGTGCGCAACGACCGAATGCCACTTTGGGGCCTTCAGCCTAGTTCCTTGGTAGTAGGCGAAGCGGTCCGGTCCGCGGCCAATCGGGCCTGCGGGCGGATTTCTACAACCTTCGTACTGGCTGATTCCTACTTTCAGAATATTTCCGCCACGGTACCCCTTCTCTAGTCTGGGAAGAAAAACAACACATCCGCCCTAACGAGGTTGTCATGCGTCCAATGCGCCCAGGCGTCGCCCTGATCGCCGCCGTCATCCTGCTCACCGCCCTGCCCGTGCAGGCGCTGGAGGTGACCGTCGGCTATATCCAGTGGCAGCCCTACCAGGGCCCGGTGCTCTCCACCACCCTCACCAAGCCCGAAGACGCCGGTCTCAAAGGCGCGGAGCTGGGCGTCGACGACAACAACTCCACCGGCCGCTTCATGCAGCAACACTACACGCTGGATGCGGTGGTGGCGGACTCCCGTGACCAGGCCGTGAACGAGCTGCGCCGCATGCAGCAGGCCGGCATCGACCTGTTCGTGCTGAACGTGCCCGCCGATCTGCTCAAGCAGATGACCGAGGCCGTCGGCCCCCACGCGCTGGTGTTCAACGCCGGCGCCGAGGACGACAGCCTGCGCACCGCCGACTGCCCGCCCAACCTGCTGCACACCGTGCCCAGCCGCGCCATGCTCACCGACGCCCTGGCCCAGTGGCTGGCCAAGCGCCAGTGGAACGAAGCCTTCCTGATCACCGGCCCGACGGACAACGACAAAGCCTGGGTCGCCGCCTTCCACCGGGCCGCCAAGCGCTTCGGCGTGAAGATCGTCGAGGAGAAGCCCTGGACCTTCGACGCCGACCTGCGCCGCACCGCCTCCGCCGAGCTGCCCCGCTTCACCCAGGGGGACGATTACGACGTGGTGGTGGTCGCCGACGAACGCGGGGACTTTGGCGAGTACGTGCCCTTCAACACCTGGCTGCCGCGCCCGGTGGTGGGCACCCAGGGCATGAGCCCGGAAGCCTGGCACCGCTCGGTCGAGAACTGGGGCGCCGGCCAACTGCAAAGCCGCTTCGAGGAGAAGACCGGCCGCCCGATGATCAGCGAAGACTACGCCGCCTGGGCCGCCGTGCGCGCCATCGGCGAAGGGGTGATCCGTACGAAGCAGGCGAAAGCCACCGACCTGCGCACCTACCTGCTTTCCGACGAGTTCCAGCTGGGCGGCTTCAAGGGCCGCAAGCTGACCTTCCGCACCTGGAACGGGCAACTGCGCCAGCCGATCCTGCTGGTGCATCCGCGCGGGCTGGTGTCGATATCGCCGCAGGAAGGCTTCCTGCACCCGAAAACCGAACTGGACACCCTCGGCTATGACGAGCCCGAGAGCCAGTGCCGGATCGCCGACTAACTCAGGATGAACAACAAGGTGACTGCATGAAACCGACCTTACGCCAACTGGGACCGGCCCTGGGCCTGACCGCCGCGCTGCTGGCCCCGGCCGCCGTGGCCGATCTGGCCTATGTGTCCAATGAGAAGGACAACACCCTGTCGGTGATCGATATGGATTCACTCGAGGTGGTGGACACCCTGCCGGTGGGCAAGCGCCCACGGGGCATCCTCATGTCCAAGGATCACACGCTGCTCTATATCTGCGCCAGTGACGACGACACCGTGCAGGTGATGGACCTGAAGACCCGCAAGATCATCGACACCCTGCCCTCCGGCGAAGACCCGGAGCAGTTCGCCCTGCACCCCAACAACCGCCACCTCTACATCTCCAACGAGGACGACGCCATCGTCACCGTGGTGGACGTAAAGACCAAGGACGTGCTGGCGCAGATCGACGTGGGCGTGGAGCCCGAAGGCATGGCCGTCAGCCCCGACGGCAAGTGGGCCATCAACACCACCGAAACCTCCAACATGCTGCACTGGATCGACACCGAGACCATGCAGCTGGCCGATAACACCATGGTGGACCAGCGCCCGCGGCACGTGGAGTTCACCCACGACGGCAGCCAGGCCTGGGCCTCCTCCGAGATCGGCGGCACCGTCACCGTGGTGGACGTGGCCAGCCGCAAGATCCTCAAGGACCTGAGCTTCAAGATCCGCGGCGTGCATCCGGACAAGATCCAGCCGGTGGGCGTGAAGCTCACCAAAGACGGCCAGTACGCCTTCGTCGCCCTGGGCCCGGCCAACCACGTGGCCGTGGTGGACGCCAAAACCTTCGAAGTGCTCGATTACATCCTGGTGGGCGGGCGCGTCTGGCACATGGACTTCAGCGCCGATGAATCCCAGTTGCTCACCACCAACGGCGTGACCGGGGACGTCTCCGTCATCGACGTGGACGACCTCAAGGTCATCAAATCCATCAAAGTCGGCCGCTACCCCTGGGGCGTGGTGGTCGTCCCGGACCCGGCATGAGCATCGAGGTCGATCGCGTCAGCTTCCAGTACGGGCGCCGGCCCGTGCTGCGGGAGGTCAGCTTTGACCTGACGCCCAGCGCCTTCCACGCCATGCTCGGCCCCAACGGGGCAGGCAAGTCCACCCTGTTCGGGCTGATCACCCGGCTGCTGGCGCTGCAGAGCGGCGACATCAAACTGCGGGGCCGCTCCCTGCGCAAACAGCCCGCCGCCGCCATGCAGGAAATCGGCGTGGTGTTCCAGCAGAACGCACTGGACATGGACCTGACCGTGCGCCAGAACCTGATGTACCACGCCGCGCTGCACGGCCTCTCCCGCAAAGCCGCCCGCCAGCGCTGCGACGAAGAGCTGGCCCGCTTCGAACTCACCGAACGGGGCAACGACGCCGTGCGCCAGCTCAACGGCGGCCACCGCCGACGCGTGGAAATCGCCCGCGCCCTGCTGCACCGCCCCGGCCTGTTACTGCTCGACGAACCCACCGTCGGCCTCGACGTGCCCAGCCGCCAGGGCCTGAACGCCCACGTGCGCCGCCTGTGCGCCGAAGACGGCCTGACCGTGCTCTGGGCCACCCACCTGATCGAGGAAGTGGAACGCCAGGACCGGGTGCTGATCCTTCACCAGGGCCAGCTCCTGGCGGACGGCCATGGCGACAGCATCTGCGAGGCCCAGGGCCAGCCCACCCTGGCGGATACGTTTCAGGCGCTGACGGGCGCCGCCAGCCAAACTGAGAGCAACTGACTATGCGACTGGCCCAGTACTGGCACTGTTTCATCGGCATCCAGATCCGCGAATGGCTGCGCTTCTGGCAGCAACGCACCCGCTTCGCCAGCGCCCTGGTCCGCCCGCTGCTGTGGCTCGCCGTGTTCGCCGCCGGCTTCCGCGCCGTGCTGGGCGTGTCCATCATCCCGCCCTACGCCACCTACATCACCTACGAGACCTACATCGCCCCCGGCCTGTGCGGCATGATCATCCTGTTCAATTCCATGCAGGGCGCGCTGTCGATGGTGTACGACCGGGAACTGGGCAGCATGCGCGTCCTGCTCATGAGCCCCCTGCCCCGCCCCTTCCTGCTGGTCACCAAACTGCTGGCCATGGGCGTGGTGTCCATCGGCCAGGTGTACGTTTTCCTGTTCATCGCCTTCTTCTTCGACGTCGAGCCGCCCGCCCTGGGCTACCTCGCCGTCTTCCCCGCGCTGCTGCTCACCGCCCTCATGCTCGGCGCCCTCGGCCTCATCATCGCCACCTGGGTGAAACAACTGGAAAACTTCGCCGGCGTGATGAACTTCGTGATCTTCCCCATGTTCTTCCTGTCCTCGGCGCTGTATCCGCTCTGGAAGATGCAGGACGCCAGCCCGGTGCTGTACTGGATCTGCCAGATCAACCCGTTTACCCATGCGGTGGAGGCGATCCGGTTTGCGCTGTATTTGCAGTGGAACTCGGTGGCGTTTGGGGTGTTGGTGGGGGTGACGGTGGTGCTCGCGCTGATTGCTACGGCGGGGTTTCGGCCGCAGAGGACGCGGATTGTTGGGGCTCGGGCGGCATGATCTATCTTCCCCAGAAGGTGGAGTTCAGCGACAAAGTGTCTGAAAACTCCGGCGCTTAGCTTTTGCAACAATCGTAATAAACTGATTTAAATAACATTCTCTAATTCCTTCCGAAAATGACTGCGCGTTGCTCGACGCGGAGTTATCCCCGCTTTGTCGGAAAAGTCCGGAAGCGACGAGTGGTCGCTGGAGTTACCTGACTGAAAGGGCTACGCTTTTTGCATTCCGTCGGATACGGGCTGTGGAGTTATTCGCAGAGTGATATACGACAAAGTTAGTTGAATTAGCTGTTAAAGGGTGTCGGACAGAGCCATGGAAATTGTTGGCATCGTTGCTGCGGTAATAATTTTTTCGATACTGGTCAATGGTCTCGTTGCTAAGGTCGAAGATGACTCGCCAGGCGGGTTTGAAAACAGCAGCGGGCGCTGGAGAGATTCGCTACTACAGCCAAAGGCTCAAGAAGGGAAACATGAGGATCGACCAAGAAAAAGGCCACGGAGTGACCGCCTCGGAGCGCTATCTTGCCTGGCTAGGACAACAAACATTCCTGAGTCCGTGGTGTTTCCCCAACCTGTACACTGATGAAGGAAAAAAACCGCCGATGGTGACGGGAAGGAATTATGTGATCTTCTCGTAGTATTTAGAGAACATGTCATTATTTTTTCGGATAAAGATATTGCCTTCAAAGATACGGGGAACTTGGAAGTAGACTGGGGCCGTTGGGTAAGAAAAGCAGTATTGAAGTCCGCTCCGCAAGTGTATGGTGCCGAAAAATTCATACGTGAGCATTCTGATAGGATTTTTTTAGATCGTAAATGTACAAAGCCATTCCCTCTATCTTTTCCGTACGGTGACCAGATAAGAATACACAGGGTTTTAGTTGCTAGAAACGCCACGGAGAGATTCAGGCAACACAGCTCCGGGTCTGGATCACTAATACTTAATCCAGACGTTGTTAGTAAGGAGATGGAGAAAACTCCTTTTCAAGTCGGAATGGTTAATCCTGAAAAAGGGTTCGTTCATGTGCTGGACGATGTGGCGCTCGATACCTTGATGAGAGAGCTCGATACAGTCCATGATTTTACAACCTATCTTTCCGATAAAGAGGATTTTGTATTATCCGGGAAGTTGGGGTATGCAGCAGGGGAGGAAGAAATTCTTGGCTTTTATTTATCGGGATCGAACAAGGATCGCCAGCCAGGATTTTATTCTGAGGATTCTGATATTGTCGCTGTAGATGAGGGACTCTATGACTACATTCGATCCTTGCCTCAATACCGGAGAGGCAAGGAGGTGGATGCTAATTCCTATTTTATTGATAGATTTATTGAGCACTTTGGTCGGCATGCGCAAGATAAAACTTGGCATTTTTGTAATGCAGAAGATTTCGATTCCGTTACTTTGGGCATTAGGGAGTTTGCGTCAGAGTCACGTATTGGCCGTCGGATTCTCGCGGATGCGATTCATGAAAAAGTAAGATCATTAAAACCTGATCAGAGAGGGGTTCGTCTTCTTTTTTCCCCTACGACTCCGGAGACCATGTACGTATGGTTGGTGGTTCCAGTCTCTGAAAGCTTTAAGTCCTATCAAGAGTACCGAGACTACAGAGCAGGCCTTCTTATCGCCTACTGTAAGTCAGCGAAGCTTCTCAAACCTGAAAGGGATATCGTGGTCGGAGTCGCCACAGATCCTCCAGGCAATGACGGTAGCAGTGAAGACATGGTTTACATCGATACGCGTCAGTGGTCCGAGGAAGACTACGCAGAGGCTCACAAGGTGCGGGAGGAATTTGGTTTTTTCAAGGAAAACAGCGTAAAAGAAACGAGGGGCACCTCTTTCCAATATCCAATTGAGGAAAATAAGAAAGATCAGCGAGTGAAGCGGGAAAAATATAAGAAGAGAAAAGCGGAAAGAAAAAGAAAAAATAATGCCCGGCGCAAGGGGCGGCGTAGGAAATGATTTAACAATTAAATCAAACCGACCAATTGTCCGCTGCCGCTCCAATTTGGCGGCTTATTCAAAGCGTTAAGAATTAGGAGATTTGCATACATGGAGTACAGGGCTTTTTGCAAAGTAAGGGATGAGTTCCAAGATCATGCAAAAACGCTGACTGATGCATGGCAGGAAACCGGGAAAGCAGTGAATGCAAGGTTTCCAAGAGGTTATATCCGAACCTACGGTGAACTCAGGCCGCGTTGGCCCTACCTGGATGAGGCTCACCAAACTCTGCTCTGCCAAATGGTCCAGCTGTGTGATGTAAACAGATGGAACCTCCATCTTTGGGACCTTTCAGGCACAGCTGGTGCCGCATATGTTTGGTATGCAACGATACCGGTAATTGCGGTAATGGAAGTTCTCTGCAGAGAGTTTGCTAAGATCAAGTCGTTAAAATCCCAGCAGAATAATTTCTTCAGCTATATCGAGGTGCTCAAAGCAAATAAAATCCTCACCGATAAGCTTTCTGATGAACTTCATCGATTGAGAAAATACAGGAATACGGTACATCTTGATGCCGCCAAGACCCCAACGATTGAGGGCAACGGGTTACCGGAGGAATGGAATAAAGCATGCCACGCACTTCAGGAGCTGGAACAAACATTGAAGCAAAACTCTTAAAAATGGAGGCTTTCCAATAGGTACTCCGCTTCACTCCGTATCTGCTACAACTGCAGGCGTTAATCTAATCATGAAAGCCACATAGAACATCAAGATTAAAGGGGTCTACCTTTGAATTTAGCAGATCAGTGGATGGCTTCTCGCCGGTTACACCGTGAAGTAACGTGATAGAGCGCGCCTGCTATTTCTATCACAACGGTCTGGCCATCTTTGGCTCATTGTTGATGCTTGGCTAATGTGGATAGGTCATCGGAAATGCCTCCAACTTACAGGCGGAGGGCAAAAGGCAAGACCTGAACATCCCTCTTGGATTTTCAAGCACAGCTTGAAGCACCGAAGCGGCTAGTGCTGAAGGAATGATAGAGTTTCTGGACGCACCTGGACAGCGTTGATAATCTGGCGATCCGGAATAGGACTGTTTTAATTAAATGGAGAAGGGAATGAACTCTCAAGACAGGGAATACGTCGCTGCTGTGATCAATTATTTTTGGAGGGGCTTAGCGCAACCACACACCGTTAATGAGAAAGCAGCAAAAGTCATGTACGAAGCTCTCGCCGAAGCTCAATCATGTACCGCATCCATTGATCTAGTTCCCAGACCGACGTATACCCCAGGCATTAGTTGGATTGTAAAAGAGGTAGCAAAGATAGGTAAGCGCATAATGTCTGGTGATGCATCTGTATATAACATGTGTCGCGACCGCGTAGCAGCAAACTACCGCAGTTTTATCGAAGCTGCACTGCTGGGGCTTTGATATGAGATATATATCCATCCTTTTAGTTACCTTAGTTATCCCTGCATTCGCCTTTGCCAACGACAATGGTCTGCGTGTTGTGTATAAGCATTACGATTTTTACCCGCCTGCAAACCCAGTTGCTGTGGGTTTTTTAGGGTCCGATAACAACACACTGATATTTAAGTATAGCCCTGATGCTGGCGACAATATTGTAGGGTTTAGCACAGAGGACGAATTGAATACGGGAGGTTGCGATCCTGAAGCATTCTTCACCAATGTCCTAAATAAAAATAATGCAAACTGTGACGAACTGTCGCTAAAAACATTTAGGCATGTGTTCGCCAAAGATAGAGAGACCGGAATCTGGTCTAATGGTGAATACAAGTTTTATTACTTCTTGGGAAAGAAACATTCTACCGTATTTTTTATACCCAACAATATCGCCGCAAAGATCATAAAAGTTGACTCAAATTTTCTAACAAAAAATGAAATGAAAAGTCTATTGCGTGACTATGTTCAGTAAGTGCTTTAGCATTATTTAAAAGGGGGCAACGCTGCCCCTTTTTTAGATAGAAGGCTCGAAGTCAAGTCTTGCGTTTTTGCTCCTTTGACAAGATCAAAAGATGAGCCCTGATCCCAAGCCTGTGTGGAAGGAAGGTGGCAAGTGCTCAGTTGCTAATTGCCCACTTTTTCCAGTCCATCAAACGACGTCATTTGATGGGCATCTGGCCGGATCCCCCCTACTGCAACTAACCACGGCGCAACTCACGGCCGAATACCGCTTGCAGCAATGAAAAACAGAATGACGGATCCACCAACGACTACGACCAACAACGCGAGCAAATAGCCAATGAAAACCAGCACTTTGTCACTGGCCTTTTCCCAAGCCTCTTTCTTTGAAACCCGGTGCAAATAGAAAGCCCCACACGCTGAAAAGCCCGTCCAAAACAGTAGGACCAAAAACACGTCATCATTACCGCCGCTGTATAAGGCAGAGCTCAACGCAAAAAACGAGAGTGCGTGCACCACGAGTATCGTGGCAAATACGACAACTGACTTTTTCATGGGATCTGACAAGCCCGATATTTACAGAAGGCCTTCCTCAACAAGCACGGCCTACCAACCTTCGAGAGGTACACCATGTTTCTCCAGATAGGCGCCATTCTCTTCCATGTAGTCTGCAGATAGAAATTAAAGGGGTCAAAGTGAATATTGTTTGATTAGCCTACAACCGCCAATCCGCTAACAATAGTTCTGGAGCTCATGTAGCCACCCCGCAGCCAGGCGGCGAATTCGCGTTGGCTTTGGGGTTGAACGAAAGGCGCCAAACTACCAGAGAGGGTGATTGGGGCAGGTTAGAAGCCAGCAAGATTTGATCCAGCAACCTAGTTGAGTGTTTTTGTATTAGTGTTAGGGTGTTTATTTTTCCTATCAGGAAATTAACTCTGACTGAGCGAAAGAGGGCATCGCTGTGGGTAAATCCGCACAATCATAGCCTGGATTGTTAGGTGGCGCATTAATTGGTCCGTGAGATCGCTTTCTTTGTCCGAAAATCCGAAGTTTTCCCAGCCAAAATGTATGGTAATGGACCTAATGTAATCAGCAGAACAAAAGACTCTAAAATTTTGGCAGGTAGTGAAAGGCTCAAGTATTTTTTCGTGATCCTTCGTTTCAATAGATAAAGGCCGTCTTTATGAGGGTCGCCCAATTTATAATCTGGTTGCATAGGATCAATTTCAAGAACGCTATTGATCTCTCTGTTCATGAACATATAAATTGCTTGCCAAGTATGAAACCCATCGTCAAATGAGGGCATGGGTAACAACACCTTGTCTCCGATATCATGATCAGCAGAACTGAGCTCTAATCTGCTCGCGTAAACTGGGCCTAAGCCGCTAACAAGATAACCAAACTGAGAACGGGCGCGGATAGTTAGTGCTTCCCACGAAACTCGGACAAAATCGGGCTGCCCATGCCTCTTAATAGAAACGTCCAACTCAGCTCGATCGAAGAGTAAGACAGTTCCTTTGCGTGGCTTAAGGAATTCTCGGACAGAGAATAGTGTGACCGCACCGCCCCAAAATAAAGAAAAGAAAATTAAAAAATGATTAAGGAAGCTCAGCTTCAGGAAGAAGTGGTTCAGAAATTCTAACCGAAGTAGATAGCTATCGTATGGTAGCTTTAGAAGGCTAGCTGCGCCTAGCAAAGCAAAGATGGCTGAGAAGATACCAGCCCCGGCGATAATGGATGAGTAAGCAGTTACTATAGCATCATCCCTGAATACTGCCATTCTATCGCCGTAGATGGCACGGATCATCCGCCCCCCATTTCCAGGAATGATGTCAAATTCACCGGAATCCGCGAGTGCTTCGTAACTGGTCTCTATAACTGTCTGCTTGACAGTTAAATTGGTGGCGCTATGCGTGGAGGCTTCCTTTTCATTAAATATACTGTATTCGTGCTCAATGCCAACGAACACGGCAATACTTCCATAGAATACGACATCCACACTCTCGGGGTTCTTGCTGTCTAGCCTGTGCCGTGCTAACCCTGGAACGAAAAACTCAAAACCATTAAGTGTGTGCGAAACACTCGCGTCTGTGTTACTTGAGAGCCAATTCTTTCTTTTAAGGTTGATATCGAAAACTCGGTATATCTGAGGGTCAAAGTTATCTTTGCTGTGAGTGAGTGTGCATGAAATTTCATTGATTGACTCATTGCATAAAGTCCAGAATAGCGAATCTAATTGCTCATCATTAAGTTCTCCAACCGGGCTGTTATTTTCTTTGAAGTATTGTGCGAGCTGGACCTCAGTTGTTTTGCGGCGGTGCCATATTATCTTGTGATAGGCGGCTTGAGTAGCTTTGAACAGTGCAACAAGAAAAAATATGATAATGCCAAAGCTAATAAAAGAATCCATTCTAGATAATCCCTTGCAACACTGAATCTGGAATTCAGACAATATACGTAGCGCCTTGGCGTATTCGGATAGAGGAAAAAGCCCGCACCCTCATAGTGATTAAAGGGATCAGAGTGCATTAATTTTGATCAGTGTCTCAGCAACCACCGCCACCATCGCCGCCCCCGAATCCGGAACTGACGCCAGGACTTGCGTAGGCAGAGGCTAGTTTGGATCCACTTTTGCGCGGAGAGCGGCCGTTTGGAGCGGTTTCGGGAGCTTGCTGCCCCCACGTATAAACGGCCCACCCAAGGAGTCCGAAGCCCGATAGAAACCCAAGCACGCCTAAGAGAACGCTGTCGACGAATAAAGCCGCTCCCATTCCGGTGAACGCGAGCGGAATCGAAAATAAATATAGAAAATGGCGAACGCCATTCATAACGCGTTTCATGTGAAATGTTCATCCTTGATCAATGATTTGTTGCCGCCGAAGGATACCATGGTCGTTGTGGTAAAGAGGATATCAGGAAGGCCTGAAGCCGTTCAGCTCCATTGGGAAACCCTACCCCAGCCCCCACGACAACCGGACTAAATAGGACACCCGCCCAAAAGTCAGAACTATCACGCCATTCCCCCAACGTGAATTAAATGAATTAGAGGGATCTACCTTTTACAAGATCAAAAGATGAGCCCTGCCCCCAAGCCTGCATGGAAGGAAGGTGGAAGGTGGCAAGTGCTCAGTTGCTAATTGCCCGCTACTCCCAGTCCATCAAACGACATCATTTTATGGACATCTGGCCGGATCCCTCCCCTACTGCAACTAACCAGGGCGCAACTCACGGACGAATACCGCTCGCAGCAATGAACAACAGAATGACGGCTCCACCAACGACTACGACCAGTAGCGAGAGTAAATAGCCAATGACCACCAGCACCTTGTCGCCGGCCTTGTCCCAAGCCTCTTTCTTTGAAACTCGATGCAAGTAGAAAGCCCCACACGCTGAAAAGCCCGTCCACAACAGTAGGACCAAAAACACATCATTATCCCCGCCACTGTATAAGGCATAGCTCAGGGCAAAAAACGAAAGTGCGTGCACCACAAGCATCGTGGTGAATACGATTACCAACTTTTTCATGGGATCTGACAAGCCCGATATTTACAGAAGGCCTTCCTCAACAAGCACGGCCTACCAACCGTCGAGAGGTACACCATGTTTCTCCAGATAGGCGCCATTCTCTTCCATGTAGTCTGCAGATCGGACCTGGAATTGCCCGGTATCCCCCTCTACTTCAACAGCCGGAACCCGCATGATTTCAACAGCGTTCGAACGCTGACTCATCATCCAGACAACCACCTCCCCTCCCGGGGCAAGACCTAAAATAAGCGTGCTTCTAGGTTCATGGCGGACATTGCCCCGTTGAGTGGTGTGACGGACAGGCTCTCGCATGCGATCTTTGAGGTCTGGCGGTATCTTGATCAGCGTCGAGTAGAATTTCTGCTCCGCGAATGAAAACCAATGGAGGCCTATCAGGTTTGGGAAAGGATCCATCGCACCGCCGGTTCCGAAGGGGCCGTTGTCACCTTTCCAGCAGCAACTGACATCGCCCACCGGCACTCGCCAGCTTCGCTCGCCGGATTTTTCCAGATGCATATTAATGACCCACATCTGGTAGTGCTGGGGGGCGGCAACCCCCACGTACCAGGGGATATCCTTGTCTTCCTTGGTCGTACACCCCGCCAGAATCAGAATGCACCATAGGTAACAGGCGTATTTTATGACGTTCACTACCACTCCTTAGTGATTCGGGTATACGATCCGTTCGCCGGATTCGGTTGGGGCATACGGGCAAACGACTTCGGGCAATTCAAGGGCAGCCGGCTCCCCAAGGGCGAGGAACTTAATTGGACTGTAATCGGCAGAATAGTGAATATATCGCTGCCGCAGCAGACTTTCCTGACTCATCGATAGCGAAGCGCTGGCGGCACCGGCCAGAATTTGCTCCGAGAGATTTTCCGCAACAGGGGCAAGTTCATCCGGTAGACGATATGCGTCGTTGGTCGGATCGATACTCCTTAGGGGCACATCTGCCTGCACGGCCAACTGGTGCATGAGCTTCAGCGTTACCCGAGAATATTCCCCTCGCATCTGGCGAACCATTCTCAGGGCCAACTCGGCGTCTCGAGAACCGTGCGGTGCTCGCCCCGGATCAATGTGATGATAGATTTCCAGGCTTGCTTCACTTTCCGGCCCCAGTTCACTGGGCGACGGGTTGGGACGCTCAGAGGATCTTACTGGCAAGCAGTTCACACCGATCCACCCCTCGGCGTCCTTCTGTTTTTTCAGGGCCTCCAATGCATGCCATTGAGGCGTGTCTTCTGCATTCTCAAACCATGAAAGAGAAACGTGTTGCAATGGGGTGAGTAGCACATCTTCCCGCATGCTATTGGGATACCCGCCGCCAACATCAGAGTGCACACCGGGCAGGGCGATTTCCCGATAGTTATCAGGCAAGGTGGCATCCGGATTGCGCAGGCTGTTTAAGGCAAAGTTCTTCCGCCGCTCGTCAGAGGCCACCAGGTGAACGGCCTGTTCGACCTTGCCTGGATCCAGGTAGATCTTGACCGGATCGTTCCGGTCGTTGCTTGGTGACAGGTCACCCCTTTTAGCGCTGACAACAGCTGCAACGCTATCGAAGAGTCCCACGAAGCGAATAACGACCTGCCTCGGCCAATCGATGCCCATAGCCTTGAGGGCTTTTCCCAGCGATCCTTCTGGACCGCGATTGATCTCGTGAGCGGCGTGGCGGGCTGCCGCAGCTCCCCGGCTGAATCCGAACAGGTCAAATGACAAACTCGCAATGGTACTCTTCAGTTCCAGTCTATAAATCCGTTGCGCCACTCTGAGGAAAGCGTCATCCACCTGGCTCAGTATGCCAGTGTCCCCAAGGCCGGTAGACATTCCCTCCAGTGAATCACCATCGCCGGTTTCGGTACCAATACCTGGAGCGTATTCAACCAGCCTTTGCGTAACCTTATCCCCCTCCACTTTTCGCGATTCGATATATAAATCAGCCAGCTTGGCGACATTGCTTGGTGCATTGGTATAACTGGTACCAAGAGCCAATCCTAACCGGTATTCGCATTCCGCCTGTGAGATCTCACCGCGCTCGAATGGCGCAAGGCATTCTTCCTTGATTTGATCCCTGTAGGTCTGGGAATTGTCGGCATTATTGAGGGTGCCATCTGTAAACAGACCAATCTCCAAATGGGTCTCTGGCTCTTTCTCCAGAGTTGTGGTTTCGGTCGCGCGGACAGAGGAGGACAGGGGTTCAACCTGCTTCGCAGGAAATGGGCTTTGTGGACTCACCGACTCACGTTGCCGCTCCGTTTCCTGTCGTCGAGACATCAACTCCGTTCCCAGAGAACTTGCAGAGAGGAATCCCACGCCACGGCCATCACGGCGGGACAACTCCTGCGAAGTAATGCCACTGTCGTTCAAAATCTGGACGCTGTGGCCCAAGGCAAAATTCGCTTCACTGGCATTGATATTCCAGCGCCCTTGCCCGGCTTCATTGTCATCCCAACTTACAACCGGGCTGAATGGTGGCCCATCGCTAATACCGCATACTGTAGTGGTCCAATGATTCCGGACACCAACGTAGGTGGTAAGATCGCCACCATAAACGAGGTGTCTGATGACCAGAAAACGACGTTCCTTTACTCCTGAGTTCAAGCAGGAAGCAGCCAGCCTGGTG
>NZ_SJDL01000028.1 GCF_004327985.1 Marinobacter halodurans
GCCAAAGAAGGTGTTCGACCGCCTGTCTCTGGTCAGTTTGCTGGATACGATAAACCGGCTTCAGAGCCAATCATGAACCGCCGTGGTACGGAACCGTATGCCCGGTGGTGTGAGAGGACGGGGGAGGTGACTCCCCCTCCTACTCGATTCCGGCGGGACGGGTGGTTCCTGTTGTCAGCCGGTCAGGCCGGTAATGCTCTCCAGCGGCTGGGACCGCAGCCACTGTTTCTCGCTCCGCTCCAGGATGCCTTCCATGCGGCCCAGGCGGGCGCGTAGGGCCGATGCGCCGAAACGGCGACTGGCGGGCACATCAAAAGCCAGTCCCACCCGGGCCTGGTGGCCCTGGCGCGCCACATTGACGACCTCGGCAACCACCCCCTGGGCCGTCAGGTTCGTGCCGGCCATGACCAGTTCCAACTGCAGTTCGATCCGGTCGCCTTCGCTGAATGTGTCCGCGGCCGCGGTGACAGCCACGCCTTCCCGTGTAAAATCATGGCCCTGTATGTTGCGATAGCGGGCGAACAGGCGGTTGCGCGGTCGCCAGGCCAGGTTCAGCTCCGTAGCGGGGAGCCGGCGGAAGCGGCGCCTGTCGTGGGGACTGACTCGTCTCATAGCGTATGGTCACTCCGTTGGTCGGTGTTGGCCCCGGGCCGGATCGGACCGGTCGTTCGTTGATCGCCTGAATTCATTATGGGTCATTTTGACCGCCGGGTTCTGTGACCGGAGTGACCAAACCGGCGCGGCGCGTTGACAGGAAGGTGCGTAGATGGAAAAGAACAGGGTGTTCGACCTGGACGCCGGATTTCTCGATGACGAACTGCTGGCGGCACAGATGCGCCTGCTGGTAGGCCTCGTCGGTACCGATCGCGGCCGCAGCGCCGGTGACCGGATGCCGGCGGGCTGGCAGGGGCATGAGGACGCCCTGACCCTGCGCCTGAACCAGCTGATGGGGGAAATGACCCTGCGCGGCCAGGCCGTTCCCGGGCAGGTGGCGGTGACCGGTGAGGCGATCCTCTGGCCGCCGCTCGATCCTGTGGCGCTGGCGGAGGAAACCCGCTTCATTACGGCCCGGGCCGAAGCCGGCCATCGTGGCCGTATCCGCATGCCCCGCAACGATCATGAGCTGTGGGCTACCTACAAGTACAGCCTGCTGGCGCGCAACCGGCAGGCCTACCACAGCTTTGGCCGTCGTGTGGCTGCCCGCGCCGTGCCCCTTGATGCCCTGTGGCTGGCGCTGGTGAACGCCTCCCGGGTGACGCCGCCGGAAGGGGGGATCCGCAATGCCCTGCAGCATATGTGGGGCTATGTCTCCGATCATTCCGGCCTGAGTCCACAGGTGGATGACCTGGACGCCCTGGCGGCGGACGTGCAGCAACTGGCCCTGCAACATGAGGTATCCTACCTGCTCAATTCGACGGCGCTGGGTGAACTCCGCGCCTGGCTATAAGGAGGCAGACTTGAGCCTGGACTTGCATCACCGCGTGACGGGAGAGGGCGAGCCGCTGATCGTCCTGCACGGACTTTTCGGTTCCCTGGAAAACCTGGGCGGCGTGTCCCAGCGCCTGGCCGACAACTGGCAGATTCATGCCCTCGACCTGCGCAACCACGGTCGCTCCCCTCACACCGACGCCATGGACTATCCCGCCATGGCCGACGACGTCCTGCGCTACATGGACCGGGCCCACCTGGAACAGGCTTCCGTATTGGGTCATTCCATGGGTGGCAAGACGGCCATGGAGCTGGCCCTGGCCCATCCCGACCGGGTGGACCGCCTGATCGTGGCGGACATCGCGCCGGTGGCCTATCCACCGCACCACGACGAGATCATCGAGGGACTCACCCAGCTCGACCTGGCGCAAATCGGCTCGCGCGGCGAGGCGGACCAGGCCCTGGCGCACTATGTCCCGGTGACGCCCGTGCGCCAGTTCCTGCTCAAGAACCTGGTGCGCGACGGCGAGGGCGGCTTTGCCTGGCGCCTGAACCTGGACGCGATCCGGGACCACTATGAACAGATTGCCGCAGGCCCGACCGCGGATGGCCCCTTCGATGGGCCGACCCTGTTCATCAAGGGTGGGGAGTCCGATTACATCGGCGAGGACCAGCGCGAGGCCTTTGCCCGCTATTTCCCCAAGGCCTCCCTGCGCATCATCCCGGGCACGGGCCACTGGCTGCATGCGGAAAAGCCCGATCTGTTCGCCAACCTGTGCCGACGCTTCCTGGACGGTGAGTTTGACCCGAGTTGATGGGCATGGCCGCTACTGCATCTGCTAGTTTTGTTAGTCCGGGGTGTCCAATAACAAGGAGTTTTCATGCGTTGGGTGTATGCAATCTGTGTGGTCCTGTTTCTGGCCATTGGCGGGTTTCTGCTGACACCGTCACCGGTCGATAGCCGGGCCTGGCCCCCTTCGCCGCCGCCCGGACTTTCCGGCCGCACGGCGCCCAACGAATTGCTGCGTCAGGCGGACCTGCTGGCCAAGGGGGAAGTGTACGGCCCCGAGGATGTGGATGTGGACAAGACCGGTCGTGTCTACGGCGGCACCCAGGACGGCAAGGTGGTGCGGGTATGGCCGGATGGCCGCGTGGAGACCTGGGTCCGGACCGGCGGCCGGCCGCTGGGGATGGAGTTCGATCGCAACGGCAGCCTGATCGTGGCCGACGCTTACAAAGGGCTGCTCTCGATCGATCCCTCAGGCGTGATTCGCACCCTGTCCCGGGAAGCGGAGGGGCTGCCCTTCAAGTTCACCGACGACGTGGACATTGCCCCGGACGGGATGATCTACTTCACCGATGCCAGTTCCCGCTTCAACCAGTCCGAGTATCGGCTGGACCTGCTGGAAATGCAGCCGCACGGCCGCCTGATGCGCTACAATCCGGCCACCCGCAAGACCGATGTGCTGATGCGCAGCCTCTATTTTGCCAATGGCGTGGCGGTGGCCAAAGACGGTAGCTTCCTGCTGGTCAATGAAACGTGGAAATACCGCATCCTGAAATATTGGCTGACCGGCCGCAAGGCCGGGACGGCGGAGGTGTTTGCCGATAACCTGCCGGGCTTCCCGGACGGCGTGGCGGCAGACAGCCACGGCCGCTTCTGGGTCGCGCTGCCGACGCCACGCAATCCGGCGGTGGACTGGATGCAGCCGCACCCCTGGATCAAGGATCAGGTGGCCAAGCTGCCCGACAGCCTCCAGCCACCGGTGCAGGCGTATGGTCTGGTGATGGCCTTCGACAGCGAAGGCAAGCTGCTGGCCACCCTGCACGACACCACCGGCACGCATTTAAAGGAGATCACCTCGGTGGAGCCGCATCTGGGCATGCTGTATTTCGGAACCCTGCACAATGACCGCATCGGGCGGCTGCCGATCAGCCGCATTCCCGCCCTGAACAAGGAGACATCGCCGTGAGTGACGTGCCCGACCTCATCGACTGGGACCTGCCGGACCCTTTCATCATGCCCATCGTGGTCCAGCCTGAAGACGTCGACCGTCTCGGCCATGCCAACAATGTGGTCTACGTGCGCTGGCTCGAGGAAGTGAGCTGGGCCCATATCGAGAGCCTGGGAATGACCTGGGAGCGCCATGAGGCGACCGGTCGCGCCATGGCCATTACCCGCACCGAGATCGATTACCTGGCGGGCGCCAACGAGGGTGATCACCTGCTGCTGGGCACTTGGCTGGTGGACTTCGACGGCCGTTTCCGTTCGGCCCGCCGTTTCCAGTTGGTGCGCCAATCCGATGGCAAATCCCTGGTGCGTGCCAGGTCCAGCCACGCCTGTGTGGATCTCAAGACCCAGCGCCCGGCCCGGGTGCCCAGGGAATACGGCGACATCCTCGGCCATGCCGTGGTGACTACCGAATAAACCGGATTCTGCTACGCTTGCTGGAAAGCAGGCGTCCGCCCGCCTGGAAACCGGCCGTCCCGTAGCAGCAAGCGGGCCCGGCGTTTCCCAACGCCGCATGGGAGAAACCAGTATGCGTCGCATTGTCTATGAGCGCTTCGGGGAAGCGGATGAACTCAAACTGACCGAAGCCGAGCACCCGGTGCCGGCGGTCGGAGAAGTCTGCATCCGCGTGGCGGGCGCCGGCCTCAATCCCATCGACTGGAAAACCCGCAAGGGGCTGGGGTTTGCCGCCCAGCAGATCCGCGATCGCCTGCCCTGGACGCCAGGATATGACGTGGCCGGAACGGTAACCGACGTCGGCGAGGGGGTTCACACCCTGTCTGCCGGCGATCGCGTGATGGGGATGATCGGTTTCCCCTCCGGCGGTGGAGGTTACGCCGAGTACGCCCTGGCCCGCGCCGACGAGTTGATCGTGGTGCCGGAGGAGATGGACCTGACCGAGGCCGGAGGACTGCCGCTGGCGGCACTGACCGCCTGGCAGGGGCTGTTCGAGATGGGCGAGCTCCAGTCGGATCACAAGGTGCTGATCCACGCCGGCGCCGGCGGTGTTGGCCACCTGGCGATCCAGTTTGCCCGGGCTCGTGGAGCCCACGTGATCGCCACGGCGTCGGAGAGCAACGCGGATTTCCTGGCGACCCTCGGCGCCGATGAGGTGATCGATTACAATCGCGACGATTTCGTTGATGCCTGCTACGGGCTGGACCTGATCTTCGACCTGGTCGGCGGTGATACCGGCAAGCGCTCGCTGCACTGCCTGGCGGAACACGGGGTGCTGGTCACCGTGCCCACGGTGACCGCCGACGGCATCATTACCGAAGCGGAGAACATGGGACTCAAGGCCCATGGCATGACCGTGCGGCCCGACGTGTTCCACCTGGAGGAAATCGCCGAACTGATCGAGGACGGCGACGTGCGGCTGCACGTGGAGGAGATTTTTCCGCTGGCCCGCGCGGCCGACGCCCAGCGTAAACTGGAAACCGGCCACGTGCGGGGCAAGCTGGTGCTGGACTGCCAGGCCCGCTAAAGCTGTTTGAGAGGCCTCAGGCGGTCGCCGTGGCGCCGGCCGGCTCCGGCCCGGCATCCTTCTCCTTGCGTTCCTTGGGCGGTTGCGGCGGCACCAGGCTCAGGAGCATCCAGCCCTTGTCCAGCTTCAGGTTGGATTGTGACGTCACCGCCTGGATCCGTTCCCGCGGATCGATGACGAACAGCAGCAGGGCCTGGTTTTCGTACTGGGCCTGGAAATCCTCGTAGCTGAAGGCCTCGCTCAACTGCGTGGTTTTCACCGTATAGCCCTTGCTCACCAGGCTGGCCAGCTTGGCGTAGCTGACATCGCCGAACAGGCCGCGGGTCTGCTGGATCTTCTCGGCGGTCTGGTGGCGGGCCTTCTGGTCCTGATCCCCTTCCGACAGGCTGTAGACGCTGCCGTTACCGAACCAGTCCAGGAAGTGATAGGTCGCCAGCGAATTGAGCTGCTTGTAGGGCGAAATCACCAGCAGGTTGCCGATGCCGGTCAGGTCCAGGTGGGTGGAGGCGTGTTCCGACACGGGATTGCCAAAGTAGACGTTGAGGTTATCCATGCGGGCCTGGCGCACGTTTTCCCAGTTGGTGTCGGTCAGCACCACCGGCACCTCCACTTTCTGCAGGGCCAGCCCGATCTGGCGGGCCACACTGTTGGCGCCGAGGATCAGGAAGCCGTAATCCGCCGGCTCCGCCACCTTCAACAGCTGCGCCAGGGGGCGGGCCGTCAGGCTCTGGAGGGTCACTGTGGCGATGATCACCATGAAGACCAGCGGCACCAGCACGCCGGCACTTTCGTAGCCGAGCTTTTGCAACTGGAAGGCGAACAGGGCGGAGACCGCTGCGGCGACGATGCCCCGCGGCGCGATCCAGCTGAGAAACAGTTTGTCCCGCCAGGTCAGGGTGGTGCCGATGGCGGACAGGAAAATAGTGATGGGCCGGGCCACGAGCATCAGCACGGCCAGCACGGTCACCAGTTGCCAGCCCAGGTCCGCAATGGCGGTAAATTCGACCCGGGCGGCGAGAATGATGAACAGGGCCGAGATCAGCAGGACGCTGAGGGATTCCTTGAATTCCAGGATGCTTTCGATCGGCACCTGCTTCATGTTCGCCATCCAGATGCCCATCACCGTCACCGTCAACAGGCCGGATTCATGGGCCATCTCGTTGGAGAAGGCGTAGACGCCCAGCATGAAGGTCAGGGTGCCGGCGTTGTGCAGGTATTGGGGCAGCAGGTGCTTGCGTAAGGCCACACCGGTCAGCCAGCCGGCAATACCGCCCAGCACGATGCCGATAACGATGGTCTTGCCGAAGATGTACAGGGAGTGCTCGAAGACGTTGCCCTGTCCCCAGGAGACGATGCCCTCGAATACCAGTACCGCCAGCAGGGCACCCACCGGATCGATGATGATGCCCTCCCAGCGCAGGATGTTGGCCAGTTTGGCGGCGGGCTTGACCGAGCGCAGCAGCGGCGCCACCACCGTGGGGCCGGTGACGATGCAGATGGCGCCGAACAGCAGCGCCACCTCCCAGGAAATGTCGAGGGCCCAGTGGGCGGCGAGGGTGCCCACGGTGCAGGTCACGATCGAACCGATCGGGACCAGGTTGCGCACCATGCGGCCGTGGCCCTTGATCTCCCGGTACTGCAGCGTGAGGCTGCCCTCGAACAGGATCACCGCAACCGCCAGCGATACCAGCGGGAACAGCAGGTTGCCGAACAGTTGTTGCGGCTCCAGCCAGTGCAGCACCGGGCCGGCGGCGAGACCACCGGCCAGCAGGAACAGGATGGCCGGCATGCGCACACGCCACGCCAGCCACTGGCAGAAAAGGGAAAGGACACCGATGCTCGCGAGCAGCAGAACAATGTTCGCAGACATAGACTGGGCTAATCATCCATTTCGGTGGAAACGGCCACGTCCTGGTGACGGGCATGTGTATGGTGGCGGCTCAGAAGCCGGTCTGCTGCACTGAGGCAATGCCTTCAGTCGACCGTCATCCCGTCACGGTCTGGTTTATGGCCTCGGTGCCGGCGGCTTCGGGCTGCCGGGCCTTACGTGCCAGCCGGTTCAGCAGGCGCGATGCGGCCACG
This sequence comes from Marinobacter halodurans, assembly GCF_004327985.1. Classification (GTDB taxonomy): domain Bacteria; phylum Pseudomonadota; class Gammaproteobacteria; order Pseudomonadales; family Oleiphilaceae; genus Marinobacter_A; species Marinobacter_A halodurans. The sequence continues at coordinate 7,005 of NZ_SJDL01000028.1, forward strand.
AAGCCGAAGGTCGCCGTGACCGGGCTGGCGGCGCCGAAGCCGGACGCGCAGTCCAGCCGGACCGGGCCGCTGGTGTCCGGTTTCTGCAGGCAGACCCCACCATCACCGGCAGGATAAGTCAGCTGCTCCAGCGAGTACACCGCCTCAACGCCGAATCGGCGTTTTGGGTTGCGTGAAAAATGGTATTCCCGGCGCAGCAGGTTGCGGACTTTGGCCAGCAGCGGGTCCTGGGTGGTGCGTGACAGGTCGCTGACCTGGATCTGGGTCGGGTCCATCTGGCCGCCGGCGCCACCGGCACACACCAGGGGAATCTTGCGCCGCTTGCAGTGGGCAATCAGGGCCGCCTTGGCCTTGACGCTGTCGATGGCGTCGACCACGCCGTCGAGCTCGTCGGCCAGCAGTTCGGTGACGTTCTTCGGCGTCAGGAAACCGAAATGGATGTTGATCTGCAGCTCGGGGTTGATGGCGCGCAGGCGCCCGGCCATGACATCGGTCTTGGTCCGGCCGTACTCGCCGGCCAGCGCGTGAAGCTGGCGGTTGGTGTTGGACACGCAGACATCGTCCATGTCGATCAGCGTGATTTGGCCGATACCGCTGCGGGCCAGGGCTTCGGCCGCCCACGAGCCCACACCGCCGAGGCCCACGATCGCCATGTGGGCGCCACGGAACGCCTGCAGGGCGCGCCGGCCATAGAGTCGCTCGATACCGCCGAATCGGAAGCTGAAATCGTCTGCGTTCATGCGCTCTCCCGGGGAACGTCAATGGTCGGGATGGATCAAGCGCGAATTGTACCTGAGCCGGGCGGGGACGGCATTGGCCGGGTATGCGTGAAAACCGGAATCGGGCAGGCAAAAAAAGGCCACGCCAAGGGGCGTGGCTGGACAAGCAAGATGGCTCACCCCGAGGGGATCGAGCCGGACTAGTTCAGAGACACTAATCAACGGGGTCTATTTTCCAGATACACGACACCGGGAGAAGGTCAAAAGCTGACAAGTGTCGGTCATTTCCGGACAGGGTGGTATGGCGTCGGCGCCTTGTCGACAGGCGCCGTCACGGAAGTATCCCTGACGACGGAGACCCGGAAAGCTCCGGCAGGCCGGGGTGAGTGAGCACAAGGCCGCTATCGGATAAACGGATTCAGCAACCGGGTGAAGGTGCCGGTCAGCTTGAGCGGGGCGCTGAGCACGGACAGGGTGATGCAGTCGTCCCCTTCCAGTGCGATCGGGCGATGCTCGTCGTGCTCGTCCAGCACCACGAAGTCCCACTGGTTGAATACTCCCTTGTGGTCCGTGAAAGCGCCCTGCAGGACGATGGTGGTTTCCAGCCCGCGATGGGTGTGGGCGGGGGCCTTGCCTCCGGCCGCCAGCTTTTGCAGCACCACTTTTTCCGGCTGCCCGGGGAACAGGTGACTGATGTCCAGTACGCTGACGTCAGCCAGCTGGCGCTTCCAGGGCAGGGCGTTCAGGTCCTCGCCGAGCAGGCGATGCAATGGGTCGCCTGCCCGGTGTTTGGGCTCGGGCTCGGCAGGTTCGCTGTCGATCCGCGACAGCAGGCGGTCGAACGCATCATCCGCCACTCCGGCACCCGGCTGGTCCTCCAGCATTATGGCGCCCAGACTGTCCAGCGTATCGACACGGCTGCGGCAGTGCGGGCACTGGTCCAGATGCAGGCGAATGCACAGCGCGTGGGGATCGCTCAGGTTCCCGGCGCTGAATTCCATCAGGCTGTGACTGTCAGGATGGTGCTGGGTCATGCGTTCTGGTCCTGCAGGATAACTTTGAGCTTGTTGAGCGCCAGCCGGACGCGGCTCTTGACCGTGCCCAGAGGAATGTTCAGTTCGTCTGCAACGACCTGGTGGGACTTGTTTTCCATGTACACCTTGGCGATGACGGTGATCTGTTCTTCGGGCAGGTGTTTCAGGGAGTCCCGGATGCGTCTTTCCGACATCAGGCGGTGCAATGAGGTGACCGGTTCGTTCTCGTCGTCACCCGGGATCTGCCACAGATCCTCCGTTTCCACCGTCATCTCGGCTCGGGAACGCTGCATCTTGCGCAGCATGTCGATGCGTTGATTACGGGCGATGGTGAAAATCCAGGTGGAGGCGGCGGCCTTGCGCCAGTCGTAAAGGCAGGAACGGCGCCAGATGGACACGAACACTTCCTGGACCAGTTCTTCGGCCTGACTGGCCAGACCGTTGGCCAGCGCGTAATACTTGATCTGTGGCGCGAAATGCTCGAACAGGGAACGATACGCCTCCCGGTCCTGGTGCTTGCCGACTTTTTCCAGCAGTTGGCTCCAGGGATCCTTGCGGCCCTCAGCCCTGTTGGAACCGGCACTCGGCGTGGACACGTTGCGATCCCCTGTGGTGGCTGTTATTGCACGGGTTGATGTCATCATTCTAGGTGCTCGCCATGGGTTTGTCAGTCCAGCGGATGTACGAGCCCGCGGTTCAGCCGGATCACGCGGCGGGAAAAACTGGCACATGGCCCTCCTGTCGGGGAGGTCCCGTCGACGGAGTGATTGTGGGCACCGGAACGGCACATTAACCTGCCAGTCATGTTGTCTCGTGAGCATCGATGCCGATGAGTGATTCCCTGGACCTGCACTGTCCTGCGATCCGCGCCCACTACGTGGAGATTCTGGGTCAGCTCCTGGAAGAGGAGGGCGGCAGGCGGGACGCCGTGTTCGCTGCCGTCGGCCTGGCGGCCGATCGTCTGCTCCACCCCGACACCCTGCTGACGGTGGCCGAGTTCGTTGCGGTCTGCCGCGAGGCATTGAAGCAGAGCAGGGATCCGGCCCTGGGCCTGGCCTTTGGCCAGCGGCTGAAGTTCACCACCCATGGCTCCCTGTCGCAGGCGGCGATCAGTTGCGCCACCATCGAGGAAGCCCTGCGAACCCTGGCCAAGTACTTCTCCATCCGTTTCGCCTATATCGACCTGACCTTTTTCGTGGAGGGCGGTGACGCGGTGATCCAGTTGGACATGCGACACGACTTCGACGACCTCTACAGGTTCAACGTCGAGGCGGTGCTGGCGGCCCTGATGGATGTCAATCAACTGCTGTTCGGCAAGCGGCTGATGCTGGACGGGTCCTGCCGGTTGGCCTACCCGGCCCCGGAACCCAGTCACCGGGCCCGGTATGCGGCGTTGTTCGGGGAGTCGGCCCATTTTGGCCAGCCGGCCAACCAGCTGCGGTTCCGGGCTGACCTGCTGGCATTGCCCATGGCGCTGCATAACCCGGTGGCACGGCGGCTGGCGGAAGCGGAGTGCGAGGTGGAGCTGGCCCGGCTGGCCCGACACCAGGGGGTGGCCGGACGGGTCCGCAGCGTGTTGGAGAGCGTGACCCGGGACCCGTTGCCGGGACTGGATGCCGTCGCCGATCAACTGCACGTCTCACCCCGCACATTGCGGCGCCAGCTCAAACGGGAAGGCACGGGCTTCCAGGCGTTGCTGGACGAGGTGAGGGCCATGCGGGCGCGCTGGTTGCTGACGCGCACCTCCCAGTCGGTGGAGGTGATTGCCTGGCAGTTGGGGTATAGCGACCCGTCCAACTTCGGACGGGCCTTCCGCAAGTGGGAGCGCTGTTCGCCGTCGGCGTACCGCGCTGAACATCGTGGGCAGGGCGCCTCCGCCTGAGGCCGAGGGGATCAGTCCTCCAGGTAGGTATAGCCTTCCAGCCCCTGCTCCAGCTCGGCCAGCAGGGCGTCGCTCTCTGCGGCCGGCAGCTTGGCGGCTTCGAACTTGCGCCGATAGGCCTGCCGCAGCACGTCCGGATCGAAGTTCACGTAGCGCAGGATCTTGGATACCGTATCGCCTTCGACCAGGTGCCGGATCCGGTAGCTGCCGTCGTCGTCACGGCTGACGTCGACGGAGTTGGTGTCGCCGAACAGGTTATGCATGTCGCCCAGGATTTCCTGGTAGGCGCCCGTCATGAAGAAGCCCATCAGCATGGGCTCGCCGGGTTTGGTTTCCGGCAGGGGCAGGGTGGTTTCCACGCCCTGGCCGTCCACGTAGCGGTCGATCCGGCCGTCCGAATCGCAGGTGATGTCCTGCACCACCGCACGGCGGTTGAGGGGCTGGTCCAGGCCGCTGATGGGCAGGACCGGGAAAATCTGGTCGATGCCCCACACGTCCGGCAGCGACTGGAACAGCGAGAAGTTGATGAACAGTTTTTCGGCCAGCTTCTCGTTGAGCTCGTCGATGATCTCCCGATGGGCCCGGTTGCCGGCATCGAGCCGGGCACGCAGGGCACGACAGCAGGCGGTATAGAGCTGTTCCGCCTCGGCCCGGTGGGACAGGGACAGCAGGCCGTGCGCGAACAGGGCATGCACGTCGCTGATGGCGTGCATCACGTCGTGATAGATCTCGACCCGCGAGCGGTCCGGGTCCCGGGCCTGCAGGCTGCCGTAGTCGCGCCACAGGTCGTGCAGCGGCCCCGGCGCATCGCCGGCGGGTTCCCGGGGCGACGGATTAGGGGGCGCCTCCTCATCGATCACGTTGGTGATCAGGACCGCATGATGGGCGGTCATTGCCCGGCCGGATTCGCTGATCAGGTTGGGATGGGGGATGCCGACCCGGTCGCATTCCGCCTGCAGGGTGTGGATCACGTTGTAGGCGTATTCGCCCATGCTGTAGTTGATGGAGCAACTGCTGCGTGAGCGGGTGCCTTCATAGTCCACGCCCAGGCCACCGCCGATGTCGACGGTTTCTATGGGCGCGCCGAGTTCGCGCAACTCGCTGTAGAAACGGGCGCATTCCTTCAGGCCGGTCTGGATGTCGCGGATGTTGGCGATCTGCGAGCCCAGGTGGAAATGCAGCAACTGGAGGGAGTCCAGCGCGTTGGCGGCCTTCAGGCGTTCGACGGTTTCCAGCACCTGGCTGGCGGACAGGCCGAACTTGGATTTCTCGCCGCCGGTGTTCTGCCAGTTGCCCTTGCCGATGGTCGCCAGCCGGGCGCGTACGCCGATCAGGGGCTTCACCGAGAGTGCCCTTGCTTCTTCCAGGATCTCCGGCAGCTCCGACTGCTTCTCCACCACGATGAACACCTTGTGCCCCAGCTTCTGGCCGATCAGCGCCAGGCGGATGTACTCGCGGTCCTTGTAGCCGTTGCAGACGATCACCGAACCCGGTTTGCGGGACAGGGCGAGAACCGCCATCAGTTCCGGCTTGCTGCCGGCTTCCAGCCCGATCTGGCCGTTGCTGGCTGCCGGTTCCGCCTGGGTGAGGGCCTCGACAACGTGGCGCTGCTGGTTCACCTTGATGGGATAGACGGCGGTGTAGCCGCCCTGGTAGCCCTTGTCCCGGGCGGTCCGGTTAAAGGCGTCGCAGAGACTGTTGACGCGATCGTGGAGGATGTCGCCAAAGCGCACGAGGACCGGCAGCTGGATTTGTTGGTCCAACAGTTCGCGGGTCAGTTGCGGCAGGTTGATGGCCGCCCCGCTGAGGCCCCGGTCCGGACGGATCAGCACGTCACCGGCCGGATCGATGTCGATGTAACCCTCGCCCCAGTGGGCAATGTTGTAGACCTCGTGCGCGTTGCTATCTGTCATGGTGGAACCCGTCCTTTCCTTTGAGGCGCCATTGTAAAGAAAGCAGGCGCTTAGCGGGAAGCGCAAGGGGATGTCGACTTCGGCAAATACCTGTATTTTTGTGCTTTGGCGCAGGACAATGAGTCTCTACAATCGCGGCTTTTCGACCCACAGGGCAGGAGGTACACAACAATGTCAGCACTGAACGATGGCTGGTTCACCGAGGTATTCCAGGACCAGGGCACGGCCTTCTCGTTACAGGTCAAGCGTAAGCTGCACGAGGAGCAGACGCCCTACCAGAAACTGGAAATCTACGAAACCGGGACCTTCGGTAACCTGATGGTGCTGGATGGTTGCGTGATGCTGACCAGCCGTGACAACTTCCTTTACCACGAGATGATGACGCACCCGGCCCTGTTCACGCACCGGGCGCCGCGTAAGGTCGTGGTGGTCGGCGGCGGTGACTGCGGCACCCTGCGCGAGGTGCTCAAGCACCCGGATGTGGAAGAGGCCTGGCAGGTGGAAATCGACGAGCGGGTGACCCGCATGTCCGAGAAGTACTTCCCGGAGCTGTGTGAGTCCAACGAGGACCCGCGGGCCAACTTCTTCTTCGGTGACGGTATCCAGTGGATCCGCGACGCCGATCCGGACAGCATCGACCTGATCATCATCGACAGTACCGATCCGGTGGGGCCCGCCGAAGGCCTGTTTGCCCTGGATTTCTATCGGGACTGCATGCTGGCGCTGCGTGAAGGCGGCATCATCGTGCAGCAGAGTGAGTCGCCGCTGCTGCATGCCGAGACCATCATCAAGGATATCCATACCGACATGCACAAGGCCGGCCTGGATCATGTGGTGACGCTGCCGTTCCCACAGCCGGTCTATCCCACCGGCTGGTGGAGCTGCACCATGGCCAGCAAGGAAAACCCGCTGCACTACTTCCGCGAGGAGGATGCCGCCGAGCGGCCTTTCGTGACGCGCTACTACAACGAGGACATCCACAAGGGCGCCCTGGCCCAACCGCAGTTCATGCGGGATATCTTCGAGGACTGAAGGTCCGATGCGCCGGCTCGCCCGGGCCGGCGCTGATTCCGTTGCGCTATAAGCATTCCGGTACAGACGCCCAATCGGTCTTTCCCGCGTTAGCCGATCTCCTACGCTTATCTGTGAAGTCCATCCAATTTTTGCATCCCTGGACGTCTTGGCCGGAGGAGCCCAGCTGCTCCGCGAGCAGGGCATGTCGGTCGTCGGCACAGGGATAGCGATCATGTCAGGGGGCGATCATGGTGGTTAGAAACGGAGAGGCCGAAAAGAACTGGTTTCGCAGTGAGCGTTTCAGCTACGTCAACGGGGCGTGGTATTTCGAAACCCGGGAGGGAGTGATCAAGGGGCCTTTCGAGAATGCGCTCGAGGCCGAACTCGAACTCAATTTCTACCTGCAGCAGACGCTCAGCCAGCCGGTCCGGACCGGCACGGATTACTAGTGACCGCTAACACAAGGTCACTCGTTGGGTTCGCTATGCGGCAGTAAAAAAGGCGCCCGTTGGGAGGGCGCCTTTCTGTTTCCGGTCGAAGCGGCGTTTACTTGGTGCTGACGAACTCCGGATAGGCTTCCATACCGCATTCGGACAAATCCACGCCCTCGTACTCTTCTTCCTCGGAAACCCGCAGGCCCATGACCGCCTTGAGGATACCCCAGACAATCAGGCTCACCACGAAGACCCAGATGAAGATGGTCAGGGCGCCGATAATCTGGCCGCTCAGGCTGACGTCGCCGTTGGTAGCCGGCACCAGCAGCAGACCCAGCAGGCCGCAGACGCCGTGGACGGAGATGGCGCCGACCGGATCGTCGATGCGCAGCTTGTCCAGGGTGACGATGCTGAAGACCACCAGCACACCGCCCAGGGCGCCGAACAGGGTCGCGAGCAGCGCGCTCGGCGTGGACGGCTCGGCGGTGATAACCACCAGACCCGCCAGGGCACCGTTCAGCAGCATGGTCAGGTCGGCCTTGCCGAACATCAGGCGGGCCGTGATCAGGGCAGCGATTGCACCACCGGCCGCTGCCGCGTTGGTGTTCAGGAAGACCATGGCCACCGAGTGGGCGCTGGCGATGTCGCCCAGTTTCAGGACCGAGCCGCCGTTGAAGCCGAACCAGCCCATCCACAGGATGAAGGTGCCCAGCGTGGCCAACGGCAGGTTGGCACCCGGGAAGGCGCGGATTTCGCCGTTCGGGCCGTACTTGCCCTTACGGGCGCCCAGCAGCAGGACGCCGGCCAGGGCCGCGGCCGCACCGGCCATGTGAACGATGCCGGAACCGGCGAAGTCGCTGAAGCCCAGGTCACCCAGGGAGTACAGGCCGAAGACGGACGCGCCGCCCCAGGTCCAGGAGCCTTCCATCGGGTAGATGAAGCCGGTCATGACGACCGCGAAGATCAGGAACGCCCAGAGCTTCATCCGCTCGGCCACGGCACCGGAAACGATGGACATGGCGGTGGCGACAAAGACCACCTGGAAGAAGAAGTCGGAAGCGCTGGAGTAGAGGGCGCTGCCGTCAAAACCGCCATCGCGGTTCGCGAAGTCGTTCAGGATACTGGGAACGTCGATGGTGCCCATGCCGGACAGGAAGGCGCTGCCATCGTACATGAGGGCGTAGCCGCAAACCATGTACATGGTGCAGGCCACTGCGTAGAGGGCGACGTTCTTGGTCAGGATTTCAGTGGTGTTCTTGGCACGGACCAGTCCGGCTTCCAGCATGGCAAAGCCGGCTGCCATCCACATGACGAATGCGCCCATGACAAGAAAATAAAACGTATCTATAGCGTACTGGAGTTCGAAAACGTTGTTTTCCATGTGAAGCCCTCCGCACAAGGCTCTTCAGGGATAAATGGGGTAATTGCGTTGGCGTTATTATCGGATTCGGTCCGTTTTAGACGGCTTCTTCCCCGGTCTCGCCGGTCCGGATCCGGATGGCCTGCTCCAGTTCGGTCACGAAGATCTTGCCGTCACCGATCTTGCCGGTGTTGGCCGCCTTGGTGATCGATTCGATGACCTGGTCGAGCAGGTTGTCGCCAATCGCAACTTCCACCTTGACCTTGGGCAGGAAGTCCACCACATATTCCGCACCCCGGTAGAGCTCGGTGTGCCCCTTCTGCCGCCCGAAGCCTTTGACTTCGGTGACGGTCACGCCTTGAACGCCAATCTCGGACAGTGCCTCGCGGACATCGTCCAGCTTGAAAGGCTTGATGATCGCAGTCACAAGTTTCATTGCTGTCTCCTTGGTAATGCCGTCTCAAACTTTTTCGTTTGGTGGAACGCCTGGAAAACACCCGGATCGTCGCGGATTTCCAGGTCCCTTTTGTTTGAGCTCGGGATGCTGCCACCTCGCACACAGTGTGTGCGGATTGCGTACGAGGCTTTAAGCATCGGGTGTGCCAACGCAAAAATTACCCTTTAAAACAGTGGATTACTCAAGTCTGGCCCTGATTTGGGTCACGCGCCTGCCTTACAATGGTGCACGCTGTTCCGTAACGTACCGGTTCGGTGCGCCATTTCGGTGCGTGCCCGGCCGGACTTGTATCACCTCGATTATGGTACACTTTTCCGACCATGCCTTGGGAGCCACAGAGGTTGATCTTGAAAACACCACAGGAATTGTTTGCACAGTTGCAGGGGCAGATGGGTCAGTTCGTTCCGGATATGGCCAAAGCGGCCCGGGAGGATTTCGAGCAGCATGCCCGCGCCACGGTGCTGTCCGTGCTCTCGCGACTGGACCTGGTCACCCGTGAGGAGTTCGACGCCCAGCAGGCGGTACTCCTGCGCACCCGGGAAAAGGTCGAAGCGCTGGAGAAGCAGGTCGCCGAACTTGAGCAGCGACTGGGCAGCGATCAGGGCTGAGCCCCGCCGGTGGCGGCAGGATGCCGTCGCAGACCCGCTTCATCCAAAACCGTACAGTGAACACCATGGAAGGTTGCCATGCTTGCTATTGTCCATACCCGCGCCCGTCTGGGTGTATCCGCACCGTCTGTCACCGTCGAAATCCATCTTTCCAATGGTCTGCCTTCCCTGTCCATCGTGGGACTGCCGGAAACGGCCGTCCGGGAAAGCAAGGATCGCGTGCGCAGTGCGTTGATGAACGCCGGATTCGAATTTCCGACCCGCCGCATCACCATCAACCTGGCTCCGGCCGATCTGCCCAAGGAGGGCGGTCGCTTTGATCTGCCCATCGCCCTGGGCATCCTGGCGGCTTCCGGGCAGGTGCCGGCGGAACACCTCCAGCAGTTGGAGTGCCTGGGAGAGCTGGCGCTCGATGGCGCGGTGAGGCCGGTTCGCGGGGTGCTGCCTGCCGTGATGGCCGCACGGGAACAGGGCCGGCAGTTGCTGATTCCCCGGGAAAATGCCGAAGAGGCGTCGCTGGCGGCGGAAGACGATGTGTTTGCCAGCGGACACTTGCTGGACGTGGTCGCTCACCTGTGCGGCGAGCAGCCGCTGTCGCCCCTGGAGCGCTGCCCGGAACCGGACCTGGACATCGGTTGCCCGGATCTCCGGGACGTGCGCGGCCAGCACGTGCCCAAGCGGGCGCTGGAGGTCTCCGCGGCCGGTGGTCACAACCTGTTGCTGTTTGGTCCGCCGGGAACCGGCAAGAGCATGCTGGCCAGCCGCATGCCTGGCATCCTGCCGCCGCTGGATGACAACGCCGCCCTGGAAGTGGCCAGCGTCCGTTCGGTGGCCGGGGAATCGCCGGCGCCGGAGAGCTGGCGGCGCCCGCCCTACAGGGCGCCCCACCATACCGCCTCTGCCGTGGCCCTGGTGGGCGGCGGCAGCAGTCCGCGGCCGGGCGAGATTTCACTGGCCCACCGCGGCATCCTGTTCATGGACGAGCTGCCCGAGTTCGACCGCAAAGTCCTCGAAGTGCTGCGTGAACCGATGGAATCCGGCGAGATCGTGATCTCCCGGGCCGCCCAGCAGGTCACCTACCCGGCCCGGTTCCAGGTTGTCGCCGCCATGAACCCCTGTCCCTGTGGCTATCGCGGCCATCCCAGCATCGAATGCCAGTGCTCGCCGCAGCAGGTGCTGCGTTACCAGTCCCGGCTGTCGGGGCCGTTGCTGGACCGCTTCGACCTGCATGTCGAGGTGCCAGTCCAGAACGGCGAAACCCTGCTGCGCCAGGACCGGGACGCCGTCGACAGTGCCACGGTCCGCCAGCGCGTGCTGCGGGCCCGGGCGGTGCAGCGCGAACGCGGGGCATTGAACGCGGATCTGAAGGGCGACGCGCTGGATCGATACTGCTATCCGGGCGAGGCCGGTGAACGCCTGCTGGCCCAGGCGATGGAGAAGCTGGGCCTGTCGGCCCGGGCGCTGCACCGTATTCTCCGGGTGGCGCGGACCCTGGCGGACCTGGCGGGCGACGAACAGCTGGCGCAATCCCACATCGTGGAAGCGCTGGGCTACCGCAAGCTGGACCGGCGGCAGGCCGGCGCACAAGCCTCGGCGGTGTGAGGGCGAAGACCGGGTTCAATCCGTGTCCGGAGACCGGAAGGCGTCGTGATGGAAGCGGGCGGCGGCTTCCACTTCGGCAAAGCCGCAAATGCCGGGTTCGGGGACCGGCTGGCCGGCCAGTACGCCCAGCACGGCGTGGACGCCGCGGGGCAGCGACTCCAGGTTGTAGCCACCTTCCAGCACCAGGGCCAAACGGCCGTCGCAGTGCTTGCGGGCAATCGCCTGGATACCGGCCGTCATGGCACCAAAACCCTCGTAGGAAACGTTCAGGGCCAGGTCCATCCAGTGCGGATCGAAACCGGCGGATACCAGCACCAGGTCCGGCTGGAACCAGTCCGCCGCCGGGACCAGGATCTCGTCAATGGCTTTGAGATAGGCGGCGTCGCCCGTGCCCGCCGGAAGCGGCACGTTGACCGTGGTCCCCTCGCCGAGGCCGGCGCCGACCTCTTCAAGCTGTCCGGAACCCGGATAGAATGGGGCGGCCCGGTGCAGGTCGAAAAACAACACATCCGGGTCGGCCCAGAAAATCTGCTGGGTGCCGTTGCCGTGGTGCGCATCCCAGTCGACGATGAGAACGCGCTCACATCCCAGTTTGGCCTGGGCGTGGGCGGCGGCCACCGCGACGTTGTTGAACAGGCAGAAGCCGCGGGCCCGGACCGACTCGGCGTGGTGGCCCGGTGGGCGCACCAGCGCAAACGCACTCTCCGACTCGCCTGAAACCACGCTCTCGACAGCGGTGATAGCGGTTCCCGCGGCCACTTCCGCGGCATCGATACTGCCCGGCGAAACGGCGGTGGTGTCCACGTCCAGCCAGGCATTCTGGCCACGCAGGTCGTACAGTTCGCTAAGGTAGGAGGTGGTGTGGACCCGGGCCAGTTGTTCGGGGCTTGCCTTGGCACCGCCGGCAAACCGCAGGCCTTCGATCGGATTGGCTTCCAGGAACTGCATGATGGCGGTCAGGCGACCGGGGTGTTCGGGGTACCGCCAGGGCACGTTGAGACCGGCCAGAATCTGGCGGATACGGCGGTCCATACGCGCCGGCAGGAAGGAGGCCTCGGTATCCGGAGCGTGGGTCAGGACCCGGTCGTCAAAGAAAACGGTCACCTTGTGTGCGGCTGGCATGGCGTTGATCCTTTTGCTGTGCCTCCGGGAAAAGGGTGTCCTCTCAGCATAGCCGCTATTCAGGCGGTGGGAGAGGAAGTGGTCCATTCCTCACAGTCCGCGTAAGCTTTGGTACACTGCGGTCCCTTACGAGTGGTGACGCCAGGACGATAGCCGCGGCGTCGCAGATCGAATCAGACGAGAGAGCCCCAATGACCGACGAGAAAGACAGTCAACCGATCGACAACCCTGATGAAGCGGTCACCATGCGCCGGGGTATCCGCAGCTTCGTGCTGCGCCAGGGCCGGATGACAGAAGGACAGAAAAAGGCGTATGACCGGAGCTGGCCCAGGTACGGCCTGACCCGGGAGCAGGGGATGATCGACCCGCGCCAGGTCTTCGGGCGTCAGGCCGTGCTCAACCTGGAGATCGGTTTCGGCATGGGGCAGTCGCTGGCCACCATGGCGGAAGCAGCACCGGAGCAGGATTTTATCGGCGTGGAAGTGCACACCGCCGGCGTCGGTGCGCTGCTCAAGGAAGTCGAGAACCGGGGGCTGGACAACGTCCGCATCTACAACATCGATGCCAATGACGTGATCGACCTGTGCCTGCCGGATGCGTCCCTGGACCGGGTGATGCTGTTCTTCCCGGATCCCTGGCACAAGAAGCGTCACCATAAGCGGCGACTGGTCCAGCCGGAATTCGTCCAGCGTATCCGGCACAAGCTGCGCGTGGGGGGGATTTTCCACCTGGCGACGGACTGGGAAAACTACAGCGAGCACATGATGGAAGTGATGAGCGAAGCCGAGGGCTTTGCCAACACCATGCCCGAAGGCGGCTTTGCGCCGCGTCCGAAAGACCGGCCCCAGACCAAGTTCGAGCAGCGCGGTTTGCAGCGTGGCCACGGCGTCTGGGATCTGCTGTTCCGGCGCACCAACTAGTCTCGTGGCCCCGGCCCGGCGCAGCCGCCGTCAGTAGCTGAGCGGGTGCCGCCGGGCGGCACGGATCACCACCAGCCCGGCGACCCCGATCATCAGGGCCGTGAACTTGATCATGGCGAATACCGTGGCGGCCAGGCTGAGCGCATCGTCCGGCTCTGCCAGGTTGGTCAGCAGGCAGATATTCTCGCCCAGGTCGCTGGCACCGGCGGCCACGAACAGCCCGCGCACCCAACGACCGGCCTGGCGTTCACGAATGCCGGGCCGGTCGCTCATCAGGTAGTCCGTCAGCGCCATCAGCGTCAGGACATAAATCAGCACGAAGGGAAAATCCAGGGCCAGCGAGGCGACCGCCCAGTGACTGTTGTCGGAGCCCCAGCTGTTCAGGATATTCAGCGTCTGCTCCGCGGTGGTGGCAAACTGCAGGCTGATGATGCCCTGCGGGGCATCTGCGGTGACCAGCGGCACGTTGATCCCCACCAGCAGCAACAGCATGATCAGCGAGCTGGCGGTGAGCAGTTTCAGCGGTCGGGGCACTGGCGGCAGAGTGCCTTCGGTCATGGCAGGAATCGCTCCAGAATGCTGTTGAGATAACGCTGTCCCAGTGGCGTTGCCTGAAGCCGGTCAGGCACCAGCAGCCCTTTTGAACGCAGGTCTGAAAGTATCGCAGCAATCTCAGTCAGCGGTAAACCTGTCCGTTTCGTAAACAGGCTCTGGTCGACGCCCTCGCCCAGCCGCAGGGCATTCATCATGAACTCCAGCGGCAGGTCTTCCCGGTCCAGGTGTTGCTGACCGGCCGTCCGGCTGCCCAGGCGTTTCAGGTAGGCTTCCGGCTGGCGTGTCTTCCAGTAGCGGCGGATCGCGCCGCTGTCCCCGTCCGTCAGCTTGCCGTGGGCGCCGGCACCGAGGGCCAGGTAGTCGCCAAATTGCCAGTAGTTCAGGTTGTGGCGGGCCTCGTGGCCGGGCCGGCTCCAGGCCGAGATCTCGTAACTCCGGTAGCCGGCGCGGCCCAGGTGGTCGCTGCCGGCGCTGTAGATCCGCCACAGTGTGTCGTCTTCCGGCAGGTCCGGCGGGTGACTGTAGAACTCGGTATTCGGTTCCAGCGTCAACTGGTACCAGGACAGGTGGGGTGGCTCGAAGGCCATCGCCGTGTCCAGATCGGCCAGTGCCTGTTCCACGGTCTGGCCCGGCAGCCCGTGCATCAGGTCCAGGTTGAAGTTATCGAACCCGGCTTCACGGGCGGCGGCGATGGCAGCCCGGGCCGCCCGGTCGTCGTGGATGCGTCCCAACGCCTTGAGCTGGCCGGGGTCGAAGCTCTGGATGCCCAATGACAGTCGGTTGATGCCGGCCCGGCGAAACGCCTCGAAGCGACCCTGCTCGAGGGTGCCCGGGTTGGCTTCCAGGGTGATCTCGGCATCGCCAGCAAACGTCAGGTGGCGGGCGAGGCCGTCGAACAGGCGGGCGTAGAAATCACCGGACATCAGTGACGGCGTGCCGCCACCGATGAAGACCGTTTCGACGGGACGACCCTGAACGCCGGGCAGGTCCGCCTGCAGATCCTCCAGCAGGGCGGCCAGGTAGTCGTCCTCGGGAATGGTCCCGTTCAGCGCATGGGAGTTGAAATCGCAGTAGGGGCACTTGCGCACGCACCAGGGTACGTGCACATAGAGACTCAGTGGCGGCAGTTGGCCGTGCCCGGCCGGGCGGTTCATAGTGTGGCCCGGCCTCGCAGGCTGCCGAGGAGTCCTTCGAGGGCCTTGCCGCGGTGGCTGATGCGGCTCTTCTCGCTGCGCGCCAGTTCGGCCGCCGAGCAGTCCTTCCCGGGTACCCAGAACACCGGATCGTAACCGAAGCCGCCCTCGCCGCGGGGCTCGGTCAGGATGCGGCCGGCCCAGACGCCGTGGCAGATGATGGGGGTCGGGTCCAGGGCATGACGCAGGTACACCAGGACGCAATGGAACTGGGCGCTACGCCCGGCTTCCGGGATGCCGGCCATGGCGTCCAGCAGGTGGCGGACGTTATCGGCATCGCTGGCACCGTCGCCGGCATAGCGGGCCGATTGCACCCCCGGGGCGCCGTCCAGGGCGTCGACGGCCAGACCGGAGTCGTCGGCCAGTGCCGGCAGCCCGGTGTGACTGGCGGCGTTACGGGCCTTGATCAGGGCATTTTCCACGAAGGTGACGGCGGGTTCCTCCGCTTCCGGAACGCCCAGGTCGCCCTGCGCCTCGACCAGGAAATGCATGGGCGCGAGAAGGTCGCCCAGTTCGCGGATCTTGCCGGCGTTGTTGCTGGCCAGTACCAGTCGCTGTTCAGGCATGGTGTCTCAATCGTTCATCAGGGTCTGGGCCACCCGGACCGGCATGTTGCCGGGCGCGCCGGGGGCGTTGGCTTGCAGTTCGAAGGTCAGCAGTTCGCCTTCGCTGAACGGGAATTCGGCGATGTAGTACACGGCATTTCCCTCGCTGATGCGGCGAAAGCCCAGGACCCGTCGTTGCTGGACATCGTTGACCACCTGCCCTTCGACCTGTCCGGAGACCGGTTCCAGCCGGCCCTGCTCACCCTGGCGCAGGATGCTGACGTTGACGATGCCCACGGTCTTGCTGCGTGCGATACCGTACCGGCTGGCGACCTCTGCCGTCAGGAAGCTGCTGGGGAAAATGCTGTAGTGCACCTGGTAATCGCCGAACTGCTCGAACTGGCCGGCGTGTGCCGTCCCGCTGCCCAGCAGCAGGGCGGCGAAGAGGGCGACTATCGGCTGAAGACGGGCCATGTGATGGTTCATGGTAACCTCCTCGCGGGTCGTGCGGCCTAACGGGTGATGCGATAGATCGCAATCTGCCCGAGCATGTTGGGCCACAGCCGGTTGAACCAGCGGTAGCGGTGCTCGCTGTCCACGACGGTGCGGTTCATGATGTGTATGTTCTTACGATAGCAGAGTGCCTCGAAATCCTTGAACGTGCACAGGTGGATATTGGGCGTGTTGTACCACTTGTAGGGCAGGGTCTCGGACTCGGGCATGCGACCGCGGCGCATCAGGTACCAGCGCAGGCGCCAGTAGGCGAAGTTGGGAAAGGTCACGATGCACTCGCGGCCCAGCCGGAGCATCTCGTCCAGCACGATGTCCGGGCGGCGCACCGCCTGCAGGGCCTGGGTCATCAGCACCACGTCGAAACTCCGGTCCTGGAAATTACCCAGCCCCTGGATGTCCAGGTCCTGCTCGATCACGCTGACACCACGACCCATGCAGGTGGTGATGTGGTCCGGGTTGATCTCAAGGCCAAAACCGGTGGCCTGCTTTTCCCGCTGCAGGTAATCCAGCAGGGTGCCGTCGCCGCAGCCCAGGTCCAGGACGTGGCTTTGCGGCTGGATCCACTTCTCGATGATTTCCAGGTCGGCTCTCATTGCTGCACCTCCCGGGCCACGCGGTCCATGTAGGCCGTAAAGATATCCTCGTAGCGCGGCGTCGGGATCAGGAAGGCATCATGGCCCCAGGGGGCGTCGATTTCGGCGTAGCTGACCTTGCGGCGGGCGGCGATCATGGCGTTGACCAGTTCCTCGGAGCGGGCCGGGGTAAAGCGCCAGTCGGTGCTGAACGACAGCACCAGGAACTCGCACCGGGCCTGGCTCATGGCGGCGGCGAGGTTGTTGTCGTAGTCGTAGGCCGGATCGAAGTAGTCCAGCGCCCGGGTCATCAACAGGTAGGTGTTGGCGTCGAAGGTTTCCGAGAAGCGTTCGCCCTGGTAGCGCAGGTAGCTCTCCACCTGGAATTCCGCGTCGTAGCCGAATTTGTAGGCTTCTTCCCGCAGTTCACGGCCGAATTTCTCGCCCATGGAGGCGTCCGACAGGTAGGTGATGTGTCCCACCATGCGTGCCAGCATCAGGCCACGGCGGGGCGTGGCGTTGTGGTCGGCGTAGCGGCCGTCGAAGAACTCGGGGTCGGAGGTGATGGCCTTGCGCGCCACCTCGTTGAAGGCAATGTTCTGGGCGGTCAGCCGCGGAGTCGAGGCTATCACCACGGCATGACGCAGTCGGTCCGGGTAGCTGAGGCTCCACTGCAGTGCCTGCATCCCGCCCAGCGAGCCACCGACAACCGCGGCCCACTGCTTGATGCCCAGGCGGTCGGCCAGATGGGCCTGGCTGTTGACCCAGTCCTTCACCGTCACCACCGGGAAATCCGGACCGTAACAGTGGCCGGTGTCGGGGTTGGTGGAGGTGGGGCCGGTACTGCCGTGGCAACCGCCCAGGTTGTTCAGGCTCACCACGAAGAAACGGTTGGTGTCGATGGGTTTGCCGGGGCCGATACAACGGTCCCACCAGCCGGGCTTGCGCTCGTCCAGGCTGTGATAGCCCGCCGCATGATGATGACCGCTGAGGGCATGACAGATGAGGACCGCATTGGAACGGTCGGCGTTGAGTGTGCCGTAGGTCTCCACCACCAGGTCGTAGTGGGGCAGCGTCTGTCCACTGGCGAGGGCCAACGGCTCGTCGAAGTGCAGGGTCTGGGGTTCCACCAGTCCCACGGAATCAGGCGGCAACGAATCTGGCATCGATACAATGGGTTCCTGGACATCGCCGGCAGGGTGAACGGGCATAAAGGCCGGCCAGCGAAGCAGTTTAAAGGTGGGGGGCAGCGCCTGCAAGACGCCGCAGCCCGTTGCCGGCTGCGGCGTTCTCCGGATCAGGCAATTCCGGAAAGGTTGACGACCTTCTGCTGGATCAGCGTCGGCGCCGGTTTGCGGATCTGGCGGTGCATGTTATCCGCCAGTTCCAGTTGCCGGTGCAGGTCGGCGATGCTCTCTTCCAGCCGCTTGCGCTCGTCCTTCATGGTGCGCTCGTTGCGGACGGAATCCCGCACCCGGCGGATCTGGTGCTCGAGCAGCTGCTTCTGTTCCATGGAGTACTGCATGATCGGCAGCAGGGCTTCCTGCGGCCAGCGCTCCACGTCTGAACGTACGCGTTTATGCAGGGTGCTGGCCTCGCTGACCATGACGTTGAAGAAACGGCGGATCAGCAGGGTCTGTTCGGTGAGCATGTTCCTGGGATTACGGCGGAAGCGGTCCGCCTTCTTGCGCAACTCCCGCAGGGCGATGACGTGGCGACCGGCCCGCAACGGGATCGGCTCCAGGTGCCGGGCCCGGGTGTCCTCGTTGTACCGGCGATAGATGGACGCCACCATCTTCTCGGCCAGGTGACCCTCGGCCAGCAGGTTGCTGAAGTCGTTCTCCAGCAGCTCGAAGAAATGGTTCATGGCCCGGCTCATGCCGGCGGTGGTCCAGCTCTTGTTGAGCAGCTTGCGGATCTTGTCGACGTGCGCCTCGAAACGCGCCTCGGCCACCAGGTCCTGCAGCATCTCGCCCTGGGACTGCATCAGCCGGCGGCTCGAGCGCAGCGTGATCAGCTTCTTGTAATAGAAGTCGTAATCCTGCTGGGCGCGATCGGCCAGGCGTTTGAGAGCGTCCCGGTCGACGTGGGTCTCGCCGCAGGCGGCCAGTTCCTCGCGCAGGGCGTCCAGGCGGTGCTGCATGGCCGCCTGGCTGTTCTGGAGCATCCCCAGCAGGTCGTTGATCAGGCTCTGGGTGATCAACTCCTCCTTGTGCATCAGGATGCGGTGGATGATGAGTTTTTCCAGCTCCGGCAGGCAACTGCGCTCAAGCAGCTCGCCGTTGCCCTGTACCCGCGCCAGCAGGCCCTGTTTGGCAGACACCGGGATCACGTCGGCGGCGTGGATGTTGAGGTGATCGGCGGTGTACTCCCGCACCCGGTCGATGGAGGCGGCGGTGTGCTCCGGGCCCTGCAGGTCGTCCCACAGGACGTCGATCTTGTTGAGTACCGCGAAGCGGCCGGCGCGATGGTCGGCGTCTTCGGTGGTGATGTGCTCCCGCCAGACGGTCATATCGCTGGCCGTCACGCCGGTATCGGCACTGAGTAGGAAAATGACCGCATGGGCGCTGGGCAGCATGCTGATGGTCAGTTCCGGCTCGGAACCCAGGGCGTTCAGGCCCGGGGTGTCGAGGATGCGCAGGCCACGTTCGAACAGCGGATGGCGGAAGCTGATCTGGGCATTGCGCCAGGCCGGCACCAGGACGTGGCCGGGGTTGTTGCGGTCGTTTTCCAGCATGCTTTCCTGGAAGCCGAGCTCGCGGGCTTCCGCCGGTGTCACGCTCTTGACCCGGGCGACTTCGGCCAGCACTTCGCGCATGACCGTCGGGTCGCTGGCGTCCAGGTCGTAGCGCTGCCAGCGATCGGTCCGCCTGCGCAGTTGCTGCAGCGACAGGTCCTCACGGCGGGTCTCGATGGGCAACAGGAGCAGGTAGTCCTTGCCCTCGTTGCGGTCATAGAACAGCTCGGTCGGGCACATGGTGGTCCGGCCGGCCTGCGACGGGAGGATGCGCTGGCCGTATTCCGAGAAGAACAGGGCGTTGATCAGTTCGGTCTTGCCGCGGGAATATTCGCCGACGAAGGCTATGGTCAGCTCGTCCTCGATCAGCAGTTCCAGCCCCCGACGTATCCGCTGGCTGACGTCTTCGGAAAACAGGTCGTTGTCCTGCAGCCAAAGACGGTAGCGGGAAATCTGGCGGATCAGTTCCTTCTTCCAGGCGTGGTAGGCCTCCACCTGGTGGGTCAAGCTTCCATTTGCATGCATGGGCTAGCCTTTTTGCTTGCGCGTGTGCTGTTCTTCTCGGGTGTTCGCTCGTCAGCGAAACAGCCCCCGTTTTATTGCCGGACACCGGCGCACGAATCACTCGGGATATTGTAGCTATGGTAGGCCACCGGAAAAGGCCTCTCTGTGACGTATGACCGTCTCAAGCACCTGATTCCAGTCGGGTTATCGGCAGGGTTTGAAGAAACTTTGAAAAATCAGACAACTGGCGCCACGTTTCGCCATGTATATATTTGCGTCATTTTGTAAAAGGGACGGCCTGCGGCCGAATGACCGCAGGTCCGACAGGAGGAGGGGCGTCGTTACAGGGCGACGCCGATGTGTCCCAGGCCGACGCCGCGGGCCATGTACTCGATGACGATCGAGATCACGTTGAGGATCAGGAACACCACGATCGGTGACAGGTCGAGCCCCCCCACGGCCGGCATCAGGTTGCGCACCGGGCGCATGACCGGCTCGGTCAGTTGGCCGATGAGCTGGATGGCCGGGTGCGGACTGCCGGGGGCGATCCAACTGATGATGACGATGGCCAGCACCGACCAGAAATAGATCTTCACGATCAGCCCCAGTACCGTCACCACGGACCAGGCCACGAGGGTTAGCGGGTTGAAGGCCGGCACGCCGCCACTGAGGGTAATCAGGATCAGGAAGAAGGTCAGCATCTGGATCAGGATCGCCAGCACCAGTGCGGCACCGTCAATGCCACCCCAACCGGGAATGACCTTGCGCAGCGGGCGCAGCGGCGGGTTCGTGGCCTTGACCACGAACTGGCTGATCGGATTATAGAAATCCGCCCGCGCCAGCTGCAGGAGGAAGCGCAGCAGCACGATGGTCAGGTAGAACGTGGAGATAATCTGTAACGTCGCAATTACAATCTGCGCCAGCATGTCAAGCTCCGTACTCGGGTTCGGCGTCAATAATGCGGTCGGTGTCCGGGTTTTTCTACCCTTTTACTCATCATCTTTGGCGAGTTCGCGCGCCATTTCACCGGAACGGGAGTAGGCCGCGGTGCTGGCCTTGGTGACCAGTTCGCGCAGGCCGCCATCCTCAAACGTCCTGATGGCCTGCTCGGTGGTGCCGCCGGGGGACATGACATTGCGCTTGAGCTGGGCCGGCTCGTCCGGGCCCCGGCCTGCCATTTCCGCCGCGCCGGCCATGGTCTGGATGGCCAGCTTGCGTGCCGTGGCGGCCTCGAGGCCGTTGGCCACGGCGGCGTCTTCCAGCGCTTCGAGCATCAGGAAGAAATAGGCCGGGCCACTGCCGGAGAGGGCCGTGACCGCGTGCAGCAGGTCTTCCTGCTCGACCCAGACGGCGACGCCGATGCTTTCGAAGATGGCGCTGACCGCATCACGCTGTGCCTGTTCAACGTCGTCGGTGGCATAGAGCCCCGCCGACCCCTTGCCCACCAGGGAGGGCGTATTGGGCATGACGCGGACCACCGGGAGTCCTCCGCCCAGCCAGTTGTCGAGGGTGGCGCACTCCAGCCCGGCGGCGATGGAGACCATCAGTGGGCGCGTATTCTGCACCACCGGGGCGATGTCCTGGCAGACCTGGCGCATCACCTGGGGTTTGACAGCCAGTACGATCATGTCCGCCTGCTGGGCGCAGTGGCGGTTGTCGGTGGTCACGCTGACGCCGAAGCGCTTGCGCAGGCTCTGCAGGTGACTGTCGTCCGGGGCGCTCACCCAGATGTTCTCTGCCTTGAAGCCGTTCTCGATCATGCCGCCGATGATGGCGCTCGCCATGTTGCCGGCACCGATGAATGCGATCGTCTGGGGTTTGCTCACGCTGGCACTCCGTCAGTCTGATGAAAGGGTTTGGAAAAATGATAACAGGTTCGTCAGCGAACCTCCGGTTACGTCTGTTGGGGATTCTCCCGGGCTCCGAACAGTGCGGTGCCGACCCGGACGAGGGTGGCCCCTTCGGCAATCGCGATCTCAAGATCGCCGCTCATGCCCATTGAGAGCGTGTCGAGGCCTTTGGCGTCGGGATGGGCCTGGCGCAGTCGCCCGAGCATGTCGGCCAGGGCCCGGAAACTCTGCCGCAGGCTGGCCTCCGGCTGGTCCGGATCCGGAATCGCCATCAGGCCCCGCAGGTTGAGTCCGGGGAGTTCCAGGACCGCATCGGCCAGTGCCGGAATGTCAGCCAGTGCCACCCCGGACTTGGTGTCCTCGTTATCCACGTTGACCTGCAGGCAGATGTTGAGGGGTGGCAGGCTGTCCGGACGCTGGTCACTCAGGCGGCGGGCGATCTTGAGCCGGTCGACGCTGTGGACCCAGTCGAAGCGGGCGGCGATATCGCGCGTCTTGTTGGACTGGATCGGGCCGATGAAGTGCCATTCCAGATCGGGCAGGTCGGCCAGTGCATCCATCTTCTCCACGGCTTCCTGGAGGTAGTTTTCGCCGAACGCTTTCTGGCCGGCAGCGGCCGCCGCACGCAGGTCTTCCGGGGGTTTGCGCTTGCTTACGGCAAGCAGTCGCACACTGTCGGCAGGCCGATTTGCGGCCATTGTTGCTTTTTGTATGCGTCGGGTTACGACCCCCATATTGTCTGCTATGCTGCCCATTTGGAACCCTCTGGTCGAAACTGGCGTCCATTCTGGCTTGGTCCATGCCGCGACACAAGGCGCAGGCCCCTGGTCGGAAGCCGGACGCGCGACCCCGGAAGAACAGACAGAATCAAGAAAGAGCCTCCCGAGGAATTCTGATGGATATTACTGAATTGTTGGCCTTTTCGGCAAAACAGGGCGCGTCCGACCTGCACCTGTCCGCCGGTCTGCCTCCCATGATCCGCGTTGACGGGGACGTGCGCCGGATCAACCTGCCTCCGATGGAGCACAAGGAGGTCCATTCGCTGATCTATGACATCATGAATGACAAGCAGCGAAAGGATTACGAAGAATTCCTCGAGACCGATTTCTCCTTTGAAGTGCCTGGTGTCGCCCGTTTCCGGGTCAACGCCTTCAACCAGAACCGCGGTTCCGGTGCGGTGTTCCGGACCATTCCTTCCAAGGTCCTGACCATGGAGGACCTGGGGATGGGGCAGGTGTTCAAGGATGTGGCCTCGGTGCCGCGCGGGCTGGTACTGGTGACCGGGCCGACCGGTTCCGGTAAGTCCACCACGCTGGCGGCCATGCTTGATTACATCAACGACAGCCGCTACGAGCACGTCCTCACCATCGAGGACCCCATCGAATTCGTGCACGAATCCAAGAAGTGCCTGGTCAACCAGCGGGAAGTCCACCGCGACACCCTGGGCTTCAACGAGGCATTGCGCTCGGCCCTGCGGGAAGACCCCGACATCATCCTGGTGGGTGAGCTGCGGGACCTGGAAACCATTCGCCTGGCCCTGACCGCCGCCGAAACCGGCCACCTGGTCTTCGGCACGCTGCACACCACCTCCGCGGCCAAGACCATCGACCGGATCGTTGACGTGTTCCCGGCGGAAGAGAAATCCATGGTCCGTTCGATGCTCTCGGAATCCCTGCAGGCGGTTATCTCGCAGACGCTGATGAAGAAGGTCGGCGGCGGCCGGGTGGCGGCCCACGAGATCATGATCGGTACCTCGGCCATCCGTAACCTGATCCGCGAGGACAAGGTGGCCCAGATGTACTCAGCCATCCAGACCGGGGGTTCGCTGGGCATGCAGACCCTCGACCAGTGCCTGCAGCGGATGTTGCAAAAAGGGCTGATCTCCCGGGAAGCAGCCCGGGCCAAGGCCAAGATACCGGACAATTTCTGATGAGGCCGGCGCCGTTCGCGCTGGCGTCGCCTGCATACGGATCTGGAACAGACAGGTGAAACATGGAATTTGAGAAACTGCTGCGGCTGATGGTGGAAAAAGGGGGCTCCGACCTCTTTATTACGGCCGGCGTGCCGCCCAGCATGAAGGTCAATGGCAAGGTGTTGCCGGTGACCAAGAACGCGTTGACGCCAGAGCAGACCCGCGAGCTGGTCTATGGCTCGATGAATGACAGGCAGCGTGCCGAGTTCGAGGAATCCCACGAGTGTAACTTCGCCATCAGTGCCCGTGGGATCGGGCGGTTCCGGGTCAGCGCCTTCTTCCAGCGCAACCTGTGCGGCATGGTGCTGCGGCGGATCGAGGTCAAGATTCCCCAGATCGACGACCTGTCCCTGCCCGATGTCATCAAGGACCTGGCGATGACCAAGCGGGGCCTGATTATCTTCGTGGGGGCGACCGGCACCGGTAAGTCCACGTCGCTGGCGGCCATGATCGGCCACCGTAACCGCAATTCCCGCGGGCACATCATATCCATCGAGGATCCGATCGAATTCGTGCACCAGCACCAGGGCTGTATCGTGACCCAGCGCGAGGTGGGGATCGATACCGAGAGCTTCGAAGTGGCCCTGAAGAATACGCTGCGACAGGCGCCGGACGTGATCCTGATCGGGGAGGTGCGGACCAAGCAGACCATGGAGTACGCCGTCCAGTTCGCCGAGACCGGCCACTTGTGCCTGGCTACCCTGCACGCCAACAACGCCAACCAGGCGCTGGACCGGATTATCCAGTTCTTCAGCCCCGAACAGCACAACCAGATCTGGATGGACCTGTCCCTGAACCTCAAGGCCATTGTCGCCCAGCAGTTGATTCCCACGCCGGACGGCAAGGGGCGCCGCGCGGTCATCGAAGTGCTGATCAACTCCCCGCTGGCCCAGGACCTGATCCGCAAGGGGGAAGTCCACAAGCTCAAGGAATTGATGGCCAAGTCCAACGAGTCCGGTATGCAGACCTTCGACCAGGCCCTGTATCGCCTGTACGCCGAGGGGGGGATCACCTACGAGGACGCCCTGGCCCACGCCGACTCCGCCAACGACCTGCGCCTGATGATCAAGCTGGGTGCCGACGCGGTCGGCTCGGACAAGCTTTCATCCACCGTCGACAAGCTGTCGATCCAGGACGATTGAGCCATGGGTGAGGGCTTCGGCCCTCACCGCCGGCTTGCCTGTCGTTCGCCCTGGGTATAAATGTGCCGCTAACGAAGGCACTGTCTTTTTCTTCAAGTTGTTGTTAAAGCTAATAAATGTCGTCGCAAATGGGTCATCTTGGCATTTGAGGGCAGTCTGGCCCGGTGCGTATACTCGCGGCCTCGGTGATGTGCCCGGAGTACACCGGTGCTGTGGCAGTTGCCCATCCTTCGGGATGAGCGATTCAAGGCGTTGGTCGAAACGGCCATTTCCAGGTCCACAGGCGGAGAGATAATAACCATGCGAAACAACAATACCTTGTCACGCGCCATTCTGGCGTCTGTCCTATGCGGTCCCGGTGCTGTCATGGCAGGGGGCTTTTCCCTGAACGAGCAGAGTGCCAGCGCCATGGGCGTGGCCAATGCCGGTACGGCGGCCAACCCTGAAAATGCCACCACCGTCTTCTTCAATCCGGCCGGTATGAGCCAGTTGTCCGGGACCAACGTGTCCTTCGGTGCAGCGGTTCTGGATATCGATGCGGAAGTGAAGGACGGCAAAGCGAGCGCCACGAACAATGTCGGTGCGCCGGTCAGCGGCGGCGACGGTGGCGATATCGCCGACCCGGCCGTCCTGCCCAACATTTTCGTCACCCACGAGGTGAACGATACGGTCGATGTGGGTATCGGCCTGCACGCGCCCTACGGCCTGAAAGCCGATTACGATGACGACTTCGTCGGCCGCTATTTTGCCGACAAGACCGAGCTGACCGCCATCGCCCTGAGCCCGTCCATTGCCGTCAACAATGGCGAAGGTTTCTCCATGGGGATTGGCGTCAACATCATCTACGCCAAGGGCCGGCTGACCAAGTTCCAGGACTACAGCAACTTCGGTCTGCCCCAGGAAGGTTACTTTGATACGGAAGGCGATGACATTGGCGCGACCGTCAGCTTTGGCCTGCTGTATGAGCTGACGGACCGTACCCAGATCGGCCTGTCCGGCCAGACCGGCACCACGCTGAATCTGGAAGGTGACGCCACGCTGACCAACTTCCCGCAGGTGACCTCCAGTGGCGTCAATCTGGTGACGGCAAAAGAGGACGCCAACGTCCCGCTGGAGATTCCCGAGAGCCTGACCTTCGGTATCCGGCATCGGTTGACCGACACGGTGACGCTGTTGGCCGGCGCCACCTGGGCCAAGTGGAGCCGCTTCGAGGCCCTGGATGTCGAGAGCGGTGAGGACGGTGGTACCATCTCCGCCGTGGGTGGACCCAAATACGGCGATGACGACCTGATCGGGCACGTCTCCGAGAACTGGAACGACACCTGGCAGGTGAATGTCGGTGCGATCTGGCAGGCGACTCCGGCCTGGGCCTTCAAGGCGGGTTATGCCTACGATGAGTCGCCGGTCAACGAGAACTACCGTACCGCGCGTATTCCGTCCAATGACCGCCAGTGGCTGACCCTGGGTACCCAGTGGAACGATGCCCCGAGTGGCTGGACGGTCGACGTGGCTGCCGGTGTCCTGCTGTTCGACGATGTGGACGTCAACGAGCGGGAGTACACCGTGGATGACGAGCCGGTGGGCAATGCCGCCAGCTATTCCGGGACCTACGAGCTGAGCGCCTGGAGCGCCGGTGTCCAGGTCAGCAAGGCCTTCTGATCCACGTCGCCTGACAGGGAAGCGGGCCGCCCGGCCCGCTTTCTTTCCATTCTCCCCCGCTTAACCCACGCGCGCCTGACCGCTATACTCGGGGGCCTTTCGTTTTCCGGGTGAATCGTGCGGTATTCAAGTCTCTGGCTGCCATGCCTGCTGGTCCTCAATCTGTTGCTCTTTGGTCTCGCCCTGGGCTGGGGGTCGGCGACCTTCGACCCGGTTTCGGTACTCACCGGTCACGCACCGGAATGGCAGTCCGCCATACTGTATGACCTGCGCCTGCCCCGGGCCGTGGCCGCCTTTGTGGTGGGGGGCATGCTGGCGCTGGCCGGCGTGTTGATGCAGGTGCTGCTGCGCAATCCGTTGGCAGAACCCTATGTGCTGGGGATTTCCGGCGGTGCGGCGGTCGCGGCGCTGGGCGCGATTACCCTGGGCTTGCAGGCCTGGTGGGTCTCTGGCAGTGCGTTCCTGGGGAGTCTGGCCAGCATGTTGCTCGTATTCCTGCTCGGTGGCGGCCGGGGGTATGGCCGGGGAGACCGGCTCCTGCTCACCGGCGTGGTGATTGCCGCCGGCTGGGGTGCCTGCATCAGTCTGTTGCTGGTGCTCGGGCCGGATCAGTCGCTGCGCGGTATGCTGTTCTGGCTGATGGGGGACCTGTCCCGGCCGGTTGCGCCCTGGTGGGGGCTGCCGGTGCTGGCGCTGGCGTTGCTGGCGGCGTGGGTGATGGCCCCGGCGCTGGATCTGCTGGCCCGTGGTGACGACCAGGCGGCGGTGTTGGGGGTGGAAATCCATCGCCTGCGGGCGGTCTGCTACATTACCGCCTCGTTCCTGACCGCCTGCGCGGTCACCCTGGCCGGACCCATCGGGTTTGTCGGACTGGTGGTGCCGCACCTGATGCGCCAGTGGCTGGGAGCGGGGCATCGTCGCCTGGTGCCGGCCAGCCTGCTGGCGGGCGGTGCGCTGTTGATGCTGGCCGACACCTTTGCCAGGACCCTGATCGCGCCGCGGCAGTTGCCCGTGGGGGTACTCACCGCCGCGGTCGGCGTGCCGCTGTTTCTCTACCTGCTGCGTCGCCGGGGGGAGGGCTGAATGGCGTCACTGCAACTGGATGCGCTGACCTTTGGTCGAGCCGGGCAGGCGTTGGCCGAACCGCTGGACCTGCGGGCCGAAGCCGGTGAAGTCTGGGCCGTGCTGGGGGAAAACGGCGTGGGCAAGTCGTCGCTGTTGCTGACGCTGGCGGGCCTGTTGCCGGCGGTCGCCGGCCGGGTCTGCGTCGATGGCGTCGATATCCGGCGCTGCCCGCGCAAGCTGCTGGCCCGCCGTATCGGGCTCCTGTTGCAGCAGGCCTGGCTGGATTTCCCGTTTACCGTCACCGAAGCCGTCAGCGCGGGACGCTATGCCCATCGCCAGGGCTGGCAGGCGCTGGGGCGATCCGATACGCCGTTCATCCAATCGGCCATCCAGTCTTGCGGGTTGGAGGCGCTCGCCGAGGTGCGGGTGGATCGATTGTCCGGGGGCGAGCAACGTCGGGTTGCCCTGGCAACACTGCTGGCCCAGGACCCCGGGGTCCTGCTGCTGGACGAGCCGGCCAATCACCTGGACCTGCGTCACCAGGCGCGTCTCATGGCGCAGGTTCAGCGCCTGGCCCATGAGTCCCGGCGGCTGGTCTTCATGTCGGTGCACGATATCAACCTGGCAGCGCGCCACGCGGACCGCGTGTTGTTGCTCTATCCCGACGGCGGGCACGATGCCGGGCCGGCATCCGCCATGTTGAGCGAAGACCGGCTGGCCCGGGTGTTCAACCATCCCGTCGAGCGGGTGGGTGAGGGCGCGCGGGCACTCTGGGTTCCGCGATCGGCGTCATCGTCATGAGCCGGCGATCCTTCAGGCCGGCACCTCTCGTCCTGGCATAAGCCAAAATTGTGCTGGAAGCCAACCGTTTGTTCTGCAAGGACTATTCTTTTCCAGCTCGTTGCGGAATGTACCGGAATATCGCGTCTTTCCCGGAATAGGCACATCAATAGGGGCTGCCCCCGCGATTGACCTGGGACCGATCTGGGCATAGAGTGCCCGGCAGTAAAGATGACAGAGCTGTCATCCTGAACAGTCATGCAGGCGGTGCTCGCACAGCGAGTGAAACGGGAACCTGGTGCAATCCCAGGGCTGCCCCCGCAACGGTAAATGGTCACAACAGGTGCATGGCCACTGGATCCTGCGATCCGGGAAGGCGTACCTGTTCTCCAGTTCGACTGGACTGCCATGAGCCCGGAGACCGGCCGTCTGCACAGTGCGGTGCTTCCTGGGAAGCGCTGCGCGTCGCAACGGTGTAGCGGAGGGCTTCACCGGTGGTCCCTCCAGCCTGCCGTCTGTCGGAACCGCTCCCGCCCTCTTCTCACCGGGTACTCCTTATTCTTTCTGTTGAGGGCGCACACCCGTGAGAATGCAATCAAAACTGACCCTGGGGCTGCTGGTTGGCTGCCTGACCCCCGGTCTTTACGCTGAAACCCTGGATCCCATCGTCGTCACGCCGACACGGACGGCGCAGACCGTGGACGAAACCAATGCGTCGGTGACCGTGATCAGCCGGGAGGACATCGAGCGCAGTACCGCGGCATCGATCCAGGATATCCTGCGATCCGTGCCCGGGGTTTCCGTGACCGACACCGGCGGGCCGGGCAAGCAGTCCAGCGTCTTTATCCGCGGTTCCAACTCCGATCATGTCCTGGTGCTGGTGGATGGTATGAAGGTCGGCGGTGCCACGGCCGGTACCGCGCAGTTGGAGAATATCCCGCTGGCCCTGGTGGATCACATCGAAGTGGTCCGCGGCCCGCGTTCCAGTCTGTATGGATCGGAAGCCATCGGCGGTGTGATCCAGATCTTTACGCGCCGCGGTACCCTGGAACCGGAAGCGATTTCCGAAGTCAGTGCCGGTAACCATGGCGCTGCCCGCCTTACGCAGCATTTCTCCGGCACCGCCGGGGACACGCGCTACAGCCTGTCCGCCTCGATGTACGACACCGACGGGGTGGATTCCCAGCCGGCGAGCAACCAGCGCGATGAGGATGGCTTCAACAGCAAGTCGGTTAGCGCCAGCCTCGACCAGCGGGTGAGCGATAATCTGTCACTCGGTCTGAATGTGATGCACGCCCAGGGTGAAAACGACTACGACAGCATCTACGGCACCAGCGATGAGCGTTACTGGAATGAATTCATCCAGCAGTCGGGCCGGGTCTTTGCCGACTACTCGGTAACGGACCGGATCAGTCTGCGTGCCCAGGTGGGATTCGGTCGTGAGACCAACGAAAACCACATCAACCTGGCGCCCTTCTACGACTACGAAACGAAACGTCAGCAGTACCTGTTGCAAAGCGATATCGAGCTGACGGACTACCAACTGCTGACGCTGGGCGTCGAGCGCATCGACGAATCCGTGGACGCGTCGACCGATTACACCGAGGACGCCCGCTATAACAACGCCGTGTTTGCCCAATGGCAGACGTTGAACCAGCCGCTGCATATCGAGGCCTCCGCCCGCTACGACGACAATGAGGCGTATGGAGAGGAAACCACCGGTGCACTGTCCGTAGGCTATATGCTGAGCGAAGTGGTCATGCCCTACGTCAGCTATGGGACTGGCTTCAAGGCGCCGAATTTCAACGATCTGTATTCGCCGTTCGGGGCCAACCCGGACCTGGAAGCGGAAACCTCGGAAACCTACGAAGTGGGTATGAAGGGCAGTGCCGGACGCCTGACGTATGAGCTGGCGTTTTACCGCACCAACTTCGACGACCTGGTGGTGCTGGACCCGATGTATATCCCCTACAACGTGGGGCAGGCGACGGCGAAAGGTTCCGAACTCAGCCTGGCCTACACCGGCATCGACTGGTCACTGGAAGCGGGTGCCGGTTACACCCGCGCCACGGATGACGACACCGGCGACCAATTGGGGCGTCGTCCCAAGTGGAATGGCCGGCTGGCGGGCACCCGCACCTTTGGCCCGGCGGAGGTGAGCCTGGAGTTACTGGGCCGTTCCGATTCCATCGATACCGCGGCCGGCGATGCCCACCTTCCGGGCTACGTGATGGCCAACCTGACCCTGGGCTATGCGGCGACAGACTCCCTGGACCTGGGCCTGAAAGTCAGCAACCTGCTGGATCAGGAAGCCGTCACTGCCTACGGCTATGCCGGGCAGACCCGCCAGGTACTGGCGAGCCTGCGCTATACCTACTAGTTGGCCCTGTTGGTGGACACGGGATGAGGTCTAGTGCGCCTCATCCCAGTTATCCCCCGCGCCGGCTTCCACCAGCAGCGGCACCTTCAGCTCGGCCGCGTTGGACATGCGTTCGGTCAGGCCCCGGGTTACCTTGTCCAGGGCCGATTCCTTCACTTCCAGGATCAGCTCGTCGTGTACCTGCATCACCATGCGGGCCTCCTTGGCGTGCGCCTCCAGCAGCCAGTTCTCCACGGTCACCATCGCTCTCTTGATGATGTCCGCGGCGGTGCCCTGCATGGGGGCGTTGATGGCGGTGCGCTCGGCGGCCTGCTGCATCTGCTTGTTCTTCGCGTTGATCTCCGGCAGGTAGAGGCGCCGGCCGAACAGGGTCTCCACGTAACCCCGGTCATG
The DNA here is from genome assembly GCF_004327985.1 of Marinobacter halodurans. Classification (GTDB taxonomy): domain Bacteria; phylum Pseudomonadota; class Gammaproteobacteria; order Pseudomonadales; family Oleiphilaceae; genus Marinobacter_A; species Marinobacter_A halodurans. The sequence goes on from NZ_SJDL01000028.1 coordinate 37,930, forward strand.
GGCCTGTTTGCGGATATCGTCCATGTACTGGCGAACCCTGGGGTAGCGGTGGAAGTACAGGTCGATGTATTCCTGGGCCAGCTTGCGCTCGACGCCGAGCTGGCGGGACAGACCAAACGCGGACATGCCGTAGATCAGGCCGAAGTTGATGGCCTTGGCACTGCGCCGCTGGTCCGAGGTGACCTTGTCGGTGGTGGTGCCGAACACCTCGGCCGCGGTCGCCTTGTGGATATCCTTGCCGTCGGCAAAGGCCTTGAGCAGACCTTCGTCGCCGGACAGGTGGGCCATGATGCGCAGCTCGATCTGGGAGTAGTCGGCAGCGACCAGCTTGTAGCCGTCCGGAGCCACGAAAGCCTGGCGGATGCGGCGGCCCTCCTCGGTGCGAATCGGGATGTTCTGCAGGTTGGGTTCGGATGACGACAGCCGGCCGGTGGCGGCCACCGCCTGGTGATACGAGGTATGCACGCGCCCGGTGCGGGAGCTGACCATTTCCGGGAGCCGGTCGGTGTAGGTGGATTTGAGTTTGCTCAGGCTGCGGTGCTCCAGGATCAGGTGCGGCAGCCTGTAGTCGTGGGCCAGTTCCTGCAGCACCGGCTCTGCCGTGGAAGGTGCGCCCTTGGGGGTTTTCTTGACGACCGGCAGGCCCAGTTTCTCGTAGAAAATGGCCTGCAGTTGTTTGGGGGAGCCGAGATTGAACGTCTCACCGGCTTCCTCGTGGGCCGCCTTTTCCAGTTCGGCCATGCGCTCGGCCAGTTGCTGGCTGTGGCGCTTGAGGGTGGCCGTGTCGATCATTACCCCGCGCTGCTCCATGCGCGAGAGGACCGGTACCAGCGGCATATCGATTTGGGTGTAAACCTCTTCCAGGCGGCCTTCCTTCGCCAGGCGCGGTCGCAGGGTCTGGTGCAGTCGCAGGGTGATGTCGGCATCCTCGGCGGCATACGGTCCGGCCTGTTCCAGATCGATTTGGTTGAAGGTGAGCTGCTTCACGCCCTTGCCGGCAATCGACTCGAACGAGATGGTCGCTTCGCCCAGATACTTCAGGGCCAGGCTGTCCATGTCGTGGCGTGAGCCCGTTGAGTTGAGCACGTAGGACTCCAGCATGGTGTCCTCGGCAATGCCTTCCAGGTTGATGTCGTGATTGGCGAGCACGTTCTTGTCGTACTTGAGGTTCTGGCCGACCTTCTTCTGCTGCGGATCTTCCAGCAGCGGTTTGAGTGCCCCCAGTACGGTATCGCGGGCCAGTTGATCGGGCGCCCCCATGTAGTCATGGCCAAACGGCACGTAGGCGGCTTCGCCCGGCTCGATGGCAAAGGAAACGCCGACCACTTCCGCCTCGCTGTAATTGAGGCTGGTGGTTTCCGTGTCGAAGGCGAACAGGTCGGCTTTCTCCAGGCGCTTGACCCACGTGTCGAATTCGCCCTGGTCGGTCACCACGCTGTAGTGCTTCTCGGGCGTGTCCGGCGTGGCGTCGTCGTCTTCCGGGGCGTCGCCGTTGTTGTCGCTCAGTTCGGCAATCCAGGCCTTGAACTCATATTCCCGGAACAGGGCCAGCAGTTTCTCGCGGTCGGCCTCGTCCGGCTTGACGTCCTGGATGCCGAAGGCCAGATCCACATCGGTCTTGATGGTGGCCAGCTCCTTGCTCATCGGCAACTGGTCCAGGGCGTTGCGCAGGTTGTCGCCGATCTTGCCCTTGATCTCGTCGACATGCTCGATCAGGTTTTCCAGGGTTCCGTACTGCTGGAGCCACTTCACGGCGGTCTTGGGGCCGCACTTTTCGACGCCCGGGATGTTGTCGACCTTGTCGCCCACCAGGGCCAGGTAGTCGATGATCTGCTCCGGAGCGATACCGAACTTCTCGGCCACGCCGTCCCGGTCCATGGCGGTTTCGGTCATGGTGTTGATCAGCGTAACGTGGTCGCTGACCAGTTGGGCCATGTCCTTGTCGCCGGTGGAAATCACCACATCGACGCCCTTCTCGGTGGCTTCATAGGCCAGGGTGCCGATGACGTCGTCCGCCTCCACATCCGGCACGATCAGCAGGGGCAGGCCCATGGCGTGGATAATCTCGTGAATCGGCGCTATCTGGGTCGCCAGGTCCTCCGGCATCGGCGGGCGATGGGCCTTGTAGTCGGCATAGAGCTCGTGACGGAAGGTCTTGCCCTTGGCGTCGAAAACCACCACGACCTTGGAGCCGGGAAAGTCCTGGTCGAGTCGTCGCAGCATGCTGATCACCCCTTTGATCGCGCCGGTGGGATGGCCTTTGCTGGTGGTGAGCGGGGGCAGGGCATGGAAGGCGCGGAACAGGTAGGAGGATCCGTCGACAAGGACTACCGGGGGCGTCTGTTTCTGGCTCATAGGTGCGGGATTCCGGAATCTGGTTGTGAAGATCGCTGTGTTGTGCAAATCTGCTGGGAGGAGCCCTGTTTTCAGGGTGTCCCCAGCTTCAAGCCGTTAAGGAACATAAGGTTAACATGAAAAAGCCGATTGCCCTGCTGGTGGTTGTGGCCGCCACCGTTTTGAGTGCCCAGGCCCTGGCCGAGGAAGATCAGGCGCAGCAACAGGCGCCGGTCCGCGCTTCTGAGTACAAGCCGTCGCCGGACGCCCCCGAAGTCGTCATTCGACCGGGCAAGGATGCGACTTACTACGAGTATCGCGTCAACGGCGAGCTCAAGGAAATTCGGGTGAAGCCGAAGGTGGGGCCGGTCTATTACCTGGTGCCGGCCGACGACGGGGGCTTCATCCGCCAGGATGGATCGCAGTTGGTGGTGCCCAAGTGGATCCTGTTCCAGTGGTGACGGGTGAGGCGCCTTCCGGCTTGGCACATACTGCAGGGAAGCCGGGAGGAAGGCGCTGTCACTTTAGATGATGTTGACGGCAATCACCTGGGAGGGTTGGCTTTCCAGGCCATCGATATCGACCGTGGTGACCGCGAATTCATAGGCGCCCGGCTCGAACCCCTTCAGTGGGTAAGTCGTTTCATCCGAGCCATTGACGCTGATGGCCTGATAGTTGTCCTGGTATTTCAGCTTGTAGTAGATCCGGTACCCGCGAATCTCGCCCACGTAGAGTTTTGAGCCGTCGGCGCGCGTGGCCGGTGCCACCCATTGCAGGTTTGACGTCGCCGCCTCGCGCGGTTCGCTCAGGGCAGCCGCGTCACCGCCGGTATCCGACGATGCTTTATAGGCTGAATCCGAGGACGATCCGCCACCCTTACAGCCGGTGATGAACAGGGTGGCAAAAAACAGGGGCAAAAGGAGGGCATGCCGAGCCCGACTTGGCGTTGTGTAGGACATTGATATACCTGACGTTTAGCTGGTGAATCCTGGCCCGCTTGGGCGAGCTCTCTTATTTCGGGACGTCTCAAGCGTCATGCAATGACGGCGACGGACAGTTCCGGCATCCGTATGAAACATCCCGTAAGAGGCACTGCGGAGAAGACTCCATCCTCACAAATCCATTGGCGGTCATTATGCGGATGCCCTCCCCCGTCTCAAGTGAACATTTTGTAGGTTTTTTGAACAGGCGTTCACTTTTCGCCGGAAGTTGGTTTGGCGCCAGTCGGTTAGCGGTGACGACTGAATAATGCGGCTTAGTATGATTATTCTAATTTTTGTGCGTACTGTCCGTGGTGTTAACGAAATTGGCCTGGCGGGACAGAGACCCGCCGCCAGTCGAATTCAAGTAGCACAAGCAATGGAGAGGCACCACATGGGTAAGCTGAAGAGTTATCAGGAACAGATCCAGGACATCGTCGAGAAAGGCATCAACGCGGCTGAAGAGCGCCAGAAGAAGCTGGCCGCCAAGCCGTTCGAGTACGCCGAGAAGCTGGAAGCGGAAGCGCGTGAATACAGCGTGAAGACCCTGCGTAAGCGGTATGACGACTACAGCGGAAGCCTGTTTACCCAACTGCGCAGCCTGAACAGCCGTTTCGGTAACTTTGCCGCGGATCTCGTGGCGAAGATCGAGAAGGAGACGGCCGAGAGTGCCGAAACGGTATCCGAAGCGGCGGATGAAGTGTCCAGGCAGGCCAAGCCGGTGAAGAAGTCCACGACCACCAGCACGGCCAAGAAGAACACCACGCGCAAGACCAGCACGGCCAAGAAGTCATCCACCACAGCCTCTGCCTGAGGCCGACGTATCGATGACCGGTAAGGGTCGCTTTGGCGACCCTTTTTCGTGGCTGCCCGTTCGTTAATCGGAAGAATCGTTTGCGCCGGTATCCTCCGGGGTGAGTTCCAGTGAGCGTTTTTCGCCGGTCAGGGCTTCCAGCCGTTCGATCTTGTCTTCGAAGGAGTGGCGTATCCGGTCGGTTTCCATATCCTGCTGCTGGATCTCCCGCTCGATATCCCGCTTCTGGGATTGCAGCCGTTCGATCCGGGTCGTCAGGGTGTCCGGAACTTCCCGGCCGGCCCGTTCCAGGTCGGCGGCCTTGCTCTGCTGCTCCTGGAGCTGGCTCTCGATGACCGCGATATTGCCTCGCTTGAGCTGAACCAGGCTTTGCAGTTCCTGCAGTTTGCGGCGCAGGGCGCGGACGGCATCATCCGGGTGGCTGTAGGTGCGCAGCAGTTGGGCGTCTTCCTCGCGCTGTTGTTCGGCGCGTTTCTCCTGCTGTTTTTCCTGGGCGCGCTCGGCCAGTTCTTCCTTGGTCGGCGCCGGATCGACGGTTTTCTCCACGCGACCCTGTGCGTTGAGGATCTGGTAGCCCCGCTTGGAGGCATCGGAAGGCACCGTATTGCTGATAACGGTACGCCCGTTATCGTCCTTGTAACGGTACATGGTGCCGGCCTGGGCGGCGCCCAGCGAGGTGCAGAGCAGGACGGCAAGAGCAAGGTGTGGAAGGTGTTTCATCGTGACTTGATTCACCAGTTTACTGCGCCAGTGTTCTACGGATGCTCGCAGCATAACAGACCTGCCGGAGTGCTTTGTAAAAATTGGTTGCCGGGCCCTTGCCCGTGTCGCAGACAGGTCCTTTAAGCCCGGTTTCAGATGCCGTACTGGTCTCGATAATCGGCGACTTTACGGGCATTGCCCTGGAAGTCGGGGCGATCGGCGAGGTAGGCGATGACCTGTTCCAGTTGGATGATGCTGACGACCGGCAGGTTGAACTCGGCCTCGACCTCCTGGATCGCCGACAGTTTGCCCCGGCCGCGTTCCTGGCGGTCCAGTGCGATCAGCACGCCGGCCGGTTCGGCACCCGCATCGCGGATAATATCGATGGATTCACGGATGGCCGTGCCGGCGGTGATCACGTCATCGATAATGAGGGCTTTGCCCTTTAAGGGTGCGCCAACGATATTGCCGCCCTCTCCGTGGTCCTTTTTCTCTTTGCGGTTGAACGCGTAGGGGCGGTCGTCACCCGTCTGGGCCAGCGACATGGCAGTGGCTGCGGCCAACGGAATGCCCTTATAGGCAGGCCCGAAAAGAATGTCATAATTCAGGCCGCTATTTTGCAGGGCTGACGCATAGGCACGCCCGAGCTGAAGCAAATCCGACCCCGTATTGAACAGGCCAGCGTTGAAGAAGTAGGGACTCCTGCGCCCGGACTTGAGTGTGAACTCCCCGAAACGGAGGACGTCACGGCGGATGGCAAATTCGATGAAATCGCGTTGATAGTCGTGCATGGCAAGGGGTGGTTTCTTTCAAAACGGCGTAAAAACGGTATCATACACACAAACGTTTCAGGGAACATCTATGCGGGTAGTATCGATCAGCGTCAACGGCCTCGCGCAGGCCATTGACCGGGGGTTTTTTGACTGGCTGGCGAGTCAGGATGCAGATGTGGTCTGCGTCCAGGATCACCGCATGCGGGTCTATGAGTTTGACGACCCCCGTTACATACCCGAAGGTTACGAAGCCTACTTCATCGACGGTGAAGAAACCGAGCACGGCGGTGTGGGGATCTACACCCGGCATTTCCCCAAGGCGATCATCTACGGTTTTGCCAATGAAATGGCCGATCGCGAGGGCCGCTTTATCCAGGCGGATTTCGACAAGGTCAGTGTGGCCTGTGTGCTGGCCCCCTGTGCCCTGGGTCGCGAAGAAGAGCTGATCAGCGAAGAGAACGATCTGACGGTGCTCGACCACAAGGACGACTTCATGGAAGCGTTCGGTCAGCACATGCAGAAAACCCTGCGCAAGCGCCGCCAGTTCATCTTCTGCGCGAACCTGCAGACGGCGCACCACGTGACCGATACCAGTCCGCGTTACCACAAACTGGATGTGTCCGGTTTCCTGCCCCATGAGCGCGCATGGCTCGACCGCCTGTTCGACGAAATGGGCTGCATCGATGCCTTCCGGGAAGTGAACAAGGACGGCGACCAGTTCACCTGGTGGCCGGAGTGGGCCGAGGGCTGGCGTCAGCACGCCGGCTGGCGGACCGACTACCAGCTGGCCACGCCGGGTATCCGCAAGACGATCATGGCCGGCTGGGTCGACGACGAAACCCGTTTCTCCGACCATGCCCCGGTGATCATCGACTACGACATCGATATCGGTTTCTAGTGCCCGACGGTAGCGGATACGAAAAAGGCCAGCGATTTTGCTGGCCTTTTTGCGTTCCGGATCGGGGTTATCCTTCCAGGGCTGCCTTCTGCAGATCGAACAGGTGCTCGATGCTCTGCTTGGCCAGGGCCAGCATGCTGTCGAGCTCTTCCCGGTCAAACGGCGCGCCTTCGGCGGTACCCTGAATTTCGATGAAGCCGCCGCGGTCGGTCATGATGACGTTCATGTCGGTTTCAGCGGTCGAGTCTTCGGCGTAGTCGAGGTCAGCCACGGGCGTACCGTCAAAGACACCGACGGAGATGGCGCCCACCATCTGTACCAGGGGCGAGGCTTTCAGGCGGCCTGTCTTCACCAGGTGGTTGAGGGCATCCACCAGCGCCACGCAGCCGCCGGTAATGGCTGCGGTGCGGGTGCCGCCGTCGGCCTGGATGACGTCGCAGTCGATGGTGATGGTGTGCTCGCCCAGTTTGTTCAGATCCACGGCCGCGCGCAGGGAGCGGCCGATCAGGCGCTGGATCTCGACCGTGCGGCCACCCTGCTTACCACGGGCCGCCTCCCGGCCCATGCGACTGCCGGTGGAGCGGGGCAGCATGCCGTATTCGGCGGTGATCCAGCCTTTGCCGGCGCCCTTGAGGAAGCGGGGTACGTTGTTTTCGACAGAGGCTGTGCAGATCAGCTTGGTGTCACCGAACTCGATCAGGACCGAACCTTCCGCATGTTTGGTGTAGTTGCGGGTGATCCGGATGTCGCGCGTCTGTTCAGGGGCTCGTCCACTGGGTCGCATACCGATTCCTGTGTTGGTTGAATGAAGCGGGTCCTGGCCCGGACGTGAAACCGCTTGTGGTTATCGGGCCATTGGAAAGCCGCACAGTATATCATGACGAGGGTGTCATCGCAGACGGTTCGCGGTTGTTGCCGACTGGCTGCTAGAATACATCAACGCCAACGACAGTCCGGAGTTTTCATGATCCGTAGCATGACCGCTTTTGCGCGCAAAGACACCGAAGGGGAGTGGGGCTCGCTGACCTGCGAGATGCGGGCGGTGAACCATCGCTACCTGGAGCCTTCCTTCCGGCTGCCGGAATCCCTGCGGGAACTCGAGAACGGGTTCCGCGAGGCGTTGCGCCAGCGCCTCGGGCGCGGCAAGGTAGAGATTGGCATGCGACTGCAGCTGGCCGAAAATGCCGGCGGCGGCCTGGAAGTGAACCTGTCCCTGGCCGAGGAAATCAACGAGGCGGCCAACCAGGTCAACCGGATCCTTGACAACCCCGCCCACATCAATGCCCTGGATATACTGCGCTGGCCGGGCGTGCTGGCGTCGGCACAGCAGGATATGGCGCCGGTGAAGGCGGCTGCCCAGGGGGTATTCGAGGACACCGTCAAGGAGCTCGTGGCCGTTCGCGAGCGTGAGGGGGAGCGGCTGCAGCCGTTGTTCCAGGACCGGCTCTCCGAGATTTCCGACTACGTCGCCGACGTTCGCAAGCGGATGCCCGGGTTGTTGGAGCAGCAGGCGCAGAACCTGAAAGACCGTTTTGCCGCCGCGCAGGTGGAGTTGGAGCCGGAGCGCCTGTCCCAGGAAATGGTGATGCTCGCGCAGAAATCCGATGTAGCCGAAGAGCTCGATCGCCTGGACGCGCACGTCAGCGAGGTGCGCGATACCCTGCAGGCGGACAAGCCCATGGGCCGGCGTCTCGACTTCCTGATGCAGGAGCTCAACCGGGAAGCCAATACCCTGAGCAGCAAATCCATCGACGCGGACGTCACCCGTATTGCCGTCAACCTGAAAGTCCTGATCGAGCAGATGCGGGAACAGGTCCAGAACATAGAGTGACATTTCTGGTCGTTTCTCAACTTTCCAATACTCTCTAAAGGCCCCGTAAATAGGGGCTTTTTTGTTTTATGGCGTTTACATCTGTCACTCTATGTTTCACTATAGTGGTGACAGAAACGGTGACATAAAGTCGTGTCACCACCAGTAAGCGCCGATTACCGGCAGTCTGTCACCACTAGCCGACACAAGGGGGCAGCATGGCGGTTAAGCTCAACGATAAACAGGTGAAGTCGATCCTACGGAAGGCGGAGCCGGGGCGCTTCGCAGCCGGTAACGGCCTGTACTTCCGTGTCAGCAATGAGGGGAGCGGCTTCTGGGTAGTCCGCTACACGGCGAACGGGAAGCGCCGGGAGATTACCCTGGGCAAGTACCCGGAGCTATCGCTGGCGAACGCCGCCGCCGAAACCGCCAAACTCAAGGCCGAAGTTACGCAGGGTATCGACCCGCTAGCGGAAAAGAAGCGCCCGGAGGGCGTGAAGATCCAGACCGTTAACGACCTGGCCGCGGATTGGCTCAAGAACGATATTGATAAGCGGCTAAAGCACCCTCAGATCCCCCGCCGCGTCTACGAGAATGACCTGGCCCCTTCGTTCGGGGAGCTAGCCCTAAACCGTGTCAGCCCTCTGGATATTCGCCACGCCATTGAAGCTATCACCGCCAGCGGACGGCCTACCGTTGCTAACGACGCGCTAGGCTACTGCAAGCAGCTATTCCGCCACGGCATCCGCCTTGATCTGGTTAAATCGAACCCTGCCGACGCGTTCACAGTTCACCACGCGGGCGGCCTCGAACAGAGCCGGAGCCGGGCGCTATCTATCGACGAGCTGAAAACCGTTTTCCGGGTATTCCGTGAGAACGCCGACCAGTTCACGCGGGAGAACTATCTGGCTACCGCGTTGCTGCTAGTTCTAGGCATTCGGAAGGGCGAGCTAATCGCCGCAAGGTGGGAGGAATTCGACAGAGACGCCGCGCTGTGGAATATCCCCAAGGAGCGGAGCAAGACGGGCGTAGCTATCACGGTCCCGCTGCCGCCCGTAACTATTGAATGGCTCGAAGAATTGCACATGCGGGCGTGTGGCTCCGCGTACGTGTTCCCGTCCCGTCGTGCCAGCAAGCGCCGGAGTTATATCAGCGACGACACATTGAACCACGCACTGGCTAAGCTATTTGGCTTGAAGGTGCGCCCCGGTGAGCCGTCAGCCAACAAGTTAGGCGAAGCAGGCATAGAGCACTTTACTATTCACGACTTGCGCCGGACCTGTCGCAGCCTGTTAGCTGGTGCGGGCGTTCCCGGCCACGTTGCCGAGCGCTGCCTTAACCACAAGCTAAAGGGCGTAGAGGGCATTTACGACCGCTACGACTACCTAGACGAACGCCGCGAAGCACTGCAAAAGATCGCGGACCAGCTCGCACCGATTGTTAACCCCGTGTCGAACGTGACCAGTTTCAGGAAGAGGGCTTAAGGCTATGGCTCGCACATTCAGCGAAGCACAAACAGCGGACCTTAAACGCATCTGGTCAGACTGTGGCGGCCTGGACCGGCTGGCGGACAACTTCACCGCCGAGCTGGCCTACTTCATGGATCGTTGCCCGGAGCTAATCGCCGTCGGCAATAAGAAAATAGAGACGGAGGAAAGCCGGAACTATGCCGCTGTGGCGACTCATTGCGAGAAGTTACTGGCGGCACTGGGGGAGATCCCCGAACTAGACCGGCTCAACCTCCTGTCTCTGCGTGAGGAGCGGGCCGAGTATGACGGGCGGAGCGTTCCGCTATGCGACCCGTTGGAGTATGTGCAGACCATGCAGGAGCTAGCGACCGACCGGGGCCGCAGACTAAAGCGGTACGCCAAGCATAAGCGCCAGCTAGACGAGCTGCGTCGATTTCTGGACCGCTTCCCGCCCTTGAATGAGATCAGCCGAGCTAAGTTTATTGATCTAGCGGCGGCACTGTGGCCCGAAATTAACCCCGAGAACTTTCTTAAAGCCTACCGTCCGGGGAAAAAGTAACCCGAAACCGCCCCGAGTTTTTCCATTATGCGGGCGAAGTAGAAAACCGACACTGGACGCACCTTGAAACGATAAGCAATCAACAGGTGCGTTATGAATAGTCAGCAGCAAACCAACCCCGACCGCATTATCTCCCGCGCTCAATTCCGCGAGTTAACCGGCATCAGCCGAACCACAGAATGGCGGCTATCCCAAGAAGGCAAGCTCCCCGCAGTGATCGAAGTTAACGGGCGGGTCCTTGGCTACCTCGCGTCCGCTTACACCGATTGGCTTAAGCAGTATTCGGCTTGAGGAGGCGGGCAGTATGAGCACTTACCAGGAAACAATCCGCCGCGCCGTGGCTGAGCTGCCGCCCGGTAGCCGCCTACGGGCAGGTGAAGCCGGAGCTATTGCACGGGCCTACGGGTTAACTGTCCCGCAGGTACGCAAAGACGCGGAGCGACTAGCCAAACGCCGCAACAGCGGGAGTGCGTTCTAATGCAGCAGCTCCCCGAACCCCTGCAAGCGTTGGCCGCTTATCCTCAGTTCATACTGTGGAAGCTGGCGGACCGCAACGGCAAGCGCGTAAAGCTCCCGATTGACTACAGAACGGCCCAAGTAGGAGACGCGCACAACGCCGCCGCATGGATGAGCGCCGAGCAGGCCCTGGCGACGCTTCACGGCTACGGCGAGGGCTACGGTCTGGGCTTCGTGTTCACCGCGTCAGACCCTTTTTTCTTTCTCGACATAGACCACTGTTTAGAGCCGGACGGGCGCAACTGGTCCGCCTTGGCCCTGGGGCTGTGTCAGCGACTGGCAGGGGCCGCCGTGGAAGTGTCACAGAGCGCTAGCGGCTTACACATTATTGGCATGGGAGCGGTTCCGGCGCATAGCTGTAAAAACGTAGCCCTTGGCCTGGAACTCTACACAGAGGGCCGGTTCGTTGCGCTCACCGGCACCAACGCCACGGGAAGCGCCGCCAGCGACCACACAAGCGCGTTGCCCGCGTTGGTGGCTGACTACTTCGCACCAGGCAGGGAAGGCAGCGAGGCCGCCGCAGAGTGGACGACAGAGCCCGTCCCGGAATGGAGCGGCCCAAGCGATGACGGCCAACTTATCGAGAAGATGCTGGCGACTAATCCAAGCAGCCGGGCCGCGTTCGGTTCGGGGGTAACGCTCCGCCAGCTATGGGAAGCCGACGAGCAAGCCCTGGCGACCGCGTACCCGGATAACGAGGGCCAGCGGGACTATGACGCCAGCAGCGCCGATGCCGCCCTGTGCCAGCACCTGGCGTTCTGGACGGGGCGCGACTGTGAGCGAATGGACCGGCTTTTTCGTTGCTCCGGCCTCTACCGCGAGAAATGGGAGAACCGCCCCGACTATCGAGAGCGCACGATAACCCGCGCCGCCCAACAATGCGCCAACGTCTACAGCGGACAGCGGCAACCACTGGACCAGGTGCGACTCGACCCGGTAACGAGCGTTACCTACCGTTCCGGCCATCAGCTACTAGCGCCAACCCAACAGGCCGAGCACTTCGCGGGATGCGTCTACATGCGTGACCGTCACCGGGTATTCATACCCGACGGCGACCAGCTCAAGCCCGAGCAGTTTAACGCCACGTTCGGAGGCTATAGCTTCATTGTGAGCGACGACGGCAAGACGACCCGTAAAGCCTGGGAAGCCTTCACCGAATCGCAGGCGGTTAGCTATCCGTGGGCACATGGCACCTGCTTTCGTCCCGAGACGCCAAGCGGGCAGATTGTGAACGAAGGCGGGAGGCGTCTGGTGAATGTCTATGTGCAAGCCCAAGGCGAGCAAACAGCGGGCGATGTTTCGCCCTTCCTGGATCATGTTGAACGAATGCTGCCTCAAGAGGGGGACCGGGAAATTTTTCTGTCATACCTGGCGGCTTGCGTCCAAAAGCCGGGCGTTAAGTTTCAGTGGTGCGTAGTTCTGCAAGGTGCAGAGGGCAACGGGAAAACGGTTTTCTACCATGTGCTGGCCTACGCCTTGGGCGAACGCTACGGACACCTACCGAACGCCTCAGAGATCACGAACCCGTTTAATAGCTGGCTGGAACAAAAGCTGATTATCGGCATTGAGGAGTTGCACACCGCTGGCCGTCAGGAAGTGGCCGACACACTGAAGCCGATGATTACGAACAAGCGGATAGAGATTCACGGCAAGGGGCAGGACCAGCGAACCGGCGACAACCGCGCCAACTTCATCATGTTTTCAAACCACAAGGACGCGGTATTAAAAAGCGAGAACGACCGCCGCTACTGCGTGTTTTATACCTCCCAACAGGAGCCGGGCGACCTTGAGCGCGACGCCATGGACGGCGCGTACTTCGCGGCCCTGTATGGCTGGCTTGAGGGCGGCGGTTTTGCCCACGTGGCCCACTACCTGGCTAACCGTTCGATAAGCGTTGATGTTATGGGCCGCGCACCTGTTACCAGCAGCACCGCCGAGGCCGTCCGTTCTAGCTTGGGCGTTGCTGAGCAGATTATTCAGGAGGCTATCGACCTCGAGGAGTGGGGATTCCGTGGCGGCCTTGTATGCACCAGGGCAGCCGGAGAGTTACTGAAAGCGAACGGCAAGAAACTAAGCCCGCAAAAGGTGGCCGTCGTGCTGGCGAACCTGGGCTACATAAAGCACCCGGCATTAGAAAGCAGCGTTGGCAAGATCAGCCTAGACGGAACCCGCCGCCGCTTATACGTGAAACGTGGAAGCCTAGCCGCTGGCCTTCCTTCTTCGCTGGCCGTGGCTGCCGCCTGGAAGCGGGCACATGAGGGGGAGGCCGCCGCTAGTCCAACTAACGAGTGTGTCCGGGCACAGTCCATTTTCTCGGACCAGCCTAAAGGCCCGTAATTACTGACTTTCTTCCTCTCTCTGTCCAACTGTCCAACTGTCCAACTAAATAAGTAGTAAGAGAGAGAAAGAGAGAGGAGATGAGCGGGGAGGGCGTAGCGGCTAGCGGCTTCTAACTGTGGCGGCTGCCGGGCTAGCTGGCGGCGAAGTGAGAATAGTTGGACAGAGTGGGCAGAAATTCCGCTAGCCCAGTGATAGCAAGGTTTTCAGCCCGTCCGACCAAGTGGGCGAATAGTTGGACACGGACCGAATTTTAAACCCGGCCCAAGCGGCGGCCACCAACAGCAAGAGAACCGAAAAAATGAGCAGCAACCTTAAGACGATTCAGAACCTAGCCGCCAGCGTCCGCGATAGCCTGGCATCCCTGAAACCTTCTAGCGGGCTCGACGACCTCGACACTATCGCCAAGGAGCGGGCCGTACTGCGTGAAAAGCTCGACCTCCTGGCCGATGCCGAAAGCGCCGAGCGTGACCGCCTCGAAGCCGAAGAAGCCGCCGCCAAGGAAAAGCAGCGCCGCCTTCTACTGGAAAGCGTAGCGGGAAAGGCGGAAGCGGCAGCCGGTAACTACCAGCAACTAACCGACCGCGCCGCTTCGCTAGTTAGTGAATTGGTCACTGTGCTGGCGGAGCGTGAACAGGCATTCAGCCGCCAGGCGGTAGGACTAACCGGGCCGGAAGCGTCCGACCTTCTTACCAGTGACGAACAACGCGAACTACTCGACAAGCTCGACCGCTCAACCGTCGGAATCTATCCCGGCGACTTCGCCAACACATGGGCCGAGGCTGTGGCTAAAGCCTGTGCCAGTGATACCCGACTACGGCGGAAACTTTCGGACCTAGTGAAGGACGCGGGGCAGTACCAGGACAAGCCGCTTTCCGGTGCGCGTCCGGTATTGATCGAAGCGGCCCGGAAGCTGGCGGAGCATCCGCCGAAGATCCGCACAGCCTCGCCCGTTAGACAGGAAACCAAGCCGGGAGGCGAGCGCTACGAAGTGGATCTCCGCTCGCCTGGCCCTGTCGTTGATCTCAACGCCGGTTAACCGATTCACCGCGCCCGCTACGGCGGGCCTTCACTTTGAGGAAATACACTAATGTCTGATAAATCCCCAACCGTAAACCGTGGCCCTCTTAGCCTCGCCGAGCTTAAACAATCCTATCCGGGGCTCTATGCGGAGTGCGTCGCACAAGGCACCCAGCAGGAGCGCGAGCGTATCCTGGCGAGACTCCCGGCCCCCTCGAGGAATGCCCGCGAGCAGTTCGCCCGCGAATGCATCCGAAACGGCGCACCGATGACAGATACCGCTAAGGCTAACTATCTGGTCCTGACTATGGAGGAGGCCCGGAAAGATAACGCCAGCGCTGAAGTCGTTGCTGCTATCGAGAAGCGCCTGGGGGTGGGTAATGGATATTGAGCGGCTACGACTTGAAGCGCCGGAGCTGTACGCCGCGCTAATCGAAGAAGGGGCCCGGCAGGAGCGGGAGCGGGCACTGGCGCACCTTGATACGGCGCGTTGGTATGACTCGCTACAGGAGGCTACCGAAGCAATCCGGGACGGTTCGCCCGTGGTATCGGATGAGGCGTTAAACCACCACTACGCCGCCGTAGAGGATGAGCGCGACAGGCGGGAGGCCGATACAGTCCGCCGCTTGGGATTGCGCTAGCGGCCCCGACTGCTACGAAGCGGCTACCGTCAGCTAACCGCGAGGCCGCCCGGAACGTAACGGGTCCTGTGGAGGCACCCCCCGCCCCCTGCCGTTTTGATTCGACCGGGCAGCCCTCGCACAATCACGGCCTTTCAGCGCCGCCTTAACTTGGAGCAAGGTCTGGCCCGCTGCGTGGCGGCCAGTATCTGCGCTAAATAGGTGAACCAATGTCTAAAACGAATCGACAAAAAGCCCTAGTGAGCGGCGCGAAACGATACCAGGGCGGGGAGTGTTCCGCCTGTGGGCGCACAGAGCGTTATGTGTCTGGCCGCCATTGCTGCCGGTGCAAAGACGCCGAGCGCCGAGCAACGAAAATCCCGTACGCACCGCAAGCCGTGAAGCAGTGCAGCAGCTGCCACCAGGAAAAGCTCGCCCGAGACTTTCACCGGCAGCAATTCGGCGTTCACGGCGTAGCCGCTAGCTGTAAGGTGTGCAGGCGACGAGCGGCTAACCTGGCTTACCGTCGCAAAACGGGCCGGGGGTAACTGGCACATGGAAGCAATACTCCCCGAGTTAGAGCGAGGTAAGCAACGCAGCGCGGAGAAAGCACTGGTGTGTGAGGTTATCCTCTTGGCCATTGTCGATAGCCAAGGTAACGCTATGTCCCTACAGAGCGGCGCGAACAAGCAGGAGGCCGCTGAGCTGGCCCGCGCATGGCTTGAGCGCTCGCCCGTGTGTCGGCACTATTGCGCCCTTGTCGGGATAGACTACCGGGCAATGATAGAGCGCTTAGCCGTTACCTGGGCAGACAGTGTGTAGCCTTTCCGTTAGTATCGACGTTTTCACTAAGGAGCTTGTGCCTGTGGCTTTGACGTTTCACCCGCAACCAGGGACGATTTTAATGTGCGACTTTAGCTCGGGCTTTGAGGAGCCTGAAATGGTGAAAAGAAGGCCGGTCGTTGTGATTTCCCCAAAGATGAAAAGGTGTTCTGGCTTATGCACGGTCGTGGCCTTGAGCACAGTAAGGCCCGATCCCTTGGAAAACTGGCATTATCAGTTGCCCCCGGGCAGCTTGCCTCAGAAGGGGCAATTTCAGGCTAAAGATTCTTGGGTAAAAGGTGACATGGTTTATCGTGTCTCATTTCGACGGCTCGACCTCATACAGATAGGCAAGGAGCCCGGCACCGGCAAGCGTCAATACTTCAAGCAGAGGCTAGGCAGGGGACAGATGCAGAGTGTTTATGGTTGTCTGCTACACGGGCTGAACCTGGGTCATTTAGAGCCGCACCTGTGAGGAAGTTTACTTATTAGGTGTTGACGTGGGAGATTGTGTGTATAGAATTACTAGTGTTCCTGCGCTGCTTCGGCATCAGGCTTTTGAGACTACTAGATGATAGTAGCTAGCTGCGATACCGGCGATGACAAGCCAATCGTAGCTATGAATTGGGGCCCCTTTTGGGGCCTTTGTCATTTCTAGGGGCTGGAAATATACGATTCGGGCGAACGGTGACAGAATTGGTGACAGGGCCCCGAAATTTGCAGATCTGTCCTTTCTTAACCTCCCGTAACTACGGCTTTTTAAGTCGCCCACCCTATAAGCAGGTCCAGAACGTCGAATAGGGCGTAGCGACCGTCGCAGGTGTCGATCGTCGTCAATCTCCGTATAATGCGGCGCCAGTCATTATCCAGTCGGAGTTGTATGCCATGAGCCAGGCTGCGGAAAAAGGCACCCTTTACGTGATTTCGGCACCGTCCGGTGCCGGCAAGACCAGTCTGGTGGCTGAAATGCTGGCCCGGGACGAACGCCTGCGCGTGTCCGTCTCCCACACCACGCGCCCGATGCGTCCGGGGGAACAGGATGGGGTGAACTATCACTTTGTCCAGCGCGAGGATTTCGAGGCCATGATCGGCCGCAACGAATTTCTCGAGCACGCCAATGTTTTTGGCAATTACTACGGCACGTCCCAGGTCTGGGTCGAGGAGACCCTGGCGAAAGGTGAGGACGTCATCCTGGAGATCGACTGGCAGGGGGCCGTGCAGGTCCGCCGGCTGATGCCGGAGTGTGTCAGCATCTTTATTGTCCCGCCATCGCCGGAAACCCTGCGCCAGCGCCTGACCGGCCGCGGCCAGGATGCACCGGAGGTGATCGAGCGCCGCCTGCAGGAAGCGGCTGACGAGTGCAGCCACGCTTTGGAGTTCGACTACCTGGTGGTCAACGATGACTTCGAGGTGGCACTTGAGGAACTGCTGTCGATCGTCCGTACCCAGCGGCTGCGCGTCGAGGCTCAGGAACAGCGCCACGCGGACCTGCTGGCCGACCTGGTGGCCGGTGGTTCGGCGTATACAAATTGAGCATTTCCGTTTATACTGCGCGGTCTGCCTGAGGGCGGCTCCGGACGGCGCGACCCGTGATAACCGGGCCGGGGCAACTGTTATCCAATCACATTATTTTCGTTTTCGGGGAATTTATGGCACGAGTCACTGTTGAAGACTGTCTGGATCACGTCGATAACCGCTTTGAACTGGTTATGCTGGCAAGCAAACGGGCTCGTCAGATCGCCACCAAGGGCCATGAGCCGATGGTGCCGGAGGAAAACGACAAGCCGACGGTTCTCGCCCTGCGCGAAATCGCCGAAGGCAAGGTGGACAAAGCGCTCGTTGAACAGGACGACGAAGAGTAAGCCTAAGTCCACAGTCGCATTGAAATCTGCGCCACTGCTCTTATAGTAGGGTTTATAGGGCTGTTATCTGCTTACAGCCCGAGCAGGGCAACGGAAGACCCGGGTGTGCGTGCATTCGGGTTTTTTTGTCGGAGTTTCATGCGGAATTGGCCTGTCCATGAAGCGGGCATTCCCCTAACGTCTCTGGAGGCGCAGTGTCAGCAGGGGCTACGGCGCTGATATCCGTCGATACGCTCGCGGATCAGCTGAGTACCTACCTCGATACACCTCGCATCAATCAGGTGCGAAGGGCCTACTATTACGCCGAACAAGCCCACGAAGGGCAGATGCGCCGGTCGGGGGAGCCCTACATCACCCATCCGCTGGCGGTCGCCAACATCCTCGCGGACATGAAGCTCGATCACCAGAGCCTGATGGCCGCCATGCTGCACGACGTGATCGAGGATACCGGCATCCCCAAGGATGCGCTGTCCGAGCAGTTCGGCGAAGCCGTTGCCGATCTGGTGGATGGCGTCTCCAAGCTGACCCAGATTGAATTCCGTTCCCGCGCCGAAGCCCAGGCCGAGAATTTCCAGAAGATGACCCTCGCCATGGCCCGGGATATCCGGGTCATCCTGGTGAAGCTGGCCGACCGGCTGCACAACATGCGCACCCTGGGCCACATGTCGTTCGAGAAGCGCCGGCGTATCGCCACCGAGACGCTGGATATCTATGCGCCGATCGCCAACCGCTTGGGCATGCACAGCCTGTGTACGGAGTTGGAGGATCTGGGTTTCTCGTTCCTCTATCCGATGCGGTCGCGCTACATTTCCAAGGCGGTGGAAACCCTGCGCGGCAGTCACCGGGAAATCATCGACGAGATTCGCGGGCGACTGGAGGAAAAGCTGAACGAGCGCGGCCTGCCGGGCCGCATCATGGGGCGGGAGAAGCACCTGAACAGCATCTACAACAAGATGAAGTTCAAGCACAAATCCTTCCATGAAATCATGGATGTCTACGCCTTCCGCATCATCACCGACACCACCGACGACTGTTACCGCATCCTCGGCGCCGTTCACAGCCTCTACAAACCCCTCCCCGGACGCTTCAAGGACTACATTGCCATGCCCAAGGCTAATGGCTACCAGTCCCTGCACACCACCCTGTTCGGGATGCACGTGAACATCGAGATCCAGATCCGTACCGAGGAAATGGAGCACATCGCCAACAATGGGATCGCCGCCCACTGGCTCTACAAGAACGACAACTCCTCGGTGCTGGAAGTCAGCCAGCGCCGGGTGGATCGCTGGGTCAAGGGCCTGATGGAGATGCGCGAGCGCACCGACGACTCGCTGGAATTCATCGAGAACGTCAAGGTCGACCTGTTCCCGGACGAGATCTACGTGTTCACGCCCAAGGGGAAGATCCTCGAGCTGCCGGCCGGGGCCACGCCGATCGACTTTGCCTACGCGATCCACACCGACATCGGCAACGCCTGCGTGGCCTGTCGCATCAACCGCAACCTGGGGTCACTGAGCCAGCCCCTGCAAAGCGGCCAGACGGTGGAAGTGATCACCGCTCCGGGCGCGCGCCCCAATCCGGCGTGGCTCGGCTTTGTGGTCACCGGCAAGGCCCGCAGCAGCATCCGCCATTTCCTCAAGTACCAGAAGAAGGCGGAATCGCTGGAGTTGGGCAAGACCCTGCTGAGGAAATCCCTGGCGGGTTTTGGGTACAAGCTGGGGGATATCGGCGAGGAGCAGCGCCAGCGGGTCTGTGACCACAATCAGGTGGGCAGCTTCGACGACCTGCTCAGCGACATTGGCCTGGGCAACCGCATGGCCTACATCGTTGCCCGCCAACTGGTCTCCGACTCCGGCGAAGGGACGCCGGACAGCGGCCATGCCGGCGGGCAGGGTGTCGTCAGCCTGCAGCCCGGCGACCATGGCCGCGGCACGATCACCATCCGCGGCACCGAAGGCATGGTCATCCGCTTCGCCAGCTGCTGTAAACCGATTCCCGGCGACCCGGTCGTCGGCGTGATGGAATCCGGCACCGGCATGGTGATCCACAGCGATACCTGCCGCAAGTTGCCGGAGAGGGGCGCCGACGGGTCCCCGCTGACCCACCTGAAGTGGGCCAAGGACATTACCGACGAGTTCTCGGTGGAATTGCGTGTGGAGCTGGAGCGCCAGCGCGGTGTGATTGCCGAACTGGCCAGCGCGGTTTCCATGGCGGACGGCAACATCGAACGCATCAACGTGGAAGAGCAGAATGCGCGGTTGAGCGTCGTCAGCCTGGTGGTTCACGTCAATGGCCGTCGCCACCTGGCCCGGATCATGCGCCGGGTGCGCAACATCCGTGCGGTGACCCACATCGGTCGGGTACGCCACTGATCCTCGCCCGATCGCCCTGCTGCGAACGTCGAACATCGTACCGGTTGACAGAGACCGCGAATCCCGGTGAGGATCACTCCTTTTCCTTTGGCAAGCCCCGTTCGCCCGGGGTGATTGAGGCAAGAGAACGAGATGACCAACAAATCCGTAATTCAGACTGAAAACGCACCGGAAGCCATCGGCACCTATTCCCAGGCGGTCAAGGCGGGCGATACCGTCTACCTGTCCGGCCAGATTCCGCTGGACCCGGCCACCATGGACGTGGTCAGCGGCGACATCAGCGTCAGCATCCGTCGCGTGTTCGACAACCTGGCTGCGGTCTGTGAAGCGTCCGGTGGCAAGCTGCAGGACATCGTCAAGCTGAACATCTACCTGACGGATCTGGGGAATTTCGCCACCGTCAACGAAATCATGGCCACCTATTTCCAGGAGCCGTATCCGGCTCGCGCCGCCATCGGCGTGGCGGCACTGCCCAAGGGCGTGCCGGTGGAAATGGATGCCGTGATGGTGCTGAGCTGATCCGTTACAGCCGGCGGATCATTTCACCATAACCCGTCCTGTAATCGGGATAGCGGAACGTAAAGCCGCTGTCCCGAAGACGCCGGTTGCTCAGCCGCTTGCTGCCGCCCCGGCGCCCCTCCTGGGCCTGGCTTTCAGGCATCCTGCAGTCGGTCTGCGACCGTATCCAGTCCACGATCTCGTCGATACGCACGGGGTCGGAATCCGTTCCCAGATAGCACTCCTCCAGACGGTCGCCGGCCAGCGAACGGCGAACCAGATGAGCGGCCGCGGCGGCGGCATCGTCCTCGTGGATGCGATTGGTGTAGGGGCCGGGTGAGGGCGGGTTGAGTCGGCCGGTGAGCACCGATTGCAGGAACCGCTGGCGGGTTGGGCCGTAGATGCCGCTGTAGCGGATCACGGTGGCCGGCCAGGGCGCATCCAGGGCGGTCCGCTCGCCCTCCAGCACGCGACGGCCGTTGAAGCGTTCCGGCTCGGTGGGGCTGGTCTCATCCACCCAGCCGTCGTCATCCTGGTGGTAGACGCCGGAACTGGAGACGAACAGCAGGCGGTTCAGGGATTGCCCGTCCGCCGTCAGCGTGCGGATCAGATTGCGCAGGCCCGTCACGAACGCGGCCTCGTAACCGGCATCGTCGTAGCTGTTGGGGGTCAGGCAATAGATCACGGCGTCCAGTTCCGGCGGCAGCTGCCCTTCCAGAGACGCCGGGTCCAGCAGGTCCGCTTTGACCGGGAGGATGTCCCGGGTTAGCGTCTCGGTATGGCGCTTGAGGCCGAACACCACGGCGTCACTGGCCAGGTTAACGGCGATCCGGCTTCCCAGGGCGCCACAACCGGCAACAAGAATGCGTGGTTCACTGATTGCCATAGTCAATCTCAATCCTTATGCTGTAAGCCATTAAAGTGTCTCCCTGATTCGCCTGATCCAGAGCGTCCAGATTGCCCGGAGTAACGCCATGACCCTGACCGAATTGCGCTACATTGTCACCCTGGCCCGCGAGAAGCACTTTGGCCGGGCGGCGGAACGCTGCCATGTCAGCCAGCCTACCCTGAGTGTGGCCGTTAAGAAACTTGAGGATGAGCTGGGCATTCCGCTGTTCGAGCGCAGCAAGAGCAGCATCCGGGTCACGGAGACGGGCTCGCAGATCATCGAGCAGGCCCAGCGCGTGCTGGATCAGGTGGGCGTGATCCGGGACATCGCCCAGAACGGCAAGAACCAGCTCAACTCGCCGCTCAAGGTGGGCGCCATCTACACCATCGGCCCTTACCTGTTCCCCCACCTGTTGCCGGAGCTGCGCCGCGCCGCGCCGGACATGCCCCTGTTCATCGAAGAGGGCTACACCTCGGACCTGCGCAAGAAGCTGCGTCAGTCCGAACTCGACGCCATTATTATCGCGCTGCCGTTCGAAGAGCCGGAAGTGGTCACGCTTCCGCTCTATGACGAACCTTTCGTGGTCCTGCTGCCGGCGGATCACCCCCTGACGAAGGAAGAGGCGCTGTCGGCCGAGCAACTGGCCAAGGAGCAGCTCCTGCTGCTGGGGCCGGGCCACTGTTTCCGGGATCAGGTGCTGGAGTCCTGCCCGCCGCTGGAAGACGCCATGGCGGCGCGGGCTTCCGGAGCCGCGTCGCATCCGTCCCTGGTGACCGAAGGCAGCTCGCTGGAGACGATCCGTCACATGGTCGCCTCCGGGCTGGGCATCACCGTCCTGCCCATGTCGGCAGCCACGGCCATGGAGTACCGGGAGGATATCCTGACCGTGCGCCCGTTCAAGCCGCCGGTGCCGTTCCGTACCGTGGCCCTGGCCTGGCGCGTGACTTTCCCGCGGCCCAAGGCGATCGATGTCCTGTCACTGGCGGCAAGCCAGTGCCGGGTGATCGAGAAATCGGATCAGGCCCTGCCGGTCACTGCTGCCTCTGCCTGATCCCATGACGTCGCTGGAGGAGATCGGCGTCACCACCCTCAAGGGGGTAGGCGCTGCGCTGGCAGGGACGCTGGCGAAACTGGGCATCCACAACCTGCAGGATCTTCTGTTCCACCTGCCGCACCGGTATGAGGACCGCACCCGCGTGATCCCGATCGGCAGCCTGCATGTGGGGGACGTCGGGGTGGTGGAAGGCGAGGTGGTCAAGACGGACCTGGTCATGGGCCGACGACGCAGCATGCAGGTCACCATCCGCGACGATTCCGGTTTTATCGTCCTGCGTTTTTTCCACTTTAACGCGTCCCAGAAGAACCAACTGGGCGAGGGCGCGCGGGTGCGCTGCTTTGGCGAAGTGAGACCCGGACGCGCCGGTTTCGAATTCTACCATCCCGAATACCAGGTCAACCCGCCGCCCATGCCGGCCCCGGACCAGGCCACGCTCACCCCGGTCTACCCGCTCACCGACGGCATCCAGCAGCCCCGCCTGCGCAGCCTGTGCCAACAGGCCCTGAAATATCTCGACCGCTATCCGGTCCGGGAATGGCTGCCGGAATCGCTGCTGGCGGATTTCCAGTTGCCTGAACTTAACCAGGCCCTGCACCTGGTGCATGCGCCGCCGGCCGGTGCCCCCGTGCCCGCATTGGTGGAAGGGCGGCATCCGGCGCAGCAGCGTCTGGTGATGGAGGAACTGCTGGCCCACCAGATGAGCCTGTTACAGGTGCGACAGCAGATCCAGGCGCGTGAGGCCCTGGCGCTGTTGCCCCAGGGCGATCTGGACGACCGTTTCCGCGACCAGTTGCCGTTCAGGCTCACGCCCGCCCAGGAGCGGGTACTGGCGGACATCCGCCAGGATCTGAGCCAGCCTCTGCCCATGCTAAGGTTGGTACAGGGGGATGTCGGTTCCGGCAAGACCGTGGTGGCGGCATTGGCAGCGTTGCAGGCGATTGCGGCCGGGGCGCAGGTCGCATTGATGGCACCGACCGAGATTCTCGCCGAACAGCACTATCTCAATTTCAGGACCTGGCTCGAGCCGCTGGGCCTGGAGCCGGTCTGGCTCTCGGGCAAGGTGAAGGGCAAGGCGAGGCAGGCCGCGCTGGACCGTGTGGCCGGCGGCGAGGCGCGGATCGTGATCGGCACCCACGCCCTGTTCCAGGGTGATGTCCTGTTCGAGCGCCTGGCGCTGGTGATCGTGGACGAGCAGCACCGCTTCGGGGTCCACCAGCGTCTGGCCCTGCGCGAAAAGGGCGCTGAGGGCCGCCTGGCCCCGCACCAGCTCATCATGACGGCGACGCCGATTCCGCGTACGCTGGCCATGAGTGCCTATGCGGACCTGGATACGTCGCTGATCGATGAACTGCCGCCGGGACGCAAGCCCATCGAGACCATCGCCATCGCCGACTCGCGTCGTGACGAGGTGATCAGCCGCGTGGAAGAGGCCTGTCGGAGCGGGCGCCAGGCGTACTGGGTGTGTACCCTGATCGAGGAGTCCGAGGCGCTGCAGTGCCAGGCTGCGGAGGTGACGGCGGAAGATCTGCGGGCGCGGCTGCCGGGCCTCAAGGTCGGATTGGTCCACGGCCGGCTCAAGGCGGCCGAGAAAGCGGACATCATGCAGCAGTTCAAGGATGGCATCCTGGATCTGCTGGTCGCCACGACGGTCATCGAGGTGGGCGTGGACGTGCCCAATGCCTCGCTGATCATCATCGAGAATCCGGAGCGGCTGGGCCTGGCCCAGCTGCACCAGTTGCGGGGGCGTGTGGGGCGTGGCCATGAGGCCAGTTTCTGCGTCCTGATGTATCATCCGCCGCTGTCCCGTAACGGCAAGGCCCGGCTCCAGGTCCTGAGGGACAGCCAGGATGGTTTCGTGATTGCCGAGAAAGATCTGGAAATTCGCGGGCCGGGCGAGGTTTTGGGTACCCGTCAGACTGGTATGATGCAGTTCCGTCTGGCGGATTTTGAACGCGACAAGGGTTGGATACCGGTTATCCGGGAAGCCGCACCGGCGCTGATGGACGATTCACGGCGCGTGGAGGCGCTGATCCGTCGCTGGCTGGGGGAGCGTATTCGCTACGGCGACGTCTAGAGGGGCGTAGTCCCTGCAAGACAGGCGTGGCTGGGGGTGTCCGGTGGCTGAGACCCTATGTCGTCAACGACCAGGAAAACGCATTATCAGGGGGTGAGCATGGAACTGCCCATCGCAGTTCGGGATGCCCTGCAGGCTGCATCGCGCAATCAGGGTACGCCACTTTTCGAGATCGTGGAGGTGGCAGATGCGGCCAACACGTTGCGCATGGTGCCGCTCGAGGACTATGACGGCAAGCTGCAGGTGATCTGCCGGCGAGGCGATATGCTGGACGTCAATCGTCTCAACAAACTGCTGGGCCGCGATTTGCGGGTCATCAGCCGCCGCGAGCTGCGGCGTATCCGGGAGCGCCTGGATGTCCAGTTGATCCCGGCGCTGCCGTCGCTGACCGGTTGGCCCACCCTGGTGGACGAGGCGGTCGAGCATCTGGATTCCGTCGCCCTGGCCTATGCGCCCGGTGGCCCCCAGGTCGAGATCCCGATAGAGGCCTTCCGCCAGCTGACGGCCGATGCGCGGCGGTTGCCGGTCACGACGTCGATCGATGCCATCCACGTCAACCTGTCCGAGCCCCAGCGGGATCGCGAACAGCTGCATTCCGCGCTGGAACGCTTCACCAACCTGCGTATCCGCCAGCGTCTGGAGGACACTCTGGAACTTCCCCCGCTGCCGGAAACCGCCCAGCGCATTATCCACCTGCGGGTCAATCCCAACGCGGTCATGAGTGACCTGGTGGATATCGTCGAGAGCGATCCGAGCCTGGCGGCCCAGGTTGTCAGTTGGGCCTCATCATCGTTCTACGCCGCAGCCGGGCAGGTGCGCTCTGTCCACGATGCGGTTTCACGGGTATTGGGTTTCGAGCTGGTGATGAACCTGGCCATGGGGCTGTCGCTGGGGCGCACGCTGAAGCCACCGGAGGATGAGCCGGACGGCTACATCGGCTATTGGCAGCAGGCCATCTGGCAGGCCCAGGCGGCCGGTGTACTGTCGGCCATGATGCGCCGTGGCGAACGGCCCTCGTTTGGGCTCGCCTACCTGGGCGGATTGCTCCACAACTTCGGCTACCTGTTGCTCAATCAGGTGTTCCCGCCCCATTTCCGCTTGGTCTGCCGTACGCTGGAGGCGAATGCCTGCCTGGATTCGTCGGTGATCGAACACCATATCCTAGGCATCACCCGTGAACAGATCGGCGCCCAACTGATGGAAAACTGGGGCATGCCGGATGAAGTGGTTGTTGCCTTGAGAAACCAGAAAAACCCGGACTTCGACGGTGAGCATGCCGTGTATGCGCAGCTACTGTACCTCGGGCGTTTGCTGTTGATCGAACGCGGTATCGATCTCGGTCCGCCGGCACCGCTGGAGCCTGCCCTGTATGAGCGTCTGGGCCTGGATCCGGACCGGGTGGCCGGGCAGTTCGACGAGCTGGTCGCCAACCGGGACAGCATCATGGCTATGGCAGGGATGATGCAGCAGTCCTGATGGTCGTCCCGGAGGACGTCACTGGAGGCTGTGGTTTCTGCCGCAGTCTTCCCCAATCGCACCTACCAATTCCGTTCCTGTGGTCTACATTAAGAATAAAGGGAACCTGTTTTCAGTCGGGATGCAACGGAGTGTGAAATGCATGGCTTGCGTGGAGGTGTCCAATGGAACGGCTCATCTTCAACTCCGGCGGTATATATCACCTATACCAGCTTGAATCCCATTTCCGGCATCGTGGTGGACGCCACTATCACCTGGCCGATTCCAGCGAATGCCTTGAACTGCTTCGGGTCACATCCCATTCACCGGACCGCGTCATCCGACGTCATTTCCGGGCGTTTCTCAAGCAACTGGATCCGACCCTGATTGAGGCCCTGAGACAGGAAGGGGTGGATCTGGAGCAGGAAGTGGCGACCCAGGGCGACCGTCCCGACTGGAGCCGCCTGTCCTGACCCGGCGAAACGAATGCGTTGACCGGTGCCGCCGCACCGGCCGGGAATGCTCAGGTAGATCTGCATAAGCGGGTGATTGCCGGCCTCCGGGCCGGCTTTTTTATGCGGGATAGGTTGCTGGCCTGAGTCGGGTGAACATGGCGGGATTGTATCGGGCACCTGCGGCGCCTCAGAAGCTAAAGCATCTGCTACACGTTCGAGTGAGTCTTTAATGTAGCCGACGCTTCAGAGGGTGTTGTAAAAGCTACTGCGCTCAGCCATACGGCGTTGAAAATCGCCTCGTGCGCGAGTCCGATCAAGATGCTCATTTACAACCCGTAAACTGCGCTCTTTCGTTGATTTTCGCCTTGTTTGGCTATCGCTCGCGACGCTTTTGCAACACCCTCTTCAGCTTCGGAGCAGGCCCAACGGGCTGCCTGTTTCTTCCGTGGGTCTCGGGAACCAATGTCTTAAAACTGATGATACCGAATCGCCGTCGCCGCCCGGCGGATGGCATCGGCATGGGTCTTTTCCAGCTCGAAACGCTGCTCGTCCAGCTTGCGGATGAAGTGCGAGGCCGTGTCCTGGCGCGCCTGATGCGTGGGCATGTGTTCCAGCGCGTCGTGCATTTCCTGGAAGATGCGGTAGGGTGACTGCTCCAGCAATTCCGGCGCCAGGTGATCCAGCAGGCCCTTGATGCGCAGGCAGGCTTCGGAATACTCCACCTGGTCCTGCTCCACCGACATGGCCAGGACCCGGACACTCTCGATCATCTGGTCACGACGTTGCTTCTGGAAGGCCTCGGTACGGGCATTGCGCTGGCTCTGCTGCCGCAACAGCCGGGTCCTTTGCCAGATGAACCGGGCCAGTAAGGCGATGACGGCTAACCCGGCAACGATCAGAACCCATTGTATCCATTGCGGCATGCAGTGCCTCCTTGAGTGTGTGTTCAGGCCCGCTGCCGGTCCTGCTCCGACTGACGGGCCCGGATCTGGACGGTTTGCCCATTCAATATGGACGTACCGCTGACCGGATCGATCTGGTCGTCGCGGATCACGTCGTTGATGCTGGCTCCGGCATGGGCATTGGCCACCCGCTGGGACGTTCCCGCGCGGCCATGGCCCCAGCCATGGGGAATCGAGACGACGCCCGGCATGACATCTTCCGTAATCTCGGCCGGGATCACAATCGATCCGGCGACCGAAGTCACTTCCGCCTCATGGCCGTCGACAATGCCCAGCCGGTCTGCATCGGACGGATGGATCATCATGGTGCAGCGGGATTTACCTTTCACCAGCCGCTGACTGTTGTGCATCCACGAGTTGTTGCTGCGCACGTGCCGCCGGCCGATCAACTGCATGCCCCCTTCAGGGGAGGACATCAGCATCCGATAGAGCCGGGGCAGGTCGTCCAGGTAACGCCTGGGCGCCAGGTTGACCTTGCCATCGCGGGTATGGAGCCGGTCGGGCAGGGACGGTTGCAGCGGTCCCAGGTCGATACCGTGGGGCTGCTCGCGCAAGGCGGCCAGCGACAGGCCCTTGGGGAGATCCTGCCAGCGGCGGTCCAGCGGACTCAAGCGGGTCAGGTGGCGTAAGGGATGGCGCTGGGGCAGGATCGCCTCGATCAGGTCAGTGGCTGGCTGCAGGAGTGGCTGAAGCCGCCCCACCGGCTGGCCATAGGGGCCGGTGCGCAGGGCCACATCCAGCAGTGCATCCGGGCCCAGCCGCTTGAAGGCCTGCCAGCCGAGTTCCTGCCGCAGCCCCAGCCGGCCACCTTTCTTCAGCCGCTCCAGGCGGTGGGCGAGCTCCAGCAGGATTTGCCAGTCGTGGCGGGCGTTGGCCGAGGGTTGGAACAGCGGCTCGCTGAACTTCGCCACATTGCGCACGGCCATCATATTGAAGATCAGGTCGTAGTGGCTGCGCTCCAGGGCGTGGGTAGGCGGCAGGATGATGTCGGCGTGGCGGGTGGTTTCGTTCAGGTAGTAATCCACCGACACCATGAAATCGAGCTGCTCCAGGGCCTGCTCCATGCGGGTGCCGTTGGGGCTGGACAGGACGGGGTTGCCGGCGATGGTGACGAACGCCCGGATCTGGCCGTCGCCTGGAGTAAGGATTTCGTCGGCCATGGCACTGGCGGGGTATTCGCCGCCGAACTCGGGGAGTCCCTTGACCCGGCTGTGCCGGCGACCAATATGCCCGCGCTGGCCGGATAGGGCGCCCAGCGCCACCAGATCGACCGCGGGCTGTGTAAACATCAGGCCCCCGGTGGCATCCAGCTTGCCGGTCAGGATATTCAGCAGGTAGATCAGCCAGGTGGCGATGCCGCCAAATGACTGCGTGCTGGTGCCGATCCGGCCATAGAGGACCGCCCGCTGCGTGGTGGCCAGCCGGCGGGCGAGAATGCGGATCTGGGTGGGATCGACGCCGGTATGACCGGCCACGGCTTCGGGCGCGTAGGGCAGGCAGGCGAGTCGCACCAGGTCCAGATCGCGGCTCCAGTGTTCGGCGGCACCGAGGTTGACCAGGTCTTCATCGAACAGCGTGTGCAGCATCCCCATCAGTAACAGGGCATCGCTACCGGGCCGCACAAAGTGGAATTCATCGGCTTCGCGGGCAGTCTCGGTGCGCCGCGGATCAATCACCACCAGTTGGCCGCCTCGCGCCTTGAGGGCTTTCAGGCGGCCCCGGAAGTCCGGCACGCTCATCAGGCTGCCGTTGGAGGCCATGGGGTTGGCGCCGATGCAGATCATCAGTTCGCTGTGGTCGATATCCGGTATCGGGAACAGGACCTGGTGGCCAAACATTTCCAGGTTCGCCAGCATATGGGGCAGCTGGTCGTTGGAGGTCGCGGAAAAGCGGTTCTGGGTGCCCAGGGCCCGCAGGAAGGGCAGCCCGGCAATCATGGCGCCGTGGTTGTGGACGTTGGGGTTGCCCTGATAGGTGCCCACGGCGTTGCGGCCGTACTCGCGGCGGATCTGGTATAGACGTTCGGCAACGAAATCGAAGGCCGCGTCCCACTCCATTTCCTCCCAGCCGTCGGCCGTGCGGCGCAGCGGCCTGGTCAGGCGATCCGGATCGTTGTGCAAATCCTGCAGCGCGACCGCCTTGGGGCAGATGTGGCCGTGGCTGAACGGATCGTCCGCATCGCCCTTGACCGAGGCAATCTGCCCGTCCTTCACTTCGATGGCGACGCCGCACATGGCCTCGCAGAGGTGGCACGTGCGGTAGTGGATGCCGTTATCCATGCTGATCTCTCCCGGTTTGTTATTGTCGCTGTGGTCGTCATTCTGGTTTTTTTAGGCAACCAGATTAGCAGGAATGTGGGTGGAGTTGAAAAGGCCGGCCATTGGTCATCCGTTGGGCGGTTTTGACCCAGTAGAGATGGGCGGCAAACGATAGGTTGCTGAGGACATATCTGAATTCATACCTTGGGGCTGAAACCCATGGACTCCATCGCTTCCGCCGCCCTAGAAGGCCATCCCTGGCCCGCTAGGGCGGTCAAGGACGTCCGTGACCTTTTCTCCAGCGATGGTGTCCATGGGTTTCGATCAGACCGCGTGTCATATCCGCAGGCGTGATGGATAGGTCTACGGCTTACTCGAGCATGTAGCAGACGCTTTAGCTTCTGAGGCGCCGAAGGCGCCCCGCGGACTTCCCGTGACCATAAAAAAGGCCAGCCCGAAGGCTGGCCTTTTGGTTCGAGGCTGGTATCAGCCGTCTTCTGGAATCTCCTTGATGGGATTGGAGATGAAGTTCAGGTAAACGCCATTTTCGGGGATTTTCAGCGGAATGACGACGGCCCCCTCACTGGCCGAGCTCGTATCAGGGTTACATTCGTTAAAGTTTGGAGGGAAGCTGAAAATTCCCCCAAGACAGTTTAGGAAATCAACTGCACCATCGAGTGCCGCGTTTTCGATTTCGACGACTACTCTTAGCTTTGGCTCATTTGTATTTCTCTGTTCGATCTGCATGCGACCGTCGTTAAAAAACGTAATGTCACCTTCCAAATCGAGCGGGACGTTGTAGCTGAAAAGGTTGTGTTCGAGAACTGAGCTTAAAGGCAAGCTCAAGTCTGGTGCATCCAGTAAAAGCTCGGCGGAAGTTTTGAACTTTGGACCTTTCTCGGTCTGGTAAATCACTCCAGGTATTAAATCGGTGCGATTCCCATCTCCATCGAGATCAGCATATCGCATGCGGAGCATTTGAGGGCCGGTCGATTGTGGTTGGTCAGGAGGTAAAACGACATCTGCAAGAGCGTTCCCATCCAGATAAACATCAATAGAGCTAGCGACCAACATCGTTGGGTATAGGAGTACACGCACTCCTTTCGACGGATCGTCTTTATCTACTGGGCCAATGACTTCCGTGTTAAGCGCCCCTGTTTGATATATGAACTTCTTATCTGGGCATTCCGGCCCAGTTGTTTCGCAGCCGACTCGACTGTCACCTTCCTCGGTTAAAATGAAGGGATTCCCATCTGCTTTGAGTTTTGCTGCATTAGAAGATGGCTTGTATCCGCCATCAGCTGCGGCTTCTGTTGGGAAGTCCGCTGGTTCGTTGGAATCGATATCAAAATCTGCGTTTACGTCTCGAGCTGGAAGGTTGCGAAGTGGCGTATAGACCGATTGAATTGACGGGCTGCCGCGGAAATATATAACCAAGGGCTCGCCACCTATATCAGCGTTGCCACTATCATCAAGTGCGCCTTCGAGAATGTCGGTCTGAAGTGCAGCACCATTTACCGAACAAATGACATTTGCACAGTCGCCATCTTCAGCCGAAACGAGCGTATAACGGTACGCCTGCCCATCAGCCCAGGGCTGATCCGGGTAAAACCGAATGCGCTGATTATTCTTTTCTAGGCGACCGGAAACTTCGCCGGTGGCGTTGCCAGATTCGTCGACTGATTCAACTTTGAAAGTGTCTCCAAGCCGGATTGAATCAAGATCCATCGATTGAGAGAAAACAACAACGATCGGTCGGTCAGCTGGAAGCTCGGTGACTGGCAATACATCACCCTCTGCTGTCCCAGAGTCTATAAAGGGCTTATCTTTGCACTGACCATGTGTATTTGCGTTTAGATCAACCCCGGTCGTGACACAAGGGAAACCTGGATATGTTGTGACCGCCAAAGGTGAAGCAGATGGCGTTGATGCATCCGGCAACGCAAAACTCAACGTCCGAGTCGTCGCCCCATTCCCCGACACATCCGTCAGCGAGCCGTTGATATTGAGTGTGTAATCCACGCCATGCTCCAACCCGCCAGCCGGATTCACCGCAATCGTGGTGCCATCCAGTTTGGTCCGCACGTCGCTGACTTCCGTGCCGTCTGCATAAAGCGTCACACCAGCAGCCACCGTATCCGGATCCAGCGGTTCGTCGAAGTTCAACACGACCGGATCCCCCGGGCGTTGCATGGCCTGGCGGGTATCGGGGATCGCATCCTCCGGTCCCGGCATCCAGCTCACCAGTTCCGGCCCGGTTTCGTCGATCGGGCGATCCGGCGCCGTGGTTTGCTCGGAGGTATCGGCCTCGATGTGGAACGCGATGGTGGAGTCGGTGTATTCCTGGCCCAGCAGGTTGGGCTCGACCATGCCGATGGCGTCGATGGTCAGGATGCCGTCCTTGACGATGGCGATGCCGGTCAGCTCGACCCGCAACAGGTCCTGGGACAGTGACGCGTTGGGCTGGGCCTCCTCGGTGTTCATGGATACGTCCATCCACAGGCGGACGTGGCGCGGTGCTTCGTCGTCATCGCTGTAGGGATTGGGATAGAGGTAACCCATGGCATCCGACAGCATGGTGACCTTGATGGTGCCGGTCTCCTGGGGCTGGCCGGTTTCGGCGTTGAGGATGGGGACGCTGCCGTTGATTTTTACGTTCAGGCTGGTGCTTTGCAGGATCGTGCCCTTGGGTACGCGCAGCGGCACCGGCGTGTCGCCCGGGAAGCTGGGAGCGTAGCCCAGTTCGGCATAGAGGGCGCCGGTCTGTTGAGACGGGCCGGCGGTGCCCTGGAGCACGGAGTTCAGCGTCACCGCGTTGACGTACTGGCCATCGAGGATGGACTGTTCGCTGAAGTTGGAGTCGACGATCTTCTGGTACAGGATTTCGGTCGGGCCGGTTTCCTGTGGCGTGAAGGTTTTCTCGTAGGTCAGCGAGTTGCCCTTCATGTCCATCAGACCGTTGATGCTGAGCGTGTAGGTCTCGTCAGGATCCAGCTGGTCGTCGGCGCTGCCGCATTGGTGGGGATCGTCCACGGTGCAGGGATCGACGGTCAGCTTGTTGTCGGAGACCAGCAGGGTGGCCGGCACCAGCTCGCCGTTGCCATCCAGCAGGGAGACCGTCGTGCCGTAGACGGCGGACTCGGGATGGATCGGATGGCTGGTGCGCAGGCGAATGGTGGAGAAGTCCATGAACTTGAAGGTGTCGCCATCCGGCAGGGTGTCGACCACCTTGAAGTCGGCTGACAGGTTGGCCAGTTGGGCTACCCCGCTCAGCCCGCCGCGCGTGGTGAACTGGACGCCCGCAGCGCCGGTGGCGTTGGGCGTGGGAACGGAACGGTTGCCCGCTGCATTCAGGTTTTCCGCAAAGCTGATGGTGTATTCGGTCCCGGGGGCCAGTTCGCTGTCAGGCGCAAGGACCAGGCTGTTGCCGCCATCGACCTTCCTGACGCTGAAAGGCACGCTGGAACTGCCGCCATCCGCGGTGATCCGGATCTTGCTGGCCACATCCTCGTCGGTAATGGCGTTCGAGAAACGCAGCACTACATCGGCCTTGGTGGAGATGCTGGCCTGTCCGTCCGCCGGATAGGCGTAAATCACCGAGCCGGGTGTCTGGGGCTGGGACACGGTCTGTTCTTCACCCCCGCAGGCTGCCAGCAGCAGTGCGGGGGCCAGTGCCAATATCTTGTTGTATTTCATGGCCTGTACCTCTTGCTCAGAATTTCAGCGTGACGGAACCGCTGATCACATCGACTTCACCGTCGGTGGTGACCACTTCGCCGTCACGGGTGCCGGGCTTGGTGCTGTCGATGGTGAAATCGCGGTCCTGCAGCATCTGGCGCTGATAGGCGAGATCGAAACGAACCGGGTAGGTCAGGATGCGGGTTCGGGTGTACTCCGCGCTCAAACCGATGCCGGCGATGTACTTGTCGTTATCGAAGTAGTTCACGTCCTGGGTGCTGTCGCTCTTGAGAGCGGATTCCTGGTAGGCCAGACCCAAGGTCAGGCCGAAGTGCTCGGCGAACTTGAACTCGGCGCCGACCCGGGGAATCAGGATGTCCTTGAACCGGGCGTTGGCCTGGTCCTTGATCGTGTCGTTGGCGAACTCCTCCTCCAGGTCCGACCAGTTCTGCTGTTCCAGCGTGACGCCAACCCGCCAGGAATCCGTGCCGTACTGGATGCCGGCGGCGTAGATGGACGGTTGGTAGGAGTCGTAGGTCAGGACCGAGAACACCAGCGGCGCGCTCTCGGGAATCAGGCCCGGGATCACGGTGTTGGCGCTGACTTCCGTGTTGGTGTTGGAGCTGCTGCGATAGGCAAAGGCGGTTTCCCAGCCGTCCAGCCAGCACTCGCTGTCCGGGCAGAAGGTGTCGCCCAGGTCGATGCTGGTACTGAGGATCGAGCGGATGGACGGCTTGGCATTGACGGTCAGGGACTCGTACTGCGTATTGCCCGCCAGGTCGGTCGTGGTCTTGAGACTGGCGCTGGAATGCAGCGTGATCCGCGCCGAGGCGCCGATATCAATGCCACGCCAGAGCGTCGTTGCGCCGCCGAGCAGCAGGAACAGCGGCTGACGGCCGTATTCCAGGAACTGGCCGGTCTGGGAGGTGTTGGACTGGAACGCCAGCATCTCCTTGCCGTATTTCTCGACCCCCGCCATAAAGCCCAGGTAGATGGGGTGATCGAAACGGGTCAGGGAGGTCAGGTTGGTCTTCATGCCGATCAGGACGTGCTGGCTTTCCTGGTCGGAAACGACATCGCCGTCACGATAGGGGGAAGCTGCACGCAGCTCAGGCTGGGCGTGCATCAGACCGGAGGTCAGTTCGCCCCGGGGATCCTTGGCGAGATAGGCCGGATTGTAATAGGTGGCCGAGACCTGACTGTTGAACATGGACAGCGCCTGGGCAGAGGCGACATCCGTCGGGAGGATGCCATAGGTGGTGCCAATGTTGCCCATGCTGGCGGATGCGGTGGAGGCGAAGCCTGCCAGGGTCAGGGTGATTGCCGAGGTGAGCAGTCGGGACGGCTTGGGGGCCAGGTTTGTCATGTGGATACTCCATTATTCGTTTTCTTGTTGTGCCCGGATTACGGGGTGCGTTCCTTCAGCGATGCATCCTCTCGGGCATTCTTAATGGGACATTTGTGCACTTATTTGTTTTTTTGTGATCTTAGGCCTTAATTGGCCAAGCGTGTTTGGCCTGAGTGACAGTGCGTTCAGTCCTTCTAGTCATATGAGGCCGCGGTGCCGGCAAGCACCTTGCCGGTTATTTCAGCGTATCGCTGCTGTGCCAGGGATAAGGCAATAAAAATCAGACATTTGACGGGTTATTTCAACGCCTTTCGTTCTGTCGTTTCCGGAGACGCGTTGAATTGTTGCCAGGAGTTCATTTTGTTTTTTGTGTGAACTTCGTCACAAAATGTGGCGGTCTTCATCAGGCTTGAGTGTTCACCAATTAGCCACGCTGATTTGACTTGAATGTGGGGGACGGGTGCATAATAGACCGGTCGTCTACAATTGTTGCTGACGAGCCACAGCAACAGCGTCCCGCAACCGGTTCGTTGCGTCTCAGTGCCAGTTTCCGACAGGAGCCCAAACATGATCGACCTTTATTACTGGACCACCCCGAACGGCCACAAGATCAGCATCTTCCTGGAGGAGACCGGCCTCGAGTACCGCATTATCCCGATTCACATTGGTCGGGGGGATCAGTTCGGTGACGCCTTCCTGAAAATCTCGCCCAACAATAAGATCCCGGCGATTGTGGACCACCATCCCGTGGATGGTGGTGCGCCGCTCTCCCTGTTCGAGTCCGGTGCCATTCTGGAGTACCTGGCGGAAAAGACCGGTCGGTTCCTGTCCACGGACCTGCGCCGGCGATGGGACACACTGCAGTGGCTGTATTGGCAGATGGGCGGCTTCGGTCCGATGCTGGGCCAGAACCATCACTTCAAGCAATATGCGCCGGAGAAGATCGACTACGCCATTGACCGTTACGTGAAAGAGAGCGAGCGGCTCTATGGGGTGCTGGACGACCTGTTGGCCGACCGCGAGTTCATGGCCGGCGAGTATTCCATTGCGGACATGGCGACCTACCCCTGGGCCAGGGGCTGGGAGAAGCAGGGGCAGGACATAGACAGCCTGCCCAACGTGAAGCGCTGGCTGGCGGCCATCGGCGAGCGCCCGGCCGTACAGCGGGCCTATGCCCTGGCCGATGAGATCAGCCAGGAAGCCGTGGTGAATGAGGACAGCAAGTCCGTCCTGTTTGGCCAAGGCCGCCGCAGGAAAGCGTAGCGCCGTGCCTGTCCCTACTCGATGGACGCGTAGGGCAGGCCCACATAGTTCTCCGCAATCACGCGCAGGCCGGCCTCGGATTCGAGGTGATAATCCAGTTCGGCTTGGCGCAGCCGGTACTCGAACTCGTCCTGGCCTTCGAAGCGGTGCAGCATCGACGTCATCCACCAGGAGAAGCGCTCCGACTTCCAGACCCGGCTCAGGCAGGCCCGGGAGTAATTGGGAATCAGGTCGGTGCGGCCGTCCTGGTAGACCTTCGCCAGCAATCGGTACAGGCTGTTGACGTCGCTGGCGGCCAGGTTCAACCCCTTGGCGCCGGTGGGGGGCACGATATGCGCCGCATCGCCCACCAGGAACAGGCGACCAAACTGCATGGGTTCGGTGACGAAGCTGCGCAGGGGCGCGATGCTCTTCTCCAGGGACGGGCCGGTGACCAGGTGGGCGGCGGCATCATCCGGGATGCGGCGTTTCAGCTCCTCCCAGAAACGCTCGTCCGACCAGTCTTCCACCTTTTCCGTCAGCGGCACCTGCACGTAGTAGCGGCTGCGGGTGGCTGAGCGCTGGCTGCACAGGGCGAATCCCCGTTCGTGATGGGCGTAGATCAGCTCGTTTGAGACCGGCGGCGTATCGGCCAGCAGGCCCAGCCAGCCGAACGGGTAGACCTTCTCGAACGTGCGGATGCGGTTGGCGGGGATGCTCTGGCGGGACACGCCGTGGTAGCCATCGCAGCCGGCCACGTAGTCGCAATCCAGACGGACCGTCTCGCCGTTCTTCTCGAAGGTGACGTGGGGCCGGTTGGATTCCAGATGGTGAAGCCGGACGTTGTCGGCTTCATAGATCGTCTGCCCGCCGGAGGCTTCGCGTGCTTCCATCAGGTCCCGGGTGACTTCCGTCTGACCGTAGACCATCACCGACTTGCCACCGGTGAGTCCCTTCAGGTCGACACGGATCCGGCGACTGTTGACGGCCAGTTCGAAGCCGTCGTGGGGCAGGCCTTCGGCATCCATCCGCTCGCTGACACCGGCTTCGCGCAGCAGGTCCACCATGCCCTGTTCGAGTACCCCGGCACGGATGCGGCTGAGCACATAGTCGCCGCTGCGACGTTCCAGGATCACGTTGTCGATGCCCTGGC
This sequence comes from Marinobacter halodurans, assembly GCF_004327985.1. Lineage (GTDB taxonomy): Bacteria > Pseudomonadota > Gammaproteobacteria > Pseudomonadales > Oleiphilaceae > Marinobacter_A > Marinobacter_A halodurans. The sequence goes on from NZ_SJDL01000028.1 coordinate 74,887, forward strand.
GTTGCAGGAGCTGGCCCAGGAGCAGGCCGGACGGGCCGGCGCCAATGATGGCAACGGTTGTTTTCATGGCGGTACCTCGGTGGTTCTTGTATCGTTGTTATTTGTAGTTTTCCGGGAAACGAAGCTGGATATAAGGCAAAATCTGAACAAATAATTGGACTTTTCCGGGATTAGCTGGGAGAGGTCGTCCGGAGGCGGGATGGTGGAAAAGGTGGATAGAACGGGAGCCGGGATAGACCGGATTCCGGTGTTCAAACTCTATGGTGAAACCCGGCAATGGCCGACGCCGGATCTGCTGCATTGTGAGTCCATCGCCGCCCGCAGCCGGCTTCATGACTGGCACATCCGCACCCATCGCCACGCCGATCTGGTGCATGTGCTGTACATCCAGGCGGGGCAGGTGGCCCTAGAGCTGGAGGGCCTGGAGCATCGCCTCGAGGGGCCGTTGCTCATCGTGATTCCGGCCATGACGATCCACGGCTTTCGCTTCAGCGAGGATATTGACGGGCACATCATCACCCTGGCCCGACCGCTGGCGGAGCACCTGGCCAACTGGCCGGGCGCCGCGGCGCCCGTGCTGATCCGTCCGGGGTATTACCCGCTGCCGGCGGGAAGGCAGGCCCGACGCATCCAACGGCTGGTGGAGGAAATTGCCGAGGAATATCACGACCCGGGCATCGGGCGGGATATGGCGCTGCATGGGCTGATCCAGGCGCTGGTGTCCCAACTGATGCGGCGCCGCCATATCGATGACACGGCCCGTGCCGAAAGCCACCCGCGTCGGGGCGCGGCCCGCCCGGACCGATCCGGTGAGCACGTGCGACAGTTCCAGTCATTGATCGAGCAGCATTTCCTCGACCAGCCGACCATCGACTGGTTTGCCGCTGCCCTGGGCATCACGGCGGCGCACCTTAACGCCTTGTGCCGGCGTGAAACCGGGGCCAGCGCCCTGCAGTTGCTGCACGAACGGGTGCTGCTGGAAGCCAAACGCAACCTGACCTACACCAACCTCACCATCAGCCAGGTCTCCGATATGCTGGGGTTTTCCGAGCCGGCTTACTTTACGCGCTTCTTCAAGCGACTGACCGGACTCACGCCCAAGGCTTTCCGGCTTCGGCACAGTGGTTCGCAGGAGGGGAGACCGACTGACCTGGAAAACCCGGAACCTGGAGAGGCGGGCAGATAGGCAGGGTGTCCGGTTCTATCGGTCGTTGGGAAGACAGTCCTAAGCGCCGGACAGGCCGGGGGGCGGGCGATCCGGCGCACGCGGATCCTAGAAGGTCAGTTCCAGTCCCGCATACAGCGTCCGTCCCGAAGCCGGCTCATAATAGCGCCCGTTGCTGGCATTGATGCGCACGTTGGCGAAGTAGTCTTCATCCAGCAGGTTGCGGATGCCCGCGTAGGCCTTGAGCAGGGTGTCGCGGCTGACGTACCAGCCACCGCCGCCGTGCAGGCTCAGCAGCCAGTAGTCGTCCACATCGACTGTGTTGGCGTCGTCGGCCTTCATATTGCCCACGTACCGGGTCTCAAGGGTGGCGAAGCGTTCGCCGCGGCCCTGCCATTTCAGCTGGTTGTTCCAGGTCTGTTCCGGCAGGCCGGGAATGCGGTTGCCGTCGTAGTTGTTGCCGGCCGATTCATAATCATCAAAGCGATAGCGGGCGAGTGTCAGCGCGGATTCCAGGCGCCAGGCCAGAGCGAAGCGCCAGCCGACGGCCATCTCGATACCTTGGCGGGTGGTGTCCCCGGCGTTGCGGTAAAAGGTGCGATCGTTCTCACCGGGCAGCTCATACGGAATCAGCTCGTCCCGCACGTCGACCCAGAACAGGGTCAGGTCGTAGTCGACGTTGTAGCCGAAATCGCCGCGCAGGCCCAGTTCGTGGTTGACGGATTTCTGGGGCTCGATGTCGGGATTGAAGCCGCCAACGCCGCTGGGATTGGCGAACTCCGAAAACGTGGGCGTCTCGAACGCTGTGCTGATGTTGGCGTAGGCCTGGTGATCCGGGCGATAGCGCCAACTGAGGCCTGCCGAGCCGCTCCACTGGTTGAAGGTCTTGTCGCCGCTCTGGTCACCGTCGTCCAGGAAATCATCGTCGACGTCCAGGTCGACCCGGTCGAAACGACCTCCCAGTGAGAACGTGACCGTGTCGGTCAGGTCCAGGTCGCCCTGGGCGAACAGCCCGAGTGCGGTTGCGGTCTGTGTCTCATCGGCACTGACGCCCTCGACCTCGCCGGAGAAGGCAACGTTGCGGCGGCCGCGGTCGTCTTCCTGGCGCCGGGCTTCGACGCCCGCAACGTAGCGGAACGGCAGGGCGCCGAGGGACAACGCCTGATGGTATTCGGTGCTGGCGCCATAGTAGTCACGGTTGTAATCGATGAGGCTGTCGCCGGGGTAGGGTAGCTGCTGCTCAAAATCCCGGTGCAGGTAAAAGGTCTTGGCGTAGAACTCACCGGGTCCGGCGGAAAGATCTTCATACTGCAGCCCGACCACTTGCTGATCGACGGTCTGGCCGGTGTCGTATTCCTCCGTGAAACGGCCTGCCTGCCGGCGGTCTTCCTCGACCTGCTCGGCGGTCAGGGCGCCCGGATCGTCGGAGCGTGGGTTGTCCAGCAGGTTCAGGACCACCGTCAGCGCCCGGTCACTTCCCAGATCCCGCCGCAGCTTCCCGTTGAGCAGGTACTTCTCCACATGGCTGTGGTCCCGGTAGCCGTCGAAATCCAGCGCCGAGACACTGATGTTGTGGGACCAGGGACCGTCCTGCCCGGTATGCCCGGCCGCAAACTTGCCGTAGCCGTGGCTGCCACCTTCCAGGCGCAGGGTGGTGTGGTCTTCCTGGTAGCGGCCGTCCGGTGTGGTCACGCTGAGGACCCCACCGGCGGCGTTGCCGTAGAGGACTGATGCCGGCCCGCGGATCACTTCAATGCGTTCGGCGCTGTCCAGGTCGATGGCATCCAGTTGGGCCTGGCCGTCCGGCAGGGTATAGGGGATGCCATCCACCAGCACGGTGACGCCGCGAACGCCGAACGGCGCCCGGGCCCCGAAGCCGCGGATCGAGACGCGCTCGCCCTGGGCGAAGTTTTCCCGGTTCTGCAGGAATACACCGGGTACCTGACCGAGCGACTCATCCAGCTTCAGGCGCTGTTGGCCGTCCTGAATGTCCGACCGGTCCACGACCGACATGGCGGCGGGCGTGTCATAGAGCAAGCGCTCCAGGCGGCCGGAGGTAACGGTTATGGTGTTGAGTTCGGCCGCTTGGCCAAGGGTCAGGGTGGGGCCGGCGCACAGGGTGATCAACAGTGGTGTTCGGAGTCGGCTGGCAGGCATGGCTATCGCTCCTGCTGGGTGAATATCCACTTCGGTAGGAGGCTAATTTTCTGCCTCTGGCCGAAACCGGTCAATTCGGGTAATAGCCTATTTCCAGTGACCAAGGAGTCGATCAGCAAATGAACCAGACGGGACACTAGTGTCCCTTAACAAAAGTTCGTCGAATTTTTATGGTTAAAGTTTATAATTGCAGAAAACATCGAGGGAGCTACTGCAATGGGACGACCGGTCACCCCTTTGATTATTACAGACGAAGAACGCGA
>NZ_SJDL01000029.1 GCF_004327985.1 Marinobacter halodurans
TGCCGTTCGGCTAGTGGTTCCCCTTACCGGGCCCACAGGGGACTTGCACCCCCAAGTCATCCGGCCAGCACCACCTGTACCAGAACAGCGCCCGTCAAGGCGCTACGCGCCATGCCTGGCGCACCAAAAAAGGCCCGTCGCACGACGCTTCGGGCCTGACAGCAATCCTCTGCGGAGCCGGACTCCGCCTTGCTGCATCACTTACTGCGGATAGGTCGCTGTCATCCCGTGAACGTACCAGTCCATGCTGGACAGCTGTTCGTGGGTGGCCACTTCGCCTTCCTTGATGCGCAGCTTGCCGGCCTGGTCGTAGATCGGACCGGTGAACGGATGCAGCTTCCCGGTGCGGATCGCCTCGATGGTGTCGTTGACCTTGCTGGTCTGCTCGTCGGTCAGGCGGTCGCTCAGACCCACGATCTTGATGTCGCCTTCCTTGATGCCGCCCCAGTAGTCCTCGGACTTCCAGGTGCCATCCATCACGTCCTGGACGGTCTGGATGTAGTACGGGGCCCAGTCGTCCACCACCGACAACAGGTGCGCGTGTGGACCGAAATGGGACATGTCGGAGGCCTGGCCCACGGCCCACTTGCCGCGTTTTTCGGCCGCCAGCATGGCTGCAGGGCTGTCGGTATGCTGGATGATCACATCCACGCCCTGGTCCATCAGGGTATTGGCGGCATCCGCCTCTTTCGCCGGATCGAACCAGGTGCTGACCCAGACCACCTTCAACTCGACGTCCGGATTGACCTTGCGCGCGGCCAGGAAGGTGGCGTTGATGTCACGGATAACTTCCGGGATCGGGAAGGACGCGATGAAACCGATCTTGTTGGACTGGGTCACCAGGCCCGCTGCCGTGCCGCTGACGTAACGGCCCTCATAGGTCACGGACAGGTAGGTGCCCAGGTTCTTGGCGCGCTTGTAGCCGGTCGCGTGCAGGAACACCTTGTCCGGATAGTCCTTGGCCACGCGGGCGACGGCATTCATGAAGCCGAAGGACGTGGCGAAAATCACGTCGTTGCCCGCCTGTGCCAGGCGGCGCAGGGTGCGCTCGGCATCCGCGCCCTCGTTCACGTTCTCGACGTATGTGGTCTGAACCTTGTCGCCGAAGTGCTCTTCCAGGGCCTTACGCCCCTGATCGTGCTGGTAACTCCAGCCGTGATCACCAATCGGCCCCACGTAGATAAAACCGACTTTCAATGGATCGTCCGCAAAAGCGTGCATGGGGATAACCAAGGCCGCCAGCACAGCCAGTCGTTTCAAAAAGCGCATTCGCACCGTCTCCTGTTATGTCACTTTCTTTTTTGAGCGACTCATTCGTAGCCCGCCAGTTTAACCTGTCATCCGATCAAAGATAGCAGGCCCGGGCGAGAATCAGCACCGTCAGGTACTTGAGCAAAAAACTGGCCAACCGTTCAGGAAAATCCTTGTACCCTGGACCCACGTGCCTGGTGCCCAAGAACCATGGCGAGACATGCCTTCTTCAACCAGCGCCTGCACGGAAACAGACCATTCCGGCCACCAGGATGCCCACTTTGATGCGTCCGCCGGACGGGCCGATGGACCAGCGGTCATCCAATCACCATCCCGGCGTCTGTCCGCCATCCTGCTGCGTATAAAAAATCACCGCATTACATGATTTGCAACCTATTGCTTTTCCGGTGAAATATCTTTTCAGGCCACTTTGGCGCCGGAACACCCATGCCAATTGGGCCAATGACAACCTGACAAAAGTCACAAAAAGTTACACCTCGGCACAAATCTTTATTTGCACAAATGCACCACTTAACCCTATTCCTATGAGGTGTAGGGAAGCACATGTGACCAAGGAGTACACAAAATGAAACGCACAACAATGCCTAAAAACGTTTCTCCCACAGCCCTGTTTGTCCGTGCCCAGACGTTCCGGGCCGGTAAACCCGGCTCCCAGAGAGGGGCCAGCGCCCTGGAGTACATCGTGCTGGCCGCCGCTATCATCGGCATCGTCACGCTCCTGATCACCCAGACGGATGTCGGCACCACCTTCACCGGCGCTTTTGAAGGATTGTTCGACGACGCAGCAAATCCGGGCGCCTGACGCGCCCGGCGTCTTGCCAGGACATCAGGAGAGTCCAGATGAGTCTGTCGTCTTCGGGCGCTATCCAGCGCGGTGCCGTCGCACTCGAGTTCCTGTTGCTGTTTCCGTTTATCGTGGCAACGCTCTATGCGGCGGCCAGCTACAGCGTCCTGTTTTTCAACCAGTATCGCATGCAGGACGCGGTGACCCAGGCCGCCAACCTGTCGTTGACGATCGATCGGTCCAGTTATCAGGCCGACCAGTTGAAAGGGGTTGTGGAGAGCCGTTCCTCTCAGGCCCTCGATTCACTGCTCGGTACGTTGCCGGACCGTTTCCGCAAAGCGGTGCAACCGGATCTCACCGGTTGCACGGTGGGCACGGTCAGCAACGTGGAGATGCTGCGCTGCAGCGTTGGGATCGCCGGCGGCGACAGCAGCCTGTTACCACTGATCAGCTTCGGCTGGCTGGGGCAGTTTCCGCCCATGCCAAGCCGCTTGCAGGCCGAAGCCTTCGTGGCGTTCTGACGACGCAACCGGGAACCGCACCGGCACGGAGTATCACAACCATTAACGTCGGGAGTCCAACGTGGGATCCAGAGCACTTTACGCCCTGCCAGCGATCGTACTCGCGCTCATCGCATTGATACTGGCGGGCATCGGCTTTGCCAATAATGAGCCACCGGTTCAGACGTTGCCCCATGAACCAGCGAAAACCACCACCATGGAGCAGGCTGCGCCATCCCTGTTCGAATACCTGGTCGTGACCCGCCCCATTGCCAGTGGCGAACCCATCGGCGAAGACCAGGTCAGCCGTGTGGGCACGGCACAGGAAGTGAAAGGGGCCATCAGCGCGGACCGTTTCAAGTTCGGTACACCCGCCGTGGGTCCTATCCAGCCCGGGGCCATCCTGACCCGCGACCTGCTGTCGAGTACCAGCCTGATCACTCCCCGCATCAAGCCCGGGCATCAGGCCATTGCCCTGAAGATGGATGAAGTCACCGGCGTCGGCGGACTACTCAAGCCCGGCGACCGGGTCAATGTGCTCGCCACCTTCCAGCGCGATCGACAGGCCACTCCCACCGCCGTCACCGTGGTACGCGGTGCGCCGGTACTGGCGGTCCAGGGCTCCCTGGGCAGCGACAGCGATGCGCCCGACAAGGAGCGTCGCAACGACTCCATCGTCCTGTTGATCCCGGATGCCCGGGTGCCGGCGGTGCTGCTGGCGTCCAACGAAGGCAAGGTGCGCCTGGCCGCCATTGCCGCCCCGGAGGACACCCGGTCGCAGGACACCGCCACCGATAGCGCTGCCAGCATGGCCCTGGCCGACCTGTTCCCCAAACCGCCAGCGCCGCCCAAATCCCAACCCGTCCGTCGCGCACCGGCCAACAAGGTCGAGGTTTTCGAAGGTTCCGAGAGCAGGAAGGTCTATGTTCGCTAATCGACTGAAAACACGTTTGCTGGCCGGTCTCCTGCTGGGCCTGGTGGTGCTGCCTGCCGCAGCCCTGGAAAACGGCGCCATGATCAGCCTCGGCAAGGGCGAGCAGCGTGTGCTGGATTTTCCGTCCGCACTGGCCAAGGTCGCCACCTCCGCCCCCGATATCGCCGCCGTTACGGTGTCTGGCACCCGCGAGTTGCTGCTGACCGGGAAAGCCGAAGGCTCGGCGATCCTGTCGGTCTGGCTCAGGGATGCCGACGATCCGCTGAAAGCCCCGATCGTGGTGGCGCCCACCCAGGGCGAAAAGATGCCGTTCGGCACCCAGGTGCAGACGGATATCCGCATCCTCGAGGTCAGCCGCAGCCAGCTCAACGAGCTGGGGTTCTACTACGCCCGTCTGTTCGACGGCGGCAATTCCGCCATCGGCGTGGCACCGCCGGGCAGCGGGTATCGCGGTTTCACCGGCCCGGGCCAGGCGAGTGCCCCGATCTCCACGGACGGCTTCAACCTGTTCAGCTTTGGCGCCAATTCCCTGGCCATCATCAATGCCCTGGAATCCGGTGGCTTTGCCTATACCCTGGCCCAGCCGTCGCTGACCAGCATCAGCGGACAGAACGCCACCTTCCTCTCCGGCGGCGAGTTTCCCATTCCGGTGAGCACGGACGGCGACAGCATCGAGGTGGAATACAAGGAATTCGGCGTTAGCCTCAGCCTGACGCCGACCGTCGTGGACCCGGAACAGATCATCCTCAAGGTGGCCCCGGAGGTCAGCGAGCTCGACTTTTCCACCGGGGTGACCACGGCCGGCGTCTCGGTACCCGGCCTGCGGGTGCGCCGGGCCCAGACCACGGTATCCATGGGGCCGGGCGAGACCTTCATCATCAGCGGCCTGGTCAGTCGCAGCACCATCAATAACAGCGACCGCATCCCGGGACTGGGCGATATCCCTGTCCTCGGAGCCCTGTTCCGTTCCGACCGGATATCCCGCGAGGACAAGGAGCTGATCATGGTGGTCACGCCTCATATCGTGTCCCCGGGCAAGGCCGGCGACCGGATCACCGACCTGCCCGCTTCGGATTACCACAACAGCAGCATGGGCTGGCTCGACATGGCCACCCAGACCCGCGGCGGCGAACATCCCATCCATCACGGCTTGAGTTGGTGACCCATGGACCATCAGGACATTATCGTTTGCATCACCGACGACCTGGGCATCCGGGTCTGGCTGGAGCGTGCGCTGCAGGATGCGTGGCGTCTTGAATGCGTCGGCAACGCTGACCTTTCAAGAGTCGTCAACCTGGTCGAAGCGACCCGCGCACGGCTGGCGATCGTCGCCATCGACGAAAACGCCCCGGAACGCTCCCTGCGGACCATCGAAGCCGTCCACCGTGCCCATCCATCGCTGGTGGTGATCACGGTGGCCCGGCGACTCAACCAGGAGTACCTGCTGCGCAGCATGCGGGCCGGGGCCCGCGATTGCCTGCTTGCCGATAGCGATGCCGAAGAGTTGCGGGCCCAGGTCAACGACCTGCTCTACCGCGAGCAGGTGTCCCCCGAGTCCCGCCAGCGGGATGCTTTGCCTCACAACCTGACCCTGGTGGCCCCCGCCGACCCAACGGTGGACACCCGTTTCCTGACCCAGAACCTGGCGTTCGCCCTCAACCGCGACAACCCGGACCAGCGGATCCTGGCCATCGACACCGCCGCCGAAGGGCGCAATGTGTTCTACCTGGAAGTGAACAACCGCTTCACCCTGAAGAACTTCCTGGCCAACGCCAATGCCGCCGATGAGACCCTGATCGAAACGGCGCTGGAGGAATACCGCGAGGGTCTGAGACTACTGGGCGGACAGCTGGATGACAGTGACCTGGGCGGTGACCGGAACGCCGACCTGTTCATCGTCATCAGCCAGCTGATGCACCTGTTCGACCACATCGTGGTCAACGTGGATCCGGCCGTCGCGGACCACTGGATCGGCGCCGTCGGCCCCCATACCAGCACGCTGGTCATGACCCTGCATCCGATCGTGTATCAGGCGCACCGCGCGCGGCGCCAGATCGAACGCTGGCGCAGCAGCCTGGGTACCGCATGCCGCCAGGTGCTGGTCGCCGACGGCGCGGACGGCAAGGTGTCGCCGACCCTCACACAGTTGGAAGAGACCATTGGTATCGAGGCCCTCGGCGCCCTACCGCTGGATTGGAACAATCGCCTGCTGACCATCAACGCCGGCATTCCATTGCACCGGCTTCCCCGCAAGAACGCCTACGCCCGCCAGTTCGAGCATCTGTTGAAACGCTTCAACGGGCCACAAAACCACACCGGCGAACCGTCGACGACCCGGGGGACGGGCCTGCTACAGCGGCTGCGGCTGGCCTGAACGAGTGAGGGGGTAAACAGGTTATGGCATCCCGGATTGACCAGGAATACCAGGATCTTAAAGAACTCGTTCACCGCGCGGTGGTGGAGCGGCTGGACGAGGAAGGCATTGAAGTGGGCAAGGCCGCCAAGTCCACACTGGCCGATTTCGTGCGGGTCAGCGTGTCCGACTACCTGACGGCCAACAAGGTACCCCTGTCCACCCAGGACCTGAGCCTGCTGTCCCGCGAGATTCTCGACGAGGTCGCCGGTTTCGGACCGCTGGAACCGTTGCTGGCCGACCCCTCGGTGAACGACATCCTGGTGAACGGTCCCGGGGACGTGTTCGTGGAAATCGATGGCCTGCTGCAACGCGCCAACACCCGGTTTATCAACGACGACCACGTGATCCGCGTGGTCCGGCGGATCCTGTCGCCGCTGGGCCGGCGCCTGGACGAATCCAGCCCTATGGTGGACGCCCGCCTGCCGGACGGTTCCCGGGTCAACGCCATCATTCCGCCGATCGCCCTCGATGGGCCGTCCATGAGTATCCGCAAGTTCACCAAGAACCACCTGACCGCCAACGACTTGTTGCAGGGCGGCTCGCTGACTCGGGAGGGCCTGGAGACGCTGCTGGCGCAGGTGACCGACCGCCGCAACGTCCTGGTCAGCGGCGGCACCGGGACCGGCAAGACCACCATCCTCAACCTGATGAGCCAGCACATCCCGCGGGAGGAGCGGGTCGTCACCATCGAGGACTCCGCCGAACTGGCGTTGGACCATCCCCATGTGGTGCGCCTGGAGACGCGGCCGGCCAACACCGAGGGTACCGGCCGGGTGAGCGCCCGGGACCTGGTGATCAACGCCCTGCGCATGCGCCCGGACCGGATCATCGTCGGTGAGGTTCGCTCCGGCGAGATTATCGAGCTGCTGCAGGCGATGAACACCGGGCACGAAGGCTCGATGAGCACCATCCACGCCAACAGTGCCCGGGATGCCATGGTGCGCATCGAAACCCTGCTCGCGGTCAACGGTTATGACGCCAGTGAGCGCGCCGTGGGGCGGCTGATTGGCTCGGCCATCGACGTGATTGTGCAACTCGCCCGCCAGCCGGATGGCCGGCGCTACGTCAGTGAGATCGTCGAGATGCGCCCGGATACGGACGATCCCTATCGGATGCACCATCTCTATCGGGGGGCCAGCCATGGCGAATCCGCTCTGGCTTAACGCCGCCCTGATCTTCGCCCTGGCGGCCCTGGCCCTGGTCGCCGCCCAGTGGATCTGGCAGGCCCGCAGTGTCCGTCGCCAGCTCGGGCGCCGCATCAGCCAGCGCCTGGAGGATACCCGTGAACTGCCGGCCGAGCAGGGCGCACGCTACCGGCCCGGTCGTCTCGATGTCCTGCTCCTGCGGGCCAACCTGCGCTTTTCATCGCGCCAGGTGGTTGTCGTCGGCTTGCTGGCGGGTCTGGCCCTGCTGCTGACCGGCATGGCCAGGGGCCCGGTGGTCGCGCTGGTGTGCGCCTTCTTCGTGGCGTCCGCCGGTTATGTCTATTGGCGGGTGCGTTTCCAGAAGCAGCGCCAGAAGATCTACAGCGAACTGCCGGAAATGATCGACGCGGTACTGCGTTACATCGAGGCCGGGCGCTCCCTCGAGCAGGCCCTCACGGACGCCCTGGCGGACGCCTCGCCTATCTTCGGGCCCCTGAACTTCCGGGTCCGCAGTGCCGTCGAGGCGGGCCGTGACTACACCCGCCTGTTCGAGGACTTCGCCGAACTCTACCGGGTGGCGGCACTGGTGCTGGTCGCCCTTGCCTTGCGCACCTCCGCCCGCTTCGGTTCGTCGGTCAAACCGTTGCTGCGGCAGGTGGCCGATGCCCTGCGCTCCCAGCAGGCGTTGCGCCAGGAGTTCCTGGCCGCCACGGCGGAAACCCGCTTCACGGCGGCGACCTTCGCCCTGTTGCCGCCCGGTCTCGCCGTCTACATGACGGCCATCAACGAGGAGTATTCCGCGGTGCTGCTCGATACCGCCACCGGCCACACCATGCTGGCCGTTGCCGGCGCCTTGCAGCTGTGCGGCATGTTGATGATCTGGCGCATGATCCAGGGGGTGGGCCGTGATTAATCCCTGGTTTGCCGGTGCCATGGCGGCAGCCGTCTGCGCCATCTGGCTGGCCCTCTACAAGGCGCCGCAATGGGCCCTGCGGGCGCGCATACGGGCCCGCCTGGATCGATTGCCGCTGGACGAGGACGAAAAGCTCACTTCCCTGCTGCAGCACTGGATGGATCGCTTCACCCGTCATCGCTGGATCGCCGCCGACTTCAGCGAGCAGGGCGTGGCGCTGGAAACCGCCGGCCTGTCCCTGTCCCGGGCCCAACGGGTCTACCTGCTGGTGTGCTGGCTGGTGCCGGCCCTGGTGATCGCTGGTGGCTTTGCCGCGTTCGGCAGTGGCGGTGGTCTGCTGATCGCCGGCCTGGCCTTCGTGCTGCCCCGCAAGGCGATCCGCACAGCAGGCCGCCGCGCCGAGTACGAGCAGAACCTGGAAGCCATCGAGCTGTGCCAGATGACGCGCATGCTGATGGAAGCCGGCCTGTCGGTGGAACGCACCCTGCGGCTGGTGGCCACCCAGGCCCGGCCGGTCATGCCACGGCTGGTCATGCGCCTGGACCGCTTCAACCGGATGATGGAATCCGGCGCCGAGCGCACGGCGGCGCTGGACGAGCTGGGCCGCAACAAACGCATTACCGTGCTGCGCAACTACGTGACGCTGATGAAACAGAGCAGCAAGCTCGGCGCCCGGGTCTCGGACAGCCTCGGGCAGATCGTGCAGGAAGCCCAGCACGCCGAGCGCACGCGCCTCAAGGAAGACACCAATCGCCTGGGCGCCAAGATGACCGTCATCATGATGATTTTCATGCTGCCGGCGCTGTTCATCCTGATCGGCGGGCCGGCCCTGATTTCCATTGCCGACGCGATGGGGGGCTCATGAAACACCCATCGACGGCCACAGAACCACAGCAGGAGGTTGAACGCACCATGCCGCCATCCCGATTCCGACTCGCCTGTCTGATCGGCCTCAACGCCCTGTTCGCAGGCTGCGCCGCCACGCCGGAGGCCCCGCCGGGTGCCGACCGACAACGGGTCAGTTGCATGACCGAGATCCAGCCGGAAATGCAGGTTCACCTGGATCTGGTGGACGCCATGATCGATCGGGGCAAGCCCTACGCGGCCCTGGCCCAGCTCGAGAGCAAACGACTCTCGACAGAGGATCACTGGCTGCGTCGGGGCCAGTTGCTCGCCATGACCGGCCACCTGAGCCAGGCCGAGCACACCTTCCGGCAGTTGGTGGACCAATGCCACTCGGGGCGCAGCTACCATGGTCTGGGCATGACGCTGCTGAAACAGTCACGGCTCGAGGAGGCCCTGCCCTACCTGGAGAAAGCCCGGGTTCTGGCGCCGGCCTCCGCCGATGTCCGTAACGACTATGGCTACGCGCTGTTGCTCGCCCATCGCCCCTACGAGGCCGCCACCGAATTGCGCACGGCCCTGGAACTCAATTCGGGTAAGGGCCCCGTACGCCAGAACCTGGCCACCGCCTACATGCTCACGCAGAACCAGGCCGGTCTGGACCTGCTGCGTGATCGCTACCACTTCGGCGTGGATGAGTACGCCTACGCCCGCAAACTCGCCCGAGAGCTGGGAGGGCAACCATGAAGACACACCTGTTGATCCTGCTCTGCCTGCCCGCCATGGCGATGGCGGCTGATCCACCGGATCATGGACTGTCCGGTGATGTCGTGGGGACCGCCAAGAACACACGAACGGAGCAACTGCTGGATCGCCAGGTCCGGGATAGCCGGCCCGGACAGGAGCTGTCCCTGGAGCTGTTCGTCGATACCCAGAAGCGGTTGGCTGAATCCTTCCGCCGCCCCATCCCGGACGATATCCGTGAATCCACTCGCGAGAAGAAGTAACCCCGCCGGGCAAAGGGGTGCCCTGACGGTGGCCACACCGCTGATCATCACCGTGGTCCTGCTGTTTACGGTGATGGGCCTGGACGGCGCCCGGCTCTATGCCCTCAAGGGGCGCATGCAGGGCCAGGTCAATGCGGCGGCCATCGCGGCGGCAGACGGCGCCCAGGCCTGCGGCGGCAACGAGGTCTCGCTGGCGACCATCCGCAACCGCGCCCTGGTGGCCGCCAACGCCCAGGGTTTCGACGGTGAGCTGTCCGACCTGCAGATCACACCCGGTGTACTCCAGACCCAGGGGACCAGCAACGACGAGCTGGCCCTGGTACCGGTCGCCGATCTCGACCAGAGCAACGCCGTGCTGGTGGCCTACTCCCGCGAGGAGCCCATTTCCCGCTTTCTCCCGGACCTGTTCGGCCATGTCACGCTGACGGCGCAGGCCGCCGCCCGCAAGGAGGTGATCGCCACCCTGAGCGCTGGCGGCTCAACGCTCACGGTGGATAACGGCCTGCTCGGCAGCCTGCTGGGGGCGGTGCTGGGGCAACCGGGTTACAGCCTGGATGCGACCAGCCTGTCGAGCCTGCAGAATACCACCGTGCAGTTGGGCGACCTGCTGCAACAGGCCGGCGTGGATTCCCTGGCTGACCTGCTGCCGTTGCGCGCCGATACCCTGGCCCGCGCCGTACGCGACACCACGGGCTCGCTCACGCCGGTCGGCGAACTGTTCGACGACCTGCTCGACAGCAACGGCATCGAAACCGTCCGGGTCAGTGACATCCTGAACGCCGCCAGTACCACCCGGGTGCCCAGGGACAGTTCTTTCGAGACCTACGACCTGCTCATCAGCCTTGTGCTCAATATCGCCCGCAGCCAGTCCGCCGGAGAGGGGCAGTTGCTGAGCGTGCCGCTGACCATCAGCGACCTCAATATCCCGCTGATCGCCAACATCAAGTCGGTCGATCTGGAGGTGTTCGTGGATCGGGCGCCGGACATTGGCCTGGGGCCGGCCCGCAGGGACCTCAACGGGGAATGGATGACGCGGTTCCACTCCGCGGACATGAGCCTGCGCCTGGTTGCCGATGCCGAGATTCTCCCCATGACCCTGCTGCCGGGCGTCAAGCTCACCATCGCCAGCCTCAAGGTTCCCCTGGCCATCGATATCGGCGGCGGCGAAGGTTCACTGGTGACCGCACGCTGCGCACGGGCCACCCGCAATGACGTGGCGTTCGACGTCGATCTGGACCGTTCCGTCGCCACCATGGCCACCGGTGGCATTGGCCTGGGCAGCGGCGATGTCGATTTCGCACCGCTGGCAGCCAGTGTCGGCCAGATCGAGGTGTTTGGCGTGGCCAGCAGCTCCGGCGTCATCGACCTGGAAGCCGCGTTGCAGGCGACCGTACCCGGTGTGCATTCCACCGCAACCGTCGCCACCGATTATCCGCTCTATTGCTCACCGGAGAGCGGCTGCACCGAAACCCGCTATGACGATGGCGATGCGGCACTGGATGGCCTGGACCCAAACGTCGATATCACCAGGCTGGAGCTGGCTGACTCCATCGATGTCTCCGGTTTGCTGGCCCCGTTGACGTCATTGATCAACAATCTACTGGATGACGTCGTCGGCAGCCTGCTGAAGGCCATCGTGTCGCCCCTGCTGCAAACGCTAGGGGTGGGTTTGGGCGGCATGTCCGTCACGGTCACCAACGCCGACCAGGGACATGCGGTGCTGATTGAGGACATCAAGGTCGTCAACTGAGGGATGGAAGCCCATGGATATGGAGCTGGCTATACGCACAACGCTGGATGCCCTGGGGCCGGTCGCCCTGGGCGTGGGTCTGGTCGGTGCCGGCCTCGGCCTGATCGGTGAGTGGCGCCGGCGGCAGTCGCTCGGGGCCATTCATCAGCTGCAGGGACAGGTGGCGGAACAGGAACGCCAGCTCCGCAACACGTCCCGCGAACTGGCGGTGCTGTTCGATCATACGGCCATTGCCGTGGTGATCCTGGACAAGCAGAGCCACCAGGCCGAGTACGCCAACAGCCTGGCCCTGGAAGCGTTCGGCACCCCATCCCTGGGCACCCTCAATGGCGACATCCTGGTCAAACCCGATGCCTGGGCGGACGAACCCTATGACCTGCGCCGCTTCGAGGACCTCCTGGACCAGGCCAACCAGGTGGGTTTCGTGCAGTTCGAGTGGTGTTTCGTCCGGGCACCGGCCTACGCCCGCTGGCATCGGGTCTCCCTGAACCACCTGCTGTTCAACGGAAAGCCCTGTCTGCTGGCGACCGCCGTCAACACCACCGAACGCAAGCTGGCCGATGCCAAGCGCGAGCGCCGCAACCGGGTACTGACCGCCCTGGCCAGTCGCCGCGCCCTACCGGAAACCCTGAACCAGGTGGTGGCGATGGTGGAATCCGCCCACCCGGATTTCCATTGCGGCGTCATGCTGGCCGACGAGGGTCAGCAGGCCCTGAGCTGGGTCAGCGCACCACGGCTGCCGGCCCGCTTCCGCCAGGCCACCGACGGTCTGGCGATGCAGTTCGGCCAAGCGGCCTGTGGTACGGCCGCAGCCATCAAGGCCCGGGTGGTCTCGCGGGACATCCACCAGGATCCGCGCTGGACCCGCTTCCTCTCCGCCGCCGACGAGGCCGGTTTCAACGCCTGCTGGTCGGAACCCATCCTGTCCAGTAGTGGAGAGGTGCTGGGGACCTTCTGCGTCTACCACACCGAGCCCTGGGAGCCCGGCGGCGACGCCATCGATGCGCTGACCGAGCCCCTCTACCTCGCCAGCCTGGCACTGGAGGATGCGCTGACGCGGGAGCGACTGGAGCGCAGCATGGCCCAGGAGCACCTGCTTCGACAGTTGAGTACGTCGCTGCTGGAGGATGACAGTCCGGAGGACGGCGCCGGTATCCAGGAGGTGCTGGATACCGTGGGCGACTATCTCGGACTGGACCACGCCTACGTCTATGAACAGGACCGGGTGGACGGGCCCTTCACCCGCCGCTATCACTGGACGTCCGGCCACGATGCGCAACCGCTGCCCATTGGCGATGCGCCCCATCCGGACGAGCTGGCGCCCCTGCTGGAAGCCCTGCAGGAGGACGGCTACTCGATCTTCGACAGCAAACCCGGCAACAGCGATGCCCGGATCCAGGCCCTGACCGGCACCGCCGCCACCCGCGGCGCGCTGTTCATCCCACTTTATGGGGATCAACGCCTGCGCGGTATTCTCGGCTTCGATGCGTTGGATGCCGGCATGCCATGGCACCCTTCGATGATCAACACCCTACGGGTGATCGGCACACTGATCAGCCACGCCCTAACCCGCCGGGATCTGCTGGCGTCCCTCGAATACAAGGCCCTGCACGACCGACTCACCGGGCTGTTCAACCGGCACAAGGTGGAAAGCAACCTGCGCCAGGAAATCCTGCGCTGCGAACGTTACGGCAACGACCTGGCCGTGCTGCTGATCGATATCGACCTCTTCAAGCAGGTCAACGACACCTTCGGCCACGGCGCCGGTGATGACGTCCTGCGTGCGCTGGCCGACCTGTTGCGCCGGGAGTTGCGGGCCGCGGACATCTCCGGCCGCTGGGGTGGCGAGGAATTCCTTATCCTGTTGCCGGAAACCGACCTCAGCGGCGCCCGTAACGTGGCCGAGCAGTTGCGCCAAACGGCGGAGCGCCACGCCTTTTCCATCCCCCGCCCCGTCACCATCAGCGTCGGCCTGGCGGTCTGGTGTTCCGGTGACAGTCCGGACACGCTGGTCAACCGCGCCGATGAAGGGCTCTACCGGGCCAAGAGCAGCGGTCGAAACAGTGTCCAGGTAGCACCCGCCCAGCAGGAGGAGAGCAGCGAGTCACGCGCTCGACCGATGGAGTCGTCACGCTCCCGCTACGACCCGGCCCGGCTGCTGGGCAGCAACCCAAGGCACCGCAACTGATCCGCTCCGTTTGATGGCGCGACCGTCTGGGTCCGGCTCAGACCGACACCACCTCATAGAGGTCGGGAACGTCCGCTTTCCAGCCGAAACGCTCTTCGATCCGCTTGCGCATCAGATCGCTGGCCAGGGGCTCCCCATGGGTAAGGTAGACCTGCTCCGGGCGCAGTTGCCCCTGCCCCAGCCAGTTCAGGATCTCCTGGTAGTCGGCGTGGGCCGAGAGCGTGTCGATGTTGAGGATTTCCGCCTTCACCGGCCAGTACTCGCCGTGGATTTTCACCCGCTGGACGCCGTTGACCAGGGCATCCCCCCGGGTGCCGGGCGCCTGATAACCGGCGAAGATCACGCTGTTACGGGGATCCGGCAGCAGCGTCTTCAGGTGATGCAGGACGCGACCGCCACTGGCCATGCCGCTGGCCGATACGATGATGCAGGGAGAGCGCCTGCGGTTCAGCTCGATGGACTCATCCACCGTCCGCACATAGGTGGTGTGGTCGTCGATGAGCTCGCACTGCGCCGGTGTCAGGCGGTGTTCCTTGTGGAAATGACAGAATATCTCGGTGGCCCGGATGGCCATGGGGCTGTTGAGGAAAACGGGCAGGTTCGGGATCCGCTTCTGGTCCATCAGCTTGTGAATCAGGTAGAGGATCGCCTGGGCCCGGCCCACGGCAAAGGCCGGAATCAACACCAGGCCGCCCCGCTCCACCGTCCGGCCGATGACCGCAGCCAGGGTCTCCTCCGGATCCTCGCTGCCGTGCAGCCGATCGCCGTAGGTCGATTCGCAGACCAGCACATCCGCCTCATCGATCGGTTCCGGCGCGTGCATCAGCAACTCGCGCTGACGACCCACATCGCCACTGAACACCAGGTTTCGGCCGGTGCCGATCTCCGTGACGTGGACGCAGGCGGAACCCAGGATGTGCCCGGCATGGCTGAACCGGACCCGCAGACCCGGTACCGGTTCGAACGGGATCTGGAAAGGCATGGACTCAAACCGCTCAAGCGCCTTGCGCGCGTCCAGCTCGGTAAACAGGGGTTCTGCCGGATGGTGGCGTGAATAGGACTTCCGGTTGGCGTAACGGGCATCCTCTTCCTGGAGGAAGCCCGCGTCGGGCAACAGGACGCGGCACAGGGCACAGGTCGCTGCGGTAGCGTAGATGCGCCCCCTGAATCCCTGTTTCACCAGAGCCGGGAGATATCCCGAGTGGTCGATGTGGGCGTGGGTCAACACCACCGCATTGAGCGTGGCCGGGTCAACGGGGAAACGGTTCCAGTTGCGTTTCCGCAGGGTTTTCACCCCCTGATAGAGACCACAATCCACCAGCAGCCGGGAACGGCCATCAGACACCAGATAGCGGGATCCCGTGACGGTGCCGACGCCGCCGAGAAACTGTAGTTCCATACTCCCTCCCCTGTGACCGCTGACTGTAGCAATAACAAAATGACGCAAGCGTCACATTGATCCAGCGCAAGCGGGGGACCATTCGCGACGATCGGTATCGCGGTTGACACAGATCAATACCCGACCACGTATCCGGCCATAAGGTGAGCATGACAAATGAAAGTTGGGGGGAGCCATTATGTATGTGGATGCATTCGTGATCGCCGGCATCGCCACAGTGGCCCTGATGTTCGCCTTCTTTGGAGGCGTGGGCTATTTCATCTACCGGGATTCGCACAAGGGCACGAGACACAAGCACTGACAGACAACCGGTGATCAACAGACACCACGATTGCAATACTTGGAAATTGGGGTAAGTGTTTTCGCCTCCCGGCTCCGTCCGCCGCGGGGGCTTTTTTTGTTGAAACCGCAGCGCTCAGGGCCGGCCCCGGCTGGTGCCAGGGCAGCCCGTTGACGAGGAGACGGGAGATCAGGGCCGCCCGGCGTGCGGCACCACCACTCGCGCCGTCCACAGGCTGGCCTCCCGCACCGCCCTGCGCCGGCGCGCGCTGGAGTCGGGCGCCACGCAGACCAGCAGGGTGCGGCCATCCGCGCCGCCCAGCATGCAGGCAAACACCCCCTGGCCGTTAGCGGGTTTCAGTTCATCGACAATCGCCCCACCCGGTGCCACCCGGATGCAGCGCTGGTTGAAGGCGTCGGCAATCCACAGGTGGTTTTCCGCGTCCAGGCAGCAGCCATCCGGACCCACCGCCAATTGCCTGAGCAATGTCGGGCGATCGCTACCCGGCTCCGGGCGGGGACCAAACCGGGCCCAGTCGCGGCGACCGGTGAGCGTGCCGTCGCCGTTCAGCGTGAACGCGGTCATGCCGTTGCCGAACGTTTCGCCCACGATCAACGTCCGGCCATCCGGCGTGATGACGGCGCCGTTGGGGAAGTAGAGATCGTCGACCGCCCGGCTCACCGATCCATCCGGGGCAACGCGCGCCAGGCAGGTGGGCCGCATGGCTTCGCCTTCCATCAGGTCGAAACCGAAGTTGCCGACCCAGGCACTGCCGTCCGGCGCCACCACCAGATCGTTCGCATGGCCGGTGGCCAGCCCGCCGATATCCGCATGCGTCGTCACACGCCCATCCGGCCAGCGACGCAGCACCCGATGGTCCAGCATGGACACCACCAGCATCGAGCCATCCGGCAGCCAACCCAGCCCCGACGGCTGGCCGGGGACCTCCAGCACCGTCTCCATCGTGCCATCCGGGTCGATACGGCTGACGGTATGCGCGTAGAAATCCGACACCCACCAGGTCCCCTCGTGCCAGCGCGGGCCCTCGAAGAAGGTGCCGCCTTCAACAAACGGTTCCAGGTTAGCCATAACGAACCTCCTTACAGACTGCCGCCGAGCCGCTGGCGGATCAGGGTCTCGGCGTCATCCATGATGCGCGCCAGCAGGTCGGCGCAACTGGGAATGTCGTGGATCAGCCCGGCCACCATGCCACAACTCCAGGCCGCTTCGTCCATCTGCCCTTCCTGCAGCACCTTGCGGCCCTTAACGCCGGTCACCAGGTGGCGGATATCGTCGATGCTGACATCGGCGCCTTTCGCGGCTTCGATGCGGATGATTTCGTCCACCGCCGCGTTCTTCATCACCCGCTCGGTATTGCGCAGGCCGCGCATGATCAACCGGGTCTGGCGCTCGTCCGCCTCCACTAGGGCTCGTTTGACGTTCTCGTGCACTGGCGCATCGGTGGTGGCGATAAAGCGGGTGCCCATATTCATGCCTTCCGCACCCAGCGCCATGGCCGCGACCAGGCTGCGGCCATCCGCCATGCCGCCGGAGGCGACGAAGGGGATGGTCAGTTCTTCCGCGGCCCGCGGCAGCAGGATGAAGTTGGGAATGTCGTCTTCGCCGGGGTGGCCACCGCACTCGAAGCCGTCGACGCTGACGGCATCGCAGCCGATCCTTTCCGCCTTCAGGGCGTGACGGACCGAGGTGCACTTGTGGATCACCTTGATGTCCGCCGCTTTCAGTGCCGGCATGTACTGCTCGGGGCTGCGACCGGCGGTTTCCACCGCCTTCACGCCCCCTTCGACGATGGCCTGGATGTATTCCGGATAGGGCGGCGCCTTGAAGCTGGGCAGGAAGGTCAGGTTCACGCCGAACGGCCTGTCGGTCATCTCGTGGCAGCGAGCGATTTCCCGGGCCAGATCCTCCGGCGTGGGCTGGGTCAGGCCAGTGATGATGCCGAGCCCGCCGGCATTGGAAACCGCGGATGCCAGTTCGGCGTATCCCACATGGTGCATGCCGCCCTGGATGATGGGATGTTGGATCCGGAACAGTTCGGTGATTCGTGTCTTCATGGGCACCCCGAATAAAAAATGATTCGCCTATTTTGTTTATTGGAACTAGATTTCATTATTAATGCTATGACGAGCAGAATCAACGGACCGAAGGCAGGGAAAAGAGAGAAAAAAGGCGGGCAGGGCACATGCCCGCCAAAAGAGGGCTGGGAGCAATGAGAACACTCCAGTCGCAAGACAGCCTGGCGCCATCGCCTCACTGCCCGACATACTCAAGACACGGATATCCGGGGCAGGTTCCCGGAACCATCAGCCGGACATGCCCTAAGTCAACTGGCAGCTCCCGGGAATGATGATTTTCAGATCACATTCCGGTGGCCGGACCACCACGGAAGCGGTGGGTGGCCGCCAAAGCATGGTATGGTTGGTTTCGCAGTGCGGACGACGCCGACCGTGAGCAACCCGATACCCCAAAACAACAACCGATCGGACAGGAAAGGTAACTGTGGTACGACATGCGAACTCACTCCGTTCGACGCCCGGACAGGCGGCGGAACGACCTACCCGGGCCACGCCCGATGACGCCTTCAACCGCGCCCGGGAGCTTTGGCTCGCTGGCGAGCGGATCCATCTGGCCTCACTGGCCGAAGAGTTGAACATCGGCCGGGCGACCCTGTTCCGTTGGGTCGGGAACAAGAACCTGTTGCTGGGGGAGATCCTCTGGTCGCTGTATATGCCGATCCGCGAGTACGCCCGGGAACAAACGCCGGGACAGGGCATCGACTACATTGCCGGCGTCTATCACCGGATCAATTCCATCCTGCTCAATGACAAAGCCCTGCGGCGCTTCATCAGCCAGGACCCGGAATACGCCCTGCGCATCCTCACATCGGCCAGTTCCACGCTGCATAACCGGGTGGTGCAGGCCAACACCCGCATGCTGTGGGAGCAGATCGACGCCGGTCACCTGCCCAAGCCCTCCATGAAGGTCGAGAGCCTGTCCTATTTCATGGTGCGACTGGCGGAATCCTGCCTGTACAGCGATGTGATCAGCGGTCGTGCGCCGCGTCAGGAAGAGCTGGAAGACGCCTGCCGGGCCGTGCGTATCCTGCTGGGCGGCACGGCAGACTAGGGCCCGGAGAATCCGGGCCCTGAATCCCGGATCAGCCGGGCTTGTTGATGACCGCCATGGTGATCCGGGAGACGCAGGTCAGCTTGCCGTCCCCGTTCTCGATCCGGATTTCCCACACCTGGGTACTGCCGCCGATGTGGAAGGGCCGGGCCGTGCCGTAGACCCAGCCCGAGGACACCGAACGGATGTGGTTGGCGTTGACCTCCAGCCCCACGGCCACCTGTTCCGGCCTGCGCAGGCAGTAGTTGGCCGCCATGCTGCCGAGGGTCTCGGCGAGGACCACGGACGCGCCGCCGTGGAGGATGCCGAACGGCTGCCGGGTGCGTTCGTCCACCGGCATCTTCGCCTTGATGAAGTCATCACCGACTTCCAGGTATTCGATGCCCAGGGAGCGCACGGCGGTGCCGGCTGAACCTTCGGTCATCGCCTCGACGGTCGGGGTCCGCGTCCAGATACTGCTCATTGTCGTTGGTCCTCTCGATAAGCCTCATTTTGATTAGCGACCTATTAAACCACCAATCAGAGCTGGAGAGAACGGACCTCTAGGAACTCCTCCAGCCCCCATTTGCCGAACTCACGCCCCACGCCGGAGTGACCGAAGCCGCCAAACGGCGCCTGCGGGTTGAAGGCGCCGCCGTTGACGAACACCTGACCGGTACGCAGCTTGCCGGCCACCTGCTTCGCCTTGTCCGCATCGCCGGACCAGACCGCCCCGGACAGGCCGTAGGCCGTGCCGTTGGCGATGCGGATCGCCTCCGCTTCATCCGTATAGGGAATCACGCAGAGCACCGGGCCGAAGATTTCCTCCTGCGCCAGCCGGCTGTCGGGCTTCACGTTGCCAAAGACGGTGGCCTTCGCGAAGTAACCCTGTTCCAGCCCATCAGGCGCCCCCGCGCCACCGGCCACGAGGGTGGCGCCTTCTTCCTGCCCCAGGCGGATGTAGTCGAAGACCTTGTCCCGCTGCTGGGCGGAAGCCAGCGGTCCCAGACGGGTGGTTTCCTCCAGCGGGTTACCCGGCGTCATCTTCGCCACGGCTTCGGCCGCCAGCTCGCAGGCTTCATCGTGCCGGCTGACCGGCACCAGCATGCGGGTCAGCGCCGTGCAGGTCTGGCCGGAGTTCAGCAGGCAGTTGTTGACCGTGCCTTTCACCGCGGCCTTGAGGTCGGCATCCGGCAGGATCACGGAGGCGGACTTGCCGCCCATTTCCAGGGCATACCGCTTGAAGTCGTCCGCCGCGGCGTGGGCGATCAGGTGGCCGGTGCGGGTGGAGCCGGTGAAGGACACCATGTTCACCTGAGGGTGCTTGATCAGGGTGTCGCCGGCGGTCTGGCCCAGGCCGCAGACCATGTTGAACACGCCCCTGGGCAGGTCAGTCTGATCCAGGATCTCCGCCAGGATAAAGGCGGTGCCGGGCGCGATTTCACTGGGTTTGAGTACCACGGTGCAACCGGCCGCAATCGCCGGAACAATCTTGAGCATCACCTGATGCAGCGGGTAGTTCCAGGGTGTGATGCAACCCACGACGCCCACCGGCGCGTACTGCACCTCGGAGTTGCCCACCTGCTCGGTAAAGGCGAACTCGGGCAGCAGCTTCAGGTAGGTCTTGGTGGTGACGATCGGCATGCCCGCCTGGATCTGGCCGGCCAGCTTGAGCGGCATGCCCACTTCCCGGCTCACCGTTTCGGCGATTTCGTCGGCACGGGACTTGAGGCCGTCCAGCAGTTGTTCGAGCACTTTCAGGCGTTCGCCCAGGGACGACTCCGACCAGTTGTCGAAGGCCGAATGGGCGGCGGCAATCGCCCGCTCCATCTCGTCCCGACCCGCCGCCGGCACCCTGGCCATCACCTCGCCGGTGGCGGCCTCGTGAACGTCCAAGGTCTCGCCCGCCCAGTCTTCCCACTGGCCATCGATGTAAAGCTTGCTCAGATCTTTCATGATTCGCTCCTTGGTTGACCTCAGTCGAACACGATAACGCCACGGGCGTTCTTGCCAGCCACCATATCATCGAATGCCTGGGGTGCCTGGTCGATGCTGTAGGTCTGGGTGATCAGCTCGTCCAGCTTGAGTTTGCCGGCCTTGTAGAGGGCCAGGATGCGGGGGAAATCGTGCTGCGGCCGGGCCGAGCCCAGCCAACTGCCCTTGAGGGTGCGTTCGTCCGCCGGCAGGGACAGGGTGCCGATTTCGGTCTTGTCCTTCGGGTCGGCAACGCCCACCACCACGGCGGTACCGCCACGTCCCAGGCACTTGTAGGCCTGGGCCACCACCGCGCCGGCCCCCACACACTCGAACGCGTAGTCGACGCCGCCGGTCAGCTTCTTGACCGCCTTGGCCGCATCGTCCACCTCGTTGATGTTGACCGTGTGGGTGGCGCCAAATTCCTTGGCCATTTCCAGTTTCTTCGCATTGGTGTCGACGGCCACGATCATCTCGGCGCCGGCCGTGGCGCAGCCCTGGATGGCGTTGAGGCCCACACCGCCGATGCCGAACACCGCGGCCCGCGAGCCCGGCTCCAGCCTGGCGGTGTTGAACACGGCGCCGACGCCGGTCATCACCGCGCAGCCCACCAGCGCGGCGTTCTGCAACGGCACGCCTTCCTCGATCTTGACCGCGTTATCCACATGCAGGGTGGCGTATTCCGCCATCACGCCGCAGGCGCCAAACACGTTGAGGTCGTTACCCTCGGCATCGGTGGTGCGCACGGTGCCGTCCGGCAGGGTGAACATGGCCTTGCGGGCGTTTTCGCAGAGCACCGGGCGGCCGCGCACGCACTGGCGGCACTTGCCGCACATGGAAATGAAGGAGCTGACGACGTGGTCGCCCTCCCTGAAGTCGGTTACGCCCTCGCCCACTTCGATCACCACGCCGGCGGCTTCGTGGCCCAACACCAGGGGCGGCGGATACTGGATCTTGCCGGTGGTGGCGGACAGGTCACTGTGGCAGACGCCGCAGGCGGCCACCTTGATGGTGATTTCGTTGCGCTTGGGCGGCGCCACCTGGATGGTCTCGACGGTGATGGATTGGCCCCATTCCCGGCAGACCACGGCTTTTGCATTACGTGTCATTCGTCCGATCTCCTTTGTTGTTTTCGCCTGATTACTTTGCCATGTCGTCCCAGACTTCCAGTCCGTGCCAGGGACACGAATGGTCACCCTGGCCTACGCTGGAATAGACGGCCGTCCCTGGCCGCTATTCCGACCAGCACGTCCTTGTGCTTCCTCCGGCCAGGGTGACCATTCGCGCCCCGCTATCTTAGGGGGTAAACGCGGCGTCAGGCCCCGACGTCAACTGTTAAAACTCCGATTCCGTCATGTCCAGGGCGGTCGTATCCACCTCGGCCAACAATCCGGCCAGGGAGCTGACCCGTGGCAGTTCATAGCGGGCAAAATAGTCGCAGGCCCGCAGCTTGCCACGATAGAAAGCTTCCGGCTGGGGGCCGCCGTTGTCGATTCCGGTCAGTGCCACCTGGGCCTGGCGCAGCCACAGCCAGCCGACCACCGTATGGCCGAAGGCCTCCAGGTAGAGGGAGGCATTGGCCAGGGCTCGCTCGGTGGCACCGGAGACACGCACGACGTTGATGGCATCGGTCGCCTGCACCAGTTGCGCCAGGGCCCTGTCGAGCCGCACCGCGTTGTCCGCCAGCGACGGCACCGCCAGCGCTTCGTCAATCGTCCGGCGAATGCGCTTGAGCAGCGCCCGGTAGTGCTGGCCATCGGCCTGCATCACCTTGCGACCCAGCAGGTCCATACCCTGGATACCGTGGGTGCCCTCGTGGATCGGGTTCAGGCGGTTGTCGCGATAGAACTGTTCCACCGGGTACTCCCGGGTATAGCCATAGCCGCCGTGCACCTGGATCGCCAGGCTGTTGGCCTCCAGGCAGAATTGGGACGGCCAGGACTTGATCAGCGGCGTCAGCAGATCCAGCAGGCCGGCCGCCTCGGCTTTCGCGGCGTCACTGTCAGCAAATTTCTTCTCATCGACCAGGCGCGCGCCTTCCAGGCACAGGGACAGGCCACCCTCGACATAGGCCTTCTGCGTCAGAAGCATACGCCGGATATCCGCGTGCCGGGTCAGCGGCACCTGGCCGGTATTCGGATCCTTCTCGCCGATGGGGCGACCCTGTTTGCGGTCGCGGGCGTAGTCCAGCGCGTGCAGGTAACCGGTATAGCCCAGCATGACCGCTCCCAGACCGACCCCGATGCGGGCTTCGTTCATCATGTGGAACATGGCGGCCAGGCCTTTGTGGGGTTCGCCCACCAGGTAGCCGATGGCGCCGTCTTTTTCGCCAAAATTGAGCATGGTGGACGTGGTACCACGATAGCCCATCTTATGGATCAATCCGGCCAGCGCCACATCGTTGCGCTCGCCCAGAGAGCCGTCATCGTTCACCAGGAACTTGGGCACCAGGAACAGGGAAATGCCCTTAACACCCGCCGGCGCGTCCGGCAGTCGACCCAGCACCATGTGCACGATGTTCTTGCTCAGTTCGTGGTCACCGGCGGAGATGAAGATCTTGTTGCCCTTCAGACGATAACTGCCGTCCCCGGCCGGTTCGGCCCGGGTTTTCAGGTCGCCCAACGACGAGCCCGCGTGGGGTTCGGTCAGGCACATGGTGCCGAAGAAGCGTCCCGCCAGCATAGGACGGGCGTAGCGCTCCTTCTGCTCCTCACTGCCGTGGGCCAGGATCAGGTTGGCCGCAGCGATGGTCAGGCCCGCATAACCCTGGGTGCCGACATTGGCGCCCTTGAGCAGGCCCACACACATCTGCGCCACGGCCGCGGGCAGCTGCATACCGCCCAGTTCATAATCCTGGCCGGCGGCCATCAGACCGGTCTCGCGCAGCACGTCCAGCGCCCTTTTCACTTCCGGACGCATCTCGACCCGGCCGTTCTCGAAGGTGGGCTCTTCCTCATCCACCAGACGGGCGTGGGGCGCGAATTCTTCCGCGGCCACTTTCAGGGCCAGATCCAGCGCCGCCTCAAGCGTTTCGCGGCTGTGGTCGGCGTAGCGGTCGTATTGGAGGACATCTTCCGTGCGGTGCAGTTCGAACAGCTGGAAGGCGAGATCGTGGGGATTGATGATGCGCTGCTGCATGGCGTTGACCTGTTATTTTTGGTGTTGCTGCAAAGACGTGGATTTCTTGAGTCGTTTTCACCCGGGCGCTCGAGGGTGTGAACAGCAGCCCTCTCGGGCTGCTCCGAAGCTGAAGCGTCGGCTACATTGGGCCGCCCACTCGAGCATGTAGCAGATGCTTCAGCTTCTGAGGCGCCATCGGCGCCCGCGACGGCCATCACCGCGGCGTCGTCAGGCACCTTAACCCTTCTGGTTACCCAGGTCTTAAACGACCTCAAACAACCCGGCCGCCCCCTGGCCACCACCAATGCACATGGTGACCACCACATACCTGGCGCCGCGGCGCTTGCCTTCGATCAGCGCGTGGCCGGTCAGACGGGAGCCCGTCACGCCGTACGGATGGCCGATCGAGATGGAGCCGCCGTTGACGTTCAGTTTCTCCATCGGAATGCCCAGACGATCTCGGCAGTAGACCACCTGGGATGCGAACGCTTCGTTCAGCTCCCACAGGTCGATGTCGTCCATGGTCAGGCCGGTGCGCTCCAGCAGACGCGGAATCGCGAAGACCGGACCGATGCCCATTTCATCCGGCTCGCAGCCGGCAACGGCGAAGCCGCGGAAGATGCCCATCGGTTCAATGTTGTTCTTCTCGGCGTAGGTGCTGTCCATGACCAGACACGCCGACGCGCCGTCGGACAGCTGGCTGGCGTTGCCGGCGGTCACGAACTGGTCGTCACCGCGTACCGGGTTCAGGCCCGCCAGACCTTCCAACGTGGTGTTGGGACGGTTGCACTCGTCCCTGGTGAGCGTGACCTGCTTTTCGCTGACCTCGCCGGTCTCCTTGTCCTTCACCAGCATGGTGGCGTCGTAGGGGACGATCTCGTCGTCGAACTTACCGGCTTCCTGCGCGGCCGCGGTGCGCTGCTGACTGATCAGGGAGTACTCGTCCTGCGCTTCACGGCTGACGCCATAGCGCTGGGCCACGACGTCGGCGGTTTCGATCATCGACAGGTACAGTTCCGGCTTGTTCTGCATCAGCCATTCGTTGGTGGCGTGGAACTGGTTGATCTTGTCGTTCTGCACCAGGCTGATGGACTCGACGCCGCCGGCGACCATGGCCGGGACCTTCTCGGACAGCACCCGCTGGGACGCCAGCGCGATGGACTGCAGGCCGGAGCTGCAGAAGCGGTTGATGGACAGGCCGGCGGTGGTGACCGGCAGACCGGCGCGGATCGCCGCCAGGCGGGCCATGTTCTTGCCCTGGGCGCCTTCATGGAAGGTCGCGCCCAGGATCACATCCTCGACGATGGCGGGATCAATCCCGGCGCGCTGGACGGCGTGCTGGATCACGTGACCGGCCAGGTCGACGCTGTGGGTATTGTTCAGGGCACCCCGGTAGGATTTACCCAGACCGGTGCGGGCGGTGGAGACGATAACGGCATCTGACATGAGAGCCTCCTGAGAAGCGTTTTCTGGTTGTTAGCGTGAAACGCGCTACCCCGGGGGATAACGCGTTGTCGTTGTTGGCCTGGGGAATCAGAGGCTGCCGAAGGTCTTGCCTTCGCCGGCCAGGCGCTCCAGCAGAGCGGCCGGCTTCCACTGGTCGCCACCGAGGGTGTCGTGGAAGCGTTTGACCGTGTCGTAGATTTCCTTCACGCCCACCTGGTCGGCCCAGAACATCGGGCCGCCGCGGTAGGCCGGGAAGCCGTAGCCGTAGATCCAGACGATATCCACGTCCAGGGCGCGGGCGGCGATGCCCTCTTCCAGGATCTTGGCGCCTTCATTGATCATCACGTACATGCAGCGTTCCAGGATTTCCTGGTCGCTGATCTCACGCGGCTCGATGCCCTGCTCCTTGCGGAACTCGGCGATCAGGGCGTCGACCTTCGGATCCACCACCGGCTTGCGACTGCCTTCCTCGTAGAGGTAGACGCCGGCCTGGGTTTTCTGGCCCAGTCGGCCTTCTTCCGCCAGCTTGTCCATCCAGCTTGCCGGCACGTCTTCGCCCGCCTTGCGGCGTTCTTCACGGATGCGGTAGCCCACGTCGATGCCGGCCAGGTCAGACATGGCGAACTGACCCATGGGGAAGCCCAGGTCGGTCAGCACCTTGTCCACCTGTTGCGGGGACGCGCCTTCGTTGACCAGCTTGGTGGCTTCGGCGCCGCGCTGGTGCAGCATGCGGTTGCCGACGAAGCCGTAGCAGTTGCCCACCAGCACGCCGACTTTCTTGATGCGCTTGGCCACGGCCATGACGGTCGCCTTCACGTCGTCCGCGGTCTGGCTGCCGCAGACGTTTTCCAGCAGCTTCATGACGTTGGCCGGGCTGAAGAAGTGCATGCCCACCACGTCCTGCGGACGGCTCGTCGCGGAGGCGATCTCGTCGATGTCGAGCGTCGAGGTGTTGGACGCCAGGATCGCGCCCGGTTTGCAGACCTTATCGAGGGTGCCGAAGATCTCTTTCTTGACGCCCATGTTCTCGAACACGGCCTCGATCACCAGGTCGACATCGGCGAAGTCGTCATAGCTCAGTGTGGGCTGGATCAGCGCCATGCGCTCTTCCACCTGGGCCTGGGTGATACGGCCTTTCCTGGCGGTGTTCTCGTAGTTGCGGCGGATGATCGCCAGGCCCTTGTCCAATGCTTCCTGCTTCACTTCCAGCAGACGCA
Source organism: Marinobacter halodurans (assembly GCF_004327985.1). Taxonomy (GTDB): domain Bacteria; phylum Pseudomonadota; class Gammaproteobacteria; order Pseudomonadales; family Oleiphilaceae; genus Marinobacter_A; species Marinobacter_A halodurans. The sequence goes on from NZ_SJDL01000029.1 coordinate 26,315, forward strand.
CGGGAATGCCGACGTTGGCAAAGTTCATGGCGATGCCGCCGCCCATGGTACCGGCACCGATGATGCCGACGGTATTCACGTCACGCACCGGCGTATCCTTGGGCAAGCCCGGGACCTTGGAGACTTCGCGCTCGGCGAAGAAGGCGTGGACCAGACCGGCGCGCTGGGGCGATTCCATGCATTCCATGAACAGCTCACGCTCGCGCTTCATGCCGTCGGTGAACGGCAGCTGGAACGCGGCTTCCACGGCGTCCACGCACTTGAACGGCGAGAACAGGCCGCAGGCCTTCTTCTGCAGGCCGGCGCGGTACTGGTCGAAAATCCCGCTGCCTTTCTCGGCTTCAACTTTGTCGTTCAGGTCGCGAACCCGGCGGACCGGCTTGCCTTCGTCTATGACCTTCTGCGCGAAAGCGAGACCGACGGCCTTCACATCGTCACCGGACTCGACCGCGTCGACGATCCCGTCCTGCAGCGCTTCAGCGGCGGAGGCAAAGTTACCGGAGGTGATCATATCCAGCGACACCTGGGCACCGGCCAGACGCGGCAGGCGCTGGGTACCGCCGGCACCGGGCAGCAGGCCCAGCTTCACTTCCGGCAGCCCCACCCTGGCGCTTTCCAGCGCAACGCGGTAGTGACAGCCCAGCGCCATTTCCAGGCCGCCGCCCAGGGCCGTGCCATGGATGGCCGCGATGATCGGCTTGTCGGAACTCTCGAAGGCCTCGACCACCGACGGCAGCCCCGGCTCCTGCATCGGCTTGCCGAATTCACGGATGTCGGCCCCGGCAATAAAGGTACGGCCTTCGCAGACCAGCAACAGCGCCTTGGCCTCGGCATCCTGCTGCCCCTGTTCCAGCGCGGCCAGCAGGCCGGAGCGCACGGCATGACCGAGGGCGTTGACCGGCGGGTAGTTCACGGTAATGACGCCGACAGCGCCTTCGCGTTGGTAGGTGACGACCTCTGACATAGCGTTCTCCTTATACGTGTCCAAACGCTTTTCCATGGAATATAGTTTTATTAAGCGAAACTTGAATACGATTTAAACCATTTTCAGCGGATGTTTCAACAGAAAATTGAGACACAGCATCGAAAGGCGAATCGGGCAAGTCGGTATTAAGGAAGCGTAGACAACGCGTCACGCCGTCGATGAGGCCGGGTAAGCGGACTGACGCAGGACGCCCCAACCCACGCGGTTATCGGACATTCAGGCACAAAAAAACCGCAGACCGGAACCTGCGGTTTTCTGTTATGACGAGATACCGAAGCGGTTTACACGCCCAGCGCCTCGATATCGCTCGCCAGCATGGCCAGCTGGTGGGCAATGGAGTCGCGCAGCTTCTCGCCGGAAATCAGGTAGGACGGCGCGGCACAGGTCAGCACCATGATGGTGCCGTCTTCCAGGTGGACCGGCACGCCGGCGGAGTTGATGTTGCGATCCCATTCCCCCAGGGACAGACAGAACCCGGAGGTCCTGTACTCTTCCATGGCGCGCTCGAGACCTTCCCGCTTCTCCGGCCACTGATCGCCGTACTTCTTGGCCATGCCGTCCATCAGGATCTTGCGCTGGCTTTCGCTGACGGCGGCACAGTAGGCGCGGCCGGCCGAGGTGGTCGCCATGGGCAGGCGCAGACCGATTTCCATCCGCAGCAGGGTGGCTTCCGGCGGCATGCGGTTTTCGACGTAGATCATGTGCAACCGGTCGTGGCAGGTCAGGCCCACGGACATGTTGGTGCGACGCGCAAACTCGTCCATGTAGGGCTTGGCCAGCTGGCGCACCTTGAGGTTCGACACGTAGGCGTAGCCGAGGGCCAGCACGCCGGAACTGAGCTGGTATTTCTCCAGCAGCGGGTTGTAGCTCAGGTAACCCAACTTGGTCAGGGTATAGGTCATCCGCGACACGGTCGGCTTGGGCAGGCCGGTCAACCGGGCAATATCCTGGTTCCCCAGGATCACCGATCCCTGACTGAATGCCCGCAGCACATCCAGACCACGAGACAGGGCCTCGACGAATTTACGATCCTTTTCAGGGCCCGTCGGTTTGCCGTCAATGCTCAGGTCCGGCTTGATCTTTTCTTTTGCAGTCATAAATAGCCTTGTGTTTCCCACAGCCTAAGGGATGCACCCTGAATCGACACGCTGTCGCAACCGATGCAACCTCTTCCTTGCCGATGGTCGCCACAGCCTGGACCGCCACTCGGGCCCCTTGGCGCCAACGTCCGGCAGCTACGGTGGTTCACGTGCTCCGATGTTTGGAAATTTGTCCTATTTTACGGTGAGTCCCATTCAAGTACCACCGACTTTTAATCAAAAGTCGTGCCAAATATGAAACACTCTTCCCTTTTGTTTCATTACGATTCCGCCAGGAAGCCACTGCGATATACAAACAGCTATTGCCGATATTTTATTCTGTCACGCGAAACAGGCTAGCTGACTTCAACAACCTTTCCAGTCCGGCAAACCCCTTACATCGAGCGCACCGTGAGGCATACCCAGAGGAACCCAAGCATCAGGGGCACCGCCATCAACGCGTAGCGCCCGTTCCAGCCGAACGCCACCACCCAACGGGAAATCTGGCCAAAGCGGGACAACAGCATGACGGACGGCCCGAACGGCGAGAGCATCATCGCCAGCGAGAAGCCGATCACCAGGGCCACGGCCACCACAGCAAAGGATCCAGCCCGGTCGCCACCAACTGCCCCAGCAACCCCGACAGGAAACTGAGCACCGTAATCGGCGCGATGCCTGCCGAGGCAAAGGCCGGCAGGATCAGCACGCCGGCCGCGATCAGCATGAACTCGTTGGTCCGGCCGTCGAGCAGCCGCGCCAGCATTTCCGGCGGCACCTGGCTCGACAGGGCAACTCCCAGGGCGGCGGATGCCGCAAAAATGCAGATCTCGTTGTGCAGGCCCGCCATGTTCTCCGTGACCTCGGCCACAACCGGCCGCACACGCCCCTCCTGGTGCCACATGTAGAGGCCGGTCACCGCCGGCACCGCCAGCATGGCGGCACGGGAGACGTTCAGCGGCGTGAACAGCACCAGCAGCGCCATCAACGCGAACACCGCGCCGATGACCATCACCAGCCGGGCGCTTCCCGGTGGCCAGCCGTCCAGACGCACCCGCTCGGCGCTGACCTGACTGAACCGCCGATACTCGAGACACCAGCCCACACCGATCAGTAACACGGCGGCACAGAGGCTGAACGGAATCAGTTGGGACCAGGTCAGGGTCGTCACCTCCCGGGTGATGATCACCACTGCCACACTGGTCGGCGCGATCAGCGGCACCAGCGCAAAGCCACGCAGGGTACTGGTCAGCACCGAGCGCAGCCAGCGTAAACGCGCTTCACCGGTCATACCGCGCTGGTCCAGCGTGTCCGCCAGCGAGCCACAGAGCAGGTTCATGACACCGAAGTTCAGCACCGAAGCGATGCCGCAGCTGGTCAGGGCATACTTCGGATAGAGCCAGGCCATGCGCCCACCCAACAGCACGTCATGGATCCGGCGCAGGACCTCGAAGCGCCGCACCAGACACTGCATGGTCCCCAGGCTGCCCAGGAAGGCCCCATAGAACGCCGCCGCCCGGGCGGACTCCGCCAGTTCCCCGGCCGACAGGCGCCCCGTTACCGTGAGCCCGGTCAGCACGGCGACCGTCACCAGCATGAGGTAGCGGGCATAACCCTCCAGACGGGGCACATGCAGCAGGAAATAGAACAGGAAAACCGCCCCGGAAAGCAGGCTCAGTCTCTGAAAGCCAGTCAGCAGCGCCATAAGCTCACAGACCACGGCAAACGCCAGGAAATACCCCGTCATCTACGGCCCTTAACGGCCATCGCCAGCGCTTGCATTCAGGCAGCCTCCGCTTTAATCTGATCAAAATACAAAACTAAGTTTCGCTCAATGAAACCATATCAACAATTACAGCAACATTCACGATGATACAAGCCCCTCTCCGGTTCCTTCGGCCGGACGGGGGCGCAGATGATGGGAGACGTCATGTCCGCTTATATCTACGACGGCCTGAGAACCCCGTTCGGGCGCCACGCCGGTGCCCTGGCCAAAGTCCGGCCGGACGACCTGCTGGCGAGCGTGATCCAGGCCGTGGTCGAACGGAACGATTTCGACAAGGCCCTCTATGAGGACGTGATTGCCGGCTGCACCAACCAGGCCGGGGAAGACGCCCGCAACATTGCCCGCCACGCCGGCCTGATGGCGGGCCTCCCGGTGGAAACCGGCGGCCTGACCGTGAACCGGCTGTGCGGCTCAGGCCTGGCCGCCATCATCGACGCCGCGCGGGCCATCCGCTGTGGCGAAGGTGAACTGTTCGTCGCCGGCGGCGCCGAAAGCATGAGCCGGGCGCCGTTTGTCATGGCCAAGAGCGAAGCGCCCTACAGCCGCGACTTCCGCCTGTTCGACAGCACCATCGGCGCCCGCTTTCCCAACCCACGGGTCGAGAACGAATTCGGCAACGACACCATGCCCCAGACCGCGGATAACATCGCCCGCGAGCTGGACCTGTCCCGGGACGTCGTGGACCGCTTCGCCGCCCAGAGCCAGGCCCGCTATGACGCCGCCCTGAAGGACGGCTTCTACGACGAGGAAATCCTGGGCATCGGTGTGCCACAGGGCCGCAAGAAGCCCCCGGTCACCGTAGACAAAGACGAACACCCGCGCCCGCAATCCAACCTGGAAGCCTTGTCCGGCCTGCGCACGCTGTTTGAAGGCGGCGTCGTCACCGCGGGCAATGCCTCCGGCGTCAACGACGGCGCGGCGGCCCTGATCATCGGATCCCGGGAAGCCGGCGAGAAGGCGGGCGTACAGCCCCGAGCGCGGGTCGTGTCCGCTGCCATTGCCGGCGTTTCGCCCCGGGTGATGGGCTACGGTCCGGTCCCCGCCAGCGAGAAGGCCCTGGCCCGTGCCGGCCTGACCATCGCGGATATGGACGTCATCGAAATCAACGAGGCGTTTGCGGCCCAGGTGCTCGGCTGCACCACCCGACTGGGCATCGACCCGACCGACTCCCGCCTGAACCCGAACGGCGGCGCCATCGCCGTCGGCCACCCGCTGGGAGCCTCCGGCGCCCGCATCGCCCTCACCGCCACCCGCCAATTGGAACGCACCGGCGGCCGCTATGCCCTGATCAGCATGTGCATTGGTGTCGGCCAGGGAATTGCGGCGGTGATTGAGCGGGTCGCGGGTTAGACCAAATAGCGTTAACTGCAAAGTTTGCCGGGAGCGGATGAACAGCCTTGCCTTCGCTGCATTAGACGGCCATCCTTGGCCGGCTAATGCGACCGGGACGTCCTTGTCCCTCCTTCGGCAAGGCTGTTCATCCGCTCCCTTGCACGAGCTCTCTATCCGTCGTCGAGAAAATCAAAGCGACTGGCTTCCCCCTGTCTATCCCTTCCCATCCGTGTTAGAACCAGACATTTCCAACGCGGACACCCCCATGACTCGTACGCATCATCAACATCCCCGCTTCCAGCTCCGCCTGGTGTCCGGCAAGGATGTCGTGATCGGGCCCGGCAAGGCCGACCTGCTCGACGCCATCGGCCGCACCGGATCGATATCGAGCGCTACCCGGGAAATGGGCCTGAGCTACAAGAAAGCCTGGCAGTTGATCAACACCATGAACGAGCACTTCGCCGCGCCGGTCATTGCCACCGTCTCTGGCGGCAGCCAGCGGGGTGGTGCCGAGCTGACCGATTTCGGTCACCGGGTATTGGAGCAGTACCGGGCCTTGCAGACTCGCCTCACCGCCGAAAACGCCCCCGAAACCCAGGCATTACTGAATCTCCTCGCGCCATCGGATGCACCGGATCCATAACCCCGGCTTGGCGCTGAAGACATGAGCGGCTATAGTGATCCCGCTATTTCCATTTATACATAACGGAATCCAACATGTTCGTTCGCGCTCTTTTGCTCTTCCTGGCCAGCCTGTTTCTGGCGACGCCGACCCTGGCCGCGACAAGCATCAGCGTCTATGCCGCCGCCTCCCTGACTGACGCCATGGACGCCGTGGCCAGCGCCTATGAAGCCAAGCACGACGTGGATATCGTGCCGGTGTACGCCTCGTCTTCCACCCTCGCCCGCCAGATCGCCAATGGCGCACCGGCCGACCTGTACGTTTCCGCCAACGAAAAGTGGATGGACTGGCTGGGCAAGCAGGGTATCGAACTCAACGAACGCGGTGACCTGCTGCAAAACCGGCTGGCCCTGATTGCCCCGCAAGACAGCCCGGTCGACAACTTCACACCGGGTACTGGCAAGCCCATCGTCTCGCTGCTGCAAAAAGGGGAGCGCATCGCCACCGGCGATCCGGCCCACGTACCGGCCGGCATCTACGCCGAACAGGCCCTGCAGAGCCTGGGAGAATGGCACGAACTGCAGGACCGCCTGGCCCGGGCCGACAACGTCCGCGCCGCCCTGGCGCTGGTGGAGCGTGGCGAAACACCGGTTGGCATCGTCTACCAGACCGACGCCAAAGCCAGCCAAGCCGTCCGCCAGTTGGGCCTGTTCCCGGAGGACAGCCACAAGACCATTACCTATCCGGCCGCCCTGATCGTCCCGGCCCGCAGCAGCGCCCTGAACGACTTCCGCCAGTGGCTGGCCGGCCCCGAGGCCATGGCCATCTTCCAGCGCTTCGGCTTCTCGCCGGCGCCGGCCAAAGACCACTGACCGACCGTTATGCTGAGCGCCGCCGAATGGGACGCCATCCGCATCAGCCTGCAGGTCGCCGGCAGTGCCGTCGCCTGGATCATCGTGCCCGGTATCGCCCTGGCCTGGCTGATGGCGCGGCGGGATTTCCCCGGCAAGTCAGCACTGGACGGCCTGCTGCACCTGCCGCTGGTGCTGCCACCGGTGGTCGTTGGCTACCTGCTGCTGCTCGCCCTGGGACGGCGCGGTGTTATCGGGCAATGGCTCGACCAGACCTTCAACATCCAACTGCCCTTTACCTGGCAGGGCGCAGCCGTGGCGGCCGGGGTGATGGCCTTCCCCCTGCTGGTACGCTCCGTCCGGCTATCCCTGGAGGCCGTGGACACACAGCTCGAAGCAGCCGCGAGCACACTGGGGGCCAGCCGTTGGCGGGTGTTCCGCACGATCACCCTGCCACTGACCCTGCCCGGCCTGCTGACCGGCGCCGTGCTGGCATTCGCCCGTGCCCTGTCGGAATTCGGTGCCACCATCACCTTCGCCGCCAACATTCCCGGCGAGACCCGCACCCTGCCGCTGGCGCTCTATACCCTGATACAGACGCCCGGAGCCGAGGGCGCCGCCGCCAGGTTGTGCATCCTGTCCATCGCTATCGCCATGGCGTCACTGATGATTTCAGAATGGCTTGCGCGGCGGGCGCGGCAACGACTGCGGGGGCGGGATGACGGATAGGCAACCGAAGGATGCCGGACTGCGTCTTCAGTTGGACCATCGCCCCGGCGATTTCCACCTGCAAACGGCCCTGGACCTCCCTGCCCACGGTGTCACCGCCCTGTTCGGGGCTTCCGGTAGTGGCAAGACCAGCCTGCTGCGACTGATCGCGGGCCTGGACCGGCCGGACAGCGGAACCCTCCACATCGGTGGCGACTGCCTCGTGGATACCGGCAACAGGACCTTCGTGCCGCCCCACAAACGCCGCCTGGGGGTGGTGTTCCAGGAAGCCCGCCTGTTCCCGCATTACCGGGTCCGCGGCAACCTGACCTACGGCATGCCCCGACCGGATCCGGAGCGGTTTGCATCCATCGTGTCCCTGCTGGGTATCGACCACCTGCTGGATCGCTTCCCGGCAACCCTGTCCGGCGGCGAGGCCCGACGCGTTGCCATCGGCCGCGCCCTGCTGAGCGAACCGCGCATGCTGCTGATGGATGAGCCCCTGACCGGCCTGGATGGCCCACGCAAGCAAGAACTGCTGCATTTCATCCTGCGCCTGACCCGCGAGATCGCAATTCCCATCCTATATGTCAGCCACGACCCGGAAGAACTGACGGCGATCGCCGACCACCTGGTCCTGATGCATGAGGGCCGGGTCCTGGCCAGCGGGCCGCTGGACGACCTGCTGATGCGGTTCGATCTCACGGCGGAGCTGGGTGGGTTCGATGCGGCTTCGGTGATCGAGGCTGAAGTGGTCGGGCAGGATGTCAACTATGGCCTGACGTTGCTGACGCTGAACGATGGCCAGCATCTGACCATCCCGGCGGTGGATGCCGCTGTCGGCGAACGGCTGAGACTGCGGATACCGGTCCGCGATGTCGCCCTGGCACTCGCCCCCCATTCCGGCTCCTCCTACCGCAACCAGTTGCAGGCCACCATCACCGACACGGCCGTGCTACCCGATAATCCGACCGCCATCGAAGTCCGGTTGCAACTGGGCAACCAGTCGTTGCGGGCGCGCCTGACCCGGAAATCGTTTGAGGAACTGGCACTGGACGCGGGGCAGGAAGTGACGGTGCTGGTGAAGACCGTGGCGTTTGCACTGCGACGCTAACCCCACGGCGGGGCATCATGGCGTCGACGATACCGCAGCCCCGGGCATAAAAAAGCCCCGAGGCAGAGTCGGGGCGCAATAGGCAAAACAACAGAGTAACCTGAAGGTGGGCCGGTCGGACCGGCCCGTTAGACGTTTTTCTCCAGTCCGGCCGGAATCAGAACGACATCTTGGCCGAGGCCATGACCTGCTCGTACTGACTGCTGCCGCCGTCGGCAATGTTGCCGAAGTCCCAATAGGCGTACTCGAGACCCAGTTGCAGTTTGCGATTCGCCTGCCAGATCAGGTTGGCGTGAACCGACGTGGAAGTGTCGAAATAGCTCAGCGTGCCGTTGGCCCCGGGTGTGGCCACCGGATTGGTCAGGTCGCTGACGATTTCCGTGTGCGAACCCACCAGGTTCGAACGCCAGGTCGCAGACCAGTAGTGGCGATAGGCCACCGTGGCACCGTAGCTCTTGAGCGCCTTGACCTCACCGCCGCCCTGGGCCGCGAGATCCACGTCGGGATAGGTGAACAGACCCATGTAGCGACCCAGTGCACCGTAGCTGTATTGCATACGCAGATCGTCACGACCAATGGTCGGGATACGGGCGCTCAGCGAGACGGCACCGGCCAGTTGCTCGTCATCGGATGCATCGTCTTCCAGGTTGCGCAGGACACCGGCGACGGAGTAGAAGCCGTACTTACCGCGAATCTGGTAACGGGCCGTCAGGTCCGGATAGGACTGGTCATCGTAGGAATTGCTTCCGTAACCGTCTTCCGGGTTTTCCAGGGCCACCATGAATTTACCGCCAGGCGCCGCCATGCTGTAGCGGATCATCGGCTGGGTGGTGTAGATGAACGCCGCCATCTTACCCTGGTTCAGGATTTCCGGCAGGGCCGCCAGATCGGTGAAGGTGGTATAGGTCTGACCGAAATCCCATCCGTTCCAGTTACCGTAGGCCTGGCGCAGGCGGGGCGCGTAGCTGTTGGAAACGACTTCGTTGCCCGGCGCGTCGATGGCCTGGTTGAAGTCCATCTCCAGATAGGTGCGCAAGTCGTGACCGGCCACATCGTCCGTTTCCGTACCGATGCTCAGACGCGACTCGCGCGCCGAGAAGCCGGTCTTCCAGCTGTTGTTATCGGACGCCGCAGCCTTGGCAAAGGTTCTGGGTAGACCAACGGAGTAGGTGTTCAGCGTGCCATCGCCGCCAGAGCCGGTAATCACATCGGCCTTGATGAAACCACCGAATGAAATCGTGGTCTCGCCGATCTTCAGGCCGTCGCCCTCACGCAGGATATAGGGATTGTCTTCATTCAGCTCCGGAGCCGATGCCACGGCACCTTTAAGCGTCTTTTCCAGTTGGTCCACGCGCTGGCGCAGTTGTTCCACTTCATCGCTTTGTGCGCTCTGGGAATCCTGGGCGAAAGTGGCGGTGGACATGACGGCCATCAGCGGCAGGCCTGCCAGGGCAATGGCGCGGGTGAGGAGACGTGCGCTGAATGACGCGTTTCTTATTGTCATTGCAAACCTCGTTTTATGTCTTGTTGTGTTTGGAAACCCGGAGTCCGGCCAGCTTCCGGCAGCCTGTCTGCCACCAGCGATGGACGGGCTTCCCTTGGGTGCGTCTTTATTTTTATTACTTCGGCTGGCTTTTGGTTTGTTATTCAACGTTATGTTTCGCCAAGCGGTATCTAAGTGAGCACTAGTTTCGCCTAGCAATACCAGCTTCTGCAATTCCGAATATAGACAAAGCAGTTTCCATTCACAACCTTTTAAAACTAAATTTTGCTGATCGACGTATAGGTATCGACGATTTGGCACATTCACAGCGATTGACACAAGAACAATCATGATTCATCCTTCGTTTAATTCTGCTATGCGGTACCATCTTTCACAACACAAATAAGCGCCATCGACGGCGTGAAGATGTCGACAGACAGAACAATGAACCGAGAGGTTGATCAATGAACATGAACTACACGGCCGACGAACTGGCCTTCCGGGATGAAGTCCGGACCTTCCTCGAGGAGAAACTGCCGGCCGATATTGCTGCCAAGGTCAAAGAGGGCCGCCGGATGAGCCGGGCCGACCACGAGCGCTGGCAACAGATCCTGGTCAAGCAGGGCTGGTACGCCACCCACTGGCCGGAAGAGTACGGTGGTGTGAAATGGACCGCCGTTCAGAAGCACATCTGGGACGAAGAGTCTTGCCGTTACGGCGCGCCCCGCTCCATCCCGTTCGGGGTCAACATGGTCGCCCCGGTCATCATCAAGTTCGGCAGCGAAGAGCAGAAGCAGCATTACCTGCCGCGCATCCTGAGCGGTGAGGACTGGTGGTGTCAGGGTTACTCCGAGCCCGGCTCCGGTTCTGACCTGGCGTCTCTGAAGACCCGTGCGGTGCGCGAGGGCGACCACTACATCGTCAACGGCCAGAAGACCTGGACCACCCTGGGTCAGCACGCCAACATGATTTTCTGCCTTGTGCGCACCAACACCGAGGTGAAGGCCCAGGAAGGCATTTCCTTCCTGCTGATCGACATGAAAACCCCGGGCGTGACCGTGCGTCCGATCATCACCCTGGACGGCGAGCATGAGGTCAACGAAGTCTTCTTCGACGACGTCAAAGTGCCGGTGGAAAACCTCGTCGGTGACGAAGACAAAGGCTGGACCTACGCCAAGTACCTGCTCACCTACGAGCGCACCGGTCTGGCGGGCATCGGTGCTTCCAAGGCGGCCCTGAGCCACCTGAAAGCCATTGCCGGCCGCCAGAAGAAGAACGGCCGTCCGCTGATCGAGGATCCGACCTTTGCCCAGCGCGTGGCCCAGGTGGAAATCGACCTGATGGCGGCCTCCATCAGTAACCTGCGCATCATCGCTTCTGTCGAAGGCGGCGGTGTCCCGGGTGCCGAGAGTTCCATGCTGAAAGTCCGTGGTACGGAACTGCGTCAGGCCATTACCGATCTGTCCCGTCGCGCCCTGGGTCCCTACGCCCAGCCGTTCGTGGAAGAAGAGCTGGCTCTGGAATTTGAAGGCGACCACCTGTCCGATCCGGACGGCGCTGCGCTGTCACCGCAGTACTTCAACATGCGCAAGCTGTCGATCTTTGGCGGATCCAACGAGATCCAGAAGAACATTGTCACCAAGATGATTCTCGGACTGTAAGGAGGCACCCATGGACTTCAACCTGAATGAAGAGCAGCAGATGCTGCAGGACACCGTGGCGCGCCTGGTCCGCGGTGAGTACGAATTCGAAAAGCGTCTGAAGTACAGCGAAAGCGAGCTGGGCTACAGCGAAGAGTTCTGGAAGCAGCTGGGCGAACTCGGCCTGTGCGCCGTGCCCTTCCCGGAAGAATTGGGCGGCTTCGGCGGCTCCGGGGTGGACGTGCAGTCGGTCATGACCGAACTGGGGCGCGGCCTGTGCCTGGAGCCTTATATGCAGACGGTGGTTCTCGGCGGCGGCCTGATCAGCCAGGCCGGCAACGACAACCAGAAAGAAGAGTGGCTGAGCCGCATCGCCACCGGCGAGATCAAGATTGCCGTGGGCCTGGACGAGCCCCAGAGTCACTACAACCTGAACGACGTCGAGACCCGCGCTGAAAAATCCGGCAGCGGCTACGTTCTGAACGGTCGCAAGGGCGTCCTGATCGGCGGTCACGCGGCCGACCTGATCCTGGTCTCTGCCCGTACCAGCGGCGACAGCCGCGATGCGGACGGCCTGTCCCTGTTTGCCATTGATCCCAACGCCGAAGGCGTTGAGCGTCGGGTCTACCCGACCATGGACGGCGCCAAGGGCTGTGATGTGTTCCTGAACAACGTCCAGGTCGGTGCTGACGCGCTGATCGGCGAGGAAGGCCAGGCAGGGGCAGCCATCCACTACCAGACCGGTCGTGCCGTGGCGGCACTGTGTGCCGAAGCGGTGGGCGCGATGGAAGAAGCGATCAAGCTGACCCTGGACTACCTCAAGACCCGCAAGCAGTTCGGTGTGCCCATCGGCAAGTTCCAGGTCCTGCAACACCGCATGGTGGACATGAGTTCGGAACTGGAGCAGGCCCGCTCCATGTCGATCCTGGCCGCCAGCGTGGCTAACGATGACGCCAGCGACGAGCGCGACCGCATCCTGGCCGCGGCCAAGAACGTCATCGGCCGCGCCGGTCAGTTCATCGCCGAGCAGTCCATCCAACTGCACGGCGGTATCGGCATGACCTGGGAATACAGCCTGGCGCATTACGCCAAGCGTCTGATCATGATCAATCACCAGTTCGGTGATGACGATTTCCACCTGGAACAGTACGCGAGCCTGCTGCAGGCCTCGTAACCAGGCACGTTCTCTGTGCGAGGAGCCGGGTCTCAGACATCCTCTGGATGTCATACCCCTTAGAGACCCATTTCGGGGCAGCTTTTGCTGCCCTTTTTTAATCATGGCGGTGACAGGTGGTTTGTAGCCTGCTGAGTTCAGTGCAGGAAGCGAAGGGATGCCCTTGCCTACGTTGCATTAGACGGCCGGGACGTCCATGTCCCTCCTTCAGCATGAACATCCCTTCGCTTCTTCCCGGCTGACGAGATAGAGCGACTCCGTTCATCATGAAATGACCGAATCACAATCAAAGTGATATAGCCGGAGACACTCCGGCTCCACCTCATGAAGGAGGCCTTATGCAAGTCCATCAAGAACAAGAGCAAGACAAGGCATTACGGAAGCAGGAATGGCAGGCCCGCTGCGATCTGGCGGCCGCCTATCGTCTGGTGGCACTGTTTGGCTGGGACGATCTGGTGTTCACCCACCTGTCCGCGCGGGTGCCCGGACCGGAGCACCATTTCCTGATCAACCCCTATGGCCTGCTGTTCCACGAGATCACCGCGTCCTCGCTGGTGAAAGTGGATCAGGACGGCAATGTGGTGGAAGCCGGCGGACTGGCGCGGGTCAATCCGGCGGGCTTTACCATTCACAGCGCGATTCACATGGGCCGCGAAGACGCCGGTGCGGTCATGCACCTGCACGCCGCCGATGGCGTGGCCGTATCCGCCCACCGCGACGGTCTATTGCCGCTGAGCCAGACCGCGATGCTGTGCCTGGATCACGTGGCCTACCACGACTACGAGGGTGTCGCCCTGAACCTGGACGAGCGCGATCGCCTGATCAACGATATTGGCGACAAATCGATGCTGATCCTGCGCAATCACGGCATTCTAACCGCCGGTCACGACGTGCCGGAGACCTTCACCTACCTCTATTTCCTGATGAAGGCCTGTGAAATCCAGGTGAAGGCGCAGGCCTGTGGACCGACCTTCATGCCGTCGGATACGGCGATCGAGACCACCCGCGAGCAGTCCCAGTCGCTGGGTAAGGCGGCCAGGCTGACCTGGCCGGCCCTGTTGCGGATGCTGGACAGCAAGAATCCGGGGTACGCCGTTTAAGGCGCTCCCGAGGGTGTAGCCGATGCTTTAGCTTCGGAGGAGCCGCCAGGCTCCCGAATGACCCCGGCGGACTGTCGTCCGCTCCGAAGCTGAAGCGTCGGCTACATTAAAAGCTATGATCAGGCCTTGCGAGTCGGGTCCTCAGCCACCCGAACCAGCATCTTGCCCCGATTCTTCCCTTCCAGCAGCCCCTGGAACGCACTCACCGCGTTCTCCAGCCCGTCCACGATGTCCTCCTGATACTTGACCTGACCTCTCTGTATCCAGCCTGCCATGTCCTTCAGGAAGTCCGGCTGACGCTCGATGTGATCGGTCTGGATGAAGCCGCGCAGCATCAGCCGCTTGACCAGCACCTTGCCCATGAACGGAATCAGGCGGTCCGGCCCTTCCGGCAGTTCGGTCTGGTTGTAGTGGGCAATCCGGCCGCAGACCGGAATCCGGGCGAACACGTTCACCCGCTTCATCACCGCATCGAATACCTTGCCGCCGACGTTCTCGAAATAGACATCAATGCCGTCCGGGCAGGCCTTGTCCAACTGCGCTTCGAAGTCATCGTCCTTGTAGTTCACACACGCATCGAAGCCGTAGGCCTCGACCACGTGCCGGCACTTGTCTTCGGCGCCGGCCACGCCGACCACGCGGCAGCCCTTAATCCTGGCGATCTGCCCGACCACCTGCCCAACGGCACCGGCCGCCGCCGAAACCACCACGGTTTCACCCGCCTTCGGCTGCCCCAGGTCGAGCAGGCCCACGTAGGCGGTGAAGCCGGGCATCCCCATCACGCCTACGGCGGTTCTGATCGGTGCGGCCTTCGGATCCAGCTTGCGCAACGATTTGCCCGGAGCTGTCGCGTAGGTCTGCCAGCCGGCATGGCTGAAGACGATATCGCCCGGTTCGAGGCCATCGAAACGGCTTTCCACCACTTCGCTGACGGTGCCGCCGGTCATCACATCGCCCACAGACACCGGATTCGCGTAGGAGGCCGCGTCCGACATGCGCCCCCGCATGTAGGGGTCGAGCGACAGGTAAATCGTCCTGAGCAGCACTTCACCCTCCGTCGGCTCCGGCATGGGCGCCTCCTGCAGGACCAGGTGGCGCTCGTCCGGCATGCCGGTGGGGCGGGCGGCGAGGATAATCTGCTGATTCGTGGCCATGGTCATATTCTCCTTTATCGATGACGCCAAACCGGTTGCACCCGGCTGGCGGGTTGGCGAGAATGAATTTGAAATCAAGTATTACAGTGCGAAACTAACTCCAACAAAAAGGACGTGACATGAAAGAGATTGCCCTGGCTGACCTCTCTCAATACACCGGCCAGTTGATCGGCCACAGTCCCTGGAAAACCGTGTCCCAGGACATGATCCAGGCCTTTGCCGACGCCACCGGCGACCATCAGTGGATCCACGTGGACGTGGAGCGTGCCAAACGGGAGGCGCCCTGGAAAAGCCCGGTCGCCCATGGTTTCCTGACCGTATCGCTGATTCCCCTGCTCAACCAGGGTGTCATCCACGTGACCGGCACCAGCGCCAGCATCAACTATGGCCTCAACAAGCTGCGCTTTCCCGCCGCCGTGAAGTCCGGCTCTGCGATTCGTACGGAAGTGACCCTGAAAGAGGTCACCGCCGTGGACGATCAGCGTGTGCTGGCCGCCTACACCACCACGGTGCAGATCGACGGTGAGGACAAGCCGGCCTGCGTGGCGGAAAATCTGGTGATGTACGTGCGCTGAGCCCTATTAGATGTCGACCGGGGGCGCCTTGCGGCGCCTCAGAAGCTGAAGCGTCTGCTACAGACTCGAGTTAACGTAACGGTGTAGCCGACGCTTTAGCTTCGGAGCAGCCTGCAAGGCTGCCCGCCCCATCAACCGCAGCTCAGCGTCCACAAAAAAGGGGCCACGAAAGGCCCCTTTTTCACTTAGGCAACTTACTCCTCGATCGGCTTCTGCTCGATCTTGCCGTCTTCCACCACAGCTAGCGTGGTTTCAGTGACGAAGCCGCCCTTGTCAGTCACTTCGGAGACCTGATAGGGGTTATGCGCCTCGTTGAGCTTCTGCATGGCCTCGCTCATCTTGCCACGAACCGCTTTGGCATCGGTCGTGCCGGCCAGCTGCATGGCCTTCACCAGACCGTACATCGCGGAGTAGTTGTAGGCTGCTTCAGAGCCCGGCGTCTTGTCGTACTCGGCCTTGTAGCGCTTGATGAAGTCGTTCGCCGCGTCGGTGCCGTAGATCGACAGCGGCACCACGCCGATAGCGCCTTCCAGTTGGTCGACACCGCCGGCCACGTCGGCCATCTCATCCAACTTGGCCTGATCCATGACGATGAAGCCACCCTGGAAACCCAGCTGACGCGCCTGCTGCACCACCAGGCCGGTCGGCTCGGAAGCGCCGCCAACGAACATCACGTCCGGCTGGGACGCCACCAGGCGGCTGACCCCGGTGTAGAAATCGGCGGACTTGTTGTAGTCCATGGCATTCTCGGCCACCACTTCGCCACCCCTGGACTCCCACTCGTTCTTGATCATCTTGGCCCAGATCTTGGCGTACTCGTGGGTTGCGCCACCCCTTGCCTTCATGCTTCAGGGCATAGCTGCTGAATGCCCGGACGTAGCCGTCGAAGGTCGGCGGAATCCGGATGGTCAGGCTGTTGCCCTTCTCGGTAACCGTCGGGACACTGGTGTACGCCATCACCATGAAGTCGTCTTTCTCGTTGAAGTCCTGCAGCGCGAAGACGCCACCGGAGTGCGGCACGAAGATGGCCGGCACGTTGGATTCCTGCTTCAGGCGCTTGGCGTTGGTCGCCGCCTGGGCCGGGGAATAGCGATCGTCTAGGGAGATCAGATTGACCTTGTAAGTTTCCCCGTTGATCTTGAAACCGCCGTTGTCGTTGATTTCACCCGCGGCCATGCGCAGGCCGGACAGGACGTTCTCACCGTACAGGGCGGCACCGCCACTGAGCGGGCCGGTAAAGCCGATGTTGACGGTGGATTCCGCCATGGCACCGGTGGAGAGACCCGCACCCAGTGCCGCGACTGCGACCGCACGACCAAGAGTTTTCAGCATTTTCATTGTTTTCTCCTAGGGTATTGCGTCTGTCTTGTTGTTGGATTTATCGCTTGTCCAGGTAGATCACGTTGTGTCGTCGGCACACTAGGCGCCGATGTATGCCTTGCGCACCTCTTCATTGCCCAACATGGTGTCCCGGTCGCCTTCCATGACCAGTTGGCCGTTCTCCATCACGTAGGCCCGGGTGGCAATCTTCAGGGCGGCAAACGCATTCTGTTCCGCCAGCAGCACGGTGGTGCCGAGGCGATTGATTTTCTGGATGGTTTCGAACATCTGGCGCACGATCAGCGGCGCCAGGCCGAGCGAGGGCTCGTCCAGCATCAGCAGGCGCGGACGGCTCATCAGCGCGCGGCCGATGGCCACCATCTGCTGCTGGCCGCCGGACAGGGAGCCCGCCGGCTGGTCCGCCTTCTCCCGCAGGATGGGGTAGAGCTCCAGCACCTCTTCCAGGCGCTGCCGGTTGCCGGCCTTGTCCCGGCGATGGACGTAAGCGCCCATCATCAGGTTCTGCTGGACGCTCATCATCGGGAACAGCTTGCGGCCTTCGGCACACTGCACGACGCCCGACGACACGATCGCGCTGGGCTTGAGGCCGTCCAGGCGCTTGCCCTCAAACTCGATTTCGCCCGCGGCCGGCTTGTTGAGGCCGCTGATGGCGTTGAAGAGACTCGATTTGCCGGCACCGTTGGCGCCCAGCAGCACCACCAGCTCGCCGGAGTCGACACTCATCGAGACGTTGGTCAGCGCCTTGAAGCTGCCGTAGCAGACATCCACATTCCTAAGCTGCAGCATCTTCGTCACTCCCCAGGTAGGCTTCGATCACAACCGGGTTTTCCCGGATCTCCGTCGGGGTGCCTTCGGCGATTTTCTCGCCGTGATCCAGCACCATGATCTTGTCGGCCAAGCCCATGATCATGTCCATCTTGTGCTCGATCAGGCAGACCGTGAGGCCGTGGTCGACCATCTTGCGCATCAGGTCGGCCAGCCCTTCGGTCTCCTCCGGGTTCACCCCGGCGGCGGGCTCATCCAGCAGCACGATCTTGGGATCGGTGGCCAGCGCCAGGGCGAAGGCCACGCGCTTGCGCTCTTCCTGGGTGATGTCCGCGATCAGCCGGTTTTCCACATGGTTCAGGCCAACGAAGTCGAGCACTTCCCGCGCCTTGTCGCGGCAGGCTTTCTCCTCCCACTGCAGGCGTTTGGAGTTGATCAGCACGTCCCACAGACCGGACTTGGTGCGCAGCCGGTGGCCGACGATCAGGTTGTCCAGCACCGAGGCCTGCTCGAACAGGTTGGTGGTCTGGAAGGTGCGGCCCACGCCGCGCTGGGCGATGTAGTCGCAGCGCAGCGGTGTGATGTCCTCACCGTCAAGGATGATGCGCCCGGAGGTGGGCTTGTGGGTGCCGGCCACCAGGTTGAAGAAGGTGCTCTTGCCGGCGCCGTTGGGCCCGATGATGGCGTTGATGCGGTTGGCCTCGAACTCGACGGACACGTCGTTCACCGCCGCCAGGCCACCGAACATCTTGGTCAGGTTCTCGATCTTAAGCATTGTTCTCGACCCCCTTACCCGTGGCGATACGGCTCTCTTTCTGCTTGGCCGCCGGCAAACCGGCGTCCAGCGTCTTGCGGTGCAGCCAGCCCAGGAACGAACCGACAATGCCGCGGGGGAAGAAGATGACCAGCACCACCAGCAGCGGGCCGAACAGGATCATCCGGTACTCCTCCAGGAACTGCAGGGACTGGGTGAGCCAGACGATGCCCACGGTGCCGACCAGCGGACCGGACAGGGTGCCGATACCGCCCGCCAGCAGGTAGGTGATCATGTCGAAGGTGTGGAGGATGTTGCCGTCCTCGGGCCCGATGAAGCGCACCATGCCCGCGTAGAGCGCTCCGGCCATCCCCGCGTAGGTGGTGGACAGCACGAACGCCAGGGTCTTGTTGCGCATCAGGTTGATGCCGAGCGACTGCGCCAGATCGTCCCCGTTGCGGATCGCCATGAAGGTGCGGCCCAGCAGCGAGCGGGACAGCTTGCCCATGAACCAGATGGCAAAGATCAGGAACGCCAGCACCAGGTAATAGAAGGGCGTGGTCTCGGTGAAGTCCACGATTCCGAAGCCGTGCGGCGCGGCGATGTCACGTACGCCGATCGGGCCGTGGGTCAGTTCCTCCCACTTGTCGGTCAGCATGTACATGATGAAGCCGACGCACAGGGTGAAGATGGCGAAGTAATGTTCCTTCAAACGCAGGGATACCACGCCCACCAGGAAGCCGATGAACGCCGTCATCAGCAGAGCCCCGACGAACGCCGGCCAGAAGCTCCAGCCGTAATCCCCCGTCAGCAGCCCCAGGGTGTAGGCCCCGAGGGCAAAGAAGCCCCCGTGGGCCAGGTTCAGCTGGCCGCAGTAACCAGTGATGATGTTCAGGCCGTAGACGGCGATTGCCCAGATGAAGGCCGACGCCATGACGTACACCTGGTACTCGTTCCTGGCGATCAACGGGAACACCAGGGCGAGCACGATCAGCAGGTACTTCGCCGCCGGACGGGTCATAAAGGAAGCCAGTTTCAACATGATCAGTGCGCCCCCTTCGCGAACAGGCCTTGCGGACGTACAGACAGGATCACCACGAGCAGACCGAACGCGATGATGTCCTTGTAGCTGCTGGAGATGTAGAAGCCGCCGAAGGCCTCGGCGAAGCCGATGATCATCCCGCCGACGATGGCGCCGGGTATGCTGCCCATGCCACCGAGGATGATGATGACGAAGGCTTTCATGATCACCACGTGTCCCATGGCCGGGTAGACCAGGTTGATCGGTGCGTAGAGGGTTGCGGCAAAGGCGGCCAGCATGCCGGAGATGGCGAACGTCATCATCGCCACGCGGTTGGCGTCGATGCCCACCAGGAAGGCCCCTTCCCGGCTTTGCGCCATGGCGATGATGGTGGCGCCGGTCATGGTCTTGCGCAGGAACAGCTGCAGCGCTACGACCAGTACGATGGCGCCGACGATGATCAGGGCCCGCTGCTCGGGAATGATCAGGCCGTCAAAGTTCATGATGCCGGTGAACGGCGACGACATGCGGCGGAAATCCGCGCCCCAGAACATCTGCACCACCGCTTCCAGGAACAGCAGGATGCCGATGGCGGCGATCTTGTCGTGGATCGGTGGCGAGTGGCGCAGGGGATGGAAGACCAGGCGTTCACAGAGAACCGCCAGCACCGCGACGACGGCGGCCGAGCCCAGCATGGCGACCCAGTAATGGACACCCAGATCCACCATGAAGAAGTAGGACATGAACGCGCCGACCATATAGAGCGCGCCATGGGCGAAGTTGGGGATATGCAGGATACCGTAGACCAGCGTCAGACCGAGAGCCACGAGTCCGTAGATGCTACCGAGTGTCAGCCCGTTTACGATGTTCTGGAAAAAGAGGTTCAAATCAGCCTCCTTCCTGGCAAGTTGTTGTTATTGGATGCCGCAGGTTTTTTGACCAGCGGAAGTTGTTATCAAAATTGGAACCGCAGGTTTGGTTTTTTGTTTTGAGACGTTTTAGTTTTTGTTTCACCTTTTATCAAGAGTACACTCAGCAGAAACTCTGTCAATATACAGAATGCAATTCCACTGTGCGGACCATTGATAAGTTTTTTACCGTTATAGTGAAACTGAATCGGGGCAAAAGGGGCCATAGCCCGGAACGGCCGGCAAAACCGGTCATTCCGGGGAAAGACCCGTTTAGGGATGGGATAGAGCCTAATTCTGGACGCATTCAGCGCCCGGTCAGGCCTCCTTTTGCCACTCCTGCTCCTGCAGTGCCCGCCACATCACCTTGCCAGTGGGGGACTTGGGTAGCTCGGAGACAAATTCGACATGCTGGGGCACCTTGTAGGCGGACATCTCCTCACGGCACCAGCTCACGATGTCGTCGACCGTGGTGGTGTCTTCCGCCTCCGGCGTCAGCACGATGCACGCCTTGACCGTCTCGCCCCGCTTGGGATCGGGCGCGGAAATGACACAACATTCGTGGATGGCCGGATGGCGGTATATCAGGCTTTCCACTTCCGACGGCCACACCTTGAAGCCGGACGCGTTGATCATCCGCTTCACCCGGTCGACCATGAAGAAGTAGCCTTCCTCGTCGTAGTAACCCAGGTCACCGGTGCGGAAGAACCGTTTGCCATCGATCTCGACAAACGCCGCTTCGGTTTCGGCCGGACGGTTCCAGTAACCGATGGTCACCTGAGGGCCGTTGCTGACGATCTCGCCGACCTCACCCGGGCCTTTCTCCTGCAGCGTTTCCACATCGATGATGCGGGAGTCCACGTCGAACACCGGAATGCCCAGGCATTGGGCCTTGGGGGCATCGGACGGGTTGATGTGGGTGGCCGCCATGGTTTCGGAGAGACCGTAGCCCTCGATGTAGTCCAGGCCGGTCAGTTTCTTCAGCTTGTCAGCGATCGCCGCCGGCATGGCCGCGCCACCGCCTCCGATGGTCTTCAGGCTGCTGATGTCGTAGTTACCCAGTTCCGGGTTGGACAGGAAGTCCACCGCCATGGTGACGATGTTGGTCCAGCCGGTGACCTGGTAGCGTTCGATCAGTCTGGCGGCGGTATTGCGGTCCCAGCGGGTCATGATGACCGAGGTGGAGCCACTGTAGATCGGGCTGTTCATGGACCCGGTCATGCCGGTCACGTGGAAGAACGGCAGCGTCGCCAGCTGCACGGTATCCGCCGTGCTCAGGTTCCAGAACGCGCGGTGAACGGCAGTCGCCATCACGCCCCGATGCACGTGGGTGCAGCCCTTGGGGGCACCGGTGGTGCCGGAGCTGAACGGGATCACCGCGATGTCGTCGGGACCGGCCGTATGGGGCGCCGGCGCCTTGTTCGCGCGGATGGCGTCCTGCCAGTCGGTCAGGCCGGTGCCTTCCACCGGCTCGGCCGGCGCCGCCACTTCCGGCGGCAGGTTCAGGTCGGTTTCTTCACGCAGGTAGCGGCTGTAGGCGGTGACCACCACTTCCTTCAGGTGCGTCTCGCCCACCAGCGGCGCGATGAAGCCTGCCAGCTCCTGGCCGGCCAGACAGAACTCGGCTGAGGTGTCGCTGATGTAGTGCTCCAGCTCCGCGGCCCGGTTCATCGGGTTCACCGGGATCACCGCCGCATCGGCGCGCAGGATGGCGTAGTAACCAATCACATACTGGGGCGAGTTCTGCATGTACAGCAGCACCCGGTCGCCTTTCTTCAGGCCCTGCGCCTGCAGGTAGCCGGCCAGGGCCTCGACCTCATCCAGCAGTTCCCGGTAGGTGATCACCGTGTCGTAGTAGATGATGGCCGGGTGATCCGGATAACGCAGGGCGGAAATCGCCAGGTTGGTAAACACACTGGTGTTGGGCAGCGTCATGGTCTTGGGCAGATCGCTCGGCCAGACCCCGTGGTGTCGTGTAAACATAGTGTTGTTCTCCCCTCTCCGGCCGGACAGCCGGACCAACTATCGTCTGTTAAACCGATTCAATGGCAAACGCGGCCGGACCACCGGGCAGCGGTGCCTGGCTACGCAGTGGTGTGACGGCCACGGCCTGGTCGCGCAGGACGGTGACGTCCATATCCGGCGCGATAATATGCTTGGAACTGCGCTCGAAGCTGAGCCACCAGTAGGGCAGGCTGCGCCCGTCCTGGCCGGGCAGCAGTCGCGTGCGCTGGATGGAACCGCTGGACTGGCGCGCCCAGCGCACTTCGCTGATATCCCCGGCTGCACAGGCCGGGAAATTGATGTTCCAGCAGGGCTGCGGGTGCTCGTCCGGCGCCCACAAGGATCGGATCACGGATTCGCCATGTTGCTCGACCGGCGACCAGTCAATGCCATCGCGATTCAGGAAGGCCTGACTCAGGGCCATCGCCGGCACCCCCATATGCTGGGCGGTGAGTACCGCGCCCACGGTGCCGGAATACTGCACCGAGTCACTGATGTTGGCGCCGCAGTTCACGCCCGACAGCACCAGGTCCGGCGGCGTTTCGCCGAACCATTCCGCCATGGCAAACAGCACGCAGTCCGCCGGCGTCCCCGACAGGGCAAACCGGCGTTCGCTGCCGTCCTGGGCGTAGAGCCGCAGCGGTGAATGCAGGGAAATGCTCTGCCCCGCGCCACTGCGATCGTGCTCCGGGGCAACGACCCAGACTTCTTCCGCCAGATGACGGGCGATCTTTTCCAGGACCGCCAGCCCCGGCGCGTTGATGCCGTCATCGTTGGTGATCAGGATGCGACGTACAATGGGTTCACTCATTCCGCGACTCCCCGGTTGCCCTGTTGGGCGATCCGCCAGCCGGCGTCGGCCAGCATGCTCGCCCGCTTGCCCACTTGCAGGGCATCGGCGTTACTCGCATTCCCCTGCAAGGCCCGGGCGTAGACGCCCTGGACGATGGACGCCAGACGGAACAGGGAAAACGCCAGGAACACGTGCCAGTCGGCAATGCCGGAGCGACCGGACTGACGACAATAGCGTTCGATGGTTTCCTGCTCGTCGGGAATGTTCAGGGCTTCCAGATCCTCACCAACGATACCGCGCGAACCTTCCAGGTCCATGGGCAAATGATAAGGCAGGCAGTAATAGGCCAAGTCCGCCAGGGGGTGCCCCAGCGTCGACAGCTCCCAGTCCAGGATTGCCGCCACCCGGGGTTCGTCCGGGGCCAGCATCAGGTTGCCGAGACGATAGTCGCCGTGGGCAATGGCCGTTTCGTCGGTGGCCGGCAGGTGATCCGGCAGCCAGGCCATCAGCTTGTCCATGGCCGGCATCTCGTCAGTCTTGGCCGCCAGGTACTGCTTGGTCCAGCGGGATACCTGGCGCGCGACGTAGCCCTCAGGACGGCCGAAGTCGCCCAGGCCGACGGCGTTCACGTCCACCGCGTGGAGCCGGGCCAGGGTGTCCATCGCCGCCTCGTGCACCGGCCGGCGTTCTTCCCGGTCCAGCGCCCGCAACGCCGGGTGACTGACCACCCGGCCCGGCGTGAAGTCCATAATATAGAAGGGTGTGCCGATGACGGACGCGTCCTCGCACAGCACCCGCGCCTGCGGCACGGGCACATCGGTGTGGTCGGACAGCGCCCGGACGACCTTGTATTCCCGCTCCACCATGTGGGCGGACGGCAGGGTCTTGCCCGGTGGCTTCTTGCGCAGGACATAACGCCCGCTGTCGGTGTCCAGCAGGAAGGTGGGGTTGGACTGCCCGCCCTGGAACTGTTTCACCTCAAGCCGATCGCCGATGTCCGGCATCGCCTGCCGGAGCCAGGCTTTCAGTTGTTGCTCGTCGAACCGGTGGGCGTCGAGGACGTCCACCAGCTCCGGGTCGAGATTCGCGTGCACAGACATCGTCACCTCACCCCGCGGTTTCGCCGCCGTCCGCCACGATCACCTGACCGGTGATGTAGGCGCTGGCCGGTGTTGCCAGGAAGACCGCCAGCCCGGCGATGTCGACCGGCTCGCCGATGCGACGCAGCGGGGTTTTCTCTTCCACCCGCTTGAGCCGTTCCGGATCTTCCACCAGCGCCTTGGCGAAGTCGGTGCGTACCAGGCCCGGGGCGATGGCGTTGACCCGGATACCCTTCGGCCCCCACTCGACCGCCAGGTTACGGGCCAGGGCCGCTTCCGCCGCCTTGGACACGCCGTAGGTACCGATCACGGTGTTGCCGCGGATGCCGGCGATGCTGGACAGCAGGATGACCTGCCCATCACCGCGCTCGGCCATGTGCGGCAGCACCATCTGGGTCAGCCAGAAGGTGCCCTTCACGTTGGTGTCCATGATCTTGTCCCAGGCGTCGTCGGTCATGTCCTGGGTGGGGCCATAGACCGGGTTGGTGGCGGCGTTGCACACCAGCACATCAATGCGTCCCCAGGTGGACAGGGTCTTGTCCACGAGGTTCTGCAGGTCGTCCTTGCGGCCTACGTGACAGGGCACGGCAATCGCCTCGAAGCCCTGCTCTTTCAGTTCGCCGGCGACCTGTTCGCAGACCTCGGCCTTGCGGCTGGAAATCACGACTTTCGCGCCGGCGCGGGCCATCTCCTCGGCGATGGAGCGGCCGATGCCCTTGGTGGAACCGGTGATCAGGGCCACCCGGCCGGTCATATCAAACAATGGATTGCTCATGCTCGGGCCTCCTGATCAGTGTGTTTTCGGGTAATTACGCAGTTCGAGTTTGGCAATCGAATCCAGATGCACTTCATCCGGACCGTCCGCCAGACGCAGCGTACGGACCTGGGCCCAGGCCGCCGCCAGGAAGGTGTCCTGACACACGCCCATGGCGCCGTGGACCTGGATCGCGCGATCCAGAATGCGCAGCGCCATGCTCGGTGCGGCGACCTTGATCATCGCGATTTCCTGACGGGCCACCTTGTTGCCGACGGTGTCCATCATGTGCGCCGCTTTCAGGGTCAGCAGACGGCACTGCTCGATCTCCAGACGGGAGCGGGCAATGTCCTTGCGGATGGAATCGAACTGGGCCAGCGGCTTGCCGAAGGCTTCCCGCTCGTTGACCCGCTGGCACAGGGCTTCCAGCGCGCGCTCGGCGACGCCGATGGTGCGCATGCAATGGTGAATCCGGCCCGGCCCCAGACGACCCTGGGCGATCTCGAAACCGCGACCCTCGCCCAGCAGCATGTTGCTGGCCGGCACGCGGACGTTGTTGTACTCGATCTCGGCGTGGCCGTGCGGCGCGTGGTCGTAGCCGAACACGGTCAACGGACGGATGATCTTCACGCCCGAGGTGTCCAGCGGCACCAGGATCATGGACTGTTGCTTGTGCTTTTCCGCCGACGGGTCGGTCTTGCCCATGACGATGGCGATCTTGCAGGTGGTGGTCATGGCGCCGGAGGACCACCACTTGCGACCGTTGATGACGTACTCGTCGCCCTCGCGACGAATCTCGCAGCCAATGTTGGTGGCGTCGGACGAGGCCACGGCCGGCTCGGTCATGGAGAAGCAGGAGCGGATCTCACCGGCCAGCAGCGGTTCCAGCCACTCTTTCTGCTGCTCGGGCGAGCCGTAACGGGCGATGGTTTCCATATTGCCGGTGTCCGGCGCGGAACAGTTGAACACTTCCGGAGCCATGTGGGAGCGCCCCATGATTTCGCACAGGTGGGCGTACTCGAAGTTGGTCAGGCCAGCGCCGTAGTCGCTTTCCGGCAGGAACAGGTTCCACAGGCCAGCGGCCTTGGCCTTGCCTTTCAGCTCCTCGAGGATCGCGGTCGGCGCCCAGCGGTTTTCCGCGTTCTCGATCTGCTCGTGGTGCAGGTGCTCGTTCGGGTAGATGTGCTCGTCCATAAAGGCCAGCACTTGCTCGCGCAGAGCCTGAGCTTTCTCGGAAAGTTCAAACATGTCGTTGTGCCTCTTGCTGTCGTTGTTGGGGCAGTTCAGGGGTGGTGACGCCGTCAGATGGGCACGCCTTCCGGTGATTCACTGCCGGAACGGATACGGAACGTGCCTTCGCCGATGGCCAGCAGGTTGCCCTGGTCATCGCGGACTTCGCCGGTACTGTTGAAAATGCGGCTGCCGCCGGCACGCTTGGTGCCGGTGACGGTGATGGTGCCGCCGCTGCACTGACCGGTGAACGACGTGGTCAGCGACAGGGTAATGGCCTTGCGCATGCGACCGGGATACGGGCAATAGGTACCGGCCTGGGCCAGGGCGATATCCAGCAGCGAGGTCAGCACCCCGCCGTGGATGACGCCGGCCAGATTCAGGTGATGCGGCTGCAGCTTTACAGTGATCACCGCTTCGTTTTCTTCCCAGGAGGCCTGCTCATAGCCGAGCACCTTGTGGAAACCCGGCAGATCCTTGCTATCCAGATATTCAGGGGTGGTGACGTCAGACATCAGACTTTCATTCCCGGCAGATTCAGGGAGGCGGTATTGCCTCCGTCCACGGGCAGCGCCTGCCCGGTGATGTAGCTGGCATCGTCGCTGGCCAGGAACAGGATGGCGGCGGCGATTTCCTCGGGGTTGCCGTAGCGTCGCAGTTCACAGCGCGCGCCCAGCTTGTGGGCTTTCTCGTTGGCGCGGGCGTAATCGAAGATGGGCTGGGTCATGCCGGTTTCGATCAGGCCCGGGCACACCGCATTGACGCGGACGTTGTCGCCACCGAGGTCGCAGGCAGCAGTCTGGGTCAGGTTGATCACGCCGGCTTTGGACGCGCTATAGGCATTGCCGCCCGCGCCGGAGCGGATCCCCGCTACGGATGCCGTATTGACGATGCTGCCCAGACGGCGGGACTGCATGTGCGGTGCCACATGCTTGATGAAGAGCATCGGCCCGATCAGGTTCACCCCCAGGATGCGCTCCCACTCGTCGCGATTCTGGTCGGTGATCGGCGGGTGCGAACCCGCCACGCCAGCGTTGTTGCAGAGGACGTCGATCTGCCCCCAGCGCTTGATGGTGTCTTTGACCAGCGCCTCGACAGCCGCCTCGTCGGACACATCCATGACTTTGCGCAGGTACTCGGTACCTTCCGGCAGAGCGCTGGTGGTTTCCATCAACCCGGCTTCGGCCTGATCCACCAAAACCAGGTAAGCTCCTTCCCGCGCCAGTCGCAGGGCCGTGGCTCGTCCGATACCGCTACCCGCGCCGGTGACCATCGCCACCCGTCTCTTGAAACGCATCATGCGGATGCTCCTTTTGTTGTTCTTGGTCACCCTTATAAAGGGCCTCCCAGCTGTGCCAGATCACGAAGCCGGGAACCGCAAATAGGAATTCGGGTTTTAATTTGTCACGCCTGACACTTTTGAGTCAATATATTCGGAAGTTAATTTCACTAGTTAAAACACAACAATCATCATGAGTGTCAAAATGAACGACTATGTGAAAAGCATGCCCCAACATGCCCCGCTGGTAGCCGACGAAACCCTCCTGCCTATCGGGGAACAGATCCAGACCTTCGCCCGCACCCAACCCGACAAAATCGCCCTGATCGACGAGAAAGGCGACACCGACTGGGCCGGCCTGGTGTCCCGCGTGAACCGCATGGCCAACCGGCTGCGCGCGTCCGGACTGAAAACCGGCGACACGGTTGCGGGTCTTTCGGAGAACAGCGCCGACTACATGATGCTGTATCTGGGTGTGCTGACCGCAGGTGGCTGCATGGTGCCGCTGTCGGGCATGGCGAGCGGCGAAACGCTGGCACTGATGGTGAACGACTGCGACGCCCGCTTCCTGTTCGTTTCACAGAAGAACGCGTCTTTATATGACGAGATTCGCGATCAGCTCGCAAACGTCACGGCCGACCTGCGGATTGGCATCGACTACGCACCGTCTGACAATGCTGTAACGCTCGACAGCTGGCTGGGCGACATTGACGACACCGCCAACCCGGCCCCGCTGTCGCTGGATGATCCGTTCAACATCATCTACAGCTCCGGCACCACCGGCACACCCAAAGGCATCCTCCATGACCATCGGTTCCGCTACCGTCAGATGCGGCGCATGGGAAGCTACGGGCTGAACAGCGAGGCCATCAACCTGGTGTCCACCCCGCTGTATTCCAACACCACGCTGGTCTCCGCCCTGCCCACCCTGTTCCACGGGGGCACGCTGGTGCTGATGGGCAAATTCAACGCCCACCGGTTCCTGGAACTGGCGGAGCAGCACCGGGTGACCCACGCCATGCTGGTGCCGGTGCAGTATCAGCGAATCCTGGCGGAGCCGGACTTCGACCGTTTCGACCTGTCGAGCTTCCAGCTGAAGCTGTCCACCAGCGCACCGTTACGGGCCGACGTTATCGGACAGGCCATGAAACGCTGGCCGGGCAATATCCGTGAGGTCTATGGGCTGACCGAGGGTGGCATCTCCACCAGCCTCGACTGCGGTGCATTCCCGGATAAGTGGGATTCCGTGGGCCAGCCCACCGAAGGTGCCGAAGTGCGGATCATCGACGAAGACGGGCATGAGCTACCCCAGGGCGAGATCGGCGAAATCGTGGGCCGGGCCGGCGCGATGATGCGCGGCTACTACCATCGCCAGGAGCAGACCGACGCCATGCTCTGGACCAGCCCGGAGGGTCTGAGTTTCTACCGCAGCGGCGATATGGGCCGGCTCGACGCCGACGACTTCCTTTATATCCTCGACCGCCGCAAGGACATGATCATCTCCGGTGGCTTCAACATCTATGCGGTGGACCTGGAAAAGGTCCTTCTGGAACACCCCGCCGTGGCGGATGCCGCGGTCATCGGCATCCCCAGTGAGCACTGGGGCGAAACGCCACTGGGACTGGTGGTGCGCAAGGTGGGCGAGAGCCTGACTGAAAGCGAGCTGCTGGAATGGGCCAACGCCAGGCAGGGTAAATCGCAACGGCTGGCCGGCATCGAATTCCGCGATGAGCTGCCCCGCAGCACCATCGGCAAAGTGCTCAAACGGGAACTGCGGGCGCCCTACTGGAAGCAGTGATCCCCCACACACATGTAGCAGATGCTTCAGCTTCTGAGCCGCCCAACGGGCGGCCTTCCTGCCCCAGACGTAACGTCAACAAAAGGGCCCTGACGGGCCCTCCGAAGCTAAAGCGTCGGCTACATGCTCATCGCTAACCTCATCCCTATTCCAAGCATAGGCATCCCAAAAGTTGGATGAGGGTATGGCAAGAAAGCCTGATCGAAACCAATGGGTGCCATCGCTGGAGCAGAGGACAGGATGTCCTCGTCGCATCAGCGGCCATGGACGGCCCTCTTAGGCGACGGAAGCGATGGTACC
Source organism: Marinobacter halodurans (assembly GCF_004327985.1). Classification (GTDB taxonomy): domain Bacteria; phylum Pseudomonadota; class Gammaproteobacteria; order Pseudomonadales; family Oleiphilaceae; genus Marinobacter_A; species Marinobacter_A halodurans. The sequence goes on from NZ_SJDL01000029.1 coordinate 55,962, forward strand.
CATTGGTTTCAGACTCCCGATGTGTGTTTTGAGTGCATTCTACGATGCCCCAATGGGCATACGCCTCAAATTCGGAGCGTCAATGGCCGCCCTTTGGGCGGCTCAGAAGCTGAAGCGTCTGCTACATTGCTATTAAACTTCGGGGGTTATCGCTTCCCCATCCGGTCCAGAACCGCCCGACATTCATCCGACCGCAGCCGCCCGGCAAACACATCGCGTTCCCGCTCCAGGGCCGCGAATGCCTGGTCTTCCCAGGGGGCATGCATCAGCCGCTTGCTGGCCCGCAAGGCGTCCCGGGGCTTGTCCACCAGCTTACGGGCCTCGGTCAGGGCCACGGCTTCGGCCTCGCCGTCCGGCACACAACCGGTGGCCAGTCCGGCTTCCACGGCGGCCTTGCCATCCAGCGTCTCGCCAAACACCAGCAGATCCGTCGCGCGGCGGTAACCCATGCGCAGCGGGCCCATCACTGTCGAGGCGGCCTCCGGCGAGAGGCCCAAGTCGACGAACGGCGTGCGAAAACGGGCCGAGGCAGCCGCGATCACCATGTCGCAGTGAAACAGAAGGGTGGTGCCAATGCCGATGGCAATGCCTTCCACGGCGGCAATCACCGGCGTATCGCAACGCATCAGTCGCTCGATGAACGCCAGACCCGCCGACGGTTTGGGATCCGGATCGGTCGCCCGGGCACGGAAATCGTCCAGGTCGTTGCCGGCGGTGAACAGGCCGTCGCAGCCGGTGATGACAATGGCATGGATACTCTCGTCCGCGGCGGCGGCCTCTACCGCGTTGGACAGGGAGTCGTACATGGCGCGGGTCAGCGCATTCTTTTTCTCCGGGCGACGAAGGGTCAGCCGGGTGATGCCGGGTTCGCGGGTCACTTCGATCATGCCGGTTCTCCTCATTGTCAGGGCATGGCTCGCTCATTTTGCGAAATACTGTTTCACAAAAATACAATTTATTCTATGTTTGTGGACGACAACAACAAGGAGCCGACCCATGCCCCCATTCCACGAGATGAGCAGCTTTGCCCTGGCGGAGGGCATCCGCAGCCGAACGTTTACCGCCATCGCCGTCCTCGATCATTTCCTGGCTCGCATCGAGCGTTTCAATCCCGGCCTGAACGCCATCGTCGTGCTGCGCGCCGACGAGGCCCGCAAACAGGCGGAGGCCGCCGATGCCGCGGCCGAGCGGGGTGAAAGCTGGGGGCCGCTGCATGGGGTACCCATGACCATCAAGGAGACCTTCGAGATCGAGGGCTGGCCCACCACCGCCGGCTTCGAGAAGCTGCGCGACCACGTATCGCCCCGTACGGCTCCGGCTGTGGAACGGCTGCGTGCGGCAGGCGCCATCATCCTGGGCAAGACCAACGTGCCGGAACTGGCGGGCGACCTGCAAAGCTTCAACAGCATCTACGGCACCAGCAACAACCCGTGGGACACGAGCCGCACACCCGGCGGCTCCTCCGGCGGCGCCGCCGCGGCACTGGCCGCCGGCCTGACCCCGCTGGAGCTGGGCAGCGATATTGGCGGATCCATCCGCACGCCCGCGGCGTTCTGCGGCATCTACGGGCTGAAGACCACCTACGGTATCGTCCCGACACGGGGCCATGTACCGGGCACGCCCGGCAGTCGCGGCAAGCGGGATATCGCCGTCGCCGGGCCGATGGGCCGTCACCTGGAAGACCTGGACCAGGCCCTGGCGCTGCTGGCAGGACCGGATGAGGCGGAAGCCCCGGCCTGGCGACTCGAACTGCCCGGGCCCTCCACCGAGCGGTTGGCCGACCTGCGCGTGGCGGCCTGGCTGGACGACGCATTCTGCCCGGTCGACCAGGGCGTCCGGGGCGGGCTACAGACCTGCGTCGAGCTGCTGCGAGCCGAAGGCGCCCGGGTGGATGAGGAAGCCCGGCCGGATCAACTGACCCTGAAGTCCAACCATGCCCTGTATTACAACCTGCTCGCCGCCGCCATGGGCGCCGGCCTGAGCCCGAAAACCCGGGAGAAACTGCAGCCGCTTACCGAAGATCCGGACACCGACGACTACCGCAGCCGCTTTGCCCGGGGAGCCCTGCAGTCCCACGCCGACTGGCTGGCCGGTGACGAACAGAGGGCCCAATTGCAGCATCGCTGGAAACGGTTCTTCGAAACGTTCGACGCGGTGCTGTGCCCTGTGGTGAACACCCTGGCGTTCAGGCACGATCAGGAGACCGCCGCCACCGAGCGCACCCTGACCATCAACGGCCAGCCCCAGCCCTACATGGACGTGACCGTGTGGGCCGGCATTGCGGCGATTTCCGGGCTGCCCGCCCTGAGCCTGCCCGTGGGCTATTCTGACGAAGGACTGCCGCTGGCCGTGCAGCTGATCGGTCCGGCCTACAGCGATCGCAACCTGCTGCGGATCGGGCAGCTCCTGGCCCGGCACCTGCACCCGGACGGCCTCCCTTTCCCCCGGCTGTAAGTCGGGCGCCCGGGACGCGGGAAGATTCCACCCGCGTCCTATTGCAAAACGTGATGCGTATGATAAATTCGGAAAACAAAGATTCATTCTGCAGTCACAAGTACCGCAGAGCGAAACATAACGAATGACACAACAACAAAGAGGTCACGTCATGCCATCGCTAACCCTGTTCCGCAAGCAACTGACGGTGTTCGCGTCAGCGGCCACCCTGAGCCTGGGCGTGTTGTTCAGTGGCAGCGCCGCTGCTGCCGACACCATCACCTGGAAGGTACAGTCTCACTGGCCGGGTTCCAGCAGTTCCTACACCGACAGCCTGGAGCGCATCAAGCGTGTCATCGAAGAGCGCAGCGACGGCCGCCTGGAGCTCAAGCTTTACGAAGCCGGCGCGCTGTTCAAGGCCAAGCAGACTTTCGACGCGGTCAGCCGCGGCATCCTGGAAATGGGCACCATTTCCCCGTCCTACGCCCAGGACAAGATGACCCTGGCTGGCATCGCCTCCGGTCTGCCGTTTGCCTTCCGTCACGTGTGGGAAGCGGCCTACTTCCACAAGGGCCTCGGCTTCGAGCAGATGCTGCGTGATGAAGCCGCTCAATATGGCGTTTACTGGGCTACCGACAAAGTTTACCCGACCGAGATGGTGGTCAAGAAGCCGATCAAGAGCTGGGATGATTTCACGTCCCTGAAGCTGCGCTCCTCCGGTGCCCTGCAGAAATTCCTGACCGAGGCCGGTGCCGCCGCGTCCTATATTCCGGGCAGCGAACTCTACCCGGCCCTGGACAGTGGCGTGGTCGACGGTGCTCACTGGGGCGCGGCCCAGGGTGCGTACTCCATGGGTCTGTATGAAGTGGCCAAATACCACGTGAAGCCGGCCCTGAACATCGCCGGCACCGACGTCATCATCGTCAGCCAGAAGGCTCTGGACAAGCTGCCTGAGGACCTGCAGAACGTTGTGAAGCAGGCGCTGGAAGAAGAATTCTGGTTCCGCACCAACGAGTACCAGTACAAAGAGCAGCTGGCCCTGGCCAAGGCCGAGAAAGAAGAAGGTGTCCAGGTCAACACCCTGCCGGACGACGTCCAGAAGCGCCTGACCCAGGTCGCTCAGAAAATGTGGGACGAGGAAGGCGAGCGTAGCGAGCGCTCCAAGAAAGCACTGGCTATGCTGAAAGACTACCTGCGTCAGCTGGGTTACCTGTAACACCCGTCAACACAGACCGGCGGGCCCCGCTCGCCGGTTTTTCCCGTTCCTGAAGACCCGATATTCCCCCGGAGGACACCATGCGTGCGCTGACCGCATTCATGAATGGGGTCACCCGACTCAATGATTTCATTGGGCGCTGGGTTTCCCTGCTCGTCTTTGCCATGTTTGCCTTCCTGCTCCTTGAGGTCGGCTTCCGCTACCTGCTCGGCTCACCCACCGTCTGGACCAACGAACTGACCCAGATGCTGTTTGGTGTCTACGCCGTTATGTCCGGCGGCTACATCATGGCCCACCGGGGGCACGTGAATGTCGATCTCCTCTATTCCCATCTGGGCCCGCGGGTCCAGGCCGGGCTCGACATCTTCACGTCCACCATGTTTTTCGCCTTCACCCTGGCGCTGTTCTACTTCGGTTACGACATGGCCAGTGAATCCGTGGCCAGTTTCGAAACCACCTATTCCGCCTGGAACCCGCCGATCTGGCCGGTGAAGGTGGCGATTCCCCTGGGCACTGGCCTGCTGATCCTGCAGGGCGTGGTCAAGCTGCTGCAGGACATCGCCATTGCCCTGGACCTGGATTACTACAAACCTTCCGAGACCGATGACGAGCAGGGAGACGTGTTGTGAGCATTGAAGTCCTGACCCTGCTGTTTTTCGGCGCGCTGCTGTTCTTCCTGGTCCTCGGCCTGCCGCTGACCTTTGTCCTGGGCGGCGTGTCCGTCGTCTTCCTCTATTTCACCTGGGGTTTCGACTCCTTCTTTATGGTGGCTTCGCAGATCTGGAGCACCATGGAGAGTTTCACCCTGGTGGCGATTCCCCTGTTCGTCTTCATGGCGATGATCCTGGAACGCACCGGCGTCGCCAATGACCTCTACCGCATGATGCACCTGTGGTGGGGCGGCGTTCGCGGTGGCCTGGCCATCGGTACGCTGGGGATCTGTGCGCTGTTTGCCGCCATGTGTGGCATCAGTGGCGCGGCCGTGGTGGCCATGGGCACCATCGCGCTGCCATCAATGCTGGAACGGGGCTACGACAAGAACATGGCGCTGGGCTGCATCAATACCGGCGGCGGTTGGGGCATCCTGATTCCACCCAGCATTCTGATGATCCTGTACTCGCTGATCACCGGCGTGTCCGTGGGCAAGATGTTTGCGGCGGGTATCCTGCCGGGCGTCCTGCTGATGGTGCTGACCACGGCCTACATCATCATCCGCTGCTACCTGCAGCCGCACCTGGCGCCGGCCCTGCCGCCGGAAGAGCGGGCGAGTTGGGGCGAGAAGTTCCGCGCCCTGCGGGCGGTCATCCTGCCGATCGCCATTGTGGTGATGGTGCTCGGCTCCATCATCGGCGGGATCACCACGCCGACGGAGGCCGCTGCTGTGGGCGTGCTGGGCGCGCTGATCTCCGCTATGGTCTACCGCAAGTTCACCTGGTCACTCATGCACGAGGCGGCGATTCGCACGTTCAAGCTGACCGGCATGATCATGTGGATCCTGTTCGCGGCCCACGCGTTCAGTGCCGCCTACCAGAGCATGGGCGCGCAGGAGCTGATCGAAGGCCTGATGGAAATGATCCCGGGCGGTCCCTGGGGCGTCATCCTGTCGATGATGCTGATTGTCTTCCTGCTGGCCATGGTGCTGGATCCGGTGGGCATCATGCTGATCACGTTGCCGGTGTTCATGCCCATCGTGGAAGGTCTGGGCTTCGATCCGATCTGGTTCGGCATCCTGTTCGTGATCAATATGGAAATCGGCTACATGACACCGCCGTTCGGCTTCAACCTGTTCTACCTGAAAGGCGTGGTGCCGCCGAGCATCACCATGCAGGACATCTACAAGTCGATCATTCCGTTCGTACTGGTTCAGGTGTTGGGCATGGGGATCATCATGGTGTTCCCGGATATCGCCACCTACCTGCCGGACCTGTTCTTCTGAGCCGCGACCGTTGAGCCGCTGTTGCCACCGGCAGCGGCGGCTCAACGCCGGATTTGCGGTAGCATTCTGTTACGCATGACTCATTGATTCTGTTCAATTTTCAAACTTAAATAGTGATACTCCGATCACACTATGAATCAAACGACCTATAACCAAAAACGCTAGCGCTTCAGAGCAGCCCCACGCTCGATGACGCCCCATTCCAGGAAGTTCATCATGCGACTGCCCCAGTTTTTCACGTCCCTCTCGATTGGACGCAAACTCGGTATCGGCTTTGCGATCCTGATCATCCTCTCGGTTATTACCGGCTCAATCGGCCTCACCGCCCTGGACAACTACGCCGATCGCGGTGATGTGGTGGGCCTGGTCGGCGCCATGGAAACCAACCTGTTGCAGGCCCGTCTGGCGGAGAAATCCTTCCTGATGGAAGCCGCCGACGACGACCTGGCCAAAGCCCGAAAGCAAAGCGCCGCGGCCGGCCAGATGGCCGAATCCCTGAGTCATCAGGTGAGCAACAGCACCGACCAGGCCCGACTCGCCACGGTCATTGACGGCTCTGCCCACTACGGAGAGCTGCTGGCCGATGTCGGCGCAACCCAGGCGGCGCGGGACGAAACCATCAAGACCCTGGCGATGGACGCGCGTAAAACCGAAAGCCGCCTGAGCACCGAAGATCAGCTCTACGTCGCCAGCGCCGCCCTCAAGCAGATGCGCCGCAGTGAGCGCAATTTCCTGATCGAGGGCGACGACAAGGCCATCAAGGCATTTGACGATGCGAACAGCCGGGCCCTGAAATCCGTCAAATCCTCCTTTGTCGACAAATCCGTCAAAGAGGAAGTCAGCGGCCTGTTCCAGGCCTACAGCGACAGTTTCCACAGTGCCGTCGATCAGGTTCGGAAGACCCACACGCTCGAGCAGGACATGATCGATACGGCGCGTTCAATCCTGCAGGCAACCAACGACATGAAGCAGGACCAGCTGGCGAAGATGAAGAGCGATCACCAGTCGGCCATCGTCATGATTGCGGTGACCATGGTGATCGTGATCCTGATGGGCATCGGGCTGGCCTGGGTGCTCGGTCGCTCCATCGTGCGTCCGATTCGCGAAGCGGTGGATGTGGCGTCCAAGGTGGCGTCCGGCGACCTGCGCCAGCAGGTCAGCAGCAACCGCAAGGACGAGCTGGGACAACTGCTCAGCGCCCTGGGCGGCATGGTCACGAACCTGCGCGCGTTGGTGCAGGGCATTGACCAGGGCTCCAACGACATCGCCGCTTCAACAGGCGAACTGTCCACGGTCACCGAACAAACCAGCCTGGGCATGACCCAGCAGCGCGATCAGACCGACCAGGTCGCCACCGCCATGAATGAAATGGTGGCCACCGTCAGCGAAGTGGCGCGCAGCGCGGAGGAAGCCTTCTCCGCCGCGAACCAGGCCAGCCAGACCGCCACCGACGGGGAAACCGCGGTGGGCGAAACCCTGGCTTACGTCAGCGAACTGAACACACTGGTTGAGGACGTCATGCAGAAGCTCAATGGCCTGCAGGCGGACACCCAGAACATCGGTACCGTGCTCGACGTCATCAAGTCGGTGGCGGAACAGACCAATCTGCTGGCGCTGAACGCGGCGATCGAAGCAGCCCGTGCCGGCGAACAGGGGCGCGGTTTTGCGGTGGTCGCGGACGAAGTACGCTCCCTGGCCCAGCGCACGCAGAGCTCGGCGACGGAGATCGAGACGCTGATCACCAATCTGGTCAGCAGCGCAGAGAGTTCCGTGACGGCCATGGAATCCGGCACCCGCCTGGCCGGGCAGACCCTGGACAGCGCACGCACCACCGGCCAGACCATTGAAGCGATTGCCAGCGCGGTGGAACAGATCCGCCAGCTCAACAGTCAGATCGCCACGGCGGCGGAAGAACAGTCGTCGGTGGCCGAGGACATCAACCACAACGTCACGAGCATCCGGGACATCAGCGACCAGTCCGCCACGGCGGCCACCCAGGTGGCGTCGTCCTCAACGGAGCTCGCGCAGTTGGGCGAGAACCTGCGCCGTCAGGTGGCGCAGTTCAGCGTACAGTAGGCAGGATGGCGGCCGGCCCCACGGGCCGGCCAACGTTGATCAGTTGGTACGCGCAGCCGCCTGTTCCGCTGCCTGCAATGTTTTCTCTCCCACCGCAGACGCATACTCCTGCCACAACGGCTTCATCGCCGCCTGCCAGTCGGACAGTTCCTGGGGTGTCGGCTTCACCAGGGTGACGCCACGGGCGTTCTTCAGCGCTTCACGATCGTTCATGCTCTTGGCCTTGGCCACCGCATTGCCGTAGCCCAGCGCGTTGCTCATGGCATAACTGAAGTGGCGACGCTCGTCGTCGGTCAGGCTCTGCCAGAAGGTCGCGTTGGTGATCACCATGTAATCCAGCACACCGTGGTTGGATTCCATGATGTAGGGCTGGTATTCGTAAAAGCGTTTCGAGTAGATGTTGGACCAGGTGTTTTCCTGCCCCTGGATCCGGTCATCCGCCAGCGCCTGATACACGTCGGAGAACGCCATCGGGACCGGTATGGCATTGATGGTTTCGAACTGTTTTTTCAGCACGTCGGAATTCATGATGCGAAAGCGCAGGCCCGCCAGGTCGCCCGGCTCACGGAACGGTTTGTTGGCGGACAGCTGCTTGAGCCCGTTATGCAGATAGCCCAGACCGACAATGCCTTCCTGCGTCATGCTCGTCAGCAGGGATTGGCCGGTGGCGCTCTGCTGGAATTGCTCGACCGCGTCCATATTGGGGAACAGGAACGGGAGATCGAAGACTTTCAGTTTCTGGGTGTAGGCATCGAACTTGGAGACCGACGGCGCCGCAAACTGGATGCGACCGTCGGCAATCGCACTGACCGCCTCGTTGTCGTCCATCAGGGTGCCGTTGGGGTGGATCTCGATGCGAAACCGATCGCCCATCTTGCGCTCGACAATCTTCTTGAACATCTCCGCCATCTTGCCCTTGGGGGTATCCGGGCTCACGACATGGGAAAAGACGAGCGTGCGGGGTTCAGCCGACAGGGCGAGAGGCAGCGCCAGCAGAATCGCCAGCGCCATCCGGGGGAAAATCCGTGTCATCAATTTGCTCCTGAGTCTTGTTTCTTTTTATCGGGACTGCCAAAAGGCTTCTAATCGGTAGCAATTGTGAGACCAGTCACAGGAACAGCGGCTTTAACCGCCCCGGGCAACCGTTGCGTTACGTGATGGATTCATTCAGCAACAAACGGACACGTGCAACCGGCTGGAATGGGTAACTATTCACCCATTCCCCCGTATTGATGGGCGAACATTCACCCATTATTTGGAGCCATGGAAAAGTCGAGCGTTCCGGAAAGCGAGCGAACAAGCGGTGCCTGAGCGGGGGAAGCAAATGGGTGGAAACCCACCCATTCGCGAACGGATTGATCAGGGAGCAACTACATCTTGCCGTGGGGCGGGCCAACCTTGTCGAGATACTCGCCGTAGCCGGCCGCCGCCATCTGATCCTTGGGAATGAATCGCAGGGCCGCCGAGTTCATGCAGTAACGCAATCCGGTGGGTTGCGGGCCATCCTTGAAGACGTGCCCCAGATGGGAGTCCGCCACACGGCTGCGGATTTCAGTGCGGGTCATGAAGAAGGACTTGTCCTCTTTTTCCACCACCGCGTTGGGCTCGATCGGCTGAGTGAAACTCGGCCAGCCCGTGCCCGATTTGTACTTGTCCGCCGAGGAGAACAGGGGCTCGCCGGAGACCACATCCACATAGATCCCTTCTTTCTTGTTGTCCCAGTAGGCGTTATCGAACGCCGGTTCGGTGCCGTCCTCCTGGGTCACCTTGTACTGCATGGGCGTCAGCGTCGACTTCAACTTCTTGTCGCTCGGCTTGACGAAGCTGGCTTCCTTGAAGCCCAGGCTATCGGCACCGGCTTTCGCCTGATCTTCACCGCCGGCCGCCATGTTATCCGGGCGGTACTTCGACCAGTCGACTTTCTGGTCCTCGCCCCAGACCCGGTCGATAAACTGGTAACGGCCGGAGTTGAAGGTATAGAACTTGTAGCGGACCGGATTCTTCTTGTAGTAATCCTGATGGTATTTTTCCGCCACGTAGAAGGTACTGAAGGGCGTGATTTCGATCACCACCGGCTTGTCATAGCGGCCGGACTCGTCCAACGCCTTGACCGCGGCTTCGGCCAGCCGTTTCTGCTCGGCATTGTGATAGAAGATCGCCGGACGGTACTGGTTGCCGCGGTCGACAAACTGGCCTTTGGCGTCGGTCGGATCCATAAATCGGAAGAAGCCCTGGAGCAGCCCCTCGTACGTGATCTTCTTCGGATCGTAGTAGACCTGGACCGATTCCGTGTGCCCGGTGGTGCCGGAAGAGACTTCCTCATAAGTGGGATTTTCCTTGTCCCCACCGGTATAGCCGGAGACGGCCTCGACCACGCCGGGAATCTTCTCGAAACCGGCTTCAACACACCAGAAGCAGCCACCCGCGAAGGTCGCCACTTTCAGTGACGGATCGTTCGGCGCGTATTCGCCATCCGCCTTTTCATCATCCGCCATGCTGACCTGCAGCCCGGCCAGACTGGCCAGCAGGATCAACAGGGCGGCCACAAGTGTCCGTTTCATGCTACTCACCTCATGGGGTCTCAAGGGTTGAGACTCTACTTTCGCGCGAAAATTTCACGCGGTTTTCTCCCGGATGTTACGAATTCATAACGGCTTCGGTTTCCCGGGCGGCGGATTCCAGAGGCAGCTGAATCGTAAACGCAGCACCACCCCCGGCGCGGTTGTACACGTCGATGCGGCCGCCCTGCAGCACCATGATGCGTTTGGCAATCGCCAGGCCCAGGCCCGCATGACCGGGCTCGTCGCGGTTCTCGCCGCGATACAGGGCGTCGAAGACGTGGGGCAGATCCGCTTCGCTGATGCCCGGCCCGGCATCGGACACGGTGACAGTCAGCCAGTCGTCGTCCGCCGCCAGATCGAGCGTGACCTCACGCCCGGACGGGCTGTATTCGAGGGCGTTGCGGATCAGGTTATCCAGCACGCGCTCGGTCATCCCCAGATCCCCCAACACCCGGGGCAACGTCATGGAGCCGGTGACCTGCAGGCGGATGTCCCGCTTGGCGGCCTCGTGGCCGTGCTTCTGGGCCACGTCGTGGATCAGCTCAGCCGGCACGAAGGGTTCAAGCCGGGGCTGTTTCTCCCGGGCTTCCAGGGCGGCCAACTCGAACAGTTCATCCACCAGATGGCTCAGACGACGCCCCTCTTCCAGAGCGATATCCAGGAAACGGGCTTGTTCATCGGGCGACAGGCTGTCGCGTTTCATGCGCAGGCTTTCCACATAACCTTGCATCGAGGCCAGCGGCGTGCGCAGATCGTGGGACACCTGGGCGATCAGGCGCCGGCGCAAAGCGTCCTTTTCCTGGAGCTGTTCGATCTGGGAGGCAATGCGATCCGCCATGCGGTCGAACGTCATGCCCAGATAGTCGATCTCGTCATGGCCCCGGCCGCGTTCGTCCGCCCAGCGCAGGCGATCCGGACGCAGGCCGTCGGCCTGTTCGAACTGCTCCACCAGTCGGGTCAGGCGGGTGAGCCGGCGAGTCAGCAGACGGAACACCCAGAGCCCGGCCAGCAGTCCGAACAGCAGACTGACCGCCATGGCCCAGGCGCTCATGCTGATGAAGTGGCCTTCCCGCGCCATCATTTCCACCGAGTCGTATTCCTCCCCGCGCAGGACCACGTAGAGGTACCCCTGCAGGTTGCTGGCTGAGGGCACCGGGGTGACGGAAAACACTTTCTGCCGGTCGTGGCTGCGGGGATCATCGCCCAGCACCGGATACGCTTTCCTGTCGTCGAGCAGCTTGTGGATCGGGCCCAGGGAGACGCGATTGCGCTTGATTTTGGCCGGGTCCGCGGAATAGGACAGGATCTTGCCCTGGGGATCGAGCAGGTAGATCTCGATGCTGGGGTTGATCGTCATGTAGAGGGCGAACAGCTTTTTCAGCGCCGACTGATCGATGCGCCCTTCGTCCACCAGGTTGCGGTCGGAGACCAGGTCCCGCGCCAGATCCCGGTTCAGCTCCTGATTGACGGAGGCATAGTACTCTCTCAGGGAAAACGTACTGACCACGGTATAGACCAGCCCCACCGCCACCAGCAGCACGAACAGGCCCGCCGCCAGGCGGGTGTACAACGATTTCAGCATGGGTCAGTCCCGGAAACGATAGCCCACCCCCCAGACCGTCTGGATGTAGTAGGGGTCGGAGGGGTCGCGCTCAATCTTGCCGCGCAGGCGGTTGATATGGGTGTTGACGGTGTGCTCGTAGCCTTCGTGGTTGTAGCCCCACACCGCATCCAGCAGTTGGGTGCGACTGAACACACGGCCCGGCTGGCGTGCGAAGTGGAACAGCAGGTCGAATTCGCGGGCGGTCAGGTCCACCTCTTCGCCGTTCACGGTGACCTTGCGCCGGTCCGGATCGATGATCAGGCCGTCCACCTCGATCCGGCCGCCGGCGACATCCGGATCGGCGGGGGCAGACAGGGCGTCCACCCGGCGGAACAGCGCTTTGATGCGGGCGGCCAGTTCCGCCACGCTGAACGGTTTGGTCAGGTAGTCGTCGGCCCCCATTTCCAGTCCCAGCACCCGGTCCAGTTCGGTGGTCTTGGCGGTGAGCATCAGCACGGGCACGTAACCGGGGCCGGAGCGGATCTCCCGGCAGATGGACAGGCCGTCCAGGCCCGGCAGCATCAGGTCGAGGACCACCAGGTCGATGCCACCCTCCCTGTACCGGGCCAGGCCCTCGTCACCCCGGGTGACCAGGATGGCCTCGCAGCCCAGGTCTTCGATGTGCATCCGGACCAGTTGGCCGATGCCGGGGTTATCCTCGATGATCAGTACGGTTCGGGTCATGGAGACGTCTCTCTAGCGGGCGGACCGAGGACCGTGCCGTTGCCCGTGGCACGGCCCCGGACGGTTACATGCTGTCCTGTTTGTCGTCGGACATCCCATCGTCCTTCATCATGTCATCCTTTTTCATTTCATCCTGTTGCATGTCGTCCTGCATCATCTCATCTTTTTTCATCTCGTCCTGACTCATGCCCTCGTCCTGCATCATCTTGTCCTGCTTCATATCGTCATGCTGCATGCCATCATCCTGCATCATGTCGTCCTGGTTCTTGTCGCCTTTCATCATGTCGTCCGCCTGGGCCAGGCCGGCGCCGAGGCCGAACAGGGCGGTGGTGAGTGCGAAGGCGATCGGGGTCAGTTTCTTCATGGTGCGTTCTCCTTGTCATCCGAACCCGCGGCCGCATGCCGTGGGTGTCACGATGCAGAATGGAGGACAGCACTCACAGGCCCATCACGGAGGCCTAAAGACTCTATAAAGGAAAGATCACAAAAGCATCACGGGCAAGAAATGACAGACACATGGGCTTGGGAGTTGAGCAGGCCTGCAAGCTCGCTTCCATCCAACCTTTGAGGTACCGCAACTATGTCAAATGCGATATGGATCAACCCCACACCCTCGCGGGAGAGGGTTGGGCGGTCCGACGCATCGGAGAGGGGGAATCGCTTTTCCCGAGGGCCCTACTCAGCCGCCCCACTCAACGCCAACCGCCCCCGCGAAAACCGGGCGTTCACCCACAGCGACAGCGCCATCACCGCCCCGCCGGCCAGCAACCGGCCCAGATCGGCATCACGGTTCCAGATCAGCAGGTTCACCAGCAAACCCGCCGGCACCAGCGCGTTGTTCATGATCGCCAGGGTGCCGGCGTCCACCAGGCAGGCGCCCCGATTCCACAGGAATAGGCCGATGCCGGAGGCCGCCAGCCCGAGCCAGGTCAGGATGCCCCACTGCAACGCGGTGTGCGGCAGCTTGTCGGGATTGCCGAAGATCAGGAACGACGGCAGGGCGAACACGAGCGCCCCGGCGTAGAAGTAACCGAAGAAACGGTACAGCGGGATCTCGGTCGGGAAGCGCTGGATCAGGTGTTTGTAGCCCACCTGTCCCGCTGCGAATGTGGCGTTGGCCACCTGAAGCAGGAGGAAGCCGGTAAGGAAGTCCTCACTCAATCCGTCGTAGCGGATAATGCCCGCGCCGAGTGTGGCAATCGCCGCAGCGACCAGGGCCATGGGCGAAAAGCGCCGGTTGAGGGCGTCGTCGATCAGGGTGACGTAGAGTGGCGTGAAGATGGTGAACAGCAGCACTTCCGGCACGCTCAGGTAGGCGAACGAGCGGTACAGACACAGGTAGGTAATCCCGAACTGCAGCGCGCCGACGACGGTCACGCCGGTTTTCAGCTCCCAGCGCACGCCGCGCCAGCGGGTCAACGGCAGGAAGGCCAGGCCGGCCAGCACCACGCGGCTCATCACCGCAAAATCGCTGTCCACGTGACCGGCCAGGAACTCACCGATCAGGCTGAAAGAAAAGGCCCAGAGAACCGTTACGAAAACCAGCAGCGCCACAGAAAACTCCCTAAACGGCAAAAGGTGGATAACCCGGAAATGCAGCAACGGCGGGATCAATGGGAACGGGTTCGATTCTCGCTTGAGCCGATGTAGCGGACGCTTCAGCTTCCGAGCAGGCCGCAGGCCTGCCGATATACCCGGGGCCCTGGCGGGCCCTCCGAAGCTGAAGCGTCGGCTACATCGAAACGCCAACCGCACGGCATCTTCTCAGGCCGCGCAGTATACGGGATTGAGAGGGGAAGTGTCGCGACGACCGTCAGGCCAGAAACTCGCGACGATACTGCGGATCCGTCTTGAAGCGCCCGCCCAGCGCCATCGTCTCGGTACTGGAGCTGGTGTCCTGCACGCCGCGGGCTTTCACGCAGTAGTGGGTCGCGTCGATGTGGACCGCCACGTCCTCCACTTCCAGCAGGGTCTGCAACGCCACCAGGATCTGGTGGGTCAGTCGCTCCTGCACCTGCGGGCGCTGGGCGAAGAAGCGCACGATGCGGTTGATCTTGGACAGGCCGATCACCTTGTCCTTCGGCAGGTACGCCACCCGGGCCAGGCCGTCGATGGTGACGAAGTGGTGCTCGCAGGTGCTGGTCAAGCTGATGTCACGCACCTTGACCATCTCTTCCACCCCCATCTTGTTCTCAATCTGGGTGATCTTGGGGAACTGGCTGTAATCCAGGCCGGCGAAGATCTCGTCCACGTACATGCGGGCGATGCGCGCCGGCGTGTCCATCAGACTGTCGTCGGTCAGGTCCAGACCCAGGGTCTCGGCGACCCGGGCCATCAGGTCCGAGATGCGCTCGACTTTCTGGTCACGGGACAGGCGGTTATCCACCATCGGTGTTTCCAGCCCCTGCTCCACCAACGCCGATCGCACCGCCAGCGCTTCCTGGCTCAAGCTGGATACCGCTACGGACTGGCCGTCAAGAAAGGATGAGGTCTGCAATTGCTGCGACATGGGAAAGCCTCTGCCCTGATTTCTGCACACATTGACGCTATCTACGCTGGCGCCCGCAGGTGGATTACTTTGACGGCCACCGCCGTTGACCTGGATCGCGTAAACCAGGCCAGCCTGCCGGACCCCGTTAGGGTGTTCCGGAGAAAGGCGGCAATTATCCTTGTCACGGGAAAGAAGCGCAAAAAAAGATCGCATAAGACCGCGATAGTCAGGCCCTATGCGACGAAGGGAAGACCAGCCGGTTGCGGCTATCAACCGGCTGCAAGACTCACTGGATATCTTTGAGCAGCGCCTGGATTTCCTGGCGGCGGCCGGCGTCGGCGACCGGTCGTTCGGGACGGTCCGGCGCGGCCAGGGCGCGCTCCAGGTAGACCTTGGCCCGTTCGGGCTGGTCCTGGTCGACCAGGTAATCCCCGTAGAAGTAGTTGGGATCGATCCCGTTCGGATTGATCTTCAGGGCCGCTCGCAGGTGCTCTTCCGCCTTTTCATCGTCACCGAAGGAAATCGGCCAGCCCGGCACTTTGTAGTAGAGGCTGCCAAGGGAGGTGTGGGCGGATCCCTCGAGCGCGTTCTCATCGATCTTCAGCGCCTTTTCCAGGGACGCTTTGGCGTCCTTCACCAGACCCAGGGCACCCAGGCCGCCCTTGGCGCCGGCATAGGTGCTGAGAATGATGCCCTGCCAGATCAGCGGCTCAGCCCGGTCCGGGTAGGCCTTCACGAAGGCTTCCGCCTCGGGGACGAGATCCTTGAAGGCTTTCTCGCGGGCATCGTCGCCTTTCACTTCGTAATTCACGTGGGCCCAGTCACGCTGGACTTTCAGCAGGTCCTGGTCGAGGTTCGCGGCCTGGGCCTGGCCAAAGGCCAGCAGCGTCAGGACCATTGCGGCCGTCCAATGGATCAGGGTTTTCATGAAGACACTCCGGATTGCAGGAAACGACGGATAATGGGCAACTGTTTGAGCATGGCGCGATCCACCAGCCGCGGCAGTATCCCGTTGAGACGAACGAACAGCTTTTCAGGCCAGCCCAGGTAACGACGCTGCTGGTCGCTCTTCATGGCGGCCAGGATTTCCCCGGCAACGGCTTCCGGCGAATCCATCCGATTGCCCAGGGCGGCGTTGAGCTCGTTGACCGCGGTCGGATTCATCGACGTCTGGGTCGCCCGGGGCGCAACGTAAAGCACCTGTATCGCGGTATCCGCAAGTTCCCGGCGCAGGGATTCGCTGAAGCCCCGCACGCCAAATTTGGTGGCGCAGTAGACGCCATAGCCGGGAAAGCCGATGCTGCCGAAGGTGGAACCCACAAAGACCAACGCGCCGCGCCCCTGACGCCGGAAACGCGGCACGAAGTGATGGGCCACCAGGATAGCGCTGCGCAGGTTGACGCTGAGCAGGCTGTCCAGCGCCGCCACCGGCAGGTCCTCGATACCGGTGAAGATGTTCTGCCCGGCGCAGTGAATCACACCGTCAATGTCGGGATAGGCTTTCGACAGATCCGCCAGCACCCGGGGCAGGTCCGGCGCAGCCAGGTCGAGACTGACCTGCTCCACGCCATCGGCCCGACCGACCATCGGCTTGGGGTGGCGACTGGCCACAATGACCCGGCTGCCGGCTTCCACCAGCGGCTGGATCAGGGCCTGGCCGATGCCGCCACTGCCGCCCAGCAGCAGGAAAACGCGGTTACGCAGTTCCATACAGTCGACTCTCCTCCTGGTCGGGCAAGGGTATGGCGTGCAGCATGTCGCCGTACAACCGGTACACCACCTTGGCGGTGTCCACGATCGCCGCCTGATCAGCCGGGTCGGTGATGCTGTCCATCAGGTTGCGGAAAAAGTCGAAGTGGTCCTGGTCCAGGCTGCCGTGGGAATAGAGGTAGCTGAAGGCCTGGTTGGGCAGCCCCAGGTGCTTCTGGATCTGCTGGCCCATCGGCGTGGCCAGCGACACGCTGGTGCCCTCCAGCACCTGGACCATGCCGAACAGACCAACCGGGTTGCCCCGGGCAATCAGGTCATACAGGTAGGACACCATCAGACGGATCGGCAAATCCGGCGTGCCATGACGTACGGCGTCAGCCTCGGCGCCGCAGGCGGTGAGGTCGTTCAGGATCCACTCGTGGTGGCCGTACTCTTCCTCGATGTATTCCACCAGGGCCTTGCGCACGTGTTCCAGACGCTCCGGCAAACGACCGCCACAGGCCATCATCAACGGCGCCGTGTGTTTGACGTGGTGATAGGCCTGGCTCAGGAAGTATGTGTAGCTGTCCAGGGTAAAGCGCCCTTCCTGGATGGCCCCCATCACCGGTGCGCCGATCACGTGCGCCCGGTCCGGTTCGGTCTGTGCCTGGAGTTGGTCAAAGAAAGCCATGGATCATTCCTCGTGGTTCTGGATCAGCCGCAACGGGCTTCGGATAGGGTGATGGCGGCCGGATCGCTTTGTTCAGCGGCCGCCAGCAGCTCACCGAGATCGGCCATTAAACGGGGCCGGATCAGGCGGCCATTGGGAGTAACGTGCCCCTGATGCGGTGACAACGGTTCACGGCGGATATAGAGCTGTGACAAGCGGGCGTAGTCCGGAAGCGTCCGATTCAGCTCCGCCACGGCACGCGCCACGGCGTCACTGTCCCGGCTGTCGGCTATCACCAACAGGGCACGGGGTCTCGGCTCACCGTCACCAAATACCAGCGCCTGTCGCGCGCCGACAGACTGCACCAGCTCACTCTCCAGCCACTCGGGATTGATATTGCGACCGTAGCTGGTGATCAGCAGGTTCTTGGAACGGCCGTTAACGACCAGGAAGCCATCGTCATCGAACCGGCCCAGATCGCCGGTAGCCAGAGGCTCCCGGGGACGTCGTTCATCGCCCAGATACCCCAGGTGGGTATTGCCGCGCACCAGGATCTCGCCCAGATTGCTCACCGACACCTCGACATGGGAGAGCGGCTTGCCCACGCAACCGGGCCGGTTGGCATCGGGGCCGTTGAGTGCCACCACCGAGCCACACTCGGACAGGCCATAGCCTTCATAGAGCGGCAGGCCCTGAGCGTCGGCGCGATCCAGCAACGCCGTCGAGACCTTACCGCCTCCCACAGCCAGGAAGCGGAAGCGCAGTCCCGATAGTGCGCCCTGTTCCGCGGCGGTCACCAGCAGCGTGGCCAGCTCCGGCACCAGGATCAGCGAATCGGGCTGACAGGCGTGCAAGGCCTGCAGCAACTTCGGCACATCCAGCTGGCTGCTGCCGGTGAAGCCCAGCTGGCTGACTGGCCAGACATGGACCGTCGCCCCCAGGGACAAAGGCAGATAGACGCCGGCGACGTTCTCCAGCAGCGTCGCCAGCGGCAGCACACAGAGGTGGCGTCGAATGCCGAGGGAGCCGACCCGCTCTGCCAGTGCCCGGACCGTCGCATCCTGATGCTCGCCGGACAGGCAGACGCCGCGTGGGGTGCCCGTGCTGCCAGAGGTAAAGGTGATCTTGGCCGTACCTGCCGGCACATGGCCTTCAACGCCGGTCGTGTGCAGCGTCCGCAGGCAGACCGGCCCCCAGATCGGGACCGATTCGATATCGCCTGACGGCAAATCCGCAGGGCGACCGAACAGCAGCCCCTGTAATCCGGCGCTGTCGCACAGATGCTGCACCTGTTTCTCTGAAAAGAAACCGGGGACCGGCACACACACCAGCTCGGCCAGACGGCAGGCCAGATCCGCAATGATCCACCCCGGACTGTTGTCACCACACAGACCCAGCCGCTGCAGGCCACTCTCACGCAGGCGCTCTGCCAGCACTTCCACGGCCGTCATCAGTTCTTCGTAAGTGAAGCGTTCATCCGGCGACTTCAGGGCAATGGCGTCGGGCTGCTCCATCACCCGCTGCAAGACGGTATCAAGCAGTGAGCTCATAGCGCCCTCCCGCAGCTGGCACCCGGTGGATGTGCCGCAGCAGGCCCAGTCGCGTGAGGGCATCATGGCCCGAGGGCACATGAGCCACCATGACCATGGGCGAGTGCTGGTAATAGCGGCCCCAGCCGCGGCCCTTGTCAGGCAGGCGCGCAGGATCGGCGTTGCCGACGATCTCGGTGCGGATGCCCATCCGATCGAAGCTGTTTCGCAGGTGTGACGTGCCGGTAAAGGCGATCCACTGCACGTCGCGGTCGGCGAGCCAGATGGTCAGTAGCGGGAACAGGAACCGGCTGACGCCGGGCTCGACCCCGGCCAGGTGCGCCACTTCGATAATGGAAGAGCGGGCGGAACCGTCCGGAATGGCGGACTCGATCGGCCCGTCCAGGTAATCCTCGAGAAACAGGCGTTCTTCGGCGGCGCAACGGACACCCACCGCAGCGGATACCCGGTTTTCGGGACTCAGCAGGGCCATCAGGCTGGCAATACGTAGGCGTGGTCGCGCACCATAGGCATCCAGGAAGCGGCTTTGAATGAATCGGATGACATGCTCTTCGGCAGGCGAATCCGGGCTGACGGAACACAGGCTACGACCGGCCAGACTGAGTGCGGGACGAAAATCCTCGGGCCACACAAGCCGGTCCGGATGAGGCATGGAATCAGGCATGGGTCATCGGTCTCTCTCGTCAGATTGGATCAGACTAGGGGACCGGTCTTAATGAAAGCTTAATGTCAATGGTTTTTCATTTGGCCTATTCGGGATCGTGTACTAGTTTTGATAAAACTCGTTAAAGGCCATTAATTCAGCAAGTTAAATCTTTCAGAACGGTGACGCCACCTATCGGCGTCTGTAAAGGGTGTCACTGAGAGACCTCATACAAGGAGAATTACACCGCCGATGCCTGACTTTCTGCCCTTCTCCCGTCCCAGCATAGCGGATGAAGAAATCGAGGCTGTCACAGCCGTCCTGCGCTCTGGCTGGATCACGACCGGCCCGAAAAACCAAGAACTCGAAGACGCATTTTGCCGCATGGTTAAGGGTCAGCACGCCATCGCTGTCTCTTCAGCAACGGGGGGTATGCACGTCACTCTCATGGCTCTGGATATCGGCCCCGGAGACGAAGTCATTACGCCGTCCCAGACCTGGGTCTCCACCGTCAACCTGATTTGTCTGCTCGGTGCGCAACCCGTTTTTGTGGATGTCGATCGAGAGACCCTGATGGTCGAACCGGAAGCGGTCGAAGCAGCCATTACGGAGCGTACTCGTGCCATCATCCCCGTTCATTACGCTGGCGCCCCCGCCGATCTGGACCCCATCCATGAGCTGTCGCAACGCCATGGCATTCCAGTGATCGAGGATGCTGCACACGCGGCCGGCACCCTTTACAAGGGGCACCCTATTGGTCAGCAGGGCACCGCCGTCTTTTCATTCCATGCCATCAAGAACATGACGTGCGCTGAGGGCGGCCTGGTGGTCACCGACAACGACGCCCTGGCGGAGCGCATTCGCCGCCTGAAATTCCACGGCCTCGGCGCCGATGCATTCGACCGCGCGATCCAAGGACGCAAGCCGCAGGCGGAAGTTCTGGAACCGGGTCTTAAATACAACCTGGCTGACATTAACGCCGCGCTGGCGCTGGTGCAGTTGAGGCGACTTGATGACATCAATGCCAGGCGGGCCGAGCTCGCCGCCCGTTATCGGGAACAACTGCGTGATGTACCGGTCAAGCCGTTGGGGTTGCCGGAATACGACCACCACCATGCCTGGCACCTTTTTATGGTGCGGGTGGATAAGGACACCGCTGGCATCGACCGGGCAGCCTTCATGGACGCCTTGCAGAAACGCAACATTGGCACTGGCATCCACTTTCGGGCGGTCCATACCCAAAAATATTATCGCGAACGGTTACCAGACCTGAGACTGCCCAACACGGAATGGAACTCCGACAGGCTGTGCACATTACCGCTGTTCCCCGATATGACCCCGGCCGATGTGGACCGGGTTGTTACCGCCATCAAGGAATCATTGGAAGAGTCACGTGGATCAACAAAATAAGATTGAAAAAGTCTCTGTTGTTATTCCGGTCTATAACGAGGAAGCCAGCCTGCCTGAGCTGATAAGCCGCACCACCGCAGCTTGCCAGTCGCTGGGAATAGACTATGAAGTCATACTGATCGATGACGGCAGCCAAGACCGCTCCATGGCCTTGATGCTTGAAGCGTCTGAAGCGACCGATAGTCACGTGGTCTCCGTGATCCTGAACCGCAATTATGGCCAGCATTCGGCCATCATGGCCGGTTTCAACGAGGCCACGGGCGATTTGGTCGTGACGCTCGATGCAGATCTTCAGAATCCGCCCGAGGAAATTCCGCGTCTGGTCGAGACCGCCGATCAAGGTTACGACGTGGTCGGCACCGTGCGTCAGCAGAGACAGGACACCCTGTTCCGACGACTGTCCTCCAAAATCATCAATGCGTCGGTGAAAAGAGCCACGGGCGTGTCCATGACGGACTATGGCTGCATGCTTCGGGCCTATCGCCGCCCGATCATCGACGCCATGCTAGTGTACTTTAACAAAAGTTCGTCTTATTATTGATTTTGTCGGACAGCCGAGCGATTGACGCAATGATTTGATTGGCTGTTTTACGCCAGACAAACGGCTTGGGATCGTCGTTGTAGGTCGCAAG
>NZ_SJDL01000030.1 GCF_004327985.1 Marinobacter halodurans
GGCTCGGACTACCCGAGCCGAGGGCTTGGACAAGCGCGATGAATGGTCGTGGACCTTGGTGGAATAGTGGCGCGTCGCATATGAACGCGGCCCTGCCCAAGAAGGTGTTCGACCGCCTGTCTCTGGTCAGTTTGCTGGATACGATGAACCGGCTTCAGAGTCAACCATGAACCGCCGTGGTACGGAACCGTATGCCCGGTGGTGTGAGAGGACGGGGGAGGTGACTCCCCCTCCTACTCGATCCCGTATTGAGCCGTCATGCCGCATGAGGACAGTATGGCATGAGTGGTAATACGCTTTTAGCTCGGTCCGACATCGCGCTCCGAATTCCCGCTCGCCCTTTGAGTTTTAACCTCCCCGGAAGGTCGGCCGACCGAATCCCGGTCTAATTTGACTCCCGTCAAATTGGCTTGAGAACGCTGTTGCATGCCGGCAGGTATGGGGTTACAAGAACTGAAGTCACCTCACGTTATCGACGCTTCATTGCCACGGAGTCGACCGGGCGTTTTACGGGAAGCACCTTCCATCAAGTTTGTTGTCTGATCGTTCCCTGTGCCACTGCTCTGAGGGCTGAGCAAGGGAAATCGCTATGTTTCAACGTATTGTTGTCCCCCTGGACGGCTCCTGTCTGGCCGAAGGGGCGCTGCCGCACGCCATCAATCTGACCAAGGCGCTCGACACCAGGCTCGTACTCATTCGTGTTCTTCAGGAGGAAAGCGGCGGCCATGATCGTTATCCGGCCGATCCGGTGGCCTGGGATGCCATGCAGGCGGAGGCCGTCGCCTATCTCGATTCGGTGGCCTCGAGACTGGAAGCCCTTGGCCTGAAGGCTGAAATCGCGACCCTTGAAGGCGATCCGGTCGACCAGATCATCAACTACACCCGCGGTGACGGTCATACCCTGCTGGTGATGACCAGTCATGGCGTGGGGGGGATCAGCCATTTCATGCTCGGCAGTGTTGCCCACAAATCCATTCTTCAGGCCCACGTGTCGTTCCTGTTGGTCCGCGCCCTCAGCGATCAATGCAACCCCATAAAGGAAACCCATTACAACAAGGTGACTGTTCCGTTGGACGGGAGCAGTCGTTCCGAGTGCGTGTTGCCCATCGTCGAAATGCTGTCACGCCATAACGAATGCACCGTAGACCTGATTTCGGTGGTGCCTTCGCTGGGGCATCACTACCAGGTGGCCAGGGACGATCCGCGTCTCGGCATCGTCAAGGAACTGGAAGCTGAATTCAGGACACGGATAGAGGATTACCTGACACGAATCGGGGACCGACTCAAGAACGAAGGGCTTCGTGTGCAGTCGGAAGTGGATATACGCGATTCCACCATTGCGGCCTTCTGGGAAATGACCCGCAAAGGCCAGTCCGATCTGGTGATTATGGCGGCCCATGGGAAGAGCTGCGTCAGCCATTGGCCGCTGGGTGCTTTACCGTTGAACGCCTTGGTCTACGGTGAAACGCCCCTGATGGTGATTCAGGATCTCGAACCTCATGAAATAGAGCTTACCTTTGCCGAGAAGGCCGCCCGTGAAGCCTGGGGGCACTGATGGCCGTCAACATGGAAAAGGGTCCCGGGACAGGCCGTGTCGATGCCGGAGCCAACGCGGGTGATGACGGGCAGAACCCGTGGGCGACGACTGGCCCGGGCTCGCGTCGAACCCACCGCCCGTTGAACGAGACGCTGAAGCGTCATGCTCACCGGCTGGACCGCATCCATAAGGCGCTTTACGCGCTCAGGAGCAACCCCTCGGTCGCCGGCCCATGGATTGACTGGTATATCGATAACGAGTACCTCATCCGCCGGGTTTTACACATGTTGCGGCGGGATCTGTCCGTCGACTTCGTTGCCTATCTGCCGGTACTCACGGAACCTCCGTCGACCGGCCGGATCCGCGTCCTGGAAATGGCCCGGGTCGCACTGGAGCGAGCCGAACAGCGCTTTGACCACAACGTGCTTGAAGCCATGGTGCTGGAGCTCAAGGAGACAACCCCCCTGAATACCGCTGAACTCTGGGCGTTGCCTTTGCTCCTGCGTTACCACGCCCTGGTACAGGTGTTGGATGCGGTCCAGCGCCGTATCGCCGAGCTGGCCTCCCATGATGCCCACAGAGGCATGGTCGACGTAGAAAGCCGGGATCTGGTGACCGATGGCGTCGTGACGTTGCATCGACTTGAACGGACCAACTGGCAGGGATTCTTCGAGCGCACGTCGCAGGTGGAAGCCCTGCTCAGAAAGGATCCCGCCGGCGCTTATCCGCGCATGGATTTCAGTACCCGTGACCGCTACCGGGGCCGGGTCGAACAACTCTCGCGACGCAGCGACATGGACGAACTCGCGGTGGCCCAACGTGTCCTGGAGCTGGCACGGCAGGCGAGGGAAGAGGCGCAGGATGCAACGTCTGTTGCCGCCCACATCGGCTACTACCTGATCGGCGATGGGCACCGACTGCTGGAGCAGACCCTCAATGTCCACCTGGATCGCTCAACCCGGTTCAGGCGTTGGCTGGTCCATCACCGCCAGCAGCTCTACTTCATCGCCCTGTCCCTGACGGCGCTTCTGCTGGTGACGATACCGACAGCCTACGCTTGGCTTCAGGGTGGCCCGTGGCAGGCACTGGCCGTCGTCCTTGTGGTTGGGGTTCCTGCGCTGGTACTGGCCTCCATCCTGGTGAACTGGCTGGCCACCCTGACGGTGCCGACGCGGGTACTGCCAAAGCTGGATTTTATTGACGGTATCCACGTCGATCACAAGGCAGCCGTTTGTATGGCCCTGCTGGTCTCCAGTGAGAAGGACATCCAGAGCGCCATCGATACGCTGGAGCGCCATTATCTTGCCAATCCCGACAAACAACTGCGTTTTGGGTTGCTGACCGGACTTTTCGACGCGCAAGAGGCCACGACGCCGAGGGACGGCAGCTTGCTGGAACGGCTGCGCGAAGGCATGACGTCGCTGAACAGGCAATACGCCAGTGAAGGTCATGCCCCGTTTTTCTGGATGCACCGGTCGCGGAGCTTTAACCGGCAGGATGCCATCTGGATGGAGTGGGAACGAAAACGGGGCAAACTCACGGAATTCAATCGCTATGTGCTGACCGGCAATCGCGGGTCGTTCTCTGATACAGCCGGGGACATCGATTGGCTGCGCCAGGCACGTTACGTCATCACCCTGGACGCCGATACCTTGTTGCCTGTGGACGGCGCGAGGCGTCTGATCGGCACCATCGCCCACCCACTGAACCAGCCGGTTTGGGATGAAGAGACGGGCGAAGTCCTCTCAGGATACAGCATTCTCCAGCCCCGGATCGAAATCAATCCCATGACCGCGATCCGGAATATCTTTACCCGCATTTTTTCGGGCGACCGGGGACTGGATCTCTACACGCTCGCGGTCTCGGATGCCTACCAGGATGTGTTCGGCGAGGGCATCTTCACCGGGAAGGGGCTGTATCACGTCGCCGCTTTCGAGGCCAGTCTGCGCAATGCGGTGCCCGAAGGGACCGTCCTCAGCCATGACCTCTTCGAAGGTATCCATGGGCGTACCGCGCTGGTCAGCGATGTCGTCATGTACGAGGAGTATCCACCCGATTACCTGTGTTTCGGGCGGCGACTTCATCGCTGGATACGGGGCGACTGGCAGTTACTGCCCTGGTTATGGCCGAGCGTACCGACGGAATCCGGCGAACGCAGACCCAACAAGTTAACGGGATTGCATCGCTGGCAGCTTGTCCACAACCTGCTGCGTAGCCTCCAGGCCCCATGGCTCCTGCTTCTGCTGCTGTTGGGTTGGTTTGCGCTTCCCGGTTCGCCGCTCCACTGGACGGCCCTGGCCGTGTTGACCCTGCTGGTCCCGAGTCTGACGGGGTTTGTCGGGCTGGCCCATGCCACGGTTCGCAGGCGGCGGGCGGCCCAGCAGGTCCGCAACCTGAAAGGGGACCTGAAACGGTGGGTGCTGGTTATTGCCTTCCTTCCCCAGGAAGCGTATCTCACGCTGGATGCGGTGATCCGCTCCATATACCGGAGCCAGATCAGTCACCGCCGCATGCTGGAGTGGGCACCGGCGGCGCTGGAAGCCGGGCGGTCCGATAACGCCACTCCGTGGCGCTACTGGCGCGCCATGTGGGTCGGACCCGTCGGCGCAACCATCGTGACTTGCCTGTTGCTTGTCTCGACGCCGGTCACCCTGATCTATGCCGCCCCGGTCCTGTTGCTCTGGCTGGTCTCGCCACAGTTGGCCTTTCTCGCCCGACGGGACCGGAAGCTGCCGATCGAGAGGATTCGTGCCGAGGATCGGACGCATCTCAGGCGGCTGGCCCGGCGAACCTGGTATTTCTTTGAGCGGTTTGTCGGACCGGAAGATCATTGGCTGCCTCCGGATCACTTCCAGGAGGACCCCAAGGGCGTGGTCGCTCACCGGACCTCGCCCACCAATATCGGTTTGCTGCTCGTGAGCAACCTGACCGCCTACGACATGGGCTATGTGGATGCGCAGGAACTGGTCATCCGCTCGCGCAACACGCTGCGGTCGATGGCGCGCCTGCCGCGTTTCCGGGGCCACATCCACAACTGGTGCGATACCCATCAACTGACGACCCTGCCACCGGCGTACGTATCCACGGTGGACAGCGGCAACCTCCTTGGATCTTTGCTGGCGCTGAAGCAGGGGCTGCTCGGCCTTGAAGCGGATGCGGTCTGGCGATTCGGTCAGTTCGAGGGGTTGCTCGATACCATGGGCGTGCTGGAAGACTCCCTGGGGGATTATCCCAAGACCACGCCCAGGCGCCGGTTGGGCCAGCAACTGATGGCGATCCGCCGGCAGGTCATGGATGCCCGCTCAAGCCCCCGGCAGTGGCCCGGTCTGCTGGACGAGATTGCCAATCGCCTGAAACGGGAACTGGACCAGGCGGTCCAGGAGGTTATTCGAGAACCATCTCCGCTGCCGGCTGATGTCCTGGCCGACATGCGGATCTGGCTGGAACGGTCGCGTCATCACATTGAGCGGATGTACCAGGGGCGTGATCAGTTCCTGTCCTGGTGGTCGATGTTCGACACCTGGCCGACTATCCATCCCGGCGATCTGCCTCCCCGGCAATATGAGGCCTGGCTGGCTTTGGAGAAGGAGCTTGTACATGTCCCGACATACCTGGAGCTGACCACGCTGGAGTCGCGTCTGGCACCGCTCATCGAGCAGCTTATGGCAACCGGAGACGGCGGCGCTGTGCCTGACCGCCTGCAACAGTGGCTTGCCTCCCTGTCTATGGCAGTCGGTAAAGCCTCGCGGGCAGCTACGTTGCTGCTGACAACCGCAAAGCAGCTCGCCGATACCTGCGAGAGCTGGTTTGAAGAGACTGATCTGGCCTTTCTCTACGATCGCGAGGCCGAGGTTTTCCGCATTGGCTACAACGTCGACGAGGGCAGGCTCGACGACAACGCCTACGATCTTCTGGCCTCCGAAGCCCGGCTTGCCAGTTTCCTCGGTATTGCCAAAGGCGACATTTCCGCCCGCCATTGGGTCCATCTGGGGCGCCCAATGACCCGCGACCACGGCCATCCCCTGTTGCTGTCGTGGAGCGGGACGATGTTTGAGTACCTCATGCCACAACTGCTCATGCGCGAACCGGCGACCACATTGCTTGGCATGAGTGCCCGCGCAGCCATCGATCATCAGATCCAGTATGCCGCGAATCGGGGGTTGCCCTGGGGGATCTCCGAATCCGGTTACTATCTCCTTGATGGTGCCCAGAACTATGCCTACCACGCTTTTGGAGCCCCCCACCTGTCGCTTCGCAGCCATAAGGGCGCCAAGGACTGGGTCATCGCACCCTATGCCACCTTCCTGGCCCTGTTGTGGCGCCCGCAGGCGGCCTTCGACAATCTTCGGCACCTTGAGCGACTGGGCATGCTGGGCCGGTATGGCTTCTTCGAGGCGCTGGACTACACCGAGCGCAGGATGGAAGTCGGTCAAACATACAGCATCGTGCGCAGCTACATGGCCCATCACCATGGGATGTCGCTGATCAGTCTGGGCATCTCGCTGAGTCCCGAGAATGCAGTCTCGCGATTTTCGGAAGATCCCAGGGTGGAAGCGTCGGAGCTGTTGTTGCAGGAGCGCGTCGCGCTGGATGTGGACGTTGAATACCCGGCCCACGGCGGGGAAGAAGAGAGGGAATCGGATGCCTCGGAAACACCGCACATCGCCCCCTGGCAGATTTCGCCTGACAGCCCGATGCCCCGGGTTCACCTGCTGTCGAATGGCCGGCTGGGTGTGCTCGTTTCGAGCTGGGGGGCCGGTGCGACCCGGTGGAAGTCGGATGCCATCACCCGCTGGCGGCCGGACGGTACCCTTGAGTCATGGGGAAACTGGCTTTACGTGCAGGACCTGGGCCGACGCGATATCTGGTCGATTCCCAGGGCGCCTCTGAAGGGGCGGGGCATTCGCGAACACGTGCGATTCCACAGTCATTGCGCCGAGTTTCAGCGTCACGACACCAGCCTCATCCAGACGCTGGAAATCACCGTGTCTCCCTGGCATGACGTTGAGTTGAGGCGCGTCACCATCACCAATCACGGCGACATGCCGCGCCGCCTGAGATTCACCAGTTATGCCGAGATGGTGCTGGCCGATCCTCGTGGCGATAGCCAGCATCCCGCCTTTGGCAACCTGTTTGTGCATTCGGAATTCGTGGAATCCCGGGGATTGCTGGTGTTTGAACGTCGCCCCCGGGATCCGGAAGACCAGCCCCCCGTCGTGGGTGAGTTGATGATGGGACTCTCCGGTGTGCTGACACCGGATGCGATAGAGACCGACCGCTCCGCATTCCTGGGGCGGGGCGGTTCCATTGCGCATCCCAAGGCGCTGGAGACGGGCCAGGCCCTCACCGGCTCGCTCGGCTACACGCTTGACCCCGTGGCCGTCCTGCAGAAGACCCTCAAGATCAATCCCACGGCGTCCGTCCAGTTCGCTTTCCTGCGTATTGTCGGGGAAAGCCGTGAAGAGGTCCTGGCAACGGCGGCCCGGTTTGCTTTCTGGCCTCGCGTGCAGCGCACCTTTGAGGAAGGGCAGGCCCAGGCAAGCCGGGAACTCTGGCGCAGCAAACTGAGCAGCGATGAGTTCCGGACCATGACTTCCCTGGCCTCGGCGCTGCTATACAGTCCGCCGCAACTGCGGGCGCCAGTGCCGATACTGTCGGCCAATCGCATGCAGCAGGCCAACTTGTGGGGCGTCGGGATTTCCGGGGACTTTCCCATCGTCCTGGTGCGCATCGGCCGCGAGGCGGACATTGAAACGGCCCACCTGCTGCTGAAAATCCATGCGCACTGGCGCAAGCGCAACTTCAGCGTAGACCTGATCCTTCTGAACACCGGCGATACGGGATACGAGGGTACCACGCAGGACACCGTGCGGCGGTTACTCGCCCAGCACAATGCCGAACCGTTTGTCGGCCGTCGTGGCGGCATTTTTCCGCTCACCTCCGAATCCTTGAGCAAGGAAGAGGTCGTGCTTTTGCAAACAGCCGCGAAAGTGGTGCTGGATGCCTCGGCGGCGTCCCTGTCCGAAGCCCTGAGCAAGCTGGAGCGCGCAGAGTCGCCGTTACCCCGGTTGCGGGTGCGGCCCCACGATGCCACGCCGCCGGCAACGCCGGCAGCACTGCCACCGCATGATGCCCTGAGTTGCGACAATGGTCATGGCGGCTTTACCGCGGATGGCCGTGAATATGTCATCACCGTCAGTCATCGCCAGCCGACACCGGCTCCGTGGATCAATGTCCTGGCCAACCCGGACTTCGGTACGGTCCTTTCGGAATCCGGCGGGGGATTCAGCTGGTATCAGAACAGTGGCGAGAACCGACTGACCCCCTGGCGAAACGATCCGACCCTGGATGAGCCGGGGGAATGTCTGTACCTGCGGGATGAGGAGACCGGGGCCCTCTGGGCCGCCACACCGAACCCCGTGGCCCACGAGTCGACCTACCGAATCCGCCATGGCGCCGGATACACGGTTTTCGAACACAGTCGCCACGACATTGAAAGCCGGATGACGGTCTTTGTGCCGCCGTCCGATGCCATCAAAGTCGTCCAACTGAGGTTGCGAAACCACTCGGACCGCGTTCGTCGTCTGACACTCACCTACTATGCCGAATGGGTGCTCGGCACCCGGCGGGAGGACACCAGTCCATACATCCAACCGGCTTTCCTGGCCGAGCAGGGTGCCTTGATTGCGGCCAATCCCTATAACCCCGACTGGCCTAAGCAGATCGCCTTCCTGGCAACCGACAGTCACGTTCACGGCTATACGACGGACCGCCTCGAATTCCTGGGGCGCCAGGGTGGCCTTGAGAACCCCGCTGCGCTGAAGAGAGTGGGTCTGACCAATCGTGTTGAACCGGGTCGGGACCCGTGTGCTGCGCTTCAGGTGCATGTGGATCTACCCACGGCTGACCAGGGTGAGCAAACCGTCACGTTCTTCGTCGGCGCCCAAGCCACGTTTGACGAGGCCGTGGCCCTGATCGACCGATACCGGCAACCCGACGCGGTGGCCCAGGCCCGGGAAGCCACCCGGGACTACTGGGACGCCGTGCTGGGCGCGCTGACGCTGTCCTGCCCGGACGACAGCGTGGCGTTCATCTTCAACCGCTGGCTGCTTTACCAGACGCTGGGTTGCCGTATCCAGGGCCGTAGCGCCCTGTACCAATCCAGTGGCGCGTATGGTTTCCGCGATCAACTGCAGGATAGCCTGGCCATGTTGCACACCCGCCCGGACGTGTGCCGTGCCCAGATCCTGGCTGCAGCGGCACGCCAGTTTCCCGAGGGCGATGTGCTGCACTGGTGGCATCCGCCAAATGCCCGCGGTGTGCGGACGCGTATTTCCGACGACCTGGTCTGGCTGCCGCTGGTCGTGAGCGAATACCTGGAGGTCACCGGTGACATTGGCGTTCTGGATGAACCGGTGCCCTGGCTCATCGGGGAACCGCTGGAGGACAACCAGGCGGAACACTACGGGCAGTTCGGGACGTCGACAGATACCAGCCCGGTTTACGATCACTGTCTCCGGGTACTGGAACGGGCTGACCGACTGGGGACTCATGGGTTGCCGCTGATTGGCGGAGGCGACTGGAATGACGGCATGAATCGCGTTGGCTGGGAAGGGCGGGGCGAGAGCGTGTGGATGGGCTGGTTCCTGATCCAGACACTGCGGCGCTTTGCCAATGTCTGTATCGGACGGGGGGACGACGCAACGGCGGAAACATTCAGGAAGCGCGCGCTCGATCTGTCCGATGCGCTCCAGCACCACGCCTGGGACGGGAACTGGTATCGCCGGGCCTACTATGACGACCAGACCCCCCTGGGCTCGGCGGGGCAGAACGCCTGCGAAATCGATTCCATCCCGCAGTCCTGGGCCGTGCTATCCGGTGCGGCCGAACCGGAACGAACCCACAAGGCCATGGAAGCGGTTTGGGAGCGACTGGTCAGGCCGGACCCGGGGCAAGTGTTGCTGTTCACACCGCCATTTACCGGCCGCGGACAGGGGCAGCCCGATCCGGGTTACATTGCCGCCTACCCCCCAGGCGTCCGTGAAAATGGCGGGCAGTACACCCACGCGGCCTGCTGGGCAGGGCTGGCGTTCGCTGCCCTGGGAGACGCCGAGCGTGCGAGCGTCGTGCTGGATTGCCTGAACCCGGTCAAGCATGGGGATTCTCCCGGGCGGATCGCGCAATACCAGGTGGAGCCCTACGTGCTGGCCGCCGATATCTATGGCGAACCGCCCCATGTCGGCCGGGGTGGCTGGACCTGGTATACCGGCTCGGCGGGCTGGTTGTACCGCTTTATCCTCGAGGGCATCCTCGGCATCCGCAAAAGGGGAAACCATCTGGAGGTGTCGCCGTGCCTGCCGCCACACTGGCCGGGTTACACCCTGCGCTATGTCTTCGGCCGGAGCGTCTACCATATTACCGTACAGCGCCTGTCCGCCGACTCGACCGCGCTCGATGGGCCCTGTTGCTTTGCGCTGCAGGATGATGGTGACGAGCATACCGTCGTGATCGGGGTATGAGCCGCCAACCGGACCTTGAATTGCCGGAGGCGCGCTACCGTCTCAGCAACAGCTTGCGTACGGAACTCCACCGATTGATCAGCAACGCCCCGAAAATCAGTGAACAGCCGGCCGCCTGCATACCGGACATAACCTCGCCGAACCAGCCCGCCGCAAAGATGGCGACCCAGACGGGTTCCAGCACCATGATCACGACGCCATGGCTGTTGATCGACAGGCTCTGGGCATAAGTCTGCACGAAGAAGCGTCCCGCCGTGCCCAGGATGGCCGATAGGCTCACCCAAACCAGGATCATTGGGTTGAAATGGTCGATCGTTGGTTGCCAGGATTCCCGCAACGTCGAAAGGGCCAGGGTGACCAGCCCCACGGTCACCAGGGCAATGGCGGTCAGGGCGAGCGCCGGGACGCGCTCCTTGCGTTGTTCAACACCACTGCGGCGCTGGATGATGCGCGTGTTGGCCGCGCGGGTATTGAGGGTGAAATAGAACGCGAAGATCAGGGCGGCCAGCACAAAAAGCACCTGGCCGGGTTCGGGCCTGAAACCGTTGCGGAGCGAGAGCAGCGCCAGGCCCGATATGGCGACGGGCAGGGCAACCCAGGTCGACATGGGCTGGGCCTCGCTGAAAACAATCCGGGCGATGACCGGTACAAAGACAACGCCGAGACTGGTCAGAAAAGCGCCTTCACCCACGTTCTCCGTCAGGAACAGGCCGCTGATCCAGAAACTCATGGCCACGCCGAAGACCAGTCCGACACCGGCCGCCCGCCGGAGTTGATTCCGCGCCAGCCGGGCGATTTGCCGGTGGCCGGCAATGCACAGGATGGCGCCGGCCAGCAAGAAGCGGCAGGCCATGAAGAGCAGGGGCGGCATGAGCAGCACCGCCTCTTTCGAGAAAATCCAGCCGATCCCGGCGAGCAGTGTGACCACGACAAGCAGGAGATCGGCCTTT
Source organism: Marinobacter halodurans (assembly GCF_004327985.1). GTDB lineage: Bacteria > Pseudomonadota > Gammaproteobacteria > Pseudomonadales > Oleiphilaceae > Marinobacter_A > Marinobacter_A halodurans. Next base: position 11,007 of record NZ_SJDL01000030.1, read on the forward strand.
CTGGCGTCGGTAAGGTTCATTCAACGGAGCATGGGCGTCGGTGATCGAAAGGAGGTGCAGTGTATCACGCCAACTGACACCATCTCACACGACACGCGGTCGCCAGGAGGTCGCTCGGTCATCCAGAGGCTCCCTGGCGGGAAGGGGCCTAGAACCAACCGCTGTCGTCATAGGCTTCGAACTCGAAGCGTAGCTTGACGTCATCGCCGACCATCATCGGGTCCAGACCATAATCCATGCCCCATTCGCTACGCCGCAACGTGGTCGACGCCGAGAATCCCAGCGTGAACTTCTCGTGGCCAAACGGATACACGCCTGACTTGTTGAGGGTCAGGTCCAGGGCAACGGGACGGGTCTGGCCGAGCAGCGTCAGCTTGCCATGCAGGACGCCCGCATTCGCGCTTTGCTTCTCGAAGCCGGTGACCACGAAGGTAATGTTCGGGTACTTCCGGCAATCCAGGAAATCGGCCTTGCACAGGTGCTCGTCGCGTTCCTTGTGGTTGGTAAAGACGCTCTTGCTCTGGATGATCACCTGGCCCTCCGTCAGCTCACCGGCTTCCCGGTCGTAGGTAAACCGGCCCTTCGCCTTCCGGAAGAGCCCCAGTACCTCGTCGAATCCGAGATGGTTGACGGCGAACAGCACCGAGAAGTGATCGGGGTCGATCTTGTACTCGATCGGTTCGGCCATTGCGACGGGGCTGCAAAGCGCGCTGAAAAGAAGGGCTGTGACCGTTGTCCTGAGGGTGTTCATTGGGCTATCTCCTTGCTGTGGCGCCGGGTCAGCAGCCAGAGGCTGTCCCTGCCGAAAGAATAGACCAGCAGGGCCAGGGCGATGCCCAGAAAGGCGGATGCCAGGGCTCCGGAGATCCAGGGCAGCAGGCAGACCATGAGGGTCACCAGTTGCCAGACACAGACCGTCTTGCGCAGGCGACTGGCCGGCAGAGGCGCCTTCAGCCTGGGTAACAGCCAGCCAGCGACGACGAACAGGTAGCGCATCAGGCCGATGGCCAGGGCCCAGGCGCCCACCTTGCCCTGGGTCACCAGCAGCGCGCAGAGCACCAGCATCAACGCGGCGTCCAGTTCCATGTCGAACCGGGCTCCGAACGCGGACGAGCTTTGGGTGCGTCGGGCGGTGGCGCCGTCGATGCCGTCCATGATCAATGCGATCAGGCTGATCCAGGCAATGACCCAGGCGTGCTGGGCGGCGTAATGGGAAAACGGCACGAACGCTGCGGCGATGCAGACCAGGGTGCCCCGGATGAGCGTCACCCGATTGGCGGCGCCCAGGGTGTGATGATCCGGCGGGCGCTGAGCGTCGGGCGCCCGGAACCAGCAGATGCCCACGATCAGGACGAACGCGGTGCCGGTGAGGCTTGCGGTCGGGAGATAGGCGACCGGCAGTCCGAGCGTGCCGGTCAGCAGCCCGGCCACCAGGATAACGATGAACAGGGCCACCACCAGCTCCGTGGTGACGCGCCAGCGGAATCGGGCGGCAAGCTGATGGGACATGTCGGAGCCCTCGTTCGGGGAGGAGGATGGTGCCCACGCCTTGCATCTCAACACAGTTTACGCCTTTATGGATGGGGTGGATTGATGTCGGGGGCTCCAGGGGCCCGAAGCGATCCGTCGACAGCCAGCAACTCATTCATTAAAGGCACAGGACGCAGCATATGCCAGGATCGGGAACGCGGCCGGATTACCAGGGCAGGGCCTTCTGGGTGACGGGATACCGCAAGGGTGAACTGCGGCCCGTGCAGGTGTCGCGCCAGCAACTCTCCGAAACCGGCGATGTGATTGTCGAGACGTTATACAGCGGCATCAGTCGGGGTACCGAAAGTCTGGTCTTCAACGGCCGGGTTCCCGAAACCGAATACGAGCGGATGCGGTGTCCATTCCAGGAGGGCGAGTTCCCTTACCCGGTGAAATACGGGTACGCCAATGTCGGGCGGGTCCTGGAAGGACCGGTCTCGTTGAGGAACCGCCTGGTGTTTTCCCTGTTCCCGCATCAAACCTGCTTTCGTATTCCGGAGGCCGCAGTCGTCCCGTTACCGGACACCGTGCCGCCTGAACGGGCGATCCTGGCGGCGAACCTGGAAACCGCCGTGAACGCGCTATGGGATGCCACGCCGCGAGTGGGGGACCGGGCGGTGGTGATTGGTTGTGGCGTCGTGGGTTGCCTGGTTGCCTGGTTGCTCAGTCGCATTCCCGGGACCCGCGTCCAGGCTGTCGATCCGGATCCCGGCAAAGCTGCGGTCCTGGAACGACTGGGCGTGCGCTGGCGGGCGGAGAGCGATGGTCGCGACGACCACGACCTGGTGATCCACGCCAGTGGCCATCCGGAGGGACTGGATACCGCACTGGCGATGGCCGGGGTGGAAGGACGCATCGTGGAAATGAGCTGGTACGGTGACCGCCCCGTGCCGTTGAACCTGGGCGGTGCCTTCCATTCCCGCCGGCTGTCACTGATCGCCAGCCAGGTCGGGAGGATTGCGCCGGCACAGGCACCCCGCTGGAGCCACCGTGACCGCATGGCTTTGGCGCTGACCCTGCTACAGGCACCGGAACTCGATGTCCTGATCAACGCCAACGGCGACTTCACTGAATTACCGAAGGCGATGGCCACAGTCACGGCCCCGGACAGCGGCGTCCTGTGCCATAGGGTGAACTATTGAAACCGCGGGGCGCTTCGTTGACGGCGTCCCCGACCAGTGGAAGGAACCTGCCTTATGTTCAGTCTGACTGTACGTGATCACATGATGATCGCCCACAGTTTCAACTCGCCCCGCTTCGGACCGGCCCAGGCCCTGCACGGGGCGACTTACGTTGTGGATGTCACGTTCTATCGGGACGAGCTCGACGCCGATGACCTGGTGGTGGATATCGGACTGGCCGGCGAGCAGTTGCGTGCGCTGGTGAGCCAATTAAATCTGAGCAACCTGGATGAGCATGATGAATTCCGCGGGCACAATACCACCACCGAATTCATGGCCCGGGTTGTCTGCCGGCGCATGATGGAGCGAATCCGCTCCGGTGCGCTGGGCCAGGAGGCCCTGGGACTCAAACGACTGAAAGTGACCATGGGAGAATCGCATGTGGCCTGGGCCACCTATGAACAGGACCTCTGAATCATCCGACATGACGTTTCTCGTCGCCGGCGATCCGGACCAGTGCACCGGAGGCTACGGCTACGTGCGCAGCATTGTGGACGGTCTGCGCCGCCGCGGACTCACGGTACAGCTGATCGGCCTGGACGGCGCCTTCCCGGAGGGCGACGCCGCTGCCCGCCACGCGATGGACGAGACGCTGGACGCGCTTGCCGACGGCGCCCGGGTCGTCATCGACGGACTGGCCCTGTGCGGTCTTCCGCCGCTGGCGCAGCGCCACCTGGACCGTCTCGAGGTGATGGCCCTGGTGCACCATCCGCTGGCGGACGAGACGGGCCTGGATGAGGCGGAACAGCGCCACTACTTCCAGACCGAAAAGGCCGCCCTGGCCGCCGTTGGGCGCGTGATTGTCACCAGTCCCTACACGGCCGGGCGCCTTGAAGCCTATGACGTGCGGGCCTCCCGGATCGAGGTGGTGATTCCCGGCGTGACGGTGCCGGCGACAGTGGCCCCGGAAAGCCCGCTGGCGGCCGGTGATCCGTTCCGACTCCTGTGTGTGGCAACGCTCGGCCCGCGTAAGGGGCAGGACCTGCTGGTCCGCGCTTTGGCGCAATGCGCGGATCTGGACTGGCAGTGTTCCCTGGCCGGATCGCTGGACCGGCACCCGAGTTATGTCGAGACACTGTATCGTCAGATCCAGGAGGCCGGCCTGGAGGATCGGGTGCACTGCGTTGGCGAACTGGACGACAGCGGCCTCGACCGGGCCTATCGCTCCGCGGACATCTTCGTGCTGCCCTCCTGGTACGAGGGGTACGGCATGGTTATCACCGAAGCAATGGCCTATGGCCTGCCGGTCATCACGACCACCGGCGGTGCACTGGCCCATACGGCGTCCAGCGATGCCGCGATCAAGGTCACTCCCGGGGATGTGGTCGCACTGACCGCCGCGCTCCGACAACTGATGACGATGCCGGGACGCCTCCAGCAACTCCTGGCCGGTGCCGCTTCCGAGAGACGGGCGCTGCCGTCATGGGACGACGCCGCCGCGACGTTCCGGTCGGCCGTTGCAAACCTGCTGGAGCAGCCACCGCATATGCACCCGGAGTAGGCCATGCCCCATCCCTCTACGGTTTTCGAGCGGGACTGGCTGGCCAGCCGCGAGACAGCCGATCATGCGGCGCGCAGCCAGGGACTGACTGACCGCCTGTCGGACTGGCTGGCGGAAGGCGTCGTCGGGCCCTATCGCCTGTGCGACCTGGGATGCGGCAGCGGATCGAACGTCCGCTACCTGGCCTCGAGACTGCCGGCGGGACAGTACTGGCATCTGCTGGATCATGATGCCGGGCTCCTCGAAGAGGCCAGCGAACGCTGCCGCTCGCTAGCCGGAGTAGTCGGTTTGCTCCCACAGCAGGGCGATCTGGTGAAGGCGCTGGAGGCACTGGTGCCCGATGGAGCGGCACTGGTCACGGCATCGGCCTTGCTGGACCTGATGTCGGCGCCGTGGCTGGAACAACTGGTTCGGTGCACAGTTCAGCGCCGGGCCGCCTGTCTGATGACGCTCTCCTACAGCGGCGAGATCGAACTGATGCCACGCCTGGCGGATGACGGCTGGATCAACCGGTCCGTGAACGCCCATCAGCAACAGGACAAGGGGAGCGGTCCGGCACTGGGACCGGGTGCCTGGTCCGCCTGTGAGGCGATGTTCCGGCGGGCGGGTTATCGCGTCTTCCACGAACCGGCGACCTGGTCGCTGGGCGCGTCCCAAGGGGAATTGCAGGAAAAATTGCTGACCGGCTGGGCCCGGGCGGTCACGGAATGGCGGCCGGCATCCGCCGGACGGATTGCCCGCTGGCTGGACGCGCGGCTGGCCCTGGTCCAGCGGGGAGAAAGCCGGATCCGCGTGAGTCACCAGGATCTGCTGGCCTTGCCGGATGTGCCGTACCCCGCGGCAGGTATCCGCTGGTGACCCGGCCGGGCGCCGTCTTCCTGCGGCCGTTCAGGCGGGCGGTGGCCGGAACCTCATGTCGAACAGGTAGTCGCTGCCCAGCCTGAACGGCACGGTCTCCGGCCGCAGCGCACCATCGAGCTCGTCTATTTCGGGGAGCTGCAGGGCGGGAATGCCGCTGCCGATGATCATCGGCGCCACAATCAGGTGGAGGTGATCCAGGCAGCCGGCGTGGAGGAAACGCGATACCGTCTGACCACCCCCTTCAATAAAGATCCGCCGGTAGCCCCTGGCTTGCAGGCAGCGGATGATATCGGCCGGCGTTACCGTGGCAGATTCGCACGTCACCTGGATCTCATCGGCCCGGCAGGGCGCATCATGCACCAGGCGAAAGGTGGGGGCGGCGGACTGGTCGAACACGACCTGATCCGGCGACACCCGTCGGCGCGGATCGATGATGGCCCGATCCGGGTTGTCACCATCCACCCGCCGCACTGTCAGTTGCGGGTTGTCGGAATCCGCCGTGCCGGCACCGACCACGACGACATCGGCAATCGCCCTCAGGCGGTGCAGGTGATCGAGCCCATCGCAGCCGTTGATGTAGTGGGACGCACCGGTGACCGTGGCGATGCGGCCATCCAGGCTCTGCCCGACCTGGGCATACACCAGGGGAGCGAGTGCCGGATGGCACAGTGGCAGGAAGCAGGCCAGCAGATCCGCCACCACGGCATCGGCCGGATCCCGGTGGAGATGCCAGGAGCCGTCACCAAGCAGGGTGAGCGCAGCGCCGTCCGGTGAATCGGCCGGGTAGGGGCCGATCATGTCCGATCGCGCCAGCTGTCGGATCAGGTGCCATGCCTCTGTGGCGTGCAGCGGTCGTCCTGCCATGGCGTTGAGGGGCCTTTTGATATAAGGAATGGGATCTGCCCGGATGCCTTACGGCGCCGTTGATGACCGGATTCCAGGTCAGCGCAGCAGTCGAAGGTTGAAGCGGGCCGTTTCCCTGAAGGTTTCTGCCAGGGCTCCGGCAAAGTGAGCCACCAACTGGGCACCCTGACCGGCGGTGGCCCGGCTGGCCCGGCCAACCACACCGGCGGGGTTCAGGTCCTGGCCCATCCAGGCGAATGCGGCTTCCCCTTCCGGTTTCAGGTGTCGGTTGTCGGCCATGACCGTTTCCTCCAGTGACTGGAAATGCTCGATCAGGTCCTGTCGAACCTGGTCGGGGGCCAGGTGCAGCATCATGGCAGTCTCCAGCTCGCCACCGTGCAGCCCGCGGGAGAGCTCTTCCGCGTCAACCAGTTCCTGCGGGATCTGATAACGAAAGTAGTTGGCCTTGACCACCAGCATCCGGAACCGCTGGCGCAGTTGCAACGCCGCCAGGTCGATGATCTGGCGGTTCCCGCCGTGGCTGTTGAAGATCACCAGTCGGTGAATCCCGGCGCTGGCAATGGACTGGCCGATGTCCACCAGTACATCGATGGCGGTATCCGGACGCAGCGACAGGGTGCCCGGGAACCCGCTATGTTCGAGGCTGAGGCCGATGGGCAGCGTGGGCAGCACCAGGAGCCGGGCGTCGTCGAAGCGTTCGACGGCGGCTTGCAGGATTCCCTCACCGATGATCCGGTCAGTGGCCAGCGGCAGGTGGGGGCCATGCTGTTCAATGGCTGCCACCGGCAATACCGCGATGGCGGAATCGCTGATGTGGTCTTTCAGTTCGACAGTGGTAAGGGCCTGCCAGTCCAGGGGAGAATAAGCCATGACGGTCGACTCCTAGAGCAGTGCGATACAGGCAGTATAGTGCCCCGGGAGCCATTCGTAAGCCTGCGCGGCAGCGTATTGAACCGATTGATTTAGGACCGTTTTCATAGCGACCGGCAATTGCGTGGGAGTGAGTCCATAAGGTGTAATGGGCGTTTGTCTCCCATTGAATGTTCCGCCAGGAGTAGCCCTTGTCCGATTCCTTCCTGACAGACCTGAGCCTGGAGAGCGGGCTGGCGCGCATGCGGCTGCCCCAGACGTCGAAGGCCTTTTGGAACGATGCCAGCCTCGACGCGTTCTATCGGGATATGCAGGCCCTCGGCTTGCGCCGGGACGTCCGGGGGCTTGTCATAGAGGGCCAGCCCGGTCAGCCCTTTTCCCGCGGGGTGGATCTTTCCCTGTTCCATGAGGGCAGCAAGGCCGCCGGTGCCGGCGTCAATCGTGAGTTCGGTCTGGCATTCAATGCACTGCGCCGTTTCCCGGGCGTATCCGCCGCCGCATTGACCGGCGATGCCGCGGACGCCGGGCTGGAATGTGCGCTATGCTGTGACTTCAGAATCGCCGAGCCGACGGTGCGGCTGTCCATGGTGCCAGCGCGCTACGGACTGGTGCCGGTTGGCGGTGGCAGTCAACTGCTGCCCAGACTGGTCGGGGAGGTGTGGGCCAAGCGCCTTTTGCTGTGCGGCGAGTCGGTCGACGCCGAAACGGCCCTCGCGATCGGCCTGGTCGATGCCATAAGCGATCCCGGGCTGGCGGGTGACATGGCGGCTGGTTGGGTGCAACGCTCTTTCCATCAGGGACCGCACGCGATTCGGGCGACCAAGCAGCTGATTGAGCACGCACGGATGCGCCCGCTGGAAACCGGCTTTGCCGCTGAGCGGGACTGGATGGTTGAGTTGCAGGGCACGGCTGAACAGGTTGAGGGTATACAGGCCGTTGACGCGGGACGCGACCCGCGCTGGCCGGACGATGAGTCAGAGGGGAGAGACCGGTGATGCGGTACATGAAGTCCTTTCATCGACGCCTGCGGGTATTGCGGGAGTCCAGACAGCTGTCGGTCGCGGATATCGCCCGTCTGTGCGATGCCGATGAGCGGCGGGTTGCCGGATGGGAAAGCGAGAACCCAAAGACCCGCACCTATCCGGATATCGACGAGTTGATGGATCTCTGCCTCAAGACGGAGACACCGCTGGAAGCCCTGCTGGATTTTGAGGACGCACCGGATGCGGGGCAACTGGAACTGCCGGGTCTGGCGTTTGATTCACAGGCCGATCTGGGGCGTGTACTCGAGGAACTGGAACGGGAAATCGAGCGACTCAAGCCCACCGAAGAGGAAATGGAAATGCTGCGCCGGTTCCGCAATACCACCGCGGAGAACCGGCGCATGCTGATTCAGCTGCTCGGCTGAATCACGGCGGGGGATCACCGGCCGTTCTTGTAGATGTTGTTGTACACGTAGTTGGTGGCGTCGACGAAGCCATCCACGCTACCGCAGTCAAAGCGACGGCCACGGAACTTGTAGGCCAGCACGCAACCTTTCTGTGCCTGGTGGAGCAGGGCGTCGGTAATCTGTACTTCGCCGTTCTTGCCGGGCTCGGTGTTCTCGATGATCTCGAAGATGTCCGGCGTCAGGATATAGCGGCCGATAATGGCCAGGTTGGACGGCGCGTCTTCCGGCGCCGGCTTCTCCACCATGTCGGTAATGCGGTAGAGGCCATCCTTCATCGGTTCCCCGGCGATGACGCCGTATTTGTGGGTCTCGTCTTCCGGCACTTCCTCAATGGCGACGATGGAGCAGCGGAACTGCTTGTAGAGCTCAGCCATTTGCGCCAGCACGCCGATATCGCCCGGTTCGGCTACGCAGAAATCGTCCGCCAGGACGACGGCGAACGGGTTGTCGCCCATCAGGTTGCGACCGGTCCAGATCGCGTGGCCCAGGCCTTTCATTTCATTCTGACGGGTAAACGAAAACGAACTGTTGTCGATCAGTTCACGGATCGACGTGAGCAGGTTTTCCTTGCCTGAACCGGCGATCTGGTGCTCGAGCTCATAGCTGATGTCGAAGTGATCTTCGATGGCGCGCTTGCCGCGGCCGGTTACGAAGCCGAACTCATGGATGCCGGCCTCGGCAGCCTCTTCCACGCCGTACTGCACCAGCGGCTTGTTTACGATGGGCAGGATTTCCTTGGGCATGGCCTTGGTGGCGGGAAGAAAGCGGGTACCGTAACCGGCAACGGGGAATAGGCACTTCCTGATCATATGAATCGTCCTTAGTAGCGGTTCATTCAAACCTGTCCATGACCGGGCGAGGGCCCGTCCGGGGAAAGGTCTCCGGAACATTTCAGGTTTTGCACAAAGTTTGCCAAGTGTAACCAAGTTGATGTGACAAATGGAGACATGGCCGCTTACCACTTCGTCACTTTGGCGTAATTCGGGCATGGCTCACCGGATACCGCTCGCCCGCCGGGAGGGGGCAGTTCAGTATCGGACGCATTCCGGGCCCCGGGCAAGCGTCATTTCGCTGAGCGTGCCGCAGGGGACATAAACGCCGCTTCGATTGGTTCTCGCCGAAAACCCGGCCTGTTTGGCGACACATGGAGTTGATGGGTGAGCGCACCGGATTGGTGCGTGGGCGAGAGAATCGTCGTTGTTCGGTCGGAGACGAGGGCGGTTCTGTGCGTTTCTATCGGAATCGATTGAATAAAAAGGAAAAATACGTGATCTGCGGCGACGGTGGCTGCGTTCCTGGAGGGAGGTCCGGGAAGGTTAACGGCGTTTAATCTATCTCCAGAAACTACATACAAATATTGTTACAACCTGTTGTTTTACGTTAAAAATTAAATTTGTAAATTTTTGATAATAAGGTCTGGTATGTCACAGTCACCTTCCTTATAGTCGGAACTGCCAATAATGCTTACCGTGCTTGCGGTGTCGCCCAGGCAAATACCATTCGGACTCCGTTCCGGGCTCTGAATGACAGCGAATTCGCAAGACCATCCCAAGTGTGTCGTCTGGGATTTTCGGTACAACGATTCCTTTAATTCCACTGACCGAAGAGTCGGACGCACTGCTTGTGTCCGATGGAGACGCTCGCTTTGAAATTTGTGGCACTCATGGTTTTTGTCGGCTGCCTGATCAGCGCCCCAAGCGGTGCTGTCGTGCGCTTTGCCTCGCCGTCGACAGACAATGCCACGCGGCTGTCCAGCGCCTTGGATGCCAGCTTTTCCAATCAGCAGCCGGTGAGCGGCTGGCTGACGCCCGCCCCCCACGCTGCCACACGACCGGATCGCGCCCAACTGCAGACCGACTGGCCTTCAGGCCGTTGTGTGCCGATCGACTCCGTGCGCATGCCGGGCCTGAGACTCCTCTCGAGTCGCGTCGTCACACGGGTTCAGGCCCTGGTGCAACCGGAAACGCGTCAGTGCCTGGATCCGGAACGGCTCAACGGTCTGGCCAGTCGCATCAACCGCGTACTGGAGGAAGAGGGCGAGCAGGATACCATCGCCTGGCTGCCGGAACGCCCCATTGTCGATCATGTGCTGACGCTGCGTTTTCGCAATGCCGCCATGGGGGAAACGCGCAAGGATATCGCCCGGTCCGGCCCGTCCGCAACGGCTCATTTTTCCAGTCGCGGCACGGCGCTGGTCGCTTCGGATGCCCTGCCGTCGTACACCTTCGGGCGCTGGAGCCGTCCGGCGGGGCTGGCCGACGTTGCTCCGGTCGAAGGTGGTAATACGGCGTCGGCCGACAGCCCGAAGGCACCTACGGTGCGCTTCCAGCACGTTCACCGGCACTGGCTCGGGTCCCATCTGCAACTGGCGGGGAACTCGGCATCCTCCCGTGACCAGCGAAGCGGGCAGATTGGCCTGGAGGCCGACAACCTGATTCGCGACGACCATGCCCTGCGGCTCAACTTCAATGAGTCGGAATCCCAGCGCATCGAAAACGAAGCCGAAGCGTTTTCTTTCCACTACGCGTTTCCGCTGGGCCTGAACCGCTTCAGTTTCGATGTCGACAACTTCTCCTATCGCAGCACCGTCATTGGTGACGAAGGCAAGTACGACGCCAGTGGAGAAGGGCGCAACATCCACGTCAGCGGGCAGCGCGCGCTTTTTTCCCTGTACGGCGTGCAGTTTGACAGCGTCATGAGCCTGTCGACCCGGGATGCATCCTATTACGAGGATGGCGAATGGGTGGAAGACTCAAGCCGCCAGAAGTCGCGGTTTACCCTGCAGGGATCCACATCCCATGAACTCTGGTACGACGTGATCGCAACGACTCAGGTGTCCGCAGTGAGCGGCCTGGAAATGGTCGGCAAGGAATACGACATGGAGGAGGACTTCAACGAGGATGAAGCCTTCAGCAAATACTCATTGTCCGCCGCACTGTCCCGCGATTTCTTCAGCTGGCGCTGGGGGTTGAGTGGTCATTACCAGTTTTCTCCCAACGACCTGCCGGATTCCGAATACCTGACGGTGGCCGGGTCGTCCCTGATTTCCGGCTTCAACGGGCAGAGCGTGAGTGCCTCGCAAGGCGGGTGGCTCCGGCTGGATGCGAGCAGCCCGCATTTTGATATGCCCCTGATGCCCTACCTGCGATCCGGTCTGAACTTTTCCCTGCTGCGGGGCTGGGTCCCCTATACCGAAGCCCAGGCGGACCGCTACGGTTCCGCCAGCGCCGCCGAGATCTCGCTCAGCATGCAGGGGCAGGGCTTTCAGGCCGGTTTGAGCGTTGGGCGTATGCTCGGCGCGTCGAGCCTGGCCACCACCAAGCCGGACGTACCGGACGTGTCCCTTTCTCTCTCGATGGGTCTCTAGTTTGGTCTGAGCTGTTTTCCGGACCCTCTCCCTCTGACCCGTTATTCTGCCGTTCAAACCGACATATCCTGACGTCTGGCCGGAATTGGTCATATACTGATCGCTATCCGGAGCCTGTTTATTTCCGTGCCTTACAGAGATGTCACTTGAAGCATAAGCTACTGACAGTGTTACATTAAAAGTTCTGGTATGCCGGAAATAGACAGACGGCTCCTGCTGGCCACGGTCTCCATCCGCGGATGGGTGCGCCCGGGAGCATGCGAACACCGGATAGGTCAGGGAGTTGGCGATCCGGCTTCTGACACGCCCTCTAATTTACTGAAACGACGGAGACGGACAGTCCATGCTTTCAGCCCGATTGCTTTTGTTCCTGCTAGCCCCTGTGATGCTGCTGGCCACCCAAACAGCCAGCGCCTTTGGGCTGGACGATGTGGAACAGATGGCAAAAGCCCGGGCTGGAAAGCCCTTCGAAGCGCCTGCGCCGGCGCCCCAGTTCCTCCGGGATCTCAGCTACAGTGATTACCAGGCCGTCCGCTTCAAGCCCGAGGCCAGTCTCTGGCGAGAGGGCCGGTCCCGCTTCCAGGTACGGCTGTTTCCCCCGGGAAGCTACTATGCCCATGCGGTGAAGCTGCACCAGGTCGACAGCCAGGGCGTGGAGCCCATCACCTTCGACAAGGCCAACTTCAACTATCCGAACGATGCGTTTGCCAAGCGCGTTCCGGCAGACCTGGGCTATGCCGGGTTCAAGCTGGCGTTCCCGCTCCACAAGGAAACCAATCCCGAGCAATTCATGGTCTTTGGCGGCGCCAGCTATTTCCGTGGGCTGGGACGGGATAACCGGTTCGGGCTCTCGGCGCGGGGCATCGCTATCAACACCGGTCTGCCATCCGGTGAAGAAGTCCCCAGTTTTGTGGAGTTCTGGCTGGAGCGACCGGCCGGCGGCAGTGACACCATGCGCGTCTACGCGTTGCTGGACGGCCCCAGCCTGACCGGTGCCTACCAATTCGATATCCACCCGGGCGACAGCACCCGTGTGGATGTGACCGCCAAGCTGTTCTTCCGGGACCATGTCGACCTGCTGGGGCTCGCGCCACTGACCTCGATGTTCTATTACGGTGAGAACACCGTTCGGCCGGTAGGGGAATGGCGTCCGCAGGTGCACGATTCCGATGGCCTGCTGATCCACGACGGCGACACCGGTGAATGGCTTTGGCGCCCCCTGCTGAATCCCCGCAAGCTGCGGATGAGTTATCTCCAGGCCCAGGATCTCAAGGGGTTCGGCCTGATGCAGCGCAACACCCGGTTCTACAACTTCGAGGACATGGAAGCCCGTTACGACAAGCGCCCCAGTGCGTGGGTCGAGACGAAAGGCGACTGGGGCAAGGGGCATGTGGTGTTGGTGGAAATTCCCACGCGTTCCGAGGTTAACGACAACATCGTCGCCTTCTGGCAGCCGGAAAGTAAGGTCAAGGCCGGAGACGAGCGGACCCTGCAATACACGCTGAGCTTCGGCGGCCCTTCGATTGCCAATCAACCCACGGCACATGCCATGCAGACATTCGTGGGCGAGGGCAATCGGATCGGTGGTGGGAATGTGGATGGCGCCTACCGGCTGATTGTCGATTTCAAGGGTGGCGAGCTGGACAAGCTCAAACCGGACGCTCCGGTTGTCAGTCAGGTGACCGGTGGGGATCACGTCAAGGTGATCGAGCATTTTGTCGAGTACAACGAGCCCAGCAATGCCTGGCGGCTTTCCATGCTGGTCCAGCCAGAGCCGGATGCAGACATGACCCTGCGCGGCTTCCTGAGCATGGACGGTAAACCGCTGACCGAGACCTGGACCTATCAACTGCCGGTCGACTCGGATTTGCGGACACCAAAGGAATAACCCGGTCAGGAGGAAGAGTGGATGCAACGAGCTGTCTGTCAACAAGCCCTGGATAGGTTGATCGCCTACCTGCGTGGTTGTGGTGTGGAAATCACATCCGAGAACTGCCGGAAGGCGCTTCGACTCGTGGACCGGGCGCTGGAGACGGGGAGTCACGATGTCATGGCGCGGGCCATGGACATGATCCCGGACTATTTTGACTTGCCCCCCCTGGCTATTCCCCAGCAAAGCCCGTCGTTGATGCGCGGCAGTATCGGATACCATCCCTATGTCTGAAGCGCTCCAGGAGCGAACAACCCAAGGCGCCGTGCCGGCGAAAACCACTAAACGTTATCGCTGGCGGGGCATCGCCTTTGTCCGGCGCAGTCTGCTGATCCTGTTCGTTTTTGGGCAGACCACTGTGGCTTGCTATTACCTGCTGTGGGTGCTGCCTTACCATGGAGGGACCGGCGTTGAGCTGGGCCTGCTGATCCTGTTCGCCCTGCTGTATTCCTGGATTGCCGTCGGCTTCTGGACTGCCATGCTGGGGTTTGTCCTGCGCCTGTTCGGCGGTGACCGGCGATCCCTCATGCGGCGGCATTCGCCGGAAGAGCTCGATAAGACTCCGCTGGGAAAGACGGCCGTGATCATGCCGGTCTACCACGAGCCCGTCCACCGCACGCTGAGCGGCCTCAAGGCGGTCTATCGGGATATCGAGCGTGCCGGGCAGATCGAGAATTTCGAGTTCTACATCCTCTCCGACAGCCGGGATCCCAACGTCTGGCTGGAAGAGCAGGCGACCTGGCAGCGGATGGCGGAAGAGCTTGGCGCCGAAGGCCGGATGTTCTACCGGCGCCGGACCGTCAATCTCAACTACAAGAGCGGTAACGTCGCCGATTACCTGCGTCGCTGGGGGCGGCGGTCGAAGTACATGGTCGTGCTGGATGCGGACAGTCTGGTCAGTGGCCGTACCCTGGTGCGGATGGTGCAGCTCATGGAGCGCGAGCCCCAGTGCGGCATCCTGCAAACCAACCCGACGCTGATCAACGGCCGATCCCTGTTTGCACGAATGCAGCAGTTCGCCAACCGGGTCTATTCCCCCCTGTTCGCCACGGGCCTGGCGGCCATCCAGATGGGCGACGCCGCCTTCTGGGGGCACAACGCCATCCTTCGGGTGGATGCCTTCATGGCGCATTGCGGTCTGAGGAAGCTGCCCGGCTTCGGCATCTTCGGCGGCCCGATCCTCAGTCACGACTTTGTCGAAGCCGCCTATATGGGGCGGGCAGGCTATGAAGTGTGGCTGGAGCCGGGACTGGGCGAAAGCTATGAGGAATCGCCGCCCACCCTGTCCGATGAGCTGACCCGGGATGAACGCTGGTCCAAGGGCAATATCCAGCACCTGTGGATCATGCTGTTCGGCCGCAAGCTGCGGTTTGCCCACCGGATGGCCTTTATGAACGGCATCATGGCCTACTGCGCCTCGCCGTTGTGGCTGGCCTTCCTGATCCTGACCACAGTCGAGGCGGCGCAGATGGCGCTGTCTCCCATCGACTATTTCCCGGAAGGGCACCAGGGGTTGTTCCCGCTCTGGCCGGAATGGCGGCCGGAGTGGGCGCTTGGACTGGCGCTGAGCACCATGGCCCTGCTGTTTATCCCCAAATTCCTGGCCATCCTGGATGCCGTGATTCACCGCCATTCAAAATTTTTCGGTGGGATCGGACGGTTGTTTGTCAGCGTCCTTGTGGAGATCGTCATCTCCGTCCTGCTGGCCCCGGTGCGTATGCTGGCGCATAGCCGCTATGTGCTGGGAGCTCTGATGAATTTCTCGCTCAGTTGGGCCGGCCAGAACCGGACCGAGGAAACCACCTGGCGGCAGGCCATCGTGACCCAGTTGCCCGGCCTGGTGGTCGGGGCATCCTGGTCCACCTTTGCCTGGAGCCTGGATCCGCTGTTCTTCTTCTGGTCACTGCCGGTGGCGATTCCACTGGTCCTGGCGGCGCCGACCTGTGTCTACCTGAGCCGGGTCAGCATCGGCGAACGCTTGCTACGGCACCGCCTGTTACTGATTCCCGAAGAGATCAGTCCAAGCCCGCTGCTCGACGACGCCGAGATCAGCCGGGAAGCCGAACCCGAAGAGTCGCCGCTCACCAATTTCGAGGAAGCCGTCCTGCGACCACACCTGAACCAGATGCACCAGGCCCTTGCCGGCAGTCACCGTCGCCGCGCGCGCGCGGAGGTGCTGGCGACCCTGGTCCAGCGCTGCCTGCGGGAGGGGCCGGATGGCCTCACCCGCAGTGAGCTCAGTCAACTGTGCCGGGACCAGGAGTCCCTGGCCACACTTCACCATGAAGCGTGGCGTGCCCGCCCGGAAAGCTACTGGGGCCGCCGCATTGAAAAACTCACCGCCGGTGACTGATTGACCTGACCCAGCAGGGGTAGAAAGGAGGAGACCATCCGCATGGACCGTCGTACCGTGATGAAAATGCTCGCTGCCGCCGGGGTGCAGGGCCTGCCCCTGTCGGCCCTGTTCCAGAGCTCCCTGGCCAACGCTCGACCGATTGGTGAGCCGCAGGCGTTCAGCTACGCATGGCTCAAGGGGCGGGCAAGAGAACTGGCCTCCAAGCCATTCAAGTCCCATGAGGGCGAACTGCCGCGATCGCTGAAGAATCTGTCGTGGGATGATTACCAGGCGATCCAGTTTCGCCCCGAGAAGTCCCTTTGGCAGGACGAGGGCAGCGCCTTCCGGGCTCAGCTGTTCCACCTTGGCCTGTTCTTCAAGACGCCGGTGCATATCTACGAAGTGACCGATGGCAAGGCGCAGGAACTGGGTTACGACCCGTCCTATTTCAGTTATTCCGGTAAACAGCCGCTGGGTGATTTACCGGAGGACCTGGGCTTTGCCGGCTTCCGTATCCAGTTTCACACCAACTTCAAGCTGGACCTGGCCGCGTTCCAGGGGGCCAGCTATTTCCGCGCCGTCGGGAAAGACATGCAATACGGCATGTCGGCCCGCGGACTGGCCATCGATACCGCCACGGACCATGACGAGGAGTTTCCGAAGTTCACTGCCTTCTGGCTGGAAAAACCGCAACCGCACAGCACCAAGCTGACGGTCTACGCGTTACTGGATTCTCCCAGCACCACCGGGGCCTACGTGTTCGACCTCTATCCGGGGCGCAACATGGTGATGGACATCGGCGCCGCCCTCTATCCGCGTAAACACATCGAGCGGTTGGGTATCGCGCCGCTGACCAGCATGTACCAGGTGGGCGAGAACAATCAGCGCATGGACTACGACTGGCGTCCGGAAATCCATGATTCCGATGGCCTGGCCATGCACACCGGCGCCGGGGAGTGGATCTGGCGACCACTGGTGAACCCCCGCGGCGTCCGCGTGAATACCTTTGTCGACAAGAACCCGCGCGGTTTCGGTCTGCTCCAGCGGGATCGCGACTTCGACCATTACCAGGATGACGGCGTCTTCTATGACAAGCGCCCCAGTGTGTGGGTCGAACCGAAGGAAGACTGGGGCAAGGGCAGCGTCATGCTGGTGGAGCTTCCCACGGTCGATGAAACCTTCGACAACATCGTGGCGTTCTGGAACCCCGAGAAACCGCTGGCACCCAACCAGGAGCACCTGTTCTCCTACCGGCTCAACTGGGGTGAACAGGCGCCGGTGAAGCCCTACGAACTGGCCACGGTTCGTGCGACCCGGACGGGCCTCGGCGGCGTCGTGGGCCAGAAGCGGGAATACTTCTCCTGGCGCTTTGCGGTGGATTTCGCCGGTGGCGCACTGGCTATGCTGGGCAAGGACGCCAAAGTGGTTCCGGTGATCACCAGCAGCCGGGGCCGCATCGAAATCACCTCGGCGCGTCCGTTACACGAGATCAACGGTTATCGCGCCATGTTCGACCTGGTACCGGACGATTCCGAGGAGCCGATCGACCTGCGTCTCTACCTGAAACTGGACGACCAGCCCCTGACCGAAACCTGGGTCTACCAGTACACGCCGCCGCCCAAGGATCAGCGCAAGATCTACTGATTCCCCTCCCGCATTGTCAACAATCCGGACATCCTCTAGTCCGGATTGTTGACAAAAATAATATCCGGGCGTAGTTTTCTTGCCATCACGGATATTATTGTCAACAAAAATGCTTGAGACCGTCACTCCAACGCAAACCCGTGCAGACGAAGCCTTCGAATGTCTGCAAACCGCGATCGTCAAGGGCGAGCTGGCCCCGGGCGAAAAGATCGGTGAAGTTGAACTGTGCGAACGCTTCAACCTGACCCGTGGCCCGCTGCGGGAGGCCCTGGGACGCCTGGAATCACGTGGCCTGCTGGTGCGCCGTCCCCACGCCGGTTTCAAGGTCGTCTCGATCAACGGCGAAGAACTGCTCGAACTCTATCGTATCCGCGAAGCCATGGAAGGGCTGGCCGCCTGCCAGGCCGCCGAGCGCATGACCGATGCCGAAATCGCCGACCTGCAGCGCTTGCTGGATCGCCACGAAGAGATGGTGGACGAAGCGCAGGGACAGGCGTATTACCAGCATGAAGGAGACTATGATTTCCATTACTGCATCGCCATGGGCAGCCGCAACCGGAAGCTCAGCCAGATGCTCCTGGGTGACCTGTATTACATGGTTCGCCTGTATCGCTACCGGTTGAGCACGTCCGCCGGCCGTCCTCATCGCGCCCTGCGCGAGCACCGCAGTATTGCCGACGCCATCGCCAACCGCGATGGCGAACTGGCGCAGTTTCTGATGCAGCGTCATATCAACGCGGCACGCCTGAACATCGAGAAAAAGATTCAGGAAGGTGTCCTGACATTCTGAACGGGGAGATTTTATGAGCCAGTCACTCACAGCCGGGGCCCGTTTCCGCAAAGCCCTAAAAGAGAGCCATCCACTTCAGATCGTGGGCACCGTCAACGCCTATTGCGCCATGATGGCGGAAAAGGTCGGCCACCAGGCGATCTACCTGTCCGGTGGCGGCGTCGCGAATGCGTCTTACGGTCTGCCTGATCTGGGCATGACCACCATGAACGACGTGCTGGAAGACGTGCGTCGCATCACCGCCGTGACCGACGCACCGCTGCTGGTCGATATCGACACCGGCTGGGGCGGGGCATTCAACATCGGCCGGACCATCAGGGAAATGGAACGCGCCGGAGCAGCCGCGGTGCACATCGAGGACCAAGTGGCCCAGAAGCGTTGCGGTCACCGGCCCAACAAGGAAATCGTCTCCCAGGAAGAGATGGTCGACCGCATCAAGGCCTGTGTGGATGCGCGAACCAACGAGAACTTCTTCATCATGGCGCGTACCGACGCCTTCCAGCGGGAGGGGCTGGAGCCGGCCATCGAACGGGCCAGGGCCTGCATCGAAGCCGGCGCCGATGGCATCTTCGCCGAAGCCGTGACCGAACTGGAACACTACCGCGCCTTCTCCGAAGCACTGGATGTGCCGATCCTGGCCAACATCACTGAATTCGGCGCCACGCCGCTGTACAACACCAAGGAGCTGGCAGGGGCCGGCGCCGACATGGTGCTGTATCCGCTGAGTGCTTTCCGCGCCATGAACCAGGCCGCGCTGACCGTCTACCGGAACCTCCTGGAGAAGGGGGACCAGAAAGACGTGGTCGACATGATGCAGACCCGCATGGAGCTCTACGATTTCCTGAACTACCACGAGTTCGAACAAAAGCTGGATGCGCTGTTCAAACAGCATAAGGACTGAACGGCTGATTCCCGAATTCGGCGGTTGGCGGCACAACGCCCCAACCGCCAGACACCACAAGACTCGAAATAATCGCAAACAACGACGCACAAGGTGACAATCATGGCTGAGAAAAAACAGGGCGGCGCTGGCCTTCGTGGCCAGGTCGCGGGCGCAACCGCACTCTGTACGGTAGGTCAGAGCGGAACCGGTCTGACCTACCGGGGCTATGACATTACGGATCTGGCAGGCAACGCCCAGTTCGAAGAGGTGGCCTACCTGCTGCTGCGCGGCAAGCTGCCGAACCAGCAGGAGCTGGACGCCTACAAGGCCAGGCTGCAGGGCCTGCGGGCGCTGCCGGATGCGCTGAAAGCCGTTCTGGAGCAGATCCCCGGGGACGCCCATCCGATGGACGTGATGCGCACCGGCTGCTCCATGCTGGGCAACCTGGAGACCGAAGAGGACTTCAGCGAGCAGGATGACAAAATCGACCGCATGCTGGCGGTATTCCCGAGCATCATCACCTACTGGTACCGCTTTGTTCACGAAGGTGTGCGCATCGAGACCGACGGCGACTGCGACTCCATCGGCGGCCATTTCCTGGAGCTGCTGCACGGCAAGAAGCCCAGCGAGCTGCACGAGCGCGTCATGAACGTCTCGCTGATTCTCTATGCGGAGCACGAGTTCAATGCCTCCACGTTTAGCGCACGGGTCTGCGCCTCCACGCTGTCCGACATCCACAGCTGCGTGACCGGTGCCATCGGCACACTGCGCGGTCCGCTGCACGGTGGTGCAAACGAGGCGGCCATGGCGCTGATCCAGCAGTTCAAGACCCCGGACGAAGCGGAGCAGGGCCTGCTCGGTATGCTGGGGCGAAAGGAAAAGATCATGGGCTTCGGCCATGCGGTCTACCGGGAGTCCGACCCGCGTAACGCCATCATCAAGAAGTGGTCCGAAAAACTGGCGCAGGAAGTGGGTGACCAGGTGCTGTACCCGGTGTCCGTGCGCTGCGAGGAAGTCATGTGGCGCGAGAAGAAGCTGTTCTGCAATGCGGACTTCTTCCACGCTTCGGCCTATCACTTCATGGGCATCCCGACCGAGCTGTTTACGCCGATCTTCGTGATGTCGCGGGTCTCCGGCTGGACCGCCCACGTGAAGGAGCAGCGTGAGAACAACCGGATCATCCGCCCGAGCGCGGAATACACCGGACCGGATCACGCCGAGTGGCTGCCGATCGAGCAGCGCGCCTAAGACGCTTCCCGCTCTCTCCCGCCAGGGGAGAAAGGCTTATCCCCCAGGTTAGAGTTATAAGCTCCCCTTTCCCCTTTGCGGGAGAGGGGCCGGGGGAGAGGGGTATGAAGAGAGACCAACGCCACACCCGACCCATTATCGCCAAAGGTCAACCATGAACACTCAATACCGCAAGCCCCTGCCGGGCACCGGCTACGACTATTTCGACACCCGCGAGGCGGTCGACGCCGTCCAGCCCGGCGCCTACGACAGGCTTCCGTATACTTCCCGTATCCTGGCGGAGCAACTGGTTCGACGCTGTGATCCGGCGTCACTGACCGATTCCCTGAAGCAGCTCATCGAGCGCAAGCGGGACCTGGATTTTCCCTGGTATCCGGCCCGGGTCGTGTGCCACGACATCCTCGGCCAGACCGCATTGGTCGACCTGGCCGGCCTGCGCGATGCCATCGCGGAGAAGGGCGGTGATCCGGCCAAGGTCAACCCGGTGGTGCCCACCCAGTTGATCGTGGATCACTCCCTGGCTGTCGAACACCCCGGCTTCGAGAAAGACGCGTTCGAGAAGAACCGCGCCATCGAGGACCGCCGCAACGACGACCGCTTCCACTTCATCAACTGGACCAAGACCGCGTTCGAGAACGTGGACGTGATCCCGCCGGGCAACGGCATCATGCACCAGATCAACCTGGAGAAAATGTCGCCGGTGGTCCAGGTGCGCGACCGGGTGGCCTTCCCGGACACCTGTGTCGGCACAGACAGCCACACGCCGATGGTGGATGCGCTGGGCGTGATTTCCGTGGGTGTCGGCGGCCTGGAAGCCGAAAGCGTCATGCTGGGCCGCGCCTCCATGATGCGCCTGCCGGACATCGTCGGCGTGGAGCTGACCGGCAAGCTGCAACCGGGCATCACCAGCACGGACATGGTGCTGGCCCTGACCGAGTTCCTGCGTAAGGAGCGGGTCGTGGGCGCCTACCTGGAGTTCTTCGGTGCTGGTGCCGACAGCCTGACCGTGGGCGACCGCGCCACCATCTCCAACATGACGCCGGAGTACGGCGCCACCGCGGCGATGTTCTACATCGACAACCAGACCATCGACTACCTCAAGCTGACCGGCCGCGACGACGACCAGGTGGCCCTGGTGGAGAAGTTCGCCAGGCACACCGGTCTGTGGGCCGACAGCCTGAAGACCGCCGAGTACGAGCGCGTCCTGAAGTTCGATCTGTCCAGGGTGGTGCGCACGCTGGCCGGTCCGTCCAATCCGCATGCGCACCTGCCCACGTCCGAACTGGCCCAGCGCGGCATTGCCGGCCAGTGGGAAGAGAAGGAAGGTGAAATGCCGGACGGCGCGGTCATCATCGCCGCCATCACCAGTTGTACGAACACCTCCAACCCGCGCAACATGGTGGCGGCCGGCCTGATCGCCCGCAACGCCAACAGGCTGGGGCTGATCCGCAAGCCATGGGTGAAGTCCTCCCTGGCGCCGGGGTCCAAGACCGTCAAGATGTACCTGGAGGAAGCCAGCCTGCTGCCGGAACTGGAACAGCTCGGCTTCGGTGTCGTCGCCTTTGCCTGCACCACCTGTAACGGCATGAGTGGGGCACTGGATCCGAAGATCCAGCAGGAAGTGGTGGATCGCGATCTGTATTCCGTGGCAGTGCTGTCCGGCAACCGCAACTTCGACGGCCGGATACATCCCTATGCCAAGCAGGCGTTCCTGGCCTCGCCGCCGCTGGTGGTGGCCTACGCCATTGCCGGGACCATCCGCTTCGACATCGAGAAGGACGCCCTGGGCCACGACTCCGACGGCAACCCGATCCTGCTCAAGGACATCTGGCCCAGCGATGAAGAGATCGACGCCATCGTGAGGTCGTCGGTCAAGCCGGACCAGTTCCGCGAGACCTACATCCCGATGTTCGACGTCACCCGCAAGGCCCAGTCCCAAACGGACCCGCTCTACGAATGGCGCCCGATGAGCACCTACATCCGCCGCCCACCGTATTGGGAAGGCGCGCTGGCCGGCGAGAAAACTCTCAAGGGTATGCGGCCGCTGGCGGTTCTCGGTGACAACATCACCACCGACCACCTGTCGCCGTCGAACGCCATCCTGGCCTCCAGTGCCGCCGGTGAATACCTGGCGAAAATGGGCCTGCCGGAGGAAGACTTCAACTCCTACGCGACCCACCGCGGCGACCACCTGACGGCGCAACGGGCGACCTTCGCCAACCCGAAGCTGCTGAACGAGATGGTCCGCGACGAGAACGGTGATGTGAAGCAGGGTTCCCTGGCGCGCATCGAACCGGACGGGAAGGTAGTGCGCATGTGGGAAGCCATCGAAACCTACATGGACCGCAAACAGCCGCTGATCATCGTCGCCGGCGCCGATTACGGGCAGGGCTCTTCCCGGGACTGGGCCGCCAAGGGCGTGGCCCTGGCGGGCGTCGAAGCCATCGTCGCCGAAGGCTTCGAGCGGATCCACCGCACCAACCTGGTGGGCATGGGCGTGATGCCGCTGCAGTTCGAGGAAGGCACCACCCGCAAGACGCTGGGGATCGACGGCACCGAGACCTTCGACGTGAAAGGCGAGCCGGCACCCCGGGCGACCCTGACGCTCGTGATCCACCGCACCAATGGCGAGAGCCAGGAAGTTCCGGTCATTTGCCGCCTGGATACGCAGGAAGAAGTCTCCATTTATAAGGCGGGCGGTGTGCTGCAGCGCTTCGCGCAGGACTTCCTGGAGGCTGAGGCGGATAAGGCGAGTGCTTGATCAGGTTCCTCCTTTTTTTCGCGAGCCCTTCTGCCACGAGGGGAGAGCGTAGCCAACTCGAGGTTTAAGTAAATTAAGCCTCTCTCCCCTGGAGGGAGAGAGGTTTGGAGAGAGGGGGGAGCGTCTTGATCCAAAAGCTGGAGATTAAAAGTGGTGAAGGAGCACCAATCCCGCGCAAAGGATCTGCGCGCGAACATGACCGATGCTGAGCATAAGCTGTGGTGGCATCTGCGAGGCCACCGACTCTGTGGCCAGAAGTTTAGGCGCCAGCAGCCCATTGGCCCCTATATAGTCGACTTCGTTCACTTCGGAGCTCGACTGATCGTCGAGGCCGATGGTGGTCAGCATAACGACAGCGAGTATGACAGGAAGCGCGATGCCTGGTTGACGGCTAAAGGCTTCCAGGTTCTGCGATTCTGGAACCATGATGTTTTAAAGGATATCGAGACGGTGCTGGAAGTGATTCTTCGTGAGGCTTCTGCCCCCTCTCCCCCAGCCCCTCTCCCGCGAGGGGAGAGGGGAGTTAACTCGAGGCATGACTGAGTAAGCCTTTTTCCCTGGAGGGAGAGAGGCTAGGAGAGAGGGAAAGCCCCAGAACCCAATCTGGACCAGGAATACCAAAATGACCCGCAAACCCCAAATCAGAATCCCCGCCACCTACATGCGTGGCGGCACCAGCAAGGGCGTGTTCTTCAACCTGACCGACCTGCCGGAAGTGGCGCAGGTACCGGGCGAAGCACGCGATAGGCTGCTGCTGCGCGTCATCGGCAGCCCCGATCCCTACGGCAAGCAGACCGACGGTATGGGCGGCGCCACCTCCAGCACCAGCAAGACGGTGATCCTGTCGAAAAGCGAAAGCCCGGATCACGATGTGGACTACCTGTTCGGTCAGGTCTCCATCGACAAGCCGTTTGTCGACTGGAGCGGCAACTGCGGCAACCTGACGGCGGCCGTCGGCGCCTTTGCCATCAACAACGGCCTCGTCGACCCGGAGCAACTGCCGGAAAACGGCATCGCCACCGTCCGCATCTGGCAGAAGAACATCGGGAAAACCATCATTGCCCGTATTCCCATGACCAACGGGGAAGTCCAGGAAACCGGCGACTTCGAACTGGACGGCGTGACCTTCCCGGCCGCGGAAGTCCAGGTGGAGTTCATGGACCCGGCCGATGGTGAGGGCGCGATGTTTCCCACCGGCAACGTGGTGGACAACCTGGACGTCCCCGGCGTCGGCACCCTGAAAGCCACGATGATCAACGCCGGCATACCGACCATCTTCATCAACGCCGACGCCATCGGCTACGACGGCACCGAGTTGCAGGAAGCCATCAACAACGACGACAAGGCCCTGGCCCTGTTCGAGACCATCCGCGCCCATGGCGCCGTCAGGATGGGATTGATCGGCGATGTGGCCGAGGCTGCCAACCGACAGCACACCCCCAAGGTTGCCTTTGTGGCACCGCCGAAGGGTTACGTGGCCTCCAGCGGCAAGGCGATCGCGGCGACTGATATCGACGTGCTGGTCCGCGCCCTGTCCATGGGTAAGCTACACCACGCCATGATGGGCACCGCTGCGGTGGCCATCGCTACTGCCGCGGCCATTCCGGGCACGCTGGTGAACCTGGCCGCCGGTGGAGGCGATCGCACATCCGTGGTGTTTGGCCACCCGTCGGGCACGCTGCGTGTCGGGGCCGAAGCCGAGCAGGTGAACGACCAGTGGAGTGCGAAGAAGGCCATCATGAGCCGCAGCGCCCGGATCCTGATGGAAGGCTGGGTGCGCATTCCAGGCGATGCTTTCTGAGTGGTTCCCCGCTCTGGAAACCGGGTGACTCGAAGCCGCCCGGTTTCCGGTCCATACTGACGCCATCATTTCCAGAATGGCCGGGGCAGGGCTGATCGACCAAACGGCACAATCCCGGCCAGGGAGACGCCCCATGTCAGCGACATTCGACCTCAACGAACGCCCCGATTACGATGACGTCCTGCAGAAAATCGCGGACTACGCCCTCAACTACCAGGTCGACAGCCTCGAGGCCCTGGACACGGCCCGCAACTGCCTGATGGACACCCTCGGGTGCGGCCTGCTGGCGTTGCGCTTTCCCGAATGCACCAAACACTTGGGGCCGATCGTTGAAGGTACGGTGGTGCCCCATGGCGCCCGGGTGCCGGGTACCTCCTTCCGTCTCGACCCGGTCAAGGCCGCCTGGGATATTGGCTGCATCATCCGCTGGCTGGATTACAACGACACCTGGCTGGCGGCAGAGTGGGGGCATCCGTCCGATAACCTGGGCGGGATCCTCGCCGTGGCGGACCACTTGTCACAGAAACGCCAGGCCGAGGGCCAGGCGCCGCTGACGATCCGAGACGTGCTGGAGTGCATGGTCATAGCCCACGAAATCCAGGGCGTGCTGGCGCTGGAGAATTCCTTCAATCGCGTTGGGCTGGATCACGTGGTGCTGGTGAAGGTGGCCTCCACCGCCGTGACCGCAAAACTGATGGGCGCCA
This sequence comes from Marinobacter halodurans, assembly GCF_004327985.1. GTDB lineage: Bacteria > Pseudomonadota > Gammaproteobacteria > Pseudomonadales > Oleiphilaceae > Marinobacter_A > Marinobacter_A halodurans. The sequence goes on from NZ_SJDL01000030.1 coordinate 36,727, forward strand.
ATCGGGAGCAGATGCTGTCGGCACTGTCACACGCCTGGGTGGATGGCCAGGCCCTGCGTACCTATCGCCACGCCCCCAACGCCGGGTCGCGTAAATCCTGGGCGGCCGGCGATGCCACCTCCCGGGCCGTGCGGCTGGCGGACATCGCCATGCGGGGCGAGATGGGCATTCCCGGCGTGCTGACGGCGCCGCAATGGGGCTTCTACGACGTGCTGTTCAGCAAGACCAACAAGGACCAGAAGCTCAAGCCCGAAGACCAGCGCCGGTTCTCGCTACCCCAGGACTTCGGGTCCTATGTCATGGAGAACATCCTGTTCAAGATTTCGTTCCCGGCCGAGTTCCACGCCCAGACGGCCGCCGAAGCCGCGGTGACCCTGCATCCCCAGGTGAAGGACCGGCTGGATGAGATCGACCGGGTAGTCATCACCACCCACGAATCCGCCATCCGCATCATCTCCAAGGTGGGCAAGCTGGCCAATGCCGCGGATCGCGACCACTGCCTGCAGTATATGACGGCGGTTCCGTTGATCTTCGGTGCACTCACCGCCGACCACTACGAAGACAGCTTCCACCAGGCCCATCCGGAAATCGACACCCTGCGGGACAGGATGGAGATCGTGGAAGATCCCCGCTACACCCGCGAATACCTGGAGCCGGACAAGCGCTCGATCGCCAATGCCGTCCAGGTGTTCTTCAGCGATGGCTCGAAAACGGAAAACGTGGCGGTGGAGTACCCCATCGGTCATCGCCGGCGCCGGAAGGAGGGGATTCCGCTGTTGGAGGAGAAGTTCCGGGCCAACCTGGAGACCCGTTTCCCGAAGGCAAGGTGCGATGCCATTCTTGATCGGTGTGTGGACCAGAAGGCGTTCGAGCGTACATCCGTCCCGGAATTCATGGCGCTGTTTATGATCTGAAACAGATTTTACAAGTTTTTTAAAAAAATTAAGGGGTTGATTCCTAGCCAGATGCGTCCGTTTTCTTTACATCGGCTTGGTCATAAATCTATCAAAATGAATGTTAAGGTATTGATTTAAAGTAAATAAAAAATTATGGCCTTCTTGTTGCAGTCCCTGAGCCGCGGACAAACAACAACCTCACTGGTTTAGGAGCTGTGCATGAAGATGGAACGTGTTCTCGGTATTAGTGCGGGCATCGCGCTCGGCGTGTCCGGCCTTGTGGCCTCTGTGCAGGCGGCACCGATGCTGTATGTCAGCGGTGCCGGCGAATCCGCTGCGCAGGCTGCTGAAACCAACTTTCTCGCCAAACTGAAGTCGGGTTACCTGACGGAAGATTTCGAGTCCTATACGGCTGGCGCGACCTCCCAGAGTAGCTCTATTGGAACGAGCGTAGGCTCATTTACCCAGGTGGTTCCCGGCGTTGGTGGTGACTGCGACAGCGGTTCATTCACCTGCACCGGTGGTGTCGCCATCCTGGACGACCTGACCTCACCGTTCTCGGGGCGCTTTGCCACCCCAAGTGGCGCGGACAACAACAACTGGCTCGACAGTATGGACAGCCAGGAGATGACCTTCTCGCTGACGCCGGGCTTTAACGCGCTGGGGTTCTACATCACCGATCCGAACGATGTCGGTGGCCGGATGACGGTGGGTGGAACCACATTCACCTTCGAGGACATCTTCGGTTCCGCGCTGGGTAACGGCAACGTGTTCTACATCACGCTGTTCGACTCGGAAGGGCTGGGTGACGTCACTTTCTATGCCAATGCCCCGGACGACGGTTACGGCATCGATAACGTGACCGTTGGTGAAGTACCGGAACCGGGATCACTGGCCCTTATCGGCCTGGGTCTTGCCGGTATCGGAGTGATGCGTCGTCGCAAGGCGTAAGCCGGCGAGGGTGTCGTCACAACCTGCTAAACCCCGGCTTTGCCGGGGTTTTTGCTGTCAGGAATTTTTACATGCGCCTTCCATCCTTTCGTGTTTGCACTCAATTGCAGTCCGGTCCGGAAGGAGTAGACTTCAAGGGAATTGGAGTTCCTTCCATCGGATTTATGGGCACGTCTGGCAGGTTGGCGTGAAGGAGTCGACGTGGCACACGTCAGAGTATTCAGGCATTACATTCATCTTCCGTTTGTCATTCTGGGTCTGATCGATTTCAGCGTTATTGTGGGCGTTTTTTGCCTCGCGGTTTTCTTCCGTTACTTCGGGGACATCAGCTATTTCTCGGAATCGATTGCCTACATCCTGCCGTCCGCCGTGGTCTTTGCGGCACTCAACATGCTGCTGATGATGGCCATGGGGGTGCACCAGTCACGCTTGGAAGACGGCCTCTCCGGCATGATGCTGCGGACCCTGATCGCATTGATCCTCAGCATTCCGTTTGCGTTGACGGCTTATCTGCTCAGCCGGGATTGGCTGTGGTATCTCGGCGGGGACGGCGTGATCACGTCGGCCTCCGTTTTCGGGTTCTTCCTGCTCGGTATCGCCCGCATCATCTTTTTCACGCTGGTGGGCGACGACGCGTTCAAACGCAGGGTGCTGGTCCTGGGGACCGGTTTCCGGGCCCGGCAGTTACTGGAAGACCTCCAGACGCCTTTCAACCGCAAGGGCTTCAACCTGGTGGGCTTCGTGCCCATCAACGATGAGCCGATCGAGGTGCCGGAGAAATACCTGGTGAATGTACCGGGAACGTTACACGAGTACGTGGCGCGTCGGCCGGTGCAGGAAATCGTGGTCTCCGTGGAAGACCGCCGTAAGGGCCTGCCGATGGAGGACCTGCTGGAGTGCAAGATGCAGGGCGTAAGGATTGTCGACGGTGCGGTGTTCTACGAGCGGGAATCCCGCAAGGTCGCCATGGAGATGATCACCCGCGGCTGGCTGGTCTTCTCGGATGGTTTCTCGGTGTCTTCGGTGTCCGGTTTTGGCAAGCGGGCGCTGGATATCCTGGCCGCCGGCACGCTGCTGATCGCCTCCAGTCCGCTCATGCTGCTGACCTTCCTCGCCATCAAGATCGAGGACGGCTGGTCCGCGCCGGTCTTCTACAGCCAGGAGCGGGTGGGTTTGCGGGGGCAGGTCTTCAAGGTCCACAAGTTCCGTTCGATGCGCACCGACGCGGAAAAGGACGGCGCCGTCTGGGCCCGCCAGAACGATACCCGCGTGACCCGCGTCGGTGCTTTCATCCGCAAGGTGCGCATCGATGAGCTGCCGCAAATCTTTAACGTGTTGAATGGCACCATGTCGTTTGTCGGCCCCCGGCCGGAGCGTCCCATGTTCGTGGAGCAGCTGGCGGAAAAAATTCCGTTCTACAACGAGCGCCACCGGGTCAAGCCCGGCATCACCGGATGGGCACAGCTGTGCTTCGCCTACGCCGATAACGAGGAAGACAGTCGGGAAAAACTCCGCTACGACCTGTACTACATTAAGAATCAGAGTCTGCTGCTGGATTTGTTGGTTATTATTCAGACAGTGGAAGTAATATTGTTCAAGAAAGGATCACGCTAGGCGTTTGTGTGGTGGACACCGCGCGGCGCCAGTAACCGTGGCTTTCGAAATAAAAGAAGCGAGGATGTGACATGGCAAGGATGGTAATTGGGCTCGTTGTACTGTTTTCTCTTCTGGCTGGTTGTGCCTCGCAACCCGCGTCGTCGCCCCAACAGATCGAGGCGGCGCTCAACAAGAACGCCGGACCGGTCGATCAGTATATCCTCGGCCCCAACGATGTGGTCCAGGTGTCGGTCTGGCGTAATCCGGATCTCAGCGTCAGTGTGCCCGTTCGCCCGGACGGCCGGATTTCCGTGCCCCTGGTCGGCGACGTCGTGGCCGCAGGTCTGACGCCGGAAGAACTGGCCGACGATGTGCAGGACAAACTCGAGCAGTACATCCGCCAGCCCCAGGTGAGCGTGGTCGTCACCGGCATGAACAGCCACGAGTTTACCGACCGCGTGCGGGTCACCGGTGCCGTCCAGAGCCCCATGACCATGCCTTTCCGCGATGGCATGACGGTGATGGACGTGGTGCTGTCGGCGGGCGGCGCGAACCCGTTCGCGGACCTGAACGACGCCATGCTCTACCGCCCCATGGGCAAGGAGGTGGTGGCGATTCCCGTCAAGCTCGACGACATCCTCACGCGGGGTGATATCGCAACCAATTACCGGCTTTTGCCCGGGGACATCCTGACGGTGCCCGAGCGCAGTTTCTGAGTCTCTGGATGAGGCCCCGGCCGGGGTCGGGCCTCCCGGGTGATCGCACGTTAGTTTTGAGTTTCAGGTAACACCTATGGCACTTCCACTGATTCAACTGCCCAGCGAAATTATCCGCGAAGTCCGTGCCCGCAAATGGCTTGCGCTGGCGGCCTTTGCCATTGTCAGTTTTGGCGTACTGGCAGCCGGGTTCCTCTGGCCCTACAAGTACGAGTCTGAGGTCGTCATCTATGTGGACGACGACAACATCATCCGCCCCCTGATGGAGGGCAGTGCCGTCACCACCAAGATCAGTGAGCGGGCGTCGGCGGCCCAGGAGCTGCTCTGGAGCCGCGGCGTCATGGAAAGCGTGGCCAGGGATACCGATACCTTCGGGCCCGAGGCGGCGACCCTTCCGGCGGAAAAACTGGAGGCCAGGGTGAACTGGCTGCGCGCTAACCTGGAGGTTCACCCCCGTGGCGACAGTTATTTCAGCATCGGCTTCCTCTCCGAATCGCCGGCACAGGCCTATCGGGTATCCCAAAGGCTAGGGCAGGCCTTTATCGAGGAATCGACGCGACGTAAGCAGGCCGAGAGCCGCAGCGCCTACGAATTTATCGACAACCAGGTGAAATCCTACGAGGACTTGCTGGCGGAGTCGGAAAAGCGGTTGAAGAACTTCCTGTCGGAGAACGTCGACGGCACCGAGGGCGAGGCCAACAGCAAGATGTCCGATCTGCGCAGCAAGCTCGAGCTGGCACAACTCGACAAGCAGGAAACGGAAACCCGGGTGGCCTCGCTGCAGAGTCAACTGGCCAATGTGAATCAGAACATTCGCCAGGAGAAAACCGTCGATGCCTACCAGCAGCGGATCAACAGCATGCAGGATCAGTTGGATAACCTGCGGCTGAAGTACAAGGATTCCTATCCGGACATTGTCGCCCTCCAGGAACAGATCTCGGTGCTCAAGCGTCAGCGTGACCGGGCAAGGGCCAACGGCAGTACGTCCGATGCGAGCATGGCGACCAGCTCCACCGTCAATCCGCTGTATCAGGACCTGAGTTCGGATCTGGCCAACGCCCGGACCCAAATGGAAATGATCAACACCCGGATCAGCTCGTTGAAGAAACTGCTTGCCGAACAGGTCTCGCGCATGGAACGCATCCAGGACAACAAGGCAGAGTACTCACAGCTGACCCGTGACATGGATGTCAACAAACAGATCTACAACGACCTGCTCAAGCGGCGCGAGCGCGCCAGGGTATCCATGCACCTGGATATCAAGGGCCAGGGGCTGAACTACCGGATCAACGAAACGGCCCGGTACCCGCTGAAACCCGAAGGGGCACAGTTTAACCAGTTTGCCATGGCCGGCCTGCTGCTGGGCCTGCTGGCTCCATTCGGCGCCATCGCCGGGCTGCTGCAAATTGATCCACGGGTGCGGGCCAAGTCCCAGTTGGAGGATGAGGTCGGTATCCCGGTCCTGATCGACATCCCCCGCGTGAGAACGCCCTTTGAGATGCGACGGGAGCGGCGGGTGACATACGCCGTCATTATATGTGCAGTATTGGTGATCGCCGCCTATGTCGGTATTGCCGTTGCTTCAGTCATGGGAGTCATTTGATGAACGGAACGCGCCAGAGCAGAGACGTTGACGGTCCTTCCGGGCAGGACGAGCAGAACGAGTTGGATGCTCTCCGCCAGCGCCAGCGCCGGCTGGGCCGGGAAGAGGACTCTGTGACCCGGTCCGAGCCCGCCAAAGCCGGCTCAAGCGAATCGGAAGATGCGCGCCTGCTGGTCCCCAGCACGCTTGAGTTGGGCGCCGGGGCGGTCGACCGCTATGTGATGAGCCGCCAGATCAAGCGGATGCAGGAGCCCCGGCAGCTCACATTCGACGACCTGGACGAGCGCCGCATTATCTATCCGGAGTCGCCCAACCGGGAGCTGGTGAACCGGTTTCGCAGTCTGCGGACCAAGCTGCTCGAAATTTCCGGCGGCAACAACTTCACGCTGGTCGTCAGCGGTGCGACGGATGGGGCCGGTTCATCCTTCATTGCGCTGAACCTGGCCGCCGCGTTTGCGTTCGACCAGTCCAAGACCGCGCTGCTGGTGGACTGCAACCTGCGGGAGCCGTCACTGCACACCATGCTGGACATGTTCCCGGATACCGGTCTGACGGATTTCCTGGAAGAATCGGACTACGACGTCGCCAAGATTATCTATCCCACGGGGATTCCCCGGTTGCGTCTGGTGCCCGCCGGCAGTCGCCGTGAGTCGCCGGCGGAATTCTTTACCTCGTTCCAGATCAAGCTGTTCCTGCAATCGATTCGCCGTCGTTACCCGGACCGTTTCATCATCCTGGACACGGCTTCGATCAGCCATTCGCCGGATGCGCGGATCCTGTCCGATCTTTGTGACTACTCGCTGCTGGTGGTGCCCCATGGTAAGGCAACGCCATCGGCGGTGGAGCAGGCCGCGCATTCGTTCGATCCCGAGAAATTTGCCGGAGTGGTTATCAATGGGTAGTTCTTCCGAATCAGGGATGATTCGAGGCCTTGTCATCCTGGCCGGTTCACTGGCTCTCGGCGCGGCCGCCGTGGTCCATGCCGAACCGGTGAGGCTCAGTATTGGTGCCGACAGCCGATTCAGCGACAACATCAAGCGCAGCGAGTCGGGGGAGAAATCGGACATGGAAAACCGGGTCAAGCTCAGCATTTCCCACAGGACCGATCCGGGGCGGTGCATATCGGACCTGAACGCCGATCTGGCCTATGGCATCTATGCCAACAACACTTACGATCCGGAGCCCTACGCCTTTGTCGACTGGCTGGGCCGTTGCCAGATTGCCGAGCGCTTCTTCTGGGATGTCACCAACGAAACGCGCGATGTGGTCCAGAGCAACACCGAGCCCAATACCCCGGACAACCGCAGCCGCCGGAACATCTTCAGCACGGGGCCACGATACGTCTGGAGCGTCACCCCGGTCGACACGATCAACGTTTCGGCCCAGTACGAGAACATCGAGTTCAATGAGCCGGAAGAGCGGGACAGCGAGGCGGGTCTGGGATCCGCCGTCTGGAGCCACCTGTTTTCCGAGCTGCTGACCGGCGGGTTGAGCCTGTCCACCGAGCATCGTGAGTACGACAACAAGGAAAAGGTTGATCGGAACACGGCGACCCTGTTCTTCTCGAAGGATTTCGCGGCCACCACGATTTCCGGCTCACTGGGCGGGACCTGGTTGAAGCGCCGGTTCTTCAGCACCGAGCAGTCGTTCAATGGCTGGGTGGGTGACCTGAGGCTCGAACGCCAGATCAACGAAGCCTCCTCGTTCTACGTGGCCGCAAGCCGCCAGATCACGGATGAAACGTCCGAGTTCGATTTCCTGTTCGACGGCGTGACCTACACGATTGAAGACACCGCCGCCGTTGAAGTGAGCGATGTCCGTGGGGGCTACACGCGCCGTTTCAGTGATACCTCGGCCCTCAACCTGAACGCCGTCGCCACTCGCTCGGACAACCTGAAGACCGACTCACGGGAGGGCCGGGTTGCTTTCACGGCCGACTACCGCCGTCCCGTCACCGGGCAGATCGACTTTACCGCGGGTACGCGGTTCGCCTACATCGACAACAAGGACAATGACACCCAGGACGAGATTATCGGCGTCAATGTGGGGCTCAGTTGCCAACTCCTGTCCGATCTGGACCTGAGTGGCAAAATTGGCCACAACCGGCGCAACAGCGATGTTGCCTCCCGGGAATATGCGGAGAACTGGGTGCTGGTCAGCCTGGAGTACCAGATCCGATGAGGCACCTGACCGATCAAAGCCGCGATCAACGCCCCGTCAACGCACTGACGGTGGACGTCGAAGACTACTTCCAGGTGGCTGCGCTGGCCGAGGCCGTGTCCCGGGATGCCTGGGACACCATGGAATATCGGGTGGAAGCCAACACCGATTGCCTGCTGGCCCGGTTCGAGAAGCACGGCATTCGTGCGACGTTCTTTACCCTGGGCTGGGTCGCGGAGCGATCGCCCGCGCTGGTGCGTCGCATCCAGGCTGCCGGCCATGAGATCGCCAGCCATGGCTACAGCCATCAGTTGATCTACAACCAGACGCCCGACGTTTTCCGGGACGAGACCCGGCGGTCGAAGCGGATCCTTGAAGACATCACCGGCGAGCCGGTTACCGGGTATCGTGCGGCCAGTTATTCGATCACCCAACGCTCCCGCTGGGCGCTCGACATCCTGGCGGAAGAGGGCTTTACCTGGGACTCGTCGATTTTCCCGGTCCATCACGATCGCTATGGCATGCCGGGCACGCCGCGCTGGCCACATCGGCTGAAAACCGATGACGGCCACGAGCTGGCGGAATTCCCGCTCAGTACGCTCCAGTTCCCCGGCTATACGCTGCCGATTGCCGGCGGCGGCTACTTCCGGCTGTTTCCCTACTGGTTCAGCCAATGGGGGCTGGGGCAGATCAATCGTCAGCAGCAGCCTTTCGTGTTTTACCTGCACCCGTGGGAAGTGGACCCCGGTCAGCCCCGGCTCAAGGTCAAATGGCTGTCACGTTTCCGGCATTACAACAACCTGGAAATCTGTGAGGCGCGGTTGGAAAAGCTGCTCCGCCGTTTCCGCTTCGCGGCGATGAGCGATGTGCTGCGGGAACGTGGGGTGCTGTCGCCCGGAGCGGGTAACGAAGCGAGCAGTGCGGGCCCGGCGGACACCGACGTGGTGCCGGGTCGCTCTGCGGTATCCCATTAGGGACGGTGTTAACGGGCAACCATTATGCTGATCCTGCTGTTCTGGCTTTCGCTGCTCCTGCTGCTCTACATCTACCTGGGCTACCCGTTGCTGGTCTATTTCTGGGGGCAGCCGCCCCGGACGATCGAACGGGACGACGAGCACCAGCCCCGCGTGTCGATCCTGATTGCCGCCTATAACGAAGCCAGGGACATCGAGGCGACGCTGCGCAACAAGCTGGCCTTGGACTACCCGGCGGACCGTCTCGAGATCCTGGTGGTCTCCGACGAGTCCGAGGACGGCACGGACGATATCGTGCGCTCGGTGGCCGCGGACAGCGCGTCGCCTATCCGTCTGTTTCGCCAGGCGCCCCGCCAGGGCAAGACCGCCGGGCTGAACCGCATTGTGCCGGAAGCGACCGGCGAGATCATCGCGTTTTCCGACGCCAACTCCGAATGGGATCCGGCGGCCTTGCGCAAACTGGTGCGCAACTTCGCTGACCCGCAGGTCGGATACGTCACCGGCAAGATGGTGTACGTCAACGAGGCGGGCCACCTGGTGGGCGACGGATGCAGCGCCTACATGAAATACGAGAACTGGTTGCGCGAAAAGGAAACCCGGCTGGGGTCGATCGTCGGCGTCGACGGCGGCATCGATGCCATGCGCCGCTCGCTCTATCAGCCGCTGCGCCCCGACCAGTTGCCGGACTTTGTGCAGCCGCTGAAAGTGGTGGAGCAGGGGCGCCGTGTGGTCTATGAACCCGAGGCGCTGTTGCGGGAAGAGGCCCTGCAGGACAGCGCCAGCGAGTTCTCCATGCGGGTTCGTGTGACGTTACGGGCCCTGTGGGCACTGCGGGATATGCATGAACTGCTCGACCCCCTGCATTACGGCCGGTTCGCCGTCCAGTTGCTGTCCCACAAGGTGATGCGCTATCTGGCGTTCATCCCGCAGATCATCCTCACGCTCAGCGCCGTGCTGTTGGCGAACCGGGGCGGTATCTACGGGCTCTGCCTGCTGGGCCTGATCGCGATGTACCTGTTTGCCTGGTTGGGGCAGCGGCGAGAGCGTCACGGCCGCAACCTGCCGTTCTACATGGCGGCGCCGTACTACCTCATGCTTCTCAACATGGCCTGTTATCAGGCGACTCGCGCCTTTATCCGGGGCGAGAAGAAAGTGATCTGGAATCCAAGGAAGGGTTAGTGGAAAAAGTACTGCACCTGATCGATAGCGGTGGACTCTATGGTGCCGAGAAGATGTTACTGACCCTGGTTTCCCAGCAGATGGCCATGGGGCTTTCCCCCATGATCCTCAGTGCCGGGGAGCTGGATGCCGGCGACAAGGCCATCGAGGTGGAAGCCCGGCGGCTGGGCCTGCCGGTGCACCCCTGGCGTATGCGGCCGGGGTTCAACCCGTCGGAAGCGCTGCGAATCCTGCGCTGGGCTCAGGCGGAAGGCTACGAGTTGCTGCATTCCCACGGCTACAAGTTCAACGTATTGCTGGGTATGTGGCCGGCCTTTATGCGCCGGTTGCCGATGGTGGCGACCCTGCACGGCTACGTCAAAGCCGCCCGCTATACCAGGGCCTGGCTGTATGAAGCGCTGGACCGGATGATCCTGCGACGCCTGAACCGCATCGTCGTGGTTTCCGAAGCGATGCGTTTCGACATACCGCCGGGTATCGCCCGGTCGTCGGCGCTGACGGTGATCCCGAACGGGCTGGATACCGAGAGCCTGCGGGAGACCGCCAAAACGCCGCTACCGCAGGCGCTCCAGGTATTCATCGACAACCACCACCCGATCCTGCTGGGTGTCGGGCGGCTGTCCCGGGAAAAGGGCTTCGAGCGACTGGTTGGGGCGCTGGCCCTGCTGAAAGCGCGCTTTCCCGGCATCGGGCTGATGCTCGTCGGGGAAGGGCGGGAACGGCAGGCCCTGACCGACCAGATCGTCACCGAGGGGCTACAGCAGCAGGTCATGATGCCGGGTTACTGCGACACCGTGCCGGCCCTGATGGCCGCGGCCGATGTCCTGTGCATGCCGTCGCGGACCGAAGGGTTGCCCATTTCGCTGCTCGAGGCCATGGCCCTGGAGCTGCCCGTCGTCGCCTCCAATGTCGGGGAGATTGGGGCGGTGCTGGGGAACGATTGTGGCGGTTACCTGGTGGACGCGACCGAGAGCGCGTCCCTGGCCAACAGCATTGTTGATTGCCTGACCGATGAGCAGGAGCGGGGCAAGCGGGTGGCGTGGGCACGCTCACGTGTCGAGCGGGACTTTTCAGGCGAGGCGATGTGCCAGCGATACATGACGGTTTACGAGCAGGCGCACCGATGAAAATCAGCATTATCATGGATCAGTACAACCACCCCCACGCCGGCACCGAGAGCCAGGTGCTTAAGCTGGTGCGTGGCCTCCAGGACAAGGGCTGGGACGTCCGCTTTGCCGTGCTGCGGGGGACGGACTATTCGCGCAGCGGCCACTTCCCGGTACCGGTGGAGGAACTGGGCGTGGGCAGCCTCTCCCACCCGGCCAGCTGGTGGTCCGTCTATCGCTATGCGCGCCGGTTGCAGGCCGAGGGTGTTGGCCTGGTACACGTTTTCTTCAACGATGCATCGGTCCTGTGCCCGCCCATGATGCGGCTGGCGGGCATCCAGACCATCATCTCCCGTCGTGATATGGGCTTCTGGTATTCGCCCCTCTACCTGAAAGCCCTCCGCCTCACCGGCCGCTGGGTGTCGGCGGCAATCTGTAACAGCCAGGCCGTGGCGCGGGTAACCGGCGAATCCGAGAACCTGCCGGAGGACAAGCTCCACGTCATCTACAACGGATACCCCGGCATTGGCGAAACGCCCGAACCCTCCTACGCGGTCGCCGGCAGCGTGCGGGTCGGCATCGTGGCTAACCTGCGCCCCATCAAGCGGATTGACGACCTGATCCGGGCCGCGGCCAAGGTCGTTGCCGATGGCGGGGACATTCGCATCAGCGTGGTCGGCGGCGGGGACAGCGCACCCTATGAGGCGCTCGCCCGACAACTGGGCATGGCCGAGCGGGTGGAATTCCACGGCAGCCAGCCGGAACCGGAACATTTCATCCGGGAATTCGACATCGCGGTGCTCTGTTCCGAGTCGGAGGGCTTCTCCAACGCCATCATCGAGTACATGCGCTGCGGCAAGCCGGTGATCTGCACGCGTACCGGCGGTAATCCGGAGATCGTATCCGACGGCGACAACGGCTTCCTGATTGAAGTGGGCGACGTCGAGGCGCTGGCGCGCCATATTGCTACGTTAACCGAACGCCCCGAATTAAGGAGAAAAATGGGTGAAGCAGGGAAGTTGAAAGTCACCCGCCAGTACTCGGTGGACACCATGCTGGCGCACCACGTGGCCCTGTACGAGCAGTTGATGGGCAGGGAGGCCTGGGCATGCTGACACGCCTTTCCCGACACGTGTTCTACCCCCTTTGGGACCTCAAGGATCGCAGTCATCGCCTGGAGGAATGGAGAAACCTGGAGCGCCAGCAGTGGGCGCCGCGCGCCGAACTCGAGTCGCTGCAATGGCTGCGGGCGCAGGAGATGATTCGTTATGCGGCCCGCCATAGCCCGTATTACCGGGGATTGTTTCAGGAGCACGGTATCAAGCCGGACCGTATCCGCACCCTCGATGATCTGCGGACCATTCCCGTCACCACCAAGCAAACCATCCGGAACAACCTGGACCGGTTCATCAGCGACGAGTTTGCGAAAGACGACCTGGTGACGGCCAAGACCGGCGGTTCCACCGGCGTTTCACTGCACCTGTATTTTGATGAAACCTGCCAGGAACGGCGCAATGCGGCCCAACTGCTCGCCGACCGGTGGTCCGGCTGGGACCTGGGGATGAAGAAGGCCGCCGTCTGGGGCAATCCGCCGGTTCCCAGGACCATCAAACAGAAACTGCGCCACCACCTGCTGGATCGCACGATCTACCTCGACACCATGGACCTGAACGACACCTCCATGGGCGAGTTCGTGGCTCTCTGGCGCCGGGAGAAACCGGAAGCCATCTTCGGCCACGCCCATTCGATCTACATCTTTGCCCGTTATGTGGACCGGCAGGGCATCCGTGACCTGCGCCCGCGGGGCATCGTGGCAACGTCGATGATGCTGCTGGACCACGAGCGCGCCCTGATCGAGTCTGCGTTTGGCTGCAAGGTCACCAATCGCTATGGCTGTGAGGAAGTGGGGCTGATCGCCTGCGAGTGCGAACAGCACAATGGCATGCACCTGAACGTTCCCCACGTGCTGGTGGAATGTCTCGACAGCGATGGCCGGCCAGCCGCGCCGGGCCAGCCCGGCAAGCTCGTCCTGACCGACCTGAACAACCAGGGCATGCCCCTGATTCGATACCGCGTGGAGGACGTCGGCGTGTTGTCCGACCGCCAGTGCAACTGCGGGCGAGGCTTGCCTATCCTTGAGCGCCTGGAAGGCCGTGTCGCCGATTTCCTGAAATTGCCCAGTGGCGGGCAGGTCGCCGGTATTTCACTGGTGGAACGGACCCTGACGAAAGTCCCCGGAATTGAGCAGATGCAACTCGTCCAGGAAACCCTGGATACCCTGACCATCAATCGCGTGAAAGGCCAGGATTATGATGACCAGACGGATGCCGCGCTGATTGCCGCGTTGCGTGAAGTCTTCGACGAGAGCGTCACGTTGTCCATCAACGATGTAGAGGCGATCCCGCAGGAAGCCTCGGGCAAATACAGGTTCTCGATATGCAAGGTATGACGTCAACCAACCAGCCCCTGGTCAGCGTGGTGATCGCCACCTACAACATGGGCCACTACCTGCCGGAAGCCGTCAATTCGGTTCTGAGGCAGACCTGGTCCAACCTTGAAATCGTGATCATTGACGACGGCTCCACGGATGACACCGCCCACCAGATAGCGCCGCTGGCGACTGACAAAAGGGTCCATTACATCCGCACCGAGAACAAAGGCCAGCCCCAGGCGAAGAACCGGGGCCTGCATGAGGCGCAAGGTGAATTTATTGCCTTCTGCGACGCCGACGATCTCTGGTCACCCCGCAAGCTTGAGCTGCAAATGCGGGAATTCGAGAACCCCAAGGTAGGGGTGGTCTACAGCGAGGTCTCCTACATCGACCAGGAAGGCGATCATATCGACAAGGCCCAGCCCTACGAACGCCACAGCGGAACGGTAACCGAGCATCTGGTGATCAAGAACTTCGTCCCCTTTGGTACGGCGGTCATCCGGCGGGCCTGCATCGAGAAGAACGGGCCGTTCGACGAGACCCTGCCCATGGGGATCGACTGGGATCTGTGGCTGCGCTATTCCGTCGACTGGGAATTCCGCTACGTCAGCGACGTCACCTACATCTACCGGATCTGGCCCGGCCAGATGTCCAAGAACTACCGGGGCCGCTACGACAACGCGTTTCGCATCCTGGAGAAGTTCCTGACGGCGAACCCGAACGCTGTACCGGACGAGCTGGCGTCCCGGGCGTGGGCGGATATGTACATCAGCCGCGGCATGTCCATCGCCGCTGCCGAACGATCGTTTATTGAACCGTTCTGCGATGTCTGCCGGGGCATCCTGCGGGACAGCTCCTACTGGCAGGGCTGGCGGTCACTCGCCAAGCTGATCCTGCGCAGGGTGTAGTCGGGGCGGGGAGAGACAGGGAATGACACTCAACCAATTTATCTACAAAGCCACCCGCCCATTGGGCGGCCTGCAGCTCGCCCGCATACTGGCGCGCCACCATCCCCGTATCCTGATGTACCACCGGCTTTCGGCGACAGACGAGCCGGGCAAGATCCACGTGGACCAGTTTCGAAAGCAAATGCGGTTGATCAAGCGCCACTTCCACCCGATGAACCTGACAGAGCTGTTGGAGGCGCATGAGCAGGGGAACGTCCCCAATCATGCGGTTGTGGTGACGTTCGATGATGGTTATGCGGACTTTGCCGAATACGCCTTCCCGATCATGCAGGAGGAGGGGATACCGTCCACGTTGTTTATTACGACGGGCTTCGTGAATGGTGACCTGTGGTTGTGGCCGGATCAGTTGCGGTATGTCATCGACAATACCGTAAGCAACAAAGAGGTGTTTATTGAAGGTTTGAACCAGAAAATCAACTTCCATACTGATAGAGAGAAGGCGTGGAATGTGGTCGCCGATCATTGCCTGACAATTCCCAACGAGCAGAAGGAATCCTTGATTTCCGATCTGTATGACAGGCTTGATGTGGTGCGACCAGAGAGTTCACCTAGCCAGTACCGAGGGTTGGAATGGCCTCAACTCAGAAAGATGGTGAATAAGGGGTTGGATATCGGAAGTCATTCGTACAGTCACCCTATATTAACCAGACTGAGAAGCGATGCGCTTATATCTGAACTGACAAGCTCTCGTGAACTGATTCGCGAAAAGCTTGGTGTCGACACCCAGGTGTTTTGCTACCCAAACGGCCAGCCGTTCGACTTCAATTCGGATGTGAAATCAGCCATTAGGGCAGCAGGTTACAGTGTCGCAGTGGCCGCCTACCCAAGCCGTCATCCACTGTCTGATATCTGGGCTATCAATCGCTACCCCGCAAACAAGCTGTGGGAGCTTTTTGAAAAAAATGTCTACGGCATGACTTATCTGAATAGCCGTGCGCTTACCTAAACGGATAGCCTCAGGAACTCATAAAAGTGAGACGGCCATTCAACACAAGTACGAGGGAAGGGGTGTTTAGAGGGATTCGATTTTATCTAACCCGGGCTTTTTACCGATTGCTGGGCATCAACCTGGACCAGCGCTGCAAAGAGATTCAGGAATTATGGGATGCGGGTGAAGAGAAGCGGAATCAGCATTTAAATGATCTTCTCCAAGAGCGGCAGCCATTGGATGCCCGGGGGAATCGGGTAGATTCATTGAAGGCCCTCCATAACGCTCCGGTTATGAGCAAATCTGTGCTCAGAGAGCGGTCCTTAGCTAAAGCGGAGAAATATTCGCGCCATACGGCGGGAACCACCGGTGAACCAACGTATGTCAAACTCAATACCAGTGAACTCTCGCGAATGCTGGGCGTTCGGGAGTACTGCTTCAAATCGCACGGTTTGAAGCTAGGGATGAGGGAAGCAAGACTTTGGGGGCGATCTGCCGGAGGAGTCAAGGGCCGCATTCGCGATTTCTTGCTCAACCGGCGTGTTTTTCACCCTGTGGGGCCCTCTGCGGAGAAAGAAGTAATCGAAATGCTTTCGTGGAAACCTGATTACATATACGGCTACTCTTCCTTAATTCTTGAGGCCGCGCAAATGATTGAGCGCAGAAAACTTGAACCTCTGGATATTAAAGGCGTCATTTGCACGGCAGAGAATATTCTTCCCAGTCAAAAGAGGCTCGTGAGTAAAGTCTTTAACTGCCCAGTCATGGAGGAGTATGGGGCTACAGAGTTCGACGTCATAGCCTTTGACTGTCCAGTTGGACATCGGCACCTCGTTAACCCATGGTTGGTTGTCGAATCAATTGATCATGAATTGGTCATATCCGACGTTTCCAGAAAGTCCCAGGCCTTGGTCCGCTACCGAATAGGCGATATAGCGGATGTGACATGTTCCAGCTGTCTCCATTTCGGCTCAAACATTCTCTTAGAGAATCTTGAGGGGCGCGCGTTTAATCGATTCGCCTACGGCAACGATAAAACCCGATTTCATGCCGTTGAATTCTCACGAGTGATGGATGCTTATATGCAAGAATATGGAGAAACCCTTTCATTTTCTTTCGTTCAAAGAAAACCCGGTTTCGTTACCGTGACGACTAGCCCGGAAGCCGGAAACTCATCAGATCTCTGCCGGTTCGTCGAAACGCAAATCTACAAAAGGTGCAAGACGTCTATTAGGGTTGAGTGGTCGGGGCAAAATAATGGTTCAGGCCTAGCGTTCAGGGCCGGTAAATCAAGCTACTTCGTACAAACGATGGACCATCGCAACGTGAGTGAATCTGATAGCATCAATTTTGGAGATGAAGTATGAAAGACACCAAAGCTCCAACCTTGAGGATATCGGCTGTCGGAGATTTATCGCTGGGCGATCACCCTGTTTGCGTTGGTCACGGTATGCGCTCTGCTTTTGAAAAGCATGGCAATGAGATTCTAGCGGCCGCTGAACCCTATTTCCGTCAATCAGACGTTACGATTGCTAACTTGGAAACGGTTACGACGGATCGCGGTTTCAACAGATTCTGGCTTCCATCCTTTGAAATGCGTGGGAATCCGCGGCACCTACGCTATATCAAGGATGCTGGCATCGATGTAGTAGGGGTTGCGAATAACCATGCCATGCAACATGGCCGGGAAGCATTCGAAGATATGACATCATCGCTAGTACGCCACGGACTCTCAGTAATTGGCCTAGACCGACCTGATGGTCGTACGGCGTATCACACATATGAACATGAGAGCGGTGAAATAACATATATCGTTGCTCTTTCTATGCGCCCGGAAGAATGGACTCATGATCCTGTCAACTATAGCTTGCGGGAAGATTTTTCAGAGTTGTTGTCGGAAATTCAGGATTTACGCAGAGAATGCGATGGGTTTCTGATCTGTTCTTTGCACTGGGGGCTAGAGTTTATCAACTTCCCATCCGGGCAACAGGTCGAGTTTGGTCATGCACTCATTGATGCTGGAGTTGATGTGGTTCTGGGGCATCATCCCCACGTGCTGCAACCAGTAGAGAGGTATGGGCATGGTCTTATTTTCTATTCACTGGGAAATTTTGCATTTGATCTCTGGGGCGATGAAACAAAGCTGACCGGCATTGCTTGCGTGAATCTATGTAAGGGGGGCCAGCCTGAGTTTGAATTTATTCCTATGGTAATCGGAGACAACCTTTCGCTTGAGTTGGCAAACAGCGACGATGCAAACGAGATCCACCGATTACTTTCTTGGGAGCGTTATAAAAATCTAGATAATCGTCCCGAAGGTGAACCTGAATACGAAGCCTTGTACAAATCAGAAAGAATGAAATTTAGATATTCGAGCTATCGCTATTTTTTAAAGAACTTTTATAAATACCCGCTTCATCTATTTTTACAATCATTGGCTCGCACTGCTCTCCGACGTCTGACTGGTACCTGATGCTGATATATCTGCTTCAAGCGCCTCAAATACGGACAGCAGTACGTTTTTGTCCTTTTCCCAGTTATATCTTTCCAAAACTGCATTTTGACCGTTTGTACCTAATTTTTTTCGGAATGCCGGGTCGCGAAGTTTTTCCAGGTTTTTTGCTATAGTGAAATCCGGTTTGTTATCATCGCAGATCAGGCCACAATTCGTTGACTCAATAATCCGGCAAATAGGAATAACTGGTGTAGTCAACACAGGTAAGCCTGCGAGCATATAGTCAAAAATTTTGTTAGGAATAGTGTGGTTCCAATGTCCACAAACACGGTAAGTTAAAGCTCCTACATTCGCGTTGGCTAAAAGTTCATCAACTCTGTCTTGGGCGAGCCAACCATGTACAGTAATGCATTCGTCGAGATTTAGATCATGTATGAGCTTTATCAGCGAATCCCTTTCTGCTCCTTTTCCTATAAGGTCTACTTGTATTTCGGACTTATCATACCCTAGATTAAGAAACTCATTTACACCTTGAATAAGTAGATCCAATCCCCTAAGTCGTGTCAAAAAACCAACGTAGACAATATGTAGTTTGCTGCCCTTATGGATGTGTGTTTTTCCAAGATACTTGTTGATTGGTGGTGTATTGCTCACTATTGAGATCTTGTTTTCATCAAGTTTTTTCTTGAGTAGCCTGTCTCTGGATTCTTCAATCATAACGAGAATATGGTCCGCGTCCGGTAAGGTCGCGTTCTCGTAACGTTGTGCAAGATAAGGGCTCTTTAAAATTCTCTGGAAAATGCTTTTATTTGAGAATTGTTGAGAAGAGGCGTACATTTCAGGATAAACCTCCGCCATGTCGAGAATTACATTACCGCTCCTGAGCTTTGCACATAGCAATCCCGCCTTAAGTAGGGGGAGATCCCTTATTAAAAAAACTGCTTGGCTTGAACCTTTAGATTGTTTTAACAAAGTGTTAAGCCAAAAGAAGTTGAACCAGACGGGCATGAAAATCAGCTTTAATATACGAGTGGGAAGCCATTTAATCTGAGGAAGTCGCTTAATGTTGATGTTACCTTGGGTGTCAGACTCGGCTAACTTATTATGATTATTAGCGATGACTGTAACTGCGTGGCCTGCTTCGGATAGCGCAAGTGCAAGCTTTTCAACCCGCACGTCCCATGGGTAATCTTCCTTGTAAACTAAAAATACTTTCAACGCCGGAGTCCTTCCTTAGAAAATCAAAAACAGTGCGCGAATTTTTACATCCGCGCACAATTACTAATTTTGGGTAGAGTTAACTAAGTCAATAAAAGCCTGACTAATGTAAGTATAATAGCTGTTAGGTGAACGTATTCACTCTACTGTCAGCGATTTTGGTCTGCCTGGACATTTAGCGCAAACAGGAAAGCCCGTTTGATTCGCATTACCATTCCGATCAATAACATATAAGTAAAGCCCTCCAAGCGAATCGAACGCAAAAAGATTCATGTCAGCTGTTATAGAGTTATTACTCCAGTCTGTCACGTTCAAAACTTCCCTATGGCTAGTAGGGTCATATTTAGAGGAGTCTGAAAGCTCAACTCTGGCTTGAGAGAGTGAGACGTAGATGTCTGTCATGCGGAAGGAGAGGTTGCTGTAGTTGTCGCCTATGCTGGGATCAAACCCAATTAGACCTATATTCAGTCCTTCGGACGTGCTGGCTTTCTGGAATGTTGAGATATCATGTACACGATTGCCATTCAACCAAGTTTCTATCAAATTTTGATCGGCATCTACAAAAACTTCCATATGATTCCAGGCATTTGGCGTTGGCAGGGTGTTGCCCCAGTCTGGAGAAGATCCATTTATATCATTAAAGGTCATGTGCATCTGTGTCCACGATATTCGCGTGCCATTACCATCTGATTGATCCCAAATACGAACGAATTTGTTTGAACCGCCGTTATCGATAGAGTCACTTGGTTTGAACCACCAAGATAGGTAGAGTGAACGATTAGACTTGTTATCTAGAGCTCTCGGCCATCCGAGATAGGAGCGTTTTTTTCCATGATAGACGGCATTCGCTCTCTCGGATCGAAGGTCTCCTGATCTCAGGACTGTGATTTTTTCGCCATAATCCTCAGGGTTATGTGTCCATGGACCGCTATCTTCCGGGACCACCGAACCGTCACTTAAATTCGCGATTACTGGCTGATTATCTAACCGATCGTACAGGACGGGAACTGCTTGGGCATCGGTAAAGCCGGAGCCGCTGATTTTTATCTCACCGCCTTCTTGAAAATCCCCTTCGACGGAGCTCACCGACGGATCAGCAAGCACGCCCGCAGAGGCAGCAATCAACAACGTGAATACTGAGTTCACCCTTAACGAATGCAATTGCAGAGACATCGTACACCTCGGTAATATGCTGCTGTGGGCTTCAACTCCAAAAATGCAGTAAGAAAATTCTCTCACTGACGTTTTAAAAGTTTACACCAAGTTGAGGCATGGATTAGGAACAATTTAGCATAAACATTAAAGGGAAGTTCTTGGTGATGAATAGAGATGGAAGCCATCTGGGGTTCCCTATTAGGGTGTTGCTCGTAGTTCGCTGGCCGGTTGGAGGAATTAGAACTTTCCTTCGCTACGTATTGAATTCACTGCCAAATGAGCGTTTCGAATTTACCGTCATCGGAGTAGACACCGATGGGATGAAAGCTTTAAGAAGCGAGCTTGCTCATCGCTTGAAGGACTCTAGGGCCGTCGCGGCTGATGGCAAAGAGGAGAGGTCTCTTCTTTCAGAAGTTGTTAGCTGTTTGAAAGCAAAGGAGTTTGACGTAATTCATGCACATGGCTTCACATCTGCTACCGTAGCAGTGCTTCCCAGCTTGATTTTTCGTGTACCTCTTCTTTGCACGTCGCATGACGTAATTAATGAGAATCAGTTCTTAACTTTCAACGGTTGGATCAAAAAAAGGGTTTTATATCTAAGCCTTAAGATGTCCAGGCTTGTCCACTCCGTCTCTAATGATGCTGAAAAAAATTTGCTGGATTTTTTTCCAGAGTTCCCACGAAATCGAAGTGTTGTGATTCCTAATGGTATCGATACTAATCATTTTTTTAATGCTCAAGCGCATGACGTACACGCTCTAATAGGGGTCGATCCTTCGACTCCTATTATCGGCTTTTTTGGGCGATTTATGGGGCAGAAGGGCTTTAGGGATCTCATTTCTGCAGCTGAAAGAATAAGAAATGAAAAGCTGTTGCCGAATTTTCAGGTGGCTTGCTTCGGTTCAGGAGCTTTTATTAGGGAAGAAAAAGCTGACATTGAGCGCCGTGGGCTATCGTCTTTTTTTTCTTTTATTCCCTTTACTCCTGATGTGTCAGGCATGATGAAAGGATGCAATGTTATAGCGATGCCTTCTTATTGGGAGGCTTGCCCGCTTCAGCCAATGGAAGCCTTGAGTGCAGGGGTACCTTTCGTGGGCACGAACTGTCTCGGATTGAGAGAAGTACTCCACGATACACCAGCCTATGTAGTCGAAGTGGGGAGTCCTCACGACTTGGCAAACGCAATCGTGCGAGCCATCGAAGAAGGAAATGCTTCGTTCGTAAATTACGCACCTTATGCCGCTAAGCGATTCGATATAAATAAAACAATTTCTCAAATAGCAGCATTATATGAGAGCGTTGTCTGATGAATGAGTCCGCGGTTATAAATAATAATCTTATTAAGGATAAAGATACTGTTCTCGCATATAGGCTGTACTTGCTATATCTCATAAGCTTTTTTTTACACTTGCCTTCAAGAATTAGCTTTCTTGGCATTATTAGATTTGATTTCATTTTGGTTGGCCTGATTACCTTTTTTATTTTTAGTTCTAAAACGACAAAAGGCTCTAGATTAGATTCGGCCTCTCGATACATTCTCGCTATTTTTATATATTCGGTAATAACTTTGCCCATCGTGGAGTGGCCTGGATCGGTTATTAATAATGGTATGGTTCTCTTCATAAAAGGTGCTATATTTTATTTTTTTACAGTTAATTTAATAACAAATGAGGGTCGACTAAAAAAGCTGATTTTTGTCTTTATAGTATGCAATTTATTCAGAGTTATTGAGCCTCTAGTTTTACATATAACAACAGGCTATTGGGGGTCGAGGACATACTTGGGGCAAGGCGATTTTGCAGCCAGATTGTCAGGTGCCCCATCCGATATTATTAACCCCAATGGTCTAGCGTTCGTTATCGCTACGATTACTCCCTTTTTGCATTATGTTGTTGCTTCAATCAGTAAAAAGGCATTTTTTATCTACCTATTATTGGTTCCTGTTCTTCTTTACGCAATGCTATTAACGCTGTCAAGATCGGGAATCCTCGCACTCGGAATAATTGCTTTGGGTATATGGATTAAGAGTAAGCATAAGTTTTCGCTCATCGTGATTGGGCTGGCCGGGCTGTTAGTAATATTTCTGAACATGACGGATGTTGAAAAAGATCGCTATCTTTCTATTGTGAGTGAAGACGCCCGCCAGTCGGCTTCAGCGGACGGGCGAATCGACGCATGGTGGAATGACTTCGGCGTAGCCATGCATCGCCCGATTATAGGTCACGGTCTGGGTACCTCTAGAGAAGCTAACTGGAATGTTGCTGGTAAGGACCAAATTTCACACATACTTTGGGCAGAGATATGGCAGGAAATAGGTCTAATAGGGCTTGTGCTATTTATACTTTATTTGCGAGAAATGATTAGGAATTTTCGAAAAGCTGGAAAGTTAATTCGACAGAATTTAAGAAAAGATGATTTTCTTTTTCGTGCATGTGAAGCAATGCAGGTCTGGCTATTGATGAATTTGCTATTCAGCCTGGCTAGTTATGGGCTTAAAAGTTATGAATGGTATTTTTTCGGCGGCCTGTCGGTGGCCTTGCTAAACATGGTTACTAAGAAAATTGAGTCTTCTGAAGACGCCGTTAGTGACCGAAAAAAGAAAGCAGGCCATTCATCAAATTATCCATTAGCGAGCAGGTTGAAAGAATATCATCGTTGAGGCCTTGAGTTGATAAAAAAATCAGAATCAGGAAGTAATAGTAAGGGAAAGTCAGTATTTTAAATCTTATAGCTAGATATCTATGTCAAAATATCGATGAAATTGATCTTTATATTGATAGATTATTAGAAGACTAAATGCTTGATTGTAAAATTAGCAAGTGGAGGAGCGGTTGAAAAGGGTCTCAGTTATTATCCCGGCCTATAATGCGGCTTCAAAAATTGATGAAACAATTGCTTCTGTCCTTGACAATATTTCTGCTGAGGACGAGCTTTTGATTATCGATGATTGCTCCAGTGACGAAACTCAAGGCGTGGTAGAAAAATGGTTAGGTTCGCAAGTCAGGTACCATTGTTTGCAAAAAAATAGCGGCGGTCCAGCGACACCACGTAATGTGGGAATAAATCTTGCCGAAGGCGAATTTATTTCAATATTTGATTCCGACGACTTAATGTACGCTGGTAAGTTGGATATAGCCGTTAATGTGCTGTCGAGCCAGCCAGATCTCGGGCTGGTATTTTCAGACTTCCACGTCATTGATGAAGATTCTGTTGTAGTAGAAGAATATTTCCTTTCAAAATATGATTTCATAAAAAAAATTAAAAGTAACATTCAAAAAAATCATTGTGTTATTCGGTGCCCTCAGGGATTGCAGCAATTAGCGAAAGCAAATTTCATTGGCACGTCAGGTGTGATGATTAGAAAATCAGTATTAGATGAATGCGGTACCTTTGACGATGAATTATTAAACGGGGACGATTACGACCTCTGGCTTCGTATATCTCGTCGCTACTCAATAGCTTTTATCGATCGTCCGCTTCATGGTTACAGAGTTGGTCATCAGAGTATTTCAAAAGCAGGGGCCGTTCGCCTTGGACCATCAAAGATACGGGTATTAAAAAAACAGTTACGTGATCCTATCAATAACGAGTTCAGTTTGGATATAAAGCGTTGGATATCAAAAAATTATGCTTTGATGGCGCGCGAATTTTTATATGATGGGGCGAAAAAACTTAGTATTAAAAACTCACTTACCTCAATAAAATATTTTCCAAACTACGAAGCATTTAAGATCTTAGCTATGACCATTGCAGGTATCAATCTAGTGAATGCTTTAAAGATAGTGAGAGATAGAGCTAAAAACTTCATGAAAAAGACATCGGTTTAGGGTTAGAAATAATGTGTGGTATCTCAGGGATATGGCATCGCAGCAACCGAAATTATAGGCGACACTTGAGAAAAATGAATGAGACTTTGTCTCATCGCGGACCCGACGGAGCGGGTGAGTATGAAACAGAAGGCCTTTGTCTTGGTCATACTAGGCTGAGTATTGTTGACCTTGAAGGCGGCAAGCAGCCTATGACTTCCAAGGATAATTCATGTGCTGTTACTTTTAATGGCGAGATTTACGGATTCGAGCGGATAAAAAAAGAGCAAAACTACGAATTTAGAACTCACTCTGATACAGAGCTATTGTTGGCTTTATATGAAAATCAAGACGTCAAAATGCTTGAGCGACTGCCTGGCATGTTTTCATTTTCGATATGGGATGCCAAGCGTAAAAGATTGTTTTGTGCAAGAGATAGATTTGGAGAGAAGCCGTTTTACTATGCGTGGGGGGCTAACGGCGAATTTATATTTAGCTCTGAGATTAAAGCGATACTCGCAACCGGCTTGGTCGACGGAATAGTTGATGAATCAGCGGTATCTCATTTTCTTAAGAAACTTTACATCCATCCTCATTCCTCCGTTTATAAAAATATAAAAGTGCTGAAGCCGGGCCATTATTTGCTGGTCGATGAGAGTGGTGTTCAGGAAGTACGTTATTGGGAGTTTTCAGAGAGGGATAATAGAGTCAGTATCAGCGAGGCCGTGGAAGAGGTCCAAATGCGGTTACGACGAGCTGTACGTGACCAGCTAGTTGCGGATGTCCCTGTTGGTGCATTTCTAAGTGGCGGTTTGGATTCAAGTTCAATAGTTTCTGCAGCATCTAGTGAATGTAAAGAGTTGATGACGCTCTCCTATCGTTTCAAGGGTGAGTATGATGAGGGAGATTATGCAAAATCAGTAGCTGCGAAGTTTGGCACGAAACACATTGAAATGTTTGAGGGCGAACTTAGCGTTACTGAAGCGTTAGAAAAAATGGCGTATATATATGATGAGCCATTTGCTGACTCTTCAAACATCCCAACTTTCCAGATATGCGAAGAGGCAAGAAAGTACTGTAAAGTGGTACTTACCGGTGATGGCGCCGATGAGCTTTTTGGTGGATATTCTTGGAAATATCGCCCATTTTATTTTCAATCTGAAATTCAAGATAGCAAGTCGTCTGCGCTGGTAGCGGGTATGCTGATAAATAAGGTGCTTGGAAAGTTTACAAAAATAGGTGGTTTTTCCGATAAAGCGATTGCATATAAGCAAAAGTTCTCCGGAAAATCGGTTAGGCAAGCAATGGCGGAGCTGTACTTTATGTTCTCCGACGCCGAATTGAATATGCTTGGGTTAAGGAGTCCTGATGTTTTAGGCGGCGCTAGGCTTAGCAGTCTCAATGATGTCCTTAAAGAAGATATGTCCGATTATATGGCCGGTGACATTCTTACAAAAACGGACAGGTCTTCTATGGCAAATGGACTGGAGTTGCGATCACCGTTTCTCGATCCTGCTTTAGTTGAGTACGTCATGTCTCTTTCTGGAAATTTCAAGGTTGATCGGAAATCGGATAAGATTCTCTTGCGGGAAGCTTATGGCAACCAATTACCTAGAAAGGTAAGAAATAGGCCAAAGCAGGGATTCGGCTCTCCTGTAGCAGCGTGGCTTTCAGCGCCACAGATGATTGATACATTAAATTATTATTTTTCGCCGGAGCGAAGATATTCAAAATTTCTCGATAGCACGGCGGTTGCTCGATATAAATTTCAGAAGGATATGCGCACTTGGGCATTGTTGGTTTTTTCAATATGGTGTGAAACTTGGGAGGTATAAAGGCCCGCGACGCATTGTTGATCAAAATTTTTTTCATTGCAGATCTATAAGTTTTTATAGATTAACAGCCAGGAAATAGCGGTGAAGCTTTCCATTATTATTCCGATCTACAATTCTGCTCATACGATCGTAGAAACAATTGATTCTGTAATGCCGGTCGTTGGTGCTAGGTGTGAGGTATTAATTATTGATGACGGCTCGACCGATAATATCTCTGCGGTATTGGCCCCCTATATTCAGGAGTCGAATATTCGGTTGATCCGTCAAAAGAATTCGGGTGGACCAGCTTCTCCGAGAAATCGTGGGGTTAGAGAGTCATCTGGCGAATACGTGATGTTTCTCGACGCAGATGATGTAATTATTGCGGGGGAAATTCCGCCAGCGCTTGCTCTTCTGGACAAGCACCAGGACGTCTCGATGATTTGTAGCAACTTTGATGTGACGGACGGTGCACTTAATACTCGGATTGGAGCAAATATCGATCGCTATACCACGCTCCAGGCAGTGCTTAGCGAGCCAGTTGAGGAAGATGCGTGGAAAATACCTGGCGATACGGCTGTTAATGTCCTTTTACAGGCTAATTTTGTTGGTACATCGAGTGTAATTGCCCGAAGAGCGTGTCTTGTAGAGGTAGGCTCATTCGATGAAACTTTGCGAAACCTTGATGATCGGGACATGTGGATTCGCCTGGCATTCGTCGGTCCTATTCTTTATCGAAGTCGCGTTTTCTATAAGTATCGGGACTCCGTTGGAAGTATCTCAAAGCAACGTGAGTTAGAGCAATTTTACGAGAGAGTACTTGTCGCTAAGAAGGTAATTCGCAAGACTAATTCGTCTAAAACAAAAAAAGTTGCGCGCCAATGGCTGGCAAAAAATTTGCTGAAAATCGGCTATATTTTATTTCATGAGCGAGAGAAGTCGCTTCCGGCTTTTTGGGCATTTGGAGCATCATTTTGGACCAAACCCAACTTAGCGGCGTTTAAAGGGGTTCTGAAGTCGTTGTTACCTAGGTGTGTATATCGATTGTTGGCACGCACGTGATTGTGTTTGGAAATTTGGGGGCTTGTCATGGATGTGGATCGGCCTTTGGTCAGCGTTTGCATTGCAGCGTTTAATGCTGGGCCTTATTTGCGAGATGCCGTCTCCAGCGTTCAGCGACAACGCATCGCTGATATCGAAGTGATTATTGTGAATGATGGCTCTACCGACGACACCTTGAGTGTGGCTAGAAGTTTAGAGGAATCCGATCACAGAATTGTGGTCATCGATCAGCCAAATAGAGGATCATGCGTGGCTCGCAATGCGGCTTTCGATAGAGCTCGAGGCCGCTATATCTGTACGCTGGATGCAGACGATATATGGGCTGAAGGGAAGTTGATAGAACAGCTTGAAATTCTTAAAGAAAATCCGAAGTCGGTGGTCATCGGAGGTGTTAAGCGTTTTAGCGATGTCGATGGTGAGTGGGTTTGGGGCGACGAAACAATGCCTTTTCCTGTGACCGCGAGACGATCATACCTGAAACATCTACTATCCATGCCTGATGTGGAAAAAGTTCTGCTTAATACACTCTGTGCGCCCACTGAATTCATTAAAAGTGATAACTGGGATCCGGTTTTTAGGACCGGGCACGATTGGGAAGTGTGGATCAGGCTGGCAAGTAAATATTCCTTCATTCACGTTGCGAAGGTCTATCAGTATTATCGCAAGCATCCAGTCAGCACGACCAAGCGTAACCGCGTTCGTATGGTGGGAGACTGCCAACTAATGGTGATTGAACGCCACGGGCCGAACATCTGCGACTCCCGTATTGAGTTGAACCAAGTGATCGCTCGATGTGCAATGCATTTTGCAGCTACGTCACTCTACCTCGGGTGCCGTAGGGACGCACTCCATTTTATATGGCGTGCGCTTTTGGCGGGAGGCGCCCCTTTGGCGTCCCGGCAGTTTTACGGGTTATTGCTCAGATCATTGGTTAGTCTCATGCAAAAGCGACGCTCACAACAGCTGGGTTGACTCAAGGAAATCTGGATCCGTTTCTCAGGTTCCGCTTCGTTCTACTCGTCGGAGGCCCTCCCAAAGTAGTTGTTTTTCACGAGCATTCAGGACAAGTGTCCAGAGCGTTGTAGTGTAAAGCAGGCAAAAAACACCAATTTCTATAAATACCTTAGCCACGCTCGTCCTCCAGTCGATATTACCTGCTACAAAATACCAACCGAAGGCGAGACCAGCGATTGGCAAGATGGGTCTCATGACGGTGCCATATAGTAGGGACATGGGAAGGTGGCTGTGTCGAGCCACGTAGCTCGGCAATAGGACTGTTCGAGTGATGCCAAAGGGCAGCGCTATGGCCAGGGAGGCGGCTAGAAGAGGATTCCCGATAAAGGTCATGAATAGCGGAATAAGTATCAGTGACGAGACGGTTTCGGATATAGCGACCATTGCCTGATAACGGTTCTTCGCCATGGCAAATAGAACATTACCAAAGGGATTGGTTACGAAGACTGTCAAACGGCCCGTCAGCAGGATAACCAGGACGATGTATGCGTCGTCCGTGTTGAATTTGGGGCCCATCCAGACGCGAATGACATCGTGGCCGAATAAAATAGCTCCCGAAAGCATTAGTCCGGCGACGATGGTATTCAAACGTAGAAACATAATAACTTTCTGTTTCAATCCCTCGTCGTCCTCTCTTGCTACGGCTTCAGTGTAAATTGGCAAAGTGAATCCAAATGCTTTATGGAGCAACTGATTGCCATAATCTACTAGTCGAACACCGACATAATAAATAGTCAAAATGGCTGGAGAGGTTAATGCGGCAACCAGCCAGACGTCACCCCTTTCTTTCAGCAATCGTGAAAGGTCCATTAAAAATGTCCAGGCACTAAAACCGAATATTTCTTTTACGGTAGTTTTGTCAACACTTCTTAGGTTTACGCCGATTTCGGGCTCTAGATACTTTGCGATATACCTAAAAACAAAGTTGGTCAGAAATGATGATGTGAACTGAACTAGTGCAACGGCAATCAACTGATAGCCTGAAAAGAGCAGGTATGCTGCCACCAATGTACTAGTTATCTTAAAGAATATGCGGGAATAGGAGAGCAAGTCCTGACGCAAATGATAGCCGGCTATACCCTCGTAGCTCTTAAACGGGAACTCGACTGCCACATTGAGTCCAACGATCAGGATCAATATTTGCACCAGCTGCTCATTATTAGGGTTGTTGACAATCAACGAAGAGGCTAATGCTATGCCGATACTCGTCAGCACAATGAGCACTGATAGTGAAGAGTATATAGTAAAGGCCGTAGAGACTATCTTTGTGGCACGCTCGCGATCGTTCTGAGAAAGAGCGTACGAAACAAATCGGGTTACACTGGCGGCCAAACCGATGTCAAAGAGGTATAACGAGCTAATGATGCTGCCGATAACAATCCAGATGCCATATAGGTCCTCCCCCAGAATCCTGATCATGAGTGGCATCATAATCAGTCCGGTGACCATGGCTACAACGGTCTCTAACGTCCGTGCAAATGAACTGGCCACAAATCGCTTCGCACGCATGTACTGCTTTCCCTGTCAGGTGCCTGAAAGAAGGGCAGTATAGCGCACTCGCGTGTTTATGCGTGGTGCCCAAGCGGTGGACTGTAATGCGAGTAACCGGCCATGACAAAAGAGCTGCTCCTGACCAGCCCCTTTTAGGTTGGGTGGTGGGTCTGGACTTTCCGGCTGACCCTATTATATGGTCGGCGGAACGCCATAGTCGTTTCGCCCAGGATGGGCGTCGTGTTTTTCAAGGAAGAGATCATGTCCCTACCTACCGGCCTGCAGTTCACGGCCCGCCTTGGGTCGTTGCCCGAAGATACCTTTGTCGTTGCCGCCTTCGAGTTGAAAGAGGCACTATCCCAACCGTTTAAGCTGACCCTCAAGCTGGCCAGCGCCTTTGCGGATATTGCCGCCAGCGATGTGCTGGACAACGGCGTGGAGCTGGTGGTCTGGCAGGACGGCCAGGCCCTGCGCAACGTCCAGGGGATCGTCACCGCCTTCAGCCGGGGCGACAGCGGCCACCGTCGCACCCGTTACGAAGTGGAGGTGCGACCCGCCCTGTGGCGCCTGGACCTGATGCACAACAGCCGCATCTTCCAGCAACAGACCCCGGATGTGATTCTCGGCACCCTGCTGGACGAGCGCGGGCTGGTGGACAAGACCTTTGATCTCAAGCGCCCGCCCCAGGAACGGGAATACTGCGTCCAGCACCGGGAGACGGATCTCGCATTCCTGTCCCGGATTGCCGCCGAGGAAGGCTGGCACTACCGGTTCGACCCGACCACCGCCGGTCAGCCGATCGTGATCGCCGACCATCACCGGGATGCGCCACAACTGCCCGAGGTAGGCTACAACGCCACGTCCGGCGGTTCCCACAAGACCCCCTGCGTCTACCAGTTCAGCTACACCGAGACCGTCTCCGTCGCCGGCGTGGCCCTGAAGGACTACACCTTCAGGAACCCCGCCTACGCCCTGATGCACCAGGCCCATGCGGCGGACCTGGACAGCCAGCGCAGCGACTACGAACACTACGACTACCCGGGGCGGTTCAAGGGCGATGCCTCCGGCCAGCCCTACACCGAAGCCCGGCTGGACAGCCTGCGCAAGGACGCCAGCCTCGGAAGTGGCGAGAGCAACCGCCCGGACTTCAGCGCCGGGGCCAAGGTCACCC
>NZ_SJDL01000031.1 GCF_004327985.1 Marinobacter halodurans
CTTGGATACGATGGCATCAAACCGTTGATTAATCGGCAATCGAAAGAGAGGTTTGACCCCTTTCTCTTTGATATGTACCAGTCTCAGAAACTAATTCTCGTTGATCAAAGCGACTGGCTCTTCAGCCATTCCGGGATGCATATTCCCAGCGAGGAGGTCTTCATCCAAAGCTATAAACGGGCAATTATGGAAGAAAGACTACTGAATAATTCGAGCTTTGGGCGGTACTGCAAATGATTAGTATCCTCGACCTTACCTCCAGAAGAAGTAACCCCCATATCACGATGCATATCCTGGCATGGTCGGAAATCGGATTGAAAACTCTCGAGTGGACCAGGCAGTGGAAGCGAATCATCGCATTCATCGCCAGTATGGCGATGCTAGCCACCACCAGCGGATGCGCTCTGGCGACCTATTCGGGCCTGTCCTGCTGCACCTTTGGCCCGGTGATGGCAGCGGACGTCTCCGACGATGGCCAATATGCGCTGACGTCCCATCGCGATAACGCCCTGGTATTGTGGAACCTGAAAACCCACGAATACCGCCAACTCCAGGACAACGCCAACATCTACAGCGCCGCCTTCGTCCCGGACAGCCACCAGATTATGTGGCAGGGCCTGGACAACGTCGTACACGTTCAAAACCTGGATGGAAGCGGTGTACAACAGTTCCAGCTCCCGGTGGCAACCTATGGCCATCTGATTGATCGTGATCTGGGCCACTACTATTACTCGGATCAGGATTGGGGGCTATATCAGCGGGATGCCAGCGGCAATACCCGGATACTGAAAGGTCCGGACGACAAGGCATTCATCGGTTTTCACAAACTGCTGAACCTGTCGATGGATACCAAAGGCCAGCACCTGTTGACCGCGGGCTGGGGTGAGGCAAAGGCTTACGAGAAACCCTATTACCGTTCCATAGAAGCCCTACATGCCAAACATGCTGACTATCAAAACCTGAACTACGTTGCTCTATGGGATCTTCAGACCGGCTCCCCGGTCGCCAAATTTAATGGCTTCGACGCAAAGACTCACGCCACCCTCAGCCCCGATGGGCAATGGGTCGTTGGTTCCGACGAGTCGGGAAAGGCGTTCTACTGGAATACCGATGAGCCGGAAATCAGACATCGAATGGCCGGTTACTACGGCGGTATCTTCATCGAGAATACGGGATACGAATTGGGCGACCCACGTAACCGGGATACCAGTGGACTCATCGATGCCCCTCCAGGGGCGCAAGACATCACTCTTGCCAACACCTTTATCGACCACAGTGACTACTTCCTGCGGTTTGGCAATAACAGCCACATCGTCTCGCTGTTCAAGACCGGCAATCCCTGGCCCCAAGCCTATTTCGATCTCGGAGAATCCCCAGAACTCGTAACTTACGGCTCCCATTACTCGCGCAATACTGCCATTGCCACCTCGCCCCAGGCCGGGGTGCTGGTGATTGGTCACAACGACGACGGCGGCATCAGCGTGTATCACTTTGATGGAGAGAAGCAGACCCTGAAGCGGACCTGGGTGGTGGAGTAAGGGCTGACCACGCTCAATGTTCTCGACACCGTCCGGCAAGGCCCCGCTATCGACAACCTCTGGCAGACGGGAAAAGATGCTCGCTCAGCCACAGCGCCGCTAAACCAAGGGCTGCAGCCGTGTGCTTTCGAAACGATCCAGCAGGTGGTGCATCAGGTACACCGCCGACAGCGCCGCAGACACGCCAACCGCCAACGAGCTGAACCGGTAGAGGTCGCTGTAGATCAGGTCCTGCTGGGGCGACAGGTACTGGCCAAACAGGATCGCCATGGTGGTTAGGCCGCTGAAGCCGGAGGCCGACAGGCCGCCTTCCAGCGTGTGCAGCCGGGCGAAGATAAACAGGCTCAGCCACAGGCCGAAGGCGGTCAGCGGCAGGATGTTGAAGTGGTTGAACAGCAGCAGCTGCAACAGCAGGCCGACGTTACAGCCCACCAGGGTACCGATGGCCCGGTTCCAGGCGGCCGGTCCGGCGCCTTTCCAGTTCAGCGGGAACAGGATCAGGATAGTGGCCACCTGGGCCGACAGGGAGCCGCGCAGGTCCATCACCTGGAACGCAATGAACGACAGGGTGGCCACCGTGGTGGCCAGGATCACCTCATGGCGCCGGTTGCTGGCCGGTTTCGCTGGCATCTGCCGGGGCTGACGCGGTTCCACATCGGGAAAGGCCGTGTGCATCAGGCAGGCGATAAAGACGGTCAACAGGGTGGCGGCCCCGTTGGACAGCGCCAGGTTCACCACGTCCGCACCGGGGTAGCTGGCGAAGTTGAACTGCATGGACAGGGCGACGATGGACTGGGCGCCGAACAGCAGGTTCGGGCCGCGCGCCATCTCCCGGAACAGCAGCGCGAAGAGGCCGGCCACCAGCAACGTCATCGGCACCGGCTTGTCGCCGAACAGGCCATGCAGGACCAGCACCACCACGGTCACCAGACCGGCGCTGGCGGCAAACTGGCGCAGGATGTGCCCGTTGATGACCGGCACCATGCCCAGCAGCAGCATCGGATAGACGACATAGAAGGCGCCGTAGCTGCTGTGGGTCAGCTTGCAGTAGAGGAAGCCCAGGATGCCGCCGAAGGCGATGCGCAGGCACTGGCGCAGGTCGTTGGCGTTCATCTCCCGCTTCTGCACCATCAGCAGCGGCTTGATACGGGGCATGGGCAGACCTCAGTAGATGTAGTGCATCAGGCTGACGGCGTGGATCTGCAGGGTCCCCAGCCACGCCGCCGGGCCGCCGATCGGATACAGCTGCACCGTGGCCCGGGCGCCGGAAGGCAGTGACTGAAGCAGTTCCGGATTCTCCGTCAGGCTCAGGTGCAGCCGCTGGCGCTGGGCGTCACGCACCCAACGGTCCGTGGATTGGGGCGCCGCCAGGGTGCCATCGGCAGCCAGCTGGCCCTGGCGGGTGCCGGCATCCACTGCGTCGACGCGGGCCTCAAACACCTCGCCCGGCAGGGCATCGAACACCACCGCCGCGCCGTCGCCGGGCCTGACGTGGGACAGGGACTTCTCACGGAAATCGGCGATCACGTCCGCCTCGTCGCCCACCAGCGCGGCCATTGAGGTACCGGCCCTGGCGTAGGTGCCCGGTTCCACCTGCAGGTTGGAAATCACGCCATCCTCTTCGGCACGGATCTCGGTGTAGCTGAGGTTGAGTTGTGCCTGGGAGAGGGCGTTGCGGGCCTGGCGCAGTCGCAGGTTGGACTCGCCACTCAGGCCCCGCTGGACCTCCATCTGCTGCACCTGGGCCTCGGCCGCCTTGACCCTGGCCCGCGCCGCATCGTACTGGGACAGGGTCTGATCGGCCTGCTGGCGGGACACACCGCCCTGCCTGATCAGGTGCTTCATGCGGGAGGCCTCGCGGGACAGTTCCGCCGCCTGGGCGCGGGCCGCCGCCAGGTTGGCTTCGGCCGAGGCAATCGAGGCATCGTACTGGTCGTTCTGCACGCTGGCGTTCTCCAGCACCAGCTTCGCCTTGTCCAGGGCCAGTTGGTAGGGCCGCTGATCGAGGGTGAACATCACCTCGCCGGCTTTCACGTGCTGGTTGTTGTGGACATAAACTTCAGCCACCTGGCCACTGACCTGGGGCGCTACCTGCACCACGGTGTGCATCACCCGCGACTGGGGCGTCAGCGGCAACCACA
This sequence comes from Marinobacter halodurans, assembly GCF_004327985.1. Lineage (GTDB taxonomy): Bacteria > Pseudomonadota > Gammaproteobacteria > Pseudomonadales > Oleiphilaceae > Marinobacter_A > Marinobacter_A halodurans. The sequence continues at coordinate 3,680 of NZ_SJDL01000031.1, forward strand.
GGTCCGCCATCAGGAAGTAGACAAACAGGACAACAAAGGCCACCAGGGATACGTGGACCCACCGGGCGAATTTCTGATCCGGCGTCATGACGGGGACGACTCCTTCGGTTTGGCACCCGCCAGGTGTTGGCGGACATTGTTTTCCATGACGGTGATCACCTGGGCGAACTGGTCCAGTTGCTCCGCGGTCAGGCCCTCGCAGATATCGGCCCGCACCGCCTTGATGCGCGCTTCCATCTGCGTGACCAGCTCGCGGCCCCGTGGGGTGAACCAGAGCGTGTGGGCCCGGCGGTCATGGGGATCGGGGCGGCGCTCGATTAGCGCCTGGTCCTCCAACTGGTTGAGGGTGCGGGTCAGCGACGGCATCTCGATTTCCAGTTCCCGGGCCAGGCTCTGCTGGCTGACACCTTCGCCGAGCTTGAACAGGTGCACCATCACCGACCAGCGGCTCTCGGTCATGGCCATGGGTGAGACGGCATCAGTTATGGCCCGGCGCCACAGGCGGTGCAGCCGGCCCAGTGCGCCACCGAGAGAGGGTTTAAGGCTGTCGTGAATCGATAACGTCAGCGGACCGGCGGATTCTGTGCCGCCCGATTTGGAATCAGTCATGGGGTCAGCTCCTTGATTCGCCGGAGGCAGAGAAGGGCCGGCGGATACAGTCGTTAGCAAGCTAATGTATAACGCATTCTAACGCCCCTTTATTTGTTTAGCCAGCTACATATCGTAAGGGCATTTCCCTATGGCATCGAAAGCACCGGTCGTTCGGCACGCGGTGACGGACTCTGGCGGGGATCGAAGGAGCAGGCGGGGCGGTTTGATACAGGCAATGGCGGGACCCGGGCACAGCGCTGGAGGAAGGGCACCGTGCCCCAGGGAATCAACTGGTCGGGCTTACCACATCAGATCGTCGGGGATCTGGTAATCCTTGTAGGGGTCGTCCTCGTCCGGCTGGTCGGACTTGGGATCGTGCAGGATCACGGGCATTTCGGCATCCCGTTCCAGGATCTTGCTGGCGGTATCCGCCGGGATCAGGTGGAAGTCCTCACCCAGCACCGCGATGGCCAGCCGGCCGCGGGCCAGCTTGTCGGCCTGCTCGGCGCTGACGTAGATCTTGTGGATCTTGGTGCCCACCACGAACTGGTAGGGCGTCTCGCCCCTGTCACGGGCGATGCCGTGCTGATCGACCATCTGCCGGATCTGGGCCTGGCGGGCCTGTTGCGCCTGCTGTTCCTGGCGCTGGCGGTTGATCTCGCGGTCCCGCTCGATTTTTTCCGCACGCGCCTTTTCAACCTCGGCCTTGCGGGCGGCGGCTTCGGCGTCCGCCGGTTTGTTCTGTTTGCGGGCCTTTCGCTTTTCCTGCCGCACCTGGCGGGCTTTCTTCTCGTCCGCCAGACCGGCCTGGAGGAGCTGTTCCTGCAGGGATTTCGCCATGATTCATTCTCTCCGCTTGCAATGCGGGCATTATCAACAATGGTGGCTACCGGAGGCAATGGTCAGAGCCGGCCCTGCCGATGCAGCCGGCGCAGCACCCAACGCCGGTACAACCAGGACAGCAGGGGCCGCACCAGCGGCAGTCCCATCAGCCAGGCCAGGGGCTTGAGACGGGGCACCCGCGCCATCAACAGGCGATAGGCCTCCAGTTCCCGATGGATACGCCCATTCGGGTCCCGCACATGCAGCTCCCGCAGGGCGGTGTCCGGATCGATGCCCAGGGACCGGAGTTCCGACTCGCGGCCGGTGATGTCGTACCAGACAACCCGATCCGCCGTCTCGCCGGCCCAGCGTTCATAGCGCCGCCGGTCCGCCCGGCAGCGCGGACAGGCGCCGTCATAGTAGACGGTAAGGGTATCGTTGCAGTCCGTCATTCCCTCTTGCATGTCATCAAACCGACCTCAGGATGGGTATAATGATGTGCCAAACGTGACAGGATGCAGCCACCATGAAACGGCCGGCTTTCATTGTCCAGCTGGAACAGGACCAGTCCTCAGGTGCCTCTCAACTGACGCTCGAGGCCCTGCGCGGGCTGGACGACTACCTCGCCAGCGGACCGGATCCGTCCGTCGACCAGTTGAATGAATTGGCGGACACCCTGGCCGAAGCACGGCCCAGCATGGTGCCGCTGGGCAACGCCATCCGCCGCTGGCTGGCCGCCATCGACCTGACGCTGACCGGCGACGAGCTGCGCCGCCAGGCCCGCGGCGCCACCCAGGCCATTTACCTCGACCTGTCCCAGGCCGGCCGGAATACCGCCCGGCATGCGGTCGACCTGGTGTCGCCCGGCACCGTTATCATGACCCACAGCCGCAGCGGTACGGTGATGCAGCTGTTCCGGGCGCTGGTGGACCGGCAACGGCCATTCAGCGTTGTGTGCACCCTCAGCGGCCCCGGCAACGAGGGCCGGCAGGTGGCTGCGGAACTGGCCGACCTGGGTGTCCCGGTGACCCTGATCACCGACGCCGAAATGGGATTATTCATGCCTCATGTGGACCTCAACCTCACCGGCTGCGACTGCTGGCTGGCGGACCATCACTTCCTCAACAAGACCGGCACTTACCTGCAGGCCCTAGCAGCCCGGGACCTGGGCAAACCCTTCTGGGTGCTGGCCGACGGTTTTCGCGACAGCCCGCTGACACGTGCTTCCGTCACCCTCGAGGAGATGGATCCCGCTGAGCTGGCCCCCATCGACAACCGGAATATCCGCATCCACAATGTCTACTTCGAACCGATTCCGGCGGCCCTGATCAGCGGCCGGGTCACCGAGAACGGACTGGAGCCCAACGCCGCGGCCGTCACTGGAGCCAATCGAACGACTCGTTGAGAAACCGGTTGTCCTTTTCCCGGACCACCTCGCCGTGGGCCATGACGATCTGCCGCGGCGTCCACGCCTTGATCTTCGCCAGGCCGGCCCGGGCCTGCTGTCGGTTGAAGCTCAACCGCCAGTCCAGCGGCGTCTTGCCATGCGGCGCCAGGACGCCGGCCAGCCGCGCAATCGGCTTCTGCCACCAGTTGAAGTGGCCCGGCGGAAAATTCTCGATCAGGTCGGCGACGATCAGCGTTTCGGAGGGCCGGTGGAAGAACACGGCCTCTTCCATCAGGCGCGAACCGGTGAACAGTACTTCATCGATTTCCTGGCGCCAGGATTCCCGGTGCCGGCCGTCGAGAACCTCATCGAAGTGGATATCCGGTCGTTTTTCGATCACCTGGCGCGTGCCGTACACCGTTGCTTCGGGATAGGCCTCGATCCATTCCGGCAGGAACAGGTGATGCAGGTGATTGGGGGCGACCAGGTGCGCCACCGGTCCCAGGCTGCTTAACCGGTAGCGCAGGGCCCTTGTCAGGGTGACGGGACTGTGCACCCAGAGCGTGCCGTCCGCCAGTTGGACCAGGGTCATCCGTGTGGTGTATGGAAATCCATGGAAGGACACGGTTTCGCCGTCCACGACCCATAGATTTCCGGCAAGCTGCTCCATTGCTCCCTCCCAGTGCTCCGTCTGGTCCATTCCCTGATCGGTTCAGGCCCCGCTATCCGGCGCCAGCAGCCAGCGCCGGGCCTCGCCCATGGCATCGGCCGGAAATGTCCGGATCGCTGCCGCCACCAGGTGGCTGCCGAGGGTCTCCGCCGCGTTGACCACGCCGGAGTCGGTGACCAGCGCCACCCGGCGGATATGGCGGTGATGATCCCGGATGAACCGTAGATGATGCAACATGGAGGCAAAGGACGCCCACCCGGGAAACGTATCCACATGGACCAGCAAGCCTTTCAGGGCATCATGCGCCTCGATATAAGGGTCGATCACGTTCGCGGCATACTGGAAATCCTCCCGGGTCAGGGCCCGGTCCGGCTCCAGGATGGCGATGCCACCGTCGCGATCCAGTGTCACCTTCAACATGGTCACCTCCCTGCAGAACCGCGCTGTCGGTTGGTCCGGGGAACTATTCCTCCATGTCCCAGTCTAGCGCCACAATCCCGCATCGGGATACCCACCTTCCGGGACCACGATGATGCGGCACGTTCGATCCCGATCGCGCTATACTGCCGGTAAACAAGAGCGCCTTATACATGGGCCCAACCAGAGCCAGCGTTGTCAATGACCGCCATTGAAGTCTACCGCCTGCGTCGCAAGCCGGCCCGGGTTCGCATCGAAAACTACCGCAAGTACGTTGTCCTGAACATCACGGCCATCGCCGGTACGCTCATCCATACCGGATTCATCGGCCTCTTCACCGTCATTGGTGCGGATACGCTGGCCCTGTTCAACATCCTCAGCGTCCTGGTCCTGGCCGTCTCGCTGTGGCTGAACCGGGCCGGCATGCACGCTGCGGCCATCTATCTCATGTGCCTGGAGATCGCCGGGCACGCGTTCCTGGCCACCGCGACCCTCGGTGCCGCCGCCGGTTTCCACTACTATCTCTGGCCGGTGGCCTGCGTGGCCGTGATCAATCCGCGCATGCTGCCCAGGCAGGCCGCGGTTATCGGCTTTACCCTGATTGCCCTGTTCGCCTACCTGCAGCTGCGCTACGCGGCCCTGCCCTATGGCTTCGCCTATGCGGAATATTTGCCGCTGCTGCTGTTCTTCAACGTGATGGCCGCGGCCCTGCCCCTGATCCTGGCCGTGGTGATGGTGCGCCAGATCAACGAATCCCAGGAACGGCGGCTGACCGAGATCGCCAACCGCGACGAACTGACCGGTCTGTACAACCGCCGTTTCGGCAATGACTTCCTGCACCAGACCTTCGCCGCCAGCGACCGCCTGGCCCGCAACTACTGCATCGCCATGGGGGACATCGATCACTTCAAGGCGGTCAACGACCGCTACGGTCACGAGGCCGGGGATCAGGTACTTGAGGACATCGCCATTGCGCTGCTGGGCGGGTTCCGGCGTTCCGACTGCCTGTGCCGCTGGGGCGGGGAGGAGTTCATGATCGCCTTCCCGGACACCACCCGGGAAACCGCCCTGGCGGCGCTGGAGCGCTTCCGCGACCGGCTCGCCAGCCACTATTCCCGGGTCGACGGCGAACGCATCAACGTCACCATGAGTTTCGGCCTGGTCAGCGTGCGGCCCGGAGAATCCGTGGAAGCCGCCATCAAACGGGCCGACCACTGGCTCTACGAGGCCAAGCACCAGGGCCGCAACCGCATCGTCAGCGACGTGCATGACACCGGCGCGGATGTCCTGAGCCACACGGGTTAACAGCAACCCGGATCACCGCCTGATCCCTAGCGTCATCCTCACCAATGAGTGTCCGCCAGATAGTAACCGACCTGGATCCGGCGAGCGCAGGGCTGGATTCATGGCGCTCCCGGGCACTAACCTGGGGCCATGAGTGAATCCCTGATTGTTGTCTTCGGCGGCACCGGCTTCCTGGGCGCCCGCATCGTGCGCGAGGCCCTGCTGGCCGGTCACCGCGTGCGCATCGTCGCCCGCCACCCGGATACCTTGCCGGTGTCCTCGCCCAGGGTGGAGTACCGGGCCGCCGACCTGCTGGAACCGGCCTCCATCGATCCCGCCCTGGCCGGGGCCGATGCGGTCGTCAACGCCGTCAGTCTCTTTGTGGAGAACCCGCCCAGCCTGACGTTCGAGTCGATCCACGTCGCCGGTGCGGCGTTGCTGGCACGCCGGTGCCGGGAACAGCGCGTGCCGCGCCTGATCCATCTGTCGGGACTCAATCCCGATCCGGCCTCCCGATCCCGCTATGTGAGCGCCCGGGGCCGCGGTGAGGCGGCGGTGCGCACTGAATTCCCGAACGTCACCCTGCTGCGTCCCGGCGCCCTGTTCGGCGATGGCCAGGGGCTGCTGGCCACGCTGGCCAAGCTCTCACGCCTGCCGGTGGTTCCCCTGTTCGGCCGGGGCGACACCCGACTGCAGCCGGTCCATGTGGATGACGTGGCCCGGGCGACCATCATCGCCATCGAAGGGCCTGGCACCGGCGGCCGGGTGTACGAGTTGGGGGGTGCCGATACGTTGAGTTACCGGAGCCTGGTGCAAGCCGTCATGTTCCAGCAGCGGCGTCATCGGCCCCTGGTGCCGGTACCGTTCAGCCTGTGGTTTGCCGGGGCGGCCCTGCTCTCGGTGCTGCGTTCGCCGCCACTGACCCGTGACCAGTTGATCCTGATGCAGGCCGACAATGTCGTGGGAAAAGGTGCCGCCGGCTTCGCCGATCTGGGCATCGAACCACGGGGCATTGAGGACGGATGAGGGGGCAGGGAGCAGCCAGTACCGGCCGCTTGGCCTGGATCACCGTTTCGGTGAAAGCGTTGTCGGGCACCTCATCGATTGCGTCGCTCATGGCTGGGCTCCGCTCTGTGGATTGGCAGGTGTCATGCGTGATCGCCGCCCGCACCGGGACCGGGAAGGGCGGGCCGACAGCGGCCTTCCCGGCCCGATGCGACCGCCCCTCCAGACGTTTTCCTGCCTCAGGGCAGAAACCGGGGCAACACCAGTAACACCACCCCCACGCCCACCATCGGCCACACCGCACTGACCACATACGGATAGAACATCAGCCCCAGCCCGGTATAGAAATACCGCTTGTCCTGTTGGCGGCGCCCATAGATGAAATACCCCAGCCCGATCGAACTGAAAATCAGGGCTACAAACAGGGTTGTCGGATCCAGCATGTCGCGGCTACCTCTCGTGTGTGTCACTTTCCCGGATAAAGCTCTGCGGCGGCTTGCCGAAATGGCGCCGGAAGGTCGCCACGAAGGCACTGCTGCGGTACCCCAGTGAATAGGCCACCGCGGCACTGCTTTCCCCTTCTCCCAACCGGTTAATCGCCTCCAGCAGGCGCAACCGTGTACGCCACTGCTGGAAGCTCATGCCGGTCTCGGCGCGGAACAGCCTTTCCATCGTCCGCGGACTGGCACCGCAGCGGCGCGCCAGTTCGTCCAGCCGCCGGGTTTCGGCCGGGTTTTCCGCCAGTACCTGCATCAGGGTCTGCAATCGACGATCGTGGCCGGCGGGCAGATAAAGGGGGGAGGGCGTCAGGCGGCCGATCTCGTCCAGCGCCACCTGCAACAGCCGGCTGTCGGCACCGGCCGGGCCAGATCCATCCCCATAATGCGCCGGATCAGGGCCCGCAGCAGCGCGGTCATTTCCATCGCCTGGCAATGCTCCGGCAGGCCGTCACAGACGCTGGCGTCCACATAGAGGTAGCGGACCGAGGCCGGCGTGTGGGTGGTGACCTGATGGTTCAGTTGCGGTGCGATCCAGACCGCATGGGTCGGCGGCACCACCCAGGCGCCGCTGTCGGTGCGGATCTGCAATACGCCGGACTCCGCCCAGGCCAGTTGGGCCCGCGGATGGTGGTGGAAGCGGACGGTCCGGTCGCTGCCGTAGACCGCCGCGTGGCAAAGCACCGGCCGGAGGGGATCCTCAACGAGTCCCTTGCCCTGGGGTTCGTGCTGTGTCGTGTTTGCGATATCCATTGTCAGTCTGTCGTCTTTTCACATGACGAGCTTACACCCATGATGGAGCCACTTTCACGACAGGAGTCACGCCGTGCTTGATAAGCGTCATCTCAGCCAGGGCCTGGTGGCCATCGCCGTCCTCCTGGCGATTCTGATCCAGCTCCATCCGCCGGCCGCGCTCAGCGCCGGGCAGACCCGCACGCTGGGCATCGTCCTGGTGACGCTGGTGCTCTGGGCCACCGGCGTGCTGCCGGAGTACCTGAGCGCACTGATTTTCTTCCTGGCGGCCCTGTTGCTGGAGGTGGCCACGCCGGCGCAGATCTTCTCCGGGTTCTCGTCTTCGGCCTGGTGGCTGATCTTTGCCGGCATGGTGATCGGCATGGCGATTCGCTCCACCGGCCTCGGCGACCGGGTGGCCGCGCTGCTGGGGCGGCACCTGGGCCACAGCTATCGCGGGCTGGTCGTGGGGCTGGTGGTGGTCTGCACGCTGCTGGGTTTCGTCATGCCGTCGTCCATGGGCCGTATCCTGATGATGGTGCCGGTCGGCCTGGCACTGGCCGAGCGCTGCGGCTTTGAAACCGGCAGCCGGGGCCGCACCGGCATCGCCCTGGCCGTCACCTTCGGCTGTCACGTGCCGACCTTTACCATCCTGCCGGCCAACATTCCCAATATGGTGATGGTGGGCGCCGCCAACACGATCTACGGTGTCGACTTCAGCTATACCGATTACCTGCTGCTGCATTTCCCCATCCTGGGCGCGCTCAAGGCCCTGATCATCGCGGGCCTGATCCTGCGTTTCTTTCCCGCTCGCATGGCGGTAGCGCCGGCCACACCGGACCACCGCGACGCCATCGGCCGCATGACCGGCCAGCAGCGCTACCTGGCCGTCATCCTGCTGCTGGCCCTGGCGCTGTGGCTGACCGACAGCTGGCACGGCGTCAGCCCCGCCTGGGTGGGTCTGGGCGCCGCCATTTACCTGCTGCTGCCGAAGGTCGGACTGGTGGACAACCGCCGCGTCGGCCAACAGCTCAACATCACGGTGCTGCTGTTCGTGGCCGGCGTGCTGGGGCTGGGTGCGGTGGTCAACAGTTCAGGCCTGGGCCAGGTGCTGGCCGCCACCCTGGAGGACTGGCTGCCGCTGGCGCCCGGTGCGGATGCCCGCAACTTCTTCTCCCTCGTGGGCATGGCCTTCACCACCGGTATCCTGACCACGCTGCCGGGGGTTCCGGCCGTGCTGACACCCATGGCGGGACAGCTGTCGGATCTGACCGGCATGAACCTGGAGGCCGTGATCATGACCCAGGTGGTGGGCTTTTCCACCATCCTGCTGCCGTACCAGTCCGGCCCGCTGCTGGTGGGTATGCAACTGGCCAACGAGCCGGTGCGCAGCCTGCTGAGAATCACGGTTCCATTGACGGTAATCGCCCTGTTGATCCTGACGCCGCTGGATTACCTGTGGTGGCAACTGCTGGGTCTGTTCAACACCGCTGGCTGATCAGTGATCGAAGCGGCGGGCCTGGCTGTAGCGATCCCGCCAGTAGTAGCCATCGAGGCGCGACTCGGTGACACCCACCGAGCTGGAAGCATGGATAAAGCGCTCGTCGCCCATGTAGATGCCGGCGTGCTGGTCCTTGCCCTCGATGCGGAAGAACACCAGGTCACCGGGCCGGATCTGGTTCAGCGGCACCACGTCCCCCATCGCCAGCATCTGGTCGGTGGTGCGCGGCAGCAGCCGGTCCAGCCCCTCGCGGTAGGCGGTCATGATGAAACCGGAGCAGTCGAAGCCGTCGCCGTCGGTACCGCCATAGCGGTAGGGGGTGCCTTCGTAGCGCTCGAACACCTGCCACAGGCGGGCCGCAGTGTCCGACGTGGCGACCGTATCCGGTGGCGTGGCCGGGGCGCGCGGCAGGGAGGTATTGCTGGCGCAGCCTTCCAGGCCCAACGCGGCCAACACGAGCCAGAACAGGGCCGGCACGGCGCTGCACCGTCCGGCAAACAGACTGAAATACAGTATCCTGGCCATGTTCGAACAACCAACCCGTGAAAAAGAAAGAGTATCTGTTTACTTTATAAGCAAATTCCCTGGCTGTCAGGTTACGGTTGGCTCACCGGGTGACCCAGCCGCCGCTTATCGGGAATACCTGGCCGACGAAGCAGTCCGCCGCTTCGCTGCATAGATAGGCGGCCAGGCTGGCGTCTTCGCGGGGCGTGACCAGACGCCCCAGCGGCACCTCCCGTTGCACCCGTTCCTGGAAGCGGGGATTGGCCTGGACATCCGGCGGGAAATAGGTGGGGTTATCCACAAAGTTCTGGGCGATCGCGTTGAGCTGGATGTTGTGCCGTGCCAGCTCGACGCCCGCCGACTGGACGTACGCCAGCTGCGCTCCCCGGGCGGCGCTGTAGGTGGAGGCCCGCTTCATGCCGCGCAGGGCCGATGCACTGCCCATGACCAGGATCTTCCCGCGGCCCTGGTCCAGCATGCCCGGCAGCACCGCCTGCACCAGCCGCGGCAGGGGATCGACCAGCGCCGAGAACACGTTGCGCCATTCATCCTGGGTCACTTCGTCCACCGGCGTGCTGGGGGCGGCAATGGCCAGGTTGGCCACCAGCACATCCACATCACCGGCGGCGCGGACCACCTTGGCCGCCGCTCCGGTGGGCAACAGGGGTGTGGTGTCATCGATCACCGTGGCGCCATGCTCGGCCAGCACCTCACACAGCGCCGGCCCCATGAAGTCATCCGCCTGGGTGACCAGAATGCGTTTACCGGCCAGGGATTGACCCGACAATGACATAAGCACCTCCTGACAGACCGTTAGGGATTCAGACCTCACCATAACCCGGCGTTGCGGTAAATGCAGCCCGCCACGGGGGGCATCCGCTCCGCACACCGCGGGGGTTCAGTCGCCATCGCGGTACTGGCGTACCTGGTTGCGGCCCTCGCGCTTGGCCCGATACAGGGCGCTGTCGGCCTGGGCCAGGACCTGCTCCATCGGTTGCTCTCCGGCGGGCGCCAACGTGCTCAATCCGACGCTGATGGTCACGACCGGCGCCACCTCGGAACGGGCATGGGGTATCGCCAGCGATTCCACCCGGGCACGCAGCCGTTCGGCAATCACCCCGGCATCGGTTTCGGGGGTCATGGGCAGGACGATGGCAAACTCCTCGCCACCGTAGCGGGTCACCAGGTCCGTGGGGCGTCGCACCACGTCGGTCAGGGCTTGGGCGATGGCCTGGAGACACTCGTCGCCGGCCTGGTGGCCGTAATGGTCGTTGTAGCTCTTGAAGCAGTCGACATCGCACATCAGGATCGACGTCGGCAACTGGTCCTGGTGCGAACGGCTCCATTCGCGATTCAGGAACCGGTCCAGGCTACGCCGGTTTGCCAGCCCCGTCAGCTTGTCGGTACTGCTCAGCTTCTCCAGATCCCGGTTGGACTGGATCAGTTGATCCTCGGCGTGGTCGATTTCCTTACGGAACAGGTACGAAAAGCTGCCACTCAGGGTCATGGCACCGACCACGCTGACGGCAAACATCCAGTGAACCAGCGGCTCCGGCACGGGCGTCGCCGCCTCGGCAAAGGCAAACTGGCAAACCAGGAACAGCACCACCAGCACGCCCAGCAACAACGCCAGCATGCCAGCCCTGTAGCGGATAAAAATCAGGGAAAGCACGCTGCCAATGGCGTAGTAGAAGAGGTGAACACCGGCCGCCGCGCCAATGAAATAGGTCACCACCAGGATCTGGGTGCAGGCATTGATCAGAACGAGATTGCGGGAATAGGTGTGACGCTGCCCCCAGTTGAACCCCAGAGCCGCCAGGTAACCCGCCATAAAGAGCATGTTCAGGGAGAAAACCGGCCAGTACAGGGCCATATCGTAAAACAGATAGAACAGCTGGTAGGGCAACGTGGCCACGGCGCCGAACAGGGCGATCTGGTTCGTCAGCGCAATCTGTCGCGCCAGTCGCGGCGGCCGACCCAGGGTACCCCGCAACCAGAGCTTTTTGATCGATGCGTACATAGAGACCTTCGTGAGCCAGACTCACACACTATAGGTCAGATGTACGATCCTCACGCGCCAACGACCACCAACATGTCCAGACTGTCATGCAATGATATCCCCCAACAGTTCCTCAGGGGCAGCTTTCGCGCACCAGCAGACGGGTGGGAATCAGCACATTGCGGTCCTGCTCCTCCCCCAGGAACAGGCGCGCCGCCATCCGCCCCTTCTCAGCGCTCTGCTGGTAGACCGTAGTGAGCGACGGGTGCAGGGTGTTGCCTTCGGGAATACCGTCGAAGCCGACAATGCGCAGGTCCTCGGGGATGCGCAGCTTCATCTGCAGTGCCACCTGGATGGCCGCCAGCGCCAGCCGGTCACTCATGCACAGCAGCAGATCCGGCCGCTGCCCGGTATTGAGGGCCTCCCAGGCGGCCTGATAGGCGTCGGGATGATCGTTGGTGGGGGTGGACCAGATACGCTCGGGAGGAACATCGTGGCCGGCAGCATGCAGGGCATCGAGATAGCCGCTCAGACGTCGCACCGAGACCGCCCGCTGCTCGCGGAACAGTTCCCGGTCTTCGATGCGGCAGACGCGATCCGAGGCCACCAGACGCAGCCCAAGGATGCTGACCCGCTGCGGCGGCGTTTTCAGGGCGTGTTCGGCACTGGTGCGTGCGCCTTCGTAGTTGTCGATGTTGACCCAGGTACAGCCTTCCAGGTCGAAATCCACCGCCACCATGGGTTTTCCCTGTTGCAGAAGCCGGTCGTAGGTGCGGCCCTTGGACAGCCAGCCGTAGATGATAAAACCGTCCACCATCGCTTCCTGCAGGTGGCTGCGGTATTCGCTGTCCGGATCCTGACTGGACAGCAGCAGCATGTTCATCCGGTTCTGGTCGAAGACCTCGGCCAGCCCATGCAGGAATTCACTGGCCACCGGATCGGTCAGGGAGTAGGCCAGGTTGTCCGCCAGCATCACGCCGACATTGCCGGTCCGCCCGGTGCGCAGGCTGCGGGCCGCGGCGTTGGGGCCCATGTAACCGAGCCGCTTGCACTCGTCCAGGATCCAGCGCCGGCGCGCTTCGGACAGCTGGTCCGGCCGGTTGAAGGCATTGGAGATGGTGGCGGTCGAGACGTTGAGCAGCTCCGCCATACGCTTGACGGTCAGCCGCTCCCCGTCCGGGCGCGGCGGTACGCCCCTGGCCGTCATCCCTGGGCGCCTTCCAACTGGGCGTCCCCAACCTCATTGGCCGCCGGGGCCCGGGTCCGGCGCAGCACCTGACCGTTGTCGTCAAACAGGTGTGCGCTGTCGACGCTGATCACCGGCACCAGTGACTGCCCCGGAACCACCGGACAGGGCACCGGCTGGCGTACCACCAGGGGCTGGCTGGCGCCGGGCACGTCCAGGTAGACATAGGCCTCGTTGCCCAGGTATTCCACGTTCATCACCTCCAGCGGGGTATCGTCGGGGCCTGGCTTGCGCAACTGCAGGTGTTCCGGACGTATGCCCAGGGTCACCGTCGCGCCCGCCTCCAGCCGCGAACTATCGCACGCGCAGCGGGCGGGGCCAATACCGTCCAGTGCCACCTCGCTGGTGTCCGCACCGGGTTTTGCCAGGGTACCGGGCAGCAGGTTCATCTTGGGCGAGCCGATAAAGCCCGCCACGAACAGGCTCTCCGGGTTCTCATAGAGGTCGAAGGGCGAGCCCACCTGCTCGATGTGCCCCTTGTTGAGAACCACGATCTTGTCCGCCAGGGTCATGGCTTCCACCTGGTCGTGGGTCACGTAGATCATGGTGGACTGCAGCCGGTTGTGCAGCTTGGCGATTTCGTTGCGCATCTGCACCCGCAGACTGGCGTCCAGGTTCGACAGCGGCTCATCAAACAGCATGATGCGGGGTTCCCGCGCCATCGCCCGGCCGATGGCCACCCGCTGGCGCTGGCCGCCGGACAGCTCCCGCGGCTTGCGGTGCAGCAGCTCGCCCAACTGCAGCACGTCGGCGGTCTTCTGCACCCATTCGCGGATTTTCTCCTTACCCGCTCCGCTGCCCAGCTTGAGGCCGAACGCGATGTTCTCGAAGACGTTCATGTGCGGGTAGAGCGCGTAGGACTGGAACACCATGCCCACACCGCGCTCCTTGGGCGACAGCTCGTTGACGATCTCGCCGTCGATCTCCAGGGTGCCGTCGGTGATTTCCTCCAGTCCGGCGATCAGTCGCAGCAGGGTCGATTTGCCGCAGCCGGAGGGGCCGACGAATACCACGAATTCACCATCCTCCACCCGCAGGTCGATCTGGTGGATGATTTCCTCGTTGCCAAACGTCTTGGTGATGTTTTTCAGTTCCACACAAGCCATGTTCAATGCTCCCGGGCGTCGTGCGCGCCCTGTTTCAGAGTTCGGCGTAGAAGGCCTGGTACGGCGGCAGCTCAATGGTGCCGTCGTGCAACCGGCCGCGGAATCCATGGCCGTCAACAGGCCGCAGGTCCCGGCCCGACCAGTCCAGGGACTGGGCCTCACCGGTGATATTGATCGCCACCAGCAGGGTCTGTTCAGGGTGACGGCGGATCCAGCACAGGACGTCGCCGGTGCCTTCCACCAGTTCCAGTTCGCCGCCGCACAACGCCGGCTGCTGCTGGCGCCATTGGATCAGCGTGCGCATGCGGCTGAGGATGGAATCGCTGTGCTCCTCCTGGACGCTGACCGCGTACTCCAGGTGATCGCGATCGATCGGCAGCCAGGGCTCGCCGGTCGTGAAATCGGCTTTTTCCGTGGGCGTCCAGATCATGGGCGTGCGGCAACCGTCGCGACCGCGGAATTCCGGCCAGAAGTTGATGCCATAGGGATCCTGCAGGCGTTCGAACGGCACATCCGCTTCCGGCAGGCCCAGTTCCTCGCCCTGGTAGATGCAGACACTGCCACGCAGGGACAGCAGCAGCGCCATCAACACCGGCGGATAGGCCTGCGGGTCTTCGTCGCCGCGACTCCAGCGACTGACCACCCGCACCACGTCGTGGTTGCTCAACGCCCAACAAGGCCAGCCGTCGCCGATCCCGTTCTCGTAATTCCGCACCACGTCACGGATGTACTCCGGGCTGAAGCTGTCCGTCATCAGGTCGAACGAGTAGGCCATGTGCAGGCGCTGGTCGCCGGCGGTGTACTCGGCCATGCGCTCAAGCGGCCTGTCGTCGCCGATTTCGCCCACCAGCGTGGTGTCCGGGTAGCTGTCCATCAGCGCCCGCATGTCGCTGAGGAAGTCGAGGTTCTCCGGCTGGCTCAGGTCGTTGACGTGGCGCTGGTAGGTGTAGGGGTTCACACCCTTGGCCACCACCGTTTTCTTCTCGCCCGCCGGCACCGCCGGGTTATCCGCCAGTGAGCGGTTGTGGACGTAGAAGTTGACCGTGTCCAGGCGGAACCCGTTGACGCCCAGGTCGAGCCAGAAGCGCATGTTGTCCAGGTGGGCCTGGCGCACATCCGGGTTGTGGAAATTCAGGTCTGGCTGGCTGACCAGGAAGTTGTGCAGGTAATACTGGCCGCGCCGGGCATCCCAGGCCCAGGCACTGCCGCCGAAGATCGACAGCCAGTTGTTGGGCGGCGTGCCGTCGGGACGTGGATCGGCCCAGACGAACCAGTCTGCCTTCGGGTTGTCGCGGCTGGCCCGGCTCTCAGCAAACCAGGGGTGCTGGTCGGAGGTGTGGGACAGCACCTGGTCGATCATCACCTGGAGCCCCAACCGGTGGGCCTCGGCCGTCAGCGCCCGGAAGTCGTCCAGGGTACCGAACATGGGGTCCACCGCCCGGTAGTCGGAGACGTCGTAGCCGAAATCCTTCATCGGCGAGAGGAAAAACGGCGACAGCCAGATGGCATCCACCCCCAGCGAGGCCACGTAGGGCAGGCGCGACATCACCCCCTTCAGGTCGCCAATGCCGTCCCCGTCGCTGTCCATAAAGCTACGGGGATAGATCTGGTAGATCAGTCCGCCTTTCCACCAGGGTCGTGCTTGGGTCATAAATCGGGACTCCTAGAATCAGCCTTTCACCGCACCCGCCGTCAGGCCGGAGACGATGCGTCGTTGGAAAATCAGGACCAGCACGATCAGCGGCACCGTGACGATCACCGAGGCGGCCATCAGGGTGCCCCAGGGCAATTCGTGCTGGGAACCACCGGTAATCAGGGCAATCGCCACGGGCACCGTGCGCTGGTCGTTGGTCAGGGTGAAGGTCAGGGCGAACAGGAACTCGTTCCAGGCGGCGATGAACGCCAGCAGGCCGGTGGTGGCCATGGCAGGGCCCATCAACGGGACGAACACCTTGAACAGGGTCACCACCGGCGAGGCGCCGTCGACGATGGCCGCCTCTTCCAGTTCCTTGGGCAGTTGCCGCATGAAGGTGGTCAGCACCCACACCGTGAACGGCAGGGTGAAGATGGTGTAGGAAAACACCAGCGACCAGGGGTTGTTGTACAGGTTCATCGCCCGGATGACTTCGAACAGGCCGGACAGCACCGCCACCTGCGGGAACATCGACACACCCAGCACGATCATCAGGATCGGCCCGCGTCCGCGAAAGCGCACCCGGCCCAGGGCATAGGCGGCAGTGACGCCCAGCAGCATGGCGATCAGCACTGTCATGGACGACACCAGCACCGAATTCCAGATACTGTCCAGGAACGACTGTTGGCCGAGCACCGACGTGTAGTTGCCGAAGTTCAGCGAGTGGATCCAGTAGTCCACGGTGAACAGCTCCGAGCCGCTCTTGAACGAGGTCAGGATCGCGTAATAGAACGGGAATACGGTGAACAGCAGGATCGCCACGATCAGGAAGAGGAAAGCAACCTTGCCCACATAGCGTTTCAACTGGCGGCGACTCAGCACAGGTTTGGCGCTCATGCGTCACCTCCGATCTGTTTGCGGCCCAGGTAAAGGTAGGTAATGCTCAGCAGGGCGATGATCAGGAACAGCACGGTCGATGCCGCCGAGCCGTAGCCCACGTCCTGGAACTGCACCAGTTGCTGGCGGGCGTAGACGGACATGGACATGGTGTCCTCGCTGTTGGACGTCAGCACGTAGATCACGTCGAACACCCGCAGGGCATCCAGCACCCGGAAGATGATCGCCACCATCAGCGCCGGCGTGATCAGCGGCAGGGTCACCCGGAAGAACACCCTCACCGGGTTGATGCCATCCACCTTCGCCGCCTCGTAGCAGTCCGACGGCAGCATCTGCAGCGCCGCCAGCGCCAGCAGGGCCATGAACGGCGTGGTTTTCCATACGTCCACCATGATCACCGCCCACATGGACAGGTCCGGGTTGGCGGTCCAGTTCAGCGGCGCGTCGATCACCCCCATACCCAGCAGCAGGTGGTTGATGATCCCGAACTGGTCGTGGAGCATCCAGCCCCACATCTTGGCGGAGACGATGGTGGGAATGGCCCAGGGCACCAGGGTCGCCGCCCTTACCCAGCCGCGTCCGCGAAACTGCATGTTCAGGGTCAGGGCGATAACCAGGCCAAAAACGGTCTCCAGGCTCACCGACACCACGGTGAAGAAGACGGTGTTCCAGACCGCGTGCCACCACACCGGGTCTGCCAGCACGCCGTACCAGGCGCCGTCGTCATAGACCAGGTAGTTTTCCAGCCCGATGAAGTGGTAGCTGCTCAGGTCGGAGAAGCTGGCATCGGTGAGTGAGAACCAGATGGTGCGCAGCAGCGGCCAGCCGGCCACACCGGCCAGCACCACCAGCATGGGGATCAGGAACAACCAGGCAGCGCGCACCCGCTGGCGGCTGACCCGGCCCTGCCGGCGGGGCATTACCCGATCCCCGGCCGGCGCGGTTGTAACCGGCTGCGTGGCAGCCGGATCGGTTTTGGACAGAGCCATGGCGACCTCGATCGACGGGGAGCGGCGCGCTTACCAGCCGCGCCGGCCCAGACGGTTCAGTTGATGATCGAGGCTGCCCAGGGCGTCCTCGGCCGAGCTTTCACCGGAAAGCACACTGTGCACCGCGTTATAGAAGGCGTTGCTCACCCGGCCATACTTGTCGCCGGTGGCCGAGGACGGGCGCGGCACGCCGTTCTTGAAGGTTTCGAACAGATCGCCGAAGAACGGCACCTTGGCCAGGACTTCCTCGTCCTTGTAGAGCTCCGGACGGGTCGGGTTGTAGCTGCCTTCGATGGCGCGACGTTTCTGCTCTTTGTAGCTGGTGAGGTACATCACCAGGTCCGCCGCCACTTCGGGGTGCGCGGAATACTTGGAGACCGCCAACTGCCAGCCACCCAGGGTACCGGCATGACGACCGTCCTCACCGCCCTTGGGCAGGGCCACCACGCCCACCTTGCCCTTGACCGGGCTGTCGGCGCTCTGGGCCAGCGACCAGGCGTAGGGCCAGTTGCGCATGAACACCGCATTACCGGACTGGAACACACCGCGGGCTTCTTCCTCGGTGTAGTTGAGGACACTCACGGGCGAGATAGTATCGATCCAGCTGTGCGCCATTTCCAGGGCTTTCACCGCCTGCGGGTTATCCACCGTGACCTTGCCGTCGCGATCGACGATGGTGCCGGCGTTGTAGCTGGCCAGCCATTCCAGCGCGTCACAGGTCAGCCCCTCGTAGGCCCGGCCCTGCCAGACGAACCCCCACATCTTGTCGTTGCCGGCCTTGCGTTCGCCGGCCTGGACCGTCTTGGCCACATCGGTCAGCTGCGCCCAGGTTTCCGGCACCGGCTGGTCGTATTTCTCCAGCAGGTCCTTGCGGTAATAGAGCACACCGGCGTCGGTGAACCAGGGCATGGCCACCAGGCGGCCGTCGACCGTGTCGTTACGCACCAGGGACTGGAAGTGCTCTTTCTCGGCGCCGTTGCTGTACTTGCTCAGGTCGATGAAGTTGTCCGCCAGCATGCCGGGCCAGATGACGTCGATCTGGAACACATCCACATCGCCCGACTGGGCGGCCAGCAACTGCTGGTAGAGGGAAAGGCGTTCGGTGGAGGAATTCGGCGTGGAGACCACCTTGACCTGGTTGCCGGTCTTCTCGGCCCAGGCCTGGGTGCCCTGCTCGCAGAGCTGTCGCTCGGCGCCCACGGCGCCACAGGAGATCGTGACAGTCGCCGCCTGTACCGATGCGGTACCCCAAAGTACGGCAGCCATCACACTCAGGACGGTCTTACAAACTCGTGTAAACATTATTGAACCTCATTTTGTTGTTGTCGGGTTCGCCGGATCTGGTGCACCTTGGGAGCCTCTGATCGAGGCGTTCATCAGAGGCTCCTTAATGCTTTAAGTCCACCAGTAAAGTTAGAGAAAGCGGGGCAGCCCCGCAACCGCCAGATCCACTTAAATTTAACTTAAATTTACAGGTGAACTTCCAGTCCCGCGGGCTCAGAACCAGGTTTCAGCCTGGACACCGAAGGTCCACTGACCGCCGGTGAAATCGTCCTGGCCGAAGGCATCCGTTTCGGCATAATCATTGAGCTCGTCACTCCAGGTGGAGTACGTGGCGAAAGCGCGGATTTCCGGGCGATTCCAGAAGCCCCCGACCTGGGGCTTGAACGTCGGTGCCACGGTCACCTTGGCGTAGTGCCCCTGGGCATCGCTGCGACCGGCGTACTGCTGTGGTTTGAGATCCATGGTTTGCCAAGTGGTCTCGTACTGCATTTCGAAGTTGGTATTGATCTCGTCGGCCAGGCGTACGTTGGCCGTCAACCAGTTGTATTCGTCGCCCTTGACGTAGCGATCCTGGCTGGTTTCCGCGAGGATCATGGGCGCTATCCGCCAGTTGTCACTGATATACGTGGTGCCGTAGACCCCAAAGCGGGTGGAGACGGCATCCTCGTTCAGGTTGCCGTCGGAACCGATGTTCTTGACTTCGGCGCCCAGCCCCTCACCGGCCATCAGGGCCACCTTGAAGTTGCCCTCGCTCAGCCCGAAGAAGCTGTCGCCGTGGTAAGCCAGCATGGTGTGGACACCC
Organism: Marinobacter halodurans; assembly: GCF_004327985.1. GTDB lineage: Bacteria > Pseudomonadota > Gammaproteobacteria > Pseudomonadales > Oleiphilaceae > Marinobacter_A > Marinobacter_A halodurans. Next base: position 23,046 of record NZ_SJDL01000031.1, read on the forward strand.
TTGTCCGCGACATTCTGGCTGCCGGCAACGACACGCTCACTGTTATCAGCCGCAGACATGCCGCTGATCATCCACTGGACGGGGCCGAAGTAGTTATTCGCCGTCAGCACCAGGTTATCGGTACTGTCGGTTTCCGGCTCCACGTTGGTGTCGGTCGGGAACTCGGAAAAACTGCGACCATAGAGCGACAGGTTCATCTTCCAGGCATCGTTGAATGCAATGTCGTACACGCCGGCACCGGTGCCAGCCAGGAACACGAAGTCGCTGTCGAGCCAGTGGAAATCGAAGTTATCCCGGTCAAATCGCTTACCGGCCCAGATGGAGGCGTTCTCAAACGCCCCGGTAAACGCCGGTAAATCGCTGAACTCCACATAGACCTGCCGTACGTTCAGTTGGGAGTCCGCTGCGGTCCAGTCGTTGGACGACTGGCTATAGTCGGCCAGCATGACGCGGTAGTGGGATTTTGCACCGTTCTCAAAGCGCTGAAGGTAATTGAGGGTCGCCTCGACGTAGGTGTTGTCCTCGTTACCCAGTCGGCCGACCGCACCACCCACGGAGCCGGCGGGGGTCAGGTAGGGATCGCCCGGGGCGCTCTTGCCGTTCTCGCCAATATCCAGTCCGGAACGCGCATAGCCGTTGAACGAGAAGCCCTCTTCACCCTCCATATGTCGCGCGAATTGCTCCATGCGTTCTTCGCGGGCACCGGATTCGGCATCCTGGGCTCGCTGTTGCGCCTCGATCAATTGTTGTTCGAGCGCTTCCACCCGCTCTTCAAGACTGGCCTCTTCGGCCGCAAGAGCAGCGGGTACCGACGTCAGCAGGAAAAACCCTGAAACGAGAGCCAGGTTCCGGCTCCGAGTCATAACGAGAGACATGAATACACCTCATCTTGTTGTTGTAAGGCTTTAAAGGTCTTTATTGGTTGACTTAATGCTTTAAGAGCGCAGCCAAAAAAAACGGAATCCAGCCTGTATCGCCCGATTCCGTCGAACCGCGAGAACTTAAAGCTTTAAGTCATTACCAAAATAAATGCCGGAGAGGTCGATCGACAACCCTTGATGTTACTTAATTTCAACTTAATTGCAGTTTGCAGGTATGGGACGCCGACACACCGTCTGTTTTCCTGGTCACTCAGATCCCGCCTTCCGACGGTGCCGGTATGATTCGGCGGCCCGGACCGCAGGGCGTTCAAACCATTCAATAGCGACCCGGACGGCGCGTTACGAGATCGACTTCCCCGAATTCATATGGCGTTCGTGCAGTTCGTTCGTACGCTCATTGAGCCGATCGCGGGCGTTCTCAAGGGCCTTCCAGGCTTCCTGTAACTCGGACAGGTCCTCATTGGCCGGCGTCTGATCCTGGACGCCACCGTCCAGATCCTCATAGGCGCCATACACCCGGTCTGCCACGGCCTGATACCGGTTCCAGGCGGCCTCATATTCCTCGCGCAGGGATTTCCATTCGGACTGCGCAGCCATGTTCACCTCCATTGGGTCGGTCACTGTCGTCTCACCCACAGCTGTACAGGATGACGGCCGCCCGGGACAACCTCGCGGCATGAAGACGACATTAACCGGACGTGACCATCTGCTCACTCCCGCTCTGTCGTCACTGTCGGCACTGGCCTTCGACCGGCACGGCGCGCCAGACTGGAAACACCGTGTCCTGGCAGGAGGCAGCATGCATTCAGTCCCGATTTGCGCGGCCGTTGCCGGCGATGGCGGCCATCCCTTTCGACTGGCCTCGCTATCCCTGGAGGCGCCACGCGAGGACGAGGTCCTGGTGCGGATCGTCGCCTGCGGCATCTGTCACACCGACATCGATATGGCGGCCAGTTGCGCCACACCGACCGTCCTGGGGCACGAAGGCGCCGGCATTGTCGAACGGGTGGACAAGGACGTGACCACTGTGGAACCCGGTGACCATGTGGTCCTGAGCTTTGCCAGCTGTGGCGACTGCGCAGCCTGCAACAACGGGGCTCCGGCCGATTGCGACGCCTTCATGGCGGCCAATTTTGCCGGCGCCCGGCTCGATGGCAGCCAGGCCCTGAGTGACGGGGTGAGCGGGCATTTCTTCGGGCAGTCGTCATTCGCCACGCACGCACTGGCCAACGCCCGTAATACGGTGAAGGTGGATCCGGACCTGCCGCTCGAACACCTGGCCCCGCTGGGCTGCGGCCTGCAGACCGGAGCCGGCACAGTGGTCCATTCCCTGGCCGTGGCCCCGCGCCAGAGCCTGGTCATCGTGGGTGCCGGCGCGGTGGGACTCGGTGCCCTGATGGCCGCCCGGCGTACCGGAGCCCGTCCCATCGTGGTGGTGGAGCCGGTGGCGCAACGGCGCTCACTGGCACTGGAGCTGGGAGCCGATGACGCCCTCAGCCCCGAGCAGGCGCTGGCCGGCGGTATCGCCGCCGCCTTCCCTCGCGGCGTCGATGGCCTGATCGACAGCGCCGGGGACAGCGGGATTTTCCGGGCCATTCCGGACTGGCTTGCCCACGGCGGTGCTGTCGCCTATCTCACCGGCGGCTACGGCGGCGGACTCAAGGACGGCCAGACCGGCCTGTCGGTGATCCAGGGCGACGCCGATCCCCAACGGTTTATCCCGCAGATGATCGACTGGTACCGCGCCGGCAGCTTCCCCATCGACCGGCTGATCACCCGCTACCCGTTTGACGCCATCAACACGGCCCAGGCCGATGCCGCGGCGGGGCGGGTGATCAAGCCGGTTCTGGTCATGTGATCCGTCAGTCCCCGCGCCAGTTCACGCTGTACAGCTCGTGGCGGCGATCGTACAGGTTCTTGACCGTACCGCTGTTGCGCGCAGTCAGCAGCACCTGGGGCCGCAGGTCGGCGAAGGCCACGGTTTCCACGTTGGGGGTGGTGTCGGCGGCGATGCCATCCCGGGCGAAGGGGAAATCACAGGGGGTCAGAATACAGCTCTGACCATACTGCAACTCCATGTTGGGCACATTGGGCAGGTTGCCGACGTTACCGGACATCACCACGAACAGCTGGTTTTCCACCGCACGGGCCTGGCAGCAGTAGCGCACCCGCAGATAGCTCTGGCGCTCGTCGGTGCAGAAGGGTACGAACAGGATCTGGATACCCTGGTCCACCAGGTGGCGGGTGACTTCCGGGAACTCCGCGTCGTAGCAGATCAGTACGCCGATGGGGCCACAGTCGGTCTCGATCGCAGCTACCCGACGGCCGCCGCTGATGTTCCACCAGTAAGCTTCGTTCGGCGTGGGGTGGATCTTGGGCTGGCTGAAGACCTGGCCGTCCCGCAGGAAGATGTAGGCCATGTTGTAGATGCTGCCGTCCGCCTCGCGGACCGGCGTGGAACCGCCGACGATGTTGATGTTGTAACGCAGGGCCAGGTCCCGCATCAGGTCGTGATAGGCCCCGGCGTATTCGGTGATCGCCTCTATGGCCGCGGCGGGGCTTTCCTTGCGTCGCTCGATCGACAGCAACTGCAGCGTAAACAGCTCCGGGAAGACTACGAAATCCCCTTTATAGGTGGACACCACGTCGACGAAGTAGGTGACGATGTCGCTGAACGCCTCGAACGAAGCCACCGGGCGCTGTTGATATTGCACGGTGCCCACCCGCACCGTATCGGGCATGCGCTTGCCGTAGCGTTTCTGCTTGCCACGCTCGCCGTTGCGCGCCACTGCGGGGTTGCGCCACACCAGGTGGATCCCATAGCCCATGGAATCGTGGTCGGCATCCAGGTAATGGGGGATGATGCCGTGGATCTCGAACTCGTTGTGAAGCTGGAATGACAGCACATCGTCACGCTGCTTCTTGGCCTTGATCGCCTCGACATAGGCCTCGACGGAGTCAAACTTGCGTATCCGCCGGCGCAGGGACGGCAGACGCCCGGCGAACACCACTCCCTGGAGCTCCAGGCTCTGACACAGCGCCTTGCGCTCATTGTAGAGACGCTGGCCGATCCGGTAGCCGCGGTAATCCGGGTCGACACAGACCTCCATTCCGTAGAGCCAGTCGCCCTCCGGATCGTGACGGGAGGCGTAGCCATTGCCGGTGATGGATGTCCAGTCGTGGGGCGCCAGCGCCACCTCACCGGCAATTCGGAAGGTCGCGCAGTAGCCCACCACCTGATCCCCCACCACGGCGACGAACTGGCCTTCCGGGAAGTTGTTCATCTGCCCGGTCAACGGGCCCTCGGTGTAGCCGTACATGCCGGTGTTGGCATAGACCCGGCGACTCAGGCGAATGATGGCGGGGATATCCTGCAGGGTGGCCTGGCGCACATACAGGCGCTCATTGGGATCGCTGAACGGCGGACACATGGGCACCTCCAGTTTGTCGCGACGATCAATCCATCGTTCTCCGCCACCACCCCTGTCGTCAATAGGGGGTTGTGAAACGGGGCTTTCGAACCGGCGGAGGAAACCGGTAGGCAGGTAAACGCTCATTGACCCAACATGCTGCATCGGTTGGCCGGGCTGTGGATGCCGTTAGGGGAGCGGTGGGGCCACTGGTGCGCAAAAAAGCGGGCGTGGCACACCGGAGAAGGGTCTCCGTTACGCGGCGCCCGCAGGTAGGCTCAGATGGAAAAGCACGGGGTGCAGCGGCACCCCATTGGGTCGGCCGTCAGTACCGGAACAGCCAGGGCAGGAGTACCTCACCGTAACCCCAGAGCATGACGGTCACGGCCAACAGGCCTTCAAGCACCAGCACCCCGACGGCCAGGGTGGTACTGGATACGATGAAACCTTCTTCCGAACTGATCCCCAGGAAATAGGGAATGCCCAGATAGAGCAGGTAGGCACTGATGCATAAACCCACGATGCCCGCCAGCAGACACAGCCAGACCAGCGGATACACGGCGACCAGGCCACTGAGGAACATGGGCGTGGCGATATAACCGGCAAAGATCACGCAGCGGCGCCGGCTCGGGGGCTTTCTGAACCGGTGGGCCATCCAGTAAATCACGTTGCCAACCAGGAACACCGAAGCCAGGATCGCGATATAGAACGCAATACCGGCATAGAGCGCACTTAGCAGGTCCAGCTTGATAAAGGCATGTTCGCCTCCAAAGCCCCATCCCACCTGGGTCGTACCAATGTAGGCGCAGATAACGGGAACAGCGGCGAGCGTAAACACATGGTGCGCATAGAGATGCGTCACCGTTTCGTGCTCGTCCTCGATATGGCCCCATTCACTTTTCGGGTGGGTCAGAAGGCCCCAGACGTGTGTCAGCATACAAGCACCCCCTCTCAACGGCGATGATGGCTTTCTACACTTAGAACGGTTCAGTTACTCAAACATATAGTTGATGATTCTGAAAATAGCACACCGGATATCGAACAGAAATTGCCCGGATCAATCACGAACCACCAGTCAGCACATTGAAACAGGGGCGCTCGAAACGTCAGGGGAAGCCGATCCGGCGAGCCGGGAGAGAGAGGAAAAACGAGCTGCTACAACACACTACAGCAGCCCGTCAGAATCGAGCTTCAGGCCAGGAAGGCCGGCAGGACACCGTTGATGCCCATCATCAGGCTCAATACACATACCGTAAGAATGGAGAAACCGAAGTTGCCCTTGGCCCACTTCACGTTGTCTTCGGTACGGAAACCGGCGAGTCCCAACTTCAGCCAGTAAAGCCCCATCAGCAGCATCACCACGAAGTAGGCGATGCCGGTATAACCCGCCAGACTCAGCGACAGCGCCGCCAGCATGAACGCGATGGTATAGCCCACAATATGGAACTTGGCCGTACGAATGCCCTTGACGACCGGCAGGACCGGAATGCCGGCCATCTGGTAGTCGCGGAAGCGGAAGATGGCAATCGCGTAGGAATGCGGCATCTGCCACAGGCAGAAGGTGACCAGGATGATCGCCGCGCCGGTGTCGAACTGCCCTGTCACGGCACAGTAGCCCACCACCGGCGGGACCGCCCCGGACAGGCTGCCAATCAGCGTGCCGTATACGGAGTGCCGCTTGGAGTAGAGGCTGTAGGCGCCCACGTAGATCGCAAAGCCGAATACCGCCAGGCCCGCCGTCAGCACGTTGGTGGCCAGCAGCATGGTGAAACCGGCCAGGCCCAGCAGGGTCGCGAAACCCAGGGTCGTGGCCGGTGTGATCGTTCCCTGAACAAGGGGCCGGTTCCGGGTGCGTTCCATCACCGCGTCGATATCGCGATCGATCAGGTTATTGAACGCGCAGCCGGAGGCAATCACCAGGGCCAGTCCCACCAGCGTGACAATGAACAGACCCGGGCTGAACTCACCCTGGGCGGCCAGGAAGAAGCCGCCCATGACGGAGATCGAATTACCGAAAATGATCCCCGGCTTGGTGAGCGCGATGAACTGCCCAAGCACGTCTTTGAAGGACGTGCCCGGCATTACATCAAGTTGAGGTTCAGGTGATACATAATCCACAGGGTGCCACCAATGACGAGGACCAGGATCACGGCAGTGAAGAAGACGAAGGAACCGGAATCACGGCCTTCCTGCGTCTTCAGGTTCAGGTGCATGAACAGGATCAGCTGAATCAGCACCTGGCATACCGCCAGGATCGCAATTGCAATGACAACGAACGTCTCGTCGAATCCGCCTTTCATCACCATGCCGAACGGAACGATCGTCAGCAGGATGGAAAGGATCAGCCCGATAATGTAGGACTTGGTGCTGCCGTGGCTATGGCTGTCGTGGTCGTGAGAGTGACTCATTTACAGTGCTCCCATCAGGTAGACGAAGGTGAACACGCAGATCCACACGATGTCGAGGAAGTGCCAGAACAGACTCAGGCACATGATGCGCGGACGCGTCATGTCGGTCAGGCCTTTGGTGGACAGCTGGATCAGCATGATCGCCATCCACAGCAGACCGAAGCTTACGTGCAGGCCGTGCGTGCCGACCAGCGCGAAGAAGGAGGACAGGAACGCGCTGCGATCCGGCCCCAGGCCTTCCAGGATCAGGTGATGGAATTCATAGATCTCCATCCCGACGAAGCCTGCGCCGCAGGCGAAGGTGACCACCAGCCAGCCAATGACCTGCTTGACCTTGTCCTTGTGCATCGCCAGCACGGCCAGGCCGTAGGTGAAACTGGAGAACAGCAGCAGGAAGGTCTCGATCAGGACGAAGTCCAGTTCGAAAATGTCCTTGCCGCCCGGGCCGCCGGCGGTGCCGTTGTGCAGCACGCCGTAAGTCGCGAACAACGAGCCGAAGATGATCAGGTCACTCATCAGGTACACCCAGAAGGCGTACATCTTGGTGCCGGTCATGTCGTGGTGTTCGTGATCGTCGTGGCCACCATGCGCGGCCACGTGTTGGTTGGTCATCGTATCTGTTGCCATGATTACGCCTGCATCTCCACCTGTTTATGGTGTTCGGTCTCTATCCGCTTCACTTCCTCGGCGGGCACGTAATAGTCGATGTCCTCGTTGAAGATCCGCCCCATGAAGGCCGCGAACATACCCAGGGCACCAACGCCGACCAGCCACCAGATGTGCCAGACCAGGGCGAAGCCAAACACGATGCTGAAGGCACCCATCACCGGACCGGCAACGGTATTGCGCGGCATGTGGATGTCCTTGTACTCGATGGCTTCAGGATCGGCCAACTGCGCCTTGCCCTGGTTCTTCTGCTTGTCTTCCCAGAAGTTGTCGATCGAGTGGATCTCGGGCAGATGCGCGAAGTTGTAGTACGGGGGCGGTGAGGACACAGCCCATTCCAGGGTACGACCGTTCCACGGATCGCCGGTGACGTCGCGGTTCTTCTCGCGGTCACGGATGCTGACAATCAGTTGGATCGCGGTGCAGGCGATGCCGCACAGGATCAGGACCGCACCGAACCAGGCCACGATCATCAGCGGCTGCCATTCGGTGTTGGCGTAGGACTGCATCCGACGCACCGCACCGTAGAAGCTCAGGATGTACAGCGGCATGAACGCTACGTAGAAACCGACCAGCCAGAACCAGAAGGAACGCTTGCCCCATTTCTCGTCCAGCTTGAAGCCGAAGGCTTTCGGGAACCAGAAGGTGTAGCCGGCCATCATGCCGAACACCACGCCGCCGATAATGACGTTATGGAAGTGCGCGATAACGAACAGGCTGTTGTGCAGCACGAAATCCGCCGCCGGCACCGCCAGCATCACACCGGTCATACCACCCAGGGTGAAGGTGATGATGAAGCCCAGGGTCCACAGCACCGGGGAGGTGAGTTCCAGACGGCCGCGATACATGGTGAACAGCCAGTTGAAGATCTTCACACCGGTTGGTATGGCGATAATCATCGTCATGATGCCGAAGAAGGCGTTGACGTTGGCCCCCGCACCCATGGTGAAGAAGTGGTGCAACCAGACGATGAAAGACAGGACGCCGATTGCCAGGGTCGCCCAGACCATGGTGTTGTAGCCAAACAGACGCTTCTTGGCGAAGGTCGAAATCACTTCCGAGAACACGCCGAACGCCGGCAGGATCAGGATGTACACCTCAGGATGGCCCCAGGCCCAGATGAGGTTCACGTACATCATCATGTTGCCGCCCATATCGTTCGTGAAGAAATGGAAATCGAAGTAACGATCCAGGGTCAGCAGGGCGATGGTCGCAGTCAGAATCGGGAAGGCCGCGATGATCAGTACGTTGGTCACCAGGCAGGTCCAGGTGAAGATAGGCAGACGGAACAGGGTCATGCCCTTGGTGCGCATCTTCATGATGGTGACGAAGAAGTTGATGCCGGTCAGGGTCGTACCGATACCGGATATCTGCAGCGCCCATATCCAGTAATCCACCCCAACGCCGGGACTGTATTTCGCCTCCGACAACGGCGCGTAGGCCAGCCAACCGGTCTTGGCGAACTCACCCACGAACAGGGAGACGTTCACCAGCACGACACCGGCCGCGAACAGCCAGAAACTCAGGTTGTTCATGAACGGGAAGGCAACGTCGCGCGCGCCGATCTGCAGCGGAACCACCAGGTTCATCAGACCGATCACCATCGGCATGGCAACGAAGAAGATCATGATCACGCCGTGGGCGGAGAAGATCTGGTCATAGTGTTCCGGGGGCAGGTAGCCCTCGGCACCGCCAGCGGCCATGGCCTGCTGGGTCCGCATCATGATGGCGTCCGCGAAACCACGGACCAGCATGACCAGGGCCACCAGGAAGTACATGATGCCCAGTTTCTTGTGGTCGATGGAGGTAATCCACTCACTCCACAGGTAGGTCCACTTCTTGTTGACCGTAATCCAGCCAACGAGAGCCGCGCCCACAATGGCAATCACGGCCACCGTCGACATGATGATCGGCTCGTGAAAGGGAATCGATTCGAGACTTAGTTTTCCGAACATATGCTTACTCCGCTGCCTCTGCGCTCATGCGCTCGCCATGCTCTTGTTCACCGATTTCACCATGCTCATCGCTGATGCCCTTGCGGAAGCTGTTGAGGATGTCGTTGTAGAGATTCGGTGAAACCTTCGAGAAGTACTGAACCGGCACGTCTTCACTCGGCTTGGCCAGTTCCTGGTAACCGTCGTCAAAGGACAGGGTCTGGGTGGACTCGTCCTTGACCTTCTGTACCCACGCCTTGAAGTCTTCCTGGGTCATGGAATGCGTCGGGAAGGTCATCCCGGCAAAGCCGGCACCACTGTAGTTGGAGGACTTGCCCTGCCATTCCCCGGTTTCATCTGCAATCAGGTGCAACTGACTGTCCATACCCGCCATGGCATAGATCTGCGAACCCAGTTCCGGCACCCAGAAGGCGTTCATGACAGAACCGGAGCTGATGTGGAAACGGATCGGCGTATCGGTCGGAATCGCCAGCTCGTTGACGGTGGCGATGTGCTGGTCCGGATAGATAAACAGCCACTTCCAGTCGAGAGAGACCGCCTGGATTTCCATCGTCTCCTTGCCGTCCTCGGCAATCGGCTTCATCGGGTTGAGGCTATGAGAGGTAACCCAGGTCAGGATCGCGAGGACGACGATGATCACGCAGGGAATCAGCCAGACCACGATCTCGATGGCCGTTGAGTGCGCCCAGTTCGGCTTGTAGGTCGCGTCCTTATTGCTTTCGCGATAGCGGTAGGCGAAGAGCAGCGTCATGACGATTACGGGGATAACGACAATCAGCATCAATGCGAATGCCGTGATGATCAGGACCTTCTGTTCCTCACCGACCTGCCCCTTTGGATCCATCAGCGCCGAGCTGCAACCCGACAACAGCAATGGCAAAGCGGCTAGTAGTACAGCGCCCAAGACGCGTAAATAGCTCTTCTCTCTCATTTTTCAACCTCATTAGAGCAAGGGCAGACCAAGGCCTGACGGGCAAGCTCATATGTAGCTAACAATGGATTACGGAAATTTCAGGAATCGATTGCGGACAGCGCGGGCCAGCCAGGCTCGACTGCGCGCAGGTGAAGCCTGACTCCATGCAGAAATCGGCGCCAATAGTGGAGTAGCTCAAAGCCGGATTCCACCAGAGACATGACGCAAGTCATGCGGGCGCATTTGACGCCGGCGATTCTCCCAGTTAGTAGGGAAACCGACAACATCGCATGATGCGACACAGCCACTCCACTCACCGATCATGACGGACAGACCGCCAGCCTGACTCCTGAAAACCCTGGACAGGCTCTCTTTCCGACCCGGTATATCCGACCCGGGTTGCCACATCGACGCCGACATCAACATCGCAACACGGGTCATTCCCTCAGCGGGCCCGGAGTCTATCACACCGTTAATGAGGCGCCATGCCCGCCCAAACCCTTGACCCTTTAGCCGGTCAAAGGTTTTAACGTGCATCCCTATGGACTCAGGATGTTGCCAAACGCAGCCGACACGGGGCAAAGCGGGTGAATGCCGTCCAGACACGCGGCATATCGTAAGCCGGATAACCAGCCCCGACAGCACCATACGCCCGCGACACTTTGTCGCGGCACTTTATTCTGCAACACTCCACACTCATGCCTGACCGGCACATACGTTGAGCAAGGAGGTCGTTTTGAGCGGATTCGAGATGATTGCCTGGCTATCCATTGCCCTGGGACTGCTGACGGCACTGGCCATTGCGGCTGACGTCAAGCGAAACCCACAGCATATGGCCATTATGAACATCACCTGGCCGGTCACCGGCCTCTACTTCCCGATCGTTGGCTGGTGGCTCTACAAGTCGATTGGACTGAAAGGACACGGTGAGAAGCCGTTGTGGCAGGGGGTTTTCGTCTCCACGACCCACTGTGGCGGTGGCTGCACCCTGGGGGATACCGTTGCAGCGCCCCTGACGACCCTGTTCGGCGTCACCGTGTTCGGCTCGGCCCTGCTGGGTCACTTTGCAGGCGAATTCGTGGGCGCCTACCTGTTCGGCATCCTGTTCCAGTTCCTGCCCATCATGAGCATGGGCGACGGCAATTGGCGAAGCGCCCTGGGGGATGCCATCAAGGCCGACACCCTGTCCCTGGTGGCCTTCGAGATCGGCATGTTCGGCTGGATGGCCATCGCTTCGGTGCTTTGGCTGGGCATGGAGCCCCGCCCCGATACGCCGCAGTTCTGGTTCATGATGCAGATCGGCATGATCCTGGGCCTTGCCACCGCCTACCCGGCCAACTGGTGGCTGGTGCAGCGCGGCGTGAAACACGCCATGTAGCGCAGACTGTTCAGGAGCGCCTGTCGTCGGAATCTTTCTCCTCTTCCGGCGACAGGTAATAATCGTGCTCCTCAAAGCGCTTGGCTTCCGGGTCCTCGATGTCGTTCTTGCGACGCCCGCGATAGAGCCAGACCGCCACAACAGCAACAACGACAAGCACCACGATCCATTTCATTCGTCTGACCTCCAAGGCCACGGCTTATACTTCTGTTTAACGCCGGAGTGTCGGGCCCGTCAACCGTTTTGACCGCATCGCCGCACAACCCCGGCCAGCCAGGGACGCCAAGCCTCCGGCAGCCCCAGCGGGCAGGGATGCCCCCTTACATTTCCGATATTTATCGTTACATGAAACTCAGTTAATGTTCTGACTGATACGGCCCTTCAGGCCGCCATTTCCAGGGATGCCACCACAAGGAAGCTCATGAAACGTATCCTGATTGCCGCTGTTGTTGTCATTGCCGGCGGCCTGTTCTTCGCCCAGTACCAGATGACCAGCACCGTCCGGGACCAGTTGGACAAGACCGTCCAGTTGGCCAGCTTCTACGGCCAGCTGAGCTATGACGACGTCTCCGTCACGCCCACCGGTAACCTCGAGATCAGCGGGATCCGTTTTTCGCCCCATACCGTCGACGACTCGATCCGCATGGACAAGCTGGTCCTGGAAACCGATAACCCCTGGGTGCTGTACACCTTGTCCGACGAACTGAGAAGCGGCCATGTACCGGATCACCTGGCGCTGAACGTCGTCGGCCTGCGCATTGACCCGCATGGCCCGCTGATGCAGGCGGCCGTTGAACGCCAGGGCGGGGAAGGCATGATGACCCAGCTGGGGCTGGCAGGCTGCGGCGATCACAGCCGGAACGCCGGATCGGCCACAGGCGGCGCTGTTGACATCATCGACATGAGCCTGGGATACCAGCAGACGCAGGGTGGCAGCCAGCTCGACATCCTGTCCCGGGTGACGATCCACGGCCAGAACACCCTCACCACCCAACTGACGCTGGATCCCGGTGGTGCCCTGAACGCTTTCAACGGCCTGCAAAGCGCCCGCTCCGTGGCACTCAAGAGCGCCGAGTTCCAGATCCGGGATCAGGGCGCGGTCCAGCAAGGCCTGGAAGACTGCGCCCGTGAGACCGGTATGAGCGTGGAGGCATTCCAGAAACATCATCTCAAGGCCTGGAGAGCCGTCTGGTCAAAGCATGCCCTGGCTCCCGACGACGCGCTGGCCAACGCCTACAAACAGTACATTGAGCATCCGGGAAGCACTCTTGAGCTCACCATCGAGCCTTTCCCGCCGATCAGCACGGAAGACCGGTACCTGAGTACCGACCCCGACTACCTGAGCGGACGCCTCAATCCCAAAGTGGGCATCGACGGCGGCCCCCTGAAGCCTTTCAGGATCAGCCAGACGGAAACGACAGCCGCCGCCGGCGAGCCGGCAACCGGGTCGTTAGCGGAGCCGCCCGAGCCGAAACCGGCCGCCGCCGCGCCCCAAACGGCCCGGGAAGCGCCGACAGGTCCGGCCACCATAGCCGTCAACGAGCTGAACCGGCACATGCACCAGGCACTCCGCATCGTCCTGAACAGCGGCAAGGTGCTCGAGGGTCGCCTGCAAGCGGTGGAAGGTCAGCGCCTGCAGCTTCAGCGCCGGATGTTCGGCGGCAATATGGTGGTTCCGGTCAACTACAGCGATATACAGACCATCCAACGCCAGTAGGTCGAGCGACGACAGGGCTGCGGGAATGTCGCGCAGCCCTCAATGCCGCTGGTGACCCGATCGGTGCCGTTCTCCAGTTGCCGGCCTAGGCCATTTTCTCCAGCATCGCAGCCATCATGGCGTGAATTTTGTTCACCGCCTTGAGCGGTCGGATCATCACCTTGAAGTCCACGATCCGCCCCTCGCCGTCGCAGCGGATCATGTCGACACCATTGACCTGTATCCCGTCCAGCTCCGTGGTGAACTCCAGCACGGCGTTGTTGCCGTCCAGGACTTCGCGGGTGTAGTGGAAATGCTCGTTGTTGAGGGTGTGCAGGGCGGCGGTGAGATAGAGTTTGGTGACTGCCTTGCCTTGCTGGGGCGTGTGCACCACCGGCGAATGGAATGTCACGTTGTCCGCCAGCAGATCGTCCAGCGCCTGCGGGTTGCGGGCCTCGACCAGGTCGTGCCAGCGTTTGATGGTTGTTGTAATCATCTCTGTGGTTTCCGTATCAATGGCCGCCACACCTGCCTGTGCAGACGGCTTTTCCAGATGGCCCGTCTCGGCCGACCTGACAAAGATACGAGTACAAACCGAAAGTTACAAAGCTGTTCTTGCAGCCCCGCGCCACTTTTTCCAATACTGCCGTCATCGTCCCGACTCTTCCGGACCGCGCTCCGGGCGGTTCCGAACGGCCTGTAAGGAAAAACGCAGTGGCAACTCCAATCGACAAGTACCTCAATGTCCTGGCGAAACACGACGGCTCCGACCTTTACCTGAGTACCGGCGCACCGCCCAGCGCCAAGTTCCAGGGCACGCTCAAGCCCCTGTCACAGCAATCGCTGACCGCCGGCCAGGTGGAAGCCATCGCCATGGAGCTGATGGACGCGGAGCAGAAGCAGATCTTCGCCAACGAGCTGGAAATGAACCTGGCGGTGTCAATTCCCGGCGTGGGCCGCTTCCGGGTAAACATCTTCAAGCAGCGCAATGAGGTCGCCATCGTCGCGCGGAACATCAACACCGAGATCCCGAAATTCGAAGACCTCGGCCTGCCACCGGTGCTCAAGGAACTGGTGATGGAAAAACGCGGGCTGATCCTGTTCGTCGGCGGCACCGGCTCGGGCAAGTCCACCTCGCTGGCGTCGCTGATCGACCTGCGCAACTCGTCGGTGGGCGGCCACATCATCACCATCGAGGACCCGGTGGAGTACGTGCACAAGCACAAGAAATCCATCGTCAACCAGCGTGAAGTGGGCGTCGACACCCGCAGCTTCCGCAACGCCCTGAAGAACACCCTGCGCCAGGCGCCGGACGTGATCCTGATCGGCGAGATCCGCGACCGGGAAACCATGGAGCACGCCCTGGAATTCGCGGAAACCGGCCACCTGGCCATCTCCACCCTGCACGCCAACAACGCCAACCAGGCGCTGGAACGGATCATCAACCTGTTCCCGGACGAGAAGCGTCCGGCCCTGCTGATGTCCCTGGCCCAGAATATCCGCGGTTTCGTCTCCCAACGCCTGATCCCGACGGTGGACGGCAAGCGCTGTGCGGCCGTGGAAGTCCTGCTGGGCACCAAGACCATCCAGGAGCTCATCCTCAAGAACCGCCTGACCGAGATCAAGGAGATCATGGAGAAATCCGAGAACCTCGGCATGCAGACCTTCGATGCCGCGCTGTTCAAGCTCTACCAGAGCGGCCGGATAGGCCTGGACGACGCCATCGCCAACGCCGATTCGCCCAACAACCTGCGCCTGCGGATCAAGCTGGAGAGTGGCGAGGCCGCGGCGTCGGTCGCAACGCCGCCCGCAGCACCGGCGGCCGAGGACAGGCCCGCGACCGCGTCCAGCTTCATGGACCTCAAGCTGGAAGACATCGAGGAGGATGAGGACGACCCGGATACCGGCAACTCCGGCACCCTGCATCCCTGATATTCACGCCCGGGCGGGCCGGTCGGCCCGTCTGTCTCTCCCAAAGACGTCGCTCGACAAATGGACATCTCCACGTAGTTGACAGTATCAACCACCCAGTATTATGGTTGACACTATCAACAACAAGGAGAGACCGATGTCACTCACCTCGCTCGGCGAGCCCCTGCACCGACTGACCCACGCCTACCGCTCCTTCATGCGGTCAGCCGTCGTCGATGCCGGTATCGGCCTGCCGATCACCCACTTTCGGGTCCTCAAGGCGATCTGGAAGCGGGAGCGGTGTACCGCCCACTTCATCGCCCAGTGCATGCGCCGGGACAAGGCCCAGATCACCCGGGTTCTCAACGAGCTGCTGGGCGAAGGGCTGATCGTCAAAGTGGACAACCCCGAAGACCGCCGCAGTCAGCTGCTGCGGCTGACGTCCGACGGCCAGACCATGGTCGGCCGGATGCAGACGGTGGAGCAGATCGCCATGGACCACATGACCCGTCATCTCAAGCCCGACGACGTCGATACCTTCATCACACTGGCAAACGTCATGGCCGACAACCTGCAGGATGCAGCAGGCCAGGACGGGACCATCAACACCGGAGAATCGAACCATGCCAAGACCGGCACCCCGTGAACTGGAAGTGATCGGCTCCCGCTACGTGACCCCGCACATGCTGCGCGTCACCCTTGGGGGCGACAACCTGGCTGACTTTCCCGAAGACCAGGACAGCGCCTACATCAAGTTGGTGTTCCCGCAAGCCGACGGCGAACGCCCGCTCATGCGCACCTACACCATCCGCCACCAGCGCCCCCGGCAACTGGACGTGGATTTCATGATCCACGACACCGAGGGACCGGCCTCCACCTGGGCACAAAAAGCGCAACCCGGCGACCGCATCCTGGTCGGCGGTCCCGGCGCCCGCAAGCTGATCAACCCGGACGCCGACTGGTTCCTGCTGGCCGGCGACATGACCGCCCTGCCGGCGATCAGCGTCAACCTGGAAACAATGCCTGCGGATGCGCGAGGCTACGCCGTTCTCGAAGTGCTCGACGAAGCCGATATCCAGCCGCTGGAGCACCCGGAAAACATCGAGCTGCACTGGGTTATCAATCCGGAGCCGGATCCCCAGGGCGCGGTGATTGTCGATCGCATCCAGCAACTGGAGTGGCTGGACGGGGAACCGTCGGTGTGGGCCGCCTGCGAGTTCAGCGGCATGCGCAACCTGCGCCGCTACTTCAAGCAGGAGAAAGAAGTGGGTCGCCGGAACCTGTACGTCTCGAGCTACTGGAAAATCGGCGTCAGCGAAGACCAGCACAAGCTGGCCAAGCGCCAGGACGCCGAGACCGAAGGCGCCTGAGGGATCAGGCGTCCTGGTTGAGGTGGGGCGCCAGGATCGCGTGCAGTTCCGGCCGGTTCTGTGCGATCTCCGCCTCGGAGAGGCCTTCCAGCGAGTGCGGGTACTTCAGCCAGGCGTCGGTTTCGTGGATGAAATAGTGCGGTGCCCAGCCCACCTCGTTACGGTCCGGCTTGTAGTAGGGCACGGCGACGCGGATATCGTGGGGCGTGTTCAGGCGCGCCCGCTGGCGCAGTTCGCCGATGATGGCCTCCACCGAACGGCCGGTATCGAAGACATCGTCGACGATCAGCAGGGAATCCTCCTGGGTGACGTGCTTGACCAGATAGTTGAGGCCATGCACCCGCACCGTCCTGCTCTGCTGGTCGATGCCATGGTAGGACGAGGTACGGATCGCGATGTGATCGGTCTCGACGCCGTGATAGTCCAGGAACTCCTGCACCGCAATGCCGATGGGCGCTCCGCCGCGCCAGACCGCGATCATGAACGTGGGACGAAAACCGGAGTTGAGAACCTGCGCGCCCAGGCGGAAGGCATCTTCCAGAAGGCTCTGCGCACTGATGTACTGTTTGTCTGCCATGGCACCACAACGGCTTGGATAATGGCGCCATAATCCCATTAAACCGCCGCCCGCGGCAAACCGGCAGCCAGGAGCCCCGCCACCCCGGCTGGCGTCCGCCGGCGCCGGCGATTAACCTATGGATCCCGGATGCGATACCATCCGGTCTTGATTCCAACCGCCGCCGGAACCGAGCCGCCATGACCCAGACAATCCCGAAACCCGCCCGTTCCCGTCGTTTCCTGCAGGAAGCCGACCTGATCGAAGACGCGTTCCGCTTGGGGGTTCAGGTGTACGAAAGCGGATTCCGGCCCAATTTCATCGTCGGGCTTTGGCGCGGCGGCAGTGCCATCGGCATCTATGTGCAGGAATGCCTGCAGACCCTGGGCGTCGCCACGGATCACATCGCCCTGCGCACCTCCTACCGGGGCATGCACGACTACGACGCCATGGTGGCCTCGCCGGAGGAGAACATCCGCGTCCACGGCACCCACTACCTGCTGGACAACCTGAACCACGACGACCGCCTGCTGATCGTCGACGATGTCTTCAGCACCGGCCACAGCATTGCCGCCGTGCTCAAGCGGCTGAACAGCCAGCTCAAGCGCAACATGCCGCAGGACACCCGGATCGCCACGCTCTACCAGCGTCCCGGCGCCAACCGGACCGGCCTGGAGCCGGACTTCTGCCAGCACACCTCGGAAGACTGGCTGGTGTTTCCCTACGAGCTGAACGGCCTCAGCCGCGACGAGATCGACACCCACAAACCCTTCCTGGGTGCCATCCTGGACAGCGTGAAGACCGGCGGGTAGCGTCGGACCCTCGCGCACCACCGTCGTCACGGCAGTCTGCCACGCCTTGAAACCGCTCTCGATGCAGTCCCGTTTCCTGTAGCAGAACGGTTCCGACCTGATCCTGGAAGACGCCAGACGAACGGGGTCAACCAGGCTCCGCCAGGAAGCCCTTGCCAGTTAGTCCACATGTAAACTATATTTGATTCACATGTGAAACAGATGCCCCATCATGGATCAGCGACTCTTCTACCTGCTCAACAGCGCCCGCCAGCGGGTCTACAACTACGCCGACCAACAGACCGAAAGCGGTCTCGATATCTCGGTCACCCAACTCGGCGCCCTGCTGCTGATCGCCCGCAACGAAGGTTGCCTGCTGAAAGACGTCGCCCGCGGTCTGCACCTGAACAACTCCGCGCTGACCGGACTGGCCAACCGGATGATCCAACGGGAATTGATCGAACGCCGGCCCTGCGAACAGGACGGTCGGGCGGGCCGGCTCTACCTGACCGGGCTCGGCCGCCAGAAGATCGAGGCCGCCAGGCCACTGATCCGCCAATTCAACGACACCATGAGCGCCGGGTTCACCGACGAGGAGATGCAGGTGGTGTACCGCTTCCTGAATCACCTGGTGGACGATTTCTGAGGCGCAGGGAGGAGATCACCATGAGTATTCACACGCCCCTCAGTGCGGGGCGCCAGGACCTGGCGCTCGACACGCCAGCCGGCTACCGCATTCAACTGCGGCTGTTCGAAGGCCCGGAGCCCCGCGCCGTGGTGATTGTTGCCGGAGCCATGGGCGTCGGCCAGCACTGCTACGAGAAGTTCGCCCGCTTCCTGCAGGCGCAGGGCTTCAGTGTCATCACCTTTGACTATGCCGGCACCGGCGCTTCCCTGGAAGGCGCCATGCGCGACTGCCCGGTGCGGATCACCGACTGGGGCGAGCAGGACTGCCGCAGCGTGATCGAGTTTGCCCGCAACCGCCATCCCGGCCTGCCGTGCCACTGGATCGGACACAGCGTCGGCGGCCAGCTGCTGGGCATGACGCCCAACGTCAATGACCTGGACCAGGCCATCACCGTCGCCTGCGGCAGCGGCTACTGGCGGGAGAATTCACCGCCCACCAAACGCATCGCCTGGCTGCTCTGGTACCTGTTCGCCCCGGTCAGCGTGGCGACTGTCGGATACTTTCCCGGTACCCGCCTGCGGATGGTGGGCGACCTGCCACCCAACGTGATCCGTCAGTGGCGCCGCTGGTGCCTGGACCGGGACTACGCCGTCGGCGCCGAGGGTCCGGCCATGCGCGAGCGCTTCGCCGGGGTTTGCATCCCCATCACCGCCATCGCCTTTACCGATGACGAGATGATGTCCCGTCGCAATACGGAATCCCTGCATGGTTTCTACAGCAACGCGACCGTCGACATCCGGCGGGTGGCTCCCGGCGACGTCGGCGAATCGGGGATCGGGCACCTGGGCTGGTTCCGGGAACGGTACCAGGACGCCATCTGGCAGGGCATCCTGCTGCCGTTGCTGACGGATGGCCCGTCTCCCGGGCCGGCATAGCGCTCCGTTTGTGCTACTGTTTCCGCGACACAATGACGCAGGGACACCATGGAAACAGCAGCAACGGCCCGCATAAATGTGGGTAAAATGGCCACCATGGAGTGGCTTACACAATCCCAGACCGGTTTCCGCCAGGCATCCCGCTATCTATTGGCCATGCGTGTGGCCATCGTCACCATGCAACTGGTCACACTCGCCGTCACCCAGGCGGTGGCGCCCAGTTTCTACAGCACCCAGGCCCTGCTGCTGTGCCTCGTCTATGGAGTGTTCGCCACGCTGATCTGGCTGTGGTTCCGCCAGCGCCCGCCGCGTCATGCGCTGACGGTCACCGCCACGCTGGTGGTGGATCTCGTCCTGATCGGCACCTGGCTGCTGAAGACCGGCGGCTACACCAATCCGCTCACACCGGCGCTTCTGCTCCCGATCGCCTTCGGCATCCTGCTGGTCCCGTTGCGCCACAGCATCGTACTGACAGGACTGACGATCACCGCCTATGCCGGGGAGATTCTCTGGCGCTCGCCGGTGTTGCCCAACGAAACCAACTCGCACCTGCCGGACCTCTACCTGCTCGGCATGTGGGTGGCCTTCTCGCTTACCGCCGGCATCCTGATGCTGGTGGTCGGCTCGCTGGCCCGCCAGATCCGCGAACAGCAGGCGCAGTTGTCGGAAACCCGGGAAAGCCGCCTGCGGGACGAACAGATCATCGCCCTGGGCCTGTCGTCGGCCACCGTAGCCCACCGGCTGGGCACGCCGCTGAACACCATGACCCTGCTGGTGGATGAAATGCGCGCCGAGGCCCCGCAACTGGGCGACGACCTGGACATGCTGGAGGAGCAGCTCCAGCTGTGCTCCGGCCATCTCAAGCAGCTTTCCACCGCCGCGATGCAGGTCCGCACCGCGCAGTTGGAAACCCTTCCCGTACAGGACTGGCTGACACGCCTGCGGGAATCGGCCACGCTGCTCTGGCCGGCCGGCCGGATTCGATGGGAACAGCCGTATCCCGAGGCCCGGGTCGCGGTCGATGCCACCCTGGACCAGGCCGTGCTCAACCTGGTCGCCAACGCCCTGACGGCCAGCCCGGAATGGGTCTCCATCGGCGCCCAGGTCCCCGGGCCGGATGTGGTGGAAATCGTGGTCCGTGACCACGGCAAGGGGATGGACATCAGCCAGCAGGGCACCCCGGGCGGCGACGTCGTCAAGTCGGAGCGCGGGCTCGGCGTGGGGCTGTTCCTGTCCAACGCCACGATCCAGCGCCTGGGCGGCACCCTCAAGGCCTTCACCAGTGACGAAGGCACCACCATGATCATCGAGTTGCCACAGGCCGATAAGGTCAGCAGAGGAGAGTGAGATGAGCAAACCGCGTGACTGGCTTCTGGTCGACGACGACGTTGCCTTTTTGCAGGTACTGCAGCGCTCCCTGAACCGGCAGGGCATCCGCACCACCACCGCCAATACCGGCGAACAGGCCCTGGATGCCCTGGCAGAAACCGAATTCGAGCGCTGCGTGCTGGACCTGAACCTGGCCGGCGAGAGCGGCCTGCAACTGCTGCCGGAACTGCTCGTCCGCCAGCCCGACCTGGAGGTGCTGGTGCTTACCGGCTACGGCAGCATTGCCACCGCCGTCGAGGCCATGCGTCGCGGCGCCATCAACTACCTCTGCAAGCCCATCACCGCCAGCCAGTTGATCGGCGGATTCGAACCGGTGGCGGACGAACCCAACCTGCGCATGGCCCCGCCGTCGGTGGAGGAAATGGAATGGGAACACATCCAGCGGGTACTGAACGAAAACGACGGCAACGTGTCCGCCACCGCCCGCGCCCTCAACATGCACCGGCGGACCCTGCAACGGAAACTGCAGAAGCACTCGCGCTGGCGGGACTGACCCCTCAATGCGGTCTAGACGTTTTCACCACCACCGTTGATGAACGAGAACAGCTCTACGTCCGACCGCCGCTGCCAGCCCAGGCTATTCCAGAAGGATTCGCCCAGCGCATTGGTCCGCAGGATCATCACGTGGGACTTGATAATCCCCGCCTGCCGCAGCGCCTCCAGGCAGTCGGCCACCAAACGCGACGCGACGCCCCGGCGCCGATAGTCATCCGCGACCGCCAGATGCTGGATGTATCCCCGCTTGCCGTCATGACCCGCCATCACCGTACCCACCATGTGCCCGCCATCCACCGCCACCCGGCTCAGCCCGGGATTGCGATCCAGATAGCGGGCGATGCCTTCCTTCGAGTCGGCATCGCGAAGCCGTACACCGGCCGTGTCCTGCCAGAGCTGGATCGCGGCATCGTAATCTTCAATCGTCATGGAGCGGTATTGCATTGGAACATCCTTATCGCACCTATTAGGCACGGCGAGTCAACAGAAAAGGGAAATCCAGGAGATTACCGGACACAACGGATCGGCGGCTCGGGCTCCTGGTCGACACCGCCAAAGAGCGACCGCAGGGATCGCTCGCCGGCCTCGCTGAATGCCATGACCCGTGAACCCTCCAACCGCGCCGCCCAGCCCAGCTCTTCGATGCGTGACAGGAAGGCCGCTCCCAAGGCACCTGCCAGATGGTCGCGGCGTTCGCTCCAGTCCAGGCAGGTTCGGCAGAAGGTGCGCCTGACCCGGGACACCCGATGGGTATCGATGCCCAGCCTGCGAAACCAGAGCTGGCCATGGTCGGTCAAACGCAGCCCGTCTTCGACCTGTCGCAGCACGCCGTTGCCAAGCATCCCATCATAAACGTAGACCCCCAGCTCTCCCGCCAGATGGTCGTAACAGATGCGGGCCTTGCGCAAGGCCTGGTCCCGGGGGCCGGTGAGTGGCTGGCTCCCCTGCGCAGCCGGTGTCATACCCATCAGGGATTCCAGCAGATGGGCCACTTCCGGCCCCGCCAGGCGGAAATAACGATGCTTTCCCTGTCGCCCCACCTGAAGCAAACCACATTCGAGCAGCTTCGCCAGGTGCGAGCTCATGGTCTGGCGGGTGACGCCGGCGGCATCGGCCAGTTCGGTGGCCGTCAGGGCGCGCCCGGCCATCAGGGTGGACAGGGCAGCCGCCCGGGCATTGTCACCGATCAGCGCCGCCAGTCGGACAATATTGGGGCCTTCAGCCATGCTTCGATCCAGGTCGAACCGACCGGGTGGGATGGGGTGTTAGCGTCAGCATTATCCGTCACCTCCAGGGGAATCCAAGCATGAGTATTACCTGCATCATCCGCTACGAAATCGATCCGTTCCAGCGGGAAGCCTTCCGCCAGTATGCCGAAAACTGGGGGCAGATCATTCCCCGCTGCGGCGGCCATCTGGTGGGCTATTTCCTGCCCCATGAAGGCACCAATAACGTGGCCTGGGGCCTGATAGCCTTCGACAGCCTGGCCGCCTACGAGGCCTACCGGGTTCGCCTCAAAACCGATGAGGTGGGCCGCGCCAACTTTGACATCGCCCTGGAGCGTCGATTCATCGTAAAAGAAGAGCGTACCTTTGTGGAGACCGTTGAGGGTACGCTGGGTATTCCGGCACAACATCAGGGAGCCTGCCAATGATCGCCGTTATCTTCGAAGTCGAGCCCCATGCCGAACACCGGCAAGCCTACCTGGATACCGCGGCCAAACTGAAGGCCCACCTGGAAACCATCGACGGTTTCCTGTCGGTGGAGCGCTTCGAGAGCCTGACCCAGCCCGGCAAGCTGCTTTCACTCTCATTCTGGCGGGATGAAGAAGCCATCCGGCAATGGCGCAACCTGGAGGTCCACCGCTCCGCACAACGCCGCGGGCGGGGCAGCTACTTTGCCGACTACCGTTTGCGGGTCGCCGGCGTTATCCGGGATTATGGAATGAATGACCGGGAGGAGGCGCCAGATGATTCCCGGCAGGTGCATCCGGCGGATTAAAAAGGCCAGGGCAGCCGGTCAACGCCTCTGCGCCCCGGAACGCACCAGCATCCAGAAGGCCAGGGCGGCCATGGCCAGTTCCAGCATCAGGTACGTGACCATGGTCTGGCTCGCCACGCCGTCCATGACCAGGCCCACGCTGCGGCCGCCGGCCATGCACAGCATCAATACGACAACCCCCAGGATCCCGAGCCGTAAGGTTTCCCGCTTGAGGGCCAGCACGTACAGCAACACCCCCACACCCAGCGACAGGCCACCGTAGGTCGCGCGCATGTCGGTCAGCCCGGTGGCGCTGGCCGGTATTTCACCGGTGACCATGCCGGACAGGGCCGCGGGCAACGCAATGAACCCGGCTCCGTAGAGCCCGAATATCAGGGCGTTCAGGCGGACAAACGCCGTTTTAATGTTCACAGGAAGGCTCCCGGCGGCACGATGCGGGGGTGTCGCCGTCCCCTGGACCGGCAAGTACTTTTTCCATGCCGACGACCACCTCCCCGCTGACCATGATGCCGAAGCCCAGCCGTTCATAGAGTGCGATGGCCGGATTGGACCGGAATGTCCGCAACCTGAGCCTGAACCGGCCCCGCTCCCGGGACAGGCGCTCGACCTGGCGGAGCGTCCAGGTGCCCAGTCCCTGCCCCTGGTGACCCGGAGCCAGTTGCAGGTCCCGGATATACGCCCACTGCTCTTCCAGCACCAGCGACACAAAGCCGGCCTGCGAGCCGTCGCATTCCAGGATGTAGTTGGTCGCCCCGGCCCAGTTGTCACGGAACCGATCCGGATCCCACTGGAGTCCATGCTCGCGGTAGTAGGGTTCCATATTCCGGACCGCCAGGCCCTCGGCAAAAGACCGGTCCCTTTCCGTTGCAACCACCAGTCGCACCACACTTCCCCTGTATCGTCTCGTGTACGTTGTACGGCATTTGCCCCGGGAACGGATGACCGAGCGGCCTATTCCTCGCAAAACCGCTTCAACTGCTGCAACACATGCGCCCAGGCAAAATTGTTGAACCCCAGGAATTCGCTGCGCTCGTCGTAGTCGGTCTGAAAGAAATTCAGCGTGCACAGGCGGGTGGTGTCGAAGCCGGGATAGGCTCGCAGAACCCGGGTGACCGGCGTCTCGGCTTCGGTGATCTCAAAGATCAAGTGCGTGCCGGTCCAGGCCGATGCCGGGCTGGTGGGCGGATGCTGGCTGATGCATTCCCACTCCACCCACTGGTCCCGTATATCCAGCACGACACGCATCTGGACCACCCCATGCTCCGGGCCTGGATCGTGCTCCAGCACCACGCCGTTCCCGGTATGCCGGACGGTCTGCTTGTCCCACCACTCGCCGATCAGTTCCGGGTCGGTAAGCGCCTGGTATATCACGTGCGGAGGCGCCTCGATGGCGAGCTGGTGATGAACTTTCATGACCTTCCGTCCTCCCGGATGGACTGATCACCGGCTCGTGATCGCAGCGAAGAGCCGGCGCTACTGAATCCAGAACCCGGCAATCTCGTCATCCCGCAAAGCCATCTTGATCAGGTTATCGTCTTTCTTCTCACTGTAGACAATCTTCCACAGGTATACCTTCAAACCGGCCTGATTCAACGAGCCCAGATACTCGGTGTCGTAGCCTGCATTCAACGGGCCGGCCAGGGCCTGGGCAACCGCGTGGAACTGATCCTCGCCCAGGGTCTGGCGGAAGTGCGCGTCGGCCCGGTCGACAAAGCCGGCGTAATCGTCGGCGGCGATGGCTTCCAACTGGCTGTTGAGCAGGGCATCCGTTGCGGCATCGGGCCGGCTTTCGGCCAGTACGCCGGATGCGGCGAGGGTCAGCACCATGGCCATGGCATAAGCGAGACGCTGCATGATCGGGAATCTCCTTTTCCGTTAGTCGACATTCGCCCAGGGGCCCCAGGTCCGTTACCGGACGACCATAATCCTGACAGCCTTCCCGGCGCAAAACCGTGCGTCAGATCCCCAACTGCAACCCGATCTCGATCACCCGGCTGGCGGGAATCCGGTACAGTGAGGTTTCATGCAGGGTGTTGCGGACCATGAAGGCGAACAGACGGTCCCGCCAGGCCATCATGCCGTGCTGTTTGCGGTTGGCGATCACCGAGGTCCGGCCCACGAAGTAGGTGGTTTCGTCCAGGTTGATCGGCAGGTTGCGATGCGCGATGCAGTGCGCCAGGTCCGAGGGAATGTTGAACCCCTGCATGAAGCCGTAATTCAGGATCACCTCGTAAAGCCCCTGGCCGCAGTCCTTGACCTCCCAACGCTCCTCGTTCACCACGCGCGGATCGCGCCTGACGTTCACATGCACAATGACGATCGTCTCGTGAAGCAACCTGTTGAGCTTCAACAACTGCATCATCGACCGCGGCACTTCCTCGGCCCGCGCGGTGAAGAATACACCAGAACCGGGTACGCGATGGGGGGGATCGTGCTCGAGTCGCCCCAACAGGGTTTCCACAGAGATGGTGTTGGCCTCGTAGGACTGCACCAGCAGTTCGCTGCCACGCCGCCAGGTCACGATCACGGTAAAGATCACGGCGCCCATCGCCACCGGGAACCAGCCGCCACGGGGAATGGTTTCCGCGTTGGCCGTCAGGAAGGCCAGATCCACACTCAGGAACACCAACAGGAAAACGCCCGCCTTGACCAGACTCCAGCCGCCCCGCTCACGGGCGACATTGAATGCCAGGATCGTGGTCACCAGCATGGTGGCGTTCACGCTGACCCCATAAGCCGCTGCCAACCCTTCGGAGGACTGGAACGTCACCACCAGGGCCAGGGCCGCCGTCATCAGCAGCCAGTTGATGCCGGGCATGTAGATCTGGCCATGGGCATGCTGGGACGTCTGATGCACCTGCAGGCGCGGCACGAATCCCAGCTGCACCGCCTGCCGGGTCAACGAGAAGGCGCCGGTAATGACCGCCTGCGACGCGATAATGGTCGCGGCCGTGGACAGTCCCACCAGAGGAAACAGCGCCCAGTCCGGCGCCAGGTGGAAGAAGGGCTGCAACGTGCCTTCCGGCTTGTCCAGCAGCAGCGCTCCCTGGCCAAAGTAATTCAGCAGCAGCGCCGGCAGCACGAAACAGAACCACACCATGCGGATCGGCGTCGGCCCGAAATGCCCCAGGTCGGCATAGAGCGCCTCACCGCCGGTGACCACCAGGAACACGCCTATCAGTACCAGGAAACCCGCCAGCCGGTTTTCGATCATGAACTGGACGGCGTACCAGGGCACCACCGCCTTCAGCACTTCCGGATGAGCGATGATGCTGTTGATGCCCAGCGCCGCCAGCGTCAGGAACCAGGCCACCATGATCGGGCCGAACAGGGTACCGACCCTGGCCGTACCGCGCTTCTGGACCGCAAACAGCGCCACCAGGATGGTAATCGTGATCGGCAGGACGTAGCGTTCCAGCGACGGGGCGGCCACCTCCAGACCTTCCACCGCGCTGAGCACCGAGATCGCCGGCGTCAGCATGGTGCCGCCATACAGCAGCCCGGCGCCGAACAGACCCAGCAACACCAGCGCGCGGCGGGGGCGGCTGTCCTGGTGCTGGTCCGGCCGTAACAGCGCCAGCAGGGCGAAAATCCCGCCTTCGCCGTGGTTGTTGGCCCGCAGGATGAAGACCATGTACTTCAGGGAGATCACAATGATCAGGGCCCAGAAAATCAGCGAGAGAATGCCGAGGATATTGTCCTCGGTGATGGGCACCGGGCTCACCCCGCGAAAGCACTCCCGCAGCGCGTATATTGGGCTCGTGCCGATGTCGCCATAGACGATCCCCAGCACCGCCAGCCCAACCGCCGCGCGGCCGGGCTTCGAAGCCTCTCCGGATTCCGCCATGCTCGGTCCTTGTGATTCGGGATGGTCGCCGGGGCCGATGCCCCCGGGGTGCTTCTATAGCGTAGCAGTCGCCAGGACAAGTGATCGATCCTCCACATGACCGATTGGACAGGTCCCGCCAAAAGATCGGATTCTCATCTTTTCCAACGACTGCGGCTATACTATCCAGCGGCCGGATCAGACCCCTGGCCGCCGGGGGACGCTGGTTGTCCCGCAGGACAACACAGACGTAACGAGGATGTCCCCTATGATGACGCTGACCCTGAGGGTCAAGGTGCTTGCGGCGCTGTTGCTGAGCAGCCTGGGCGCCGTGCTGGTGGTCATTTGCCCTTGGCAAAGAAGGTCTCGTGCTTGCGGAACGGGCCGGTGTTGTTAGAGGGCTCAAAGGCGCGTAACCCGTCCACATGGCTCAGTTCTTCCACCATCTGGCGGTTGAACGGGGAGTTGGTTTTGTCGGCGATAAAGTCATGCCAGTCGACCCAGCGGGCCTCGGCAATTTCCTCCGGATCCTGGATCGCGATCTCCTCCGTTAACGGCGCCAACCGGCACACGAAATAGACATTCGACTTGCCGAACCGGAACGGGTGGCGGGTCGTGAAGCCGACGATGGAGAGGAAGCGCGCCCGGATACCGGTCTCCTCCCAGACTTCCCGCACCACGGAATCCTCAATCCGCTCCCCCAGCTCCTCATGCCCACCGGGCAACTTGAAGCCGGTCATGCCCTGTTCGCGAATCACCAGGATCTGGCCCTGATCATTGGTGATGATCGCCCCGGCTCCCACCGTATGGGTCGGGATAAACGGCACGAAAGTCGTCGTCGGCGCCTTCAGGATCAAGGTGAGCTCGTCTTCCTGACAGTTATGGAACACGAACCCCAGCTCCGTCGCCACGGCAATCAGGTGCGAACGCTGGATCGACAGCGTCAGCCAGACAATGTTCTTCGACCCACGGCGTGAGAATGTCACGATCTCCTGCAGGGCGTCACGGAACGCCCCGGGTTCAGCGGGCATGGCGTCGGGTTGGATGATGACGCCGTTGAAGGGGTCGAGTTCGAACGTCAAAAGCAGTACCTGTGATTGAGTGGCGATCGGTGCCGCACCGGACAGTCAGAGCAGCCATCCAGTCAGTGCTTTTCGACTGTAGCGAAAACGATTCCGTCAGGCCATGGCAGTGTACCCGGGGCGGGATAAGGCGAACCCTTCAAAAGTACCCCATTGAGCGCAATGATTTACAAGACCCGCCTCCAGAGCGGCCGGGGGATACGGAGAAGACCAAGGTAATGGCGGCTCACAAGATCGCGGGTAAACCTGAAAGCCATTCGGAGGGCATGGAGCAGATCATCCTTCAACCGTTCCCGCGCTGCTTTTGGAGAAAGACGCCATCAGTTCCTCGATGATTTCCATCTGCGTTTCCATCTGCTGCTTTGCTTCCCGGACCACGCCGGCGCGAACCTGCTGCCCTTCCTTGATGCGAGCCATTGCCGTACCGGCCTCCTGCACCAGCGTCGTACTCTGCTGAACGCGTTGAGCCGCCTGGGTAACGCCGGAAGCCGCATCGTTGGCGGTTTCACCCAGCTCTTGGGCGATGCGATGGATTTCCGCGCTTGAACCGTTGGCCCGTTCGGCCAGCGAGCGAATTTCGTCGGCAACCACCGAGAAACCACGCCCCACTTCACCGGCACGGGCGGCTTCGATCGCTGCATTGAGGGCAAGGAGGTTCGTCTGGCTGGCGATGTCCTGGATGCTGGCCACGATGTCGGCAATCTGTTCCGACTGCTCGGAGAGACCGGCAAATACCACTCTCAGGTTCTCCGTATAGCCGGAGAGTTCGTCCAGGCTCCCAGCCATTCGCACAATCGTGCCGTCAATGGTGTCCACATGGCCCGCCGCCTCATGCGCGATAACACCCGCCTGCTCGGTGAACGTCGCATGCTCGGCCAGACCGTCCTGCATGTTCGCCAATTGGGCCTGGGTGTTGCGAGTCATCTGCACCTGGGCCTGCAAGGCATCATGGGCGTCGTCCCGCTCCCGGGCCAGGCAGGCCACGCGGTCGGCGCAGGCATCATACTGGTCGCGAAGCCGGTACAGTTCCTCCTGGGAGCGCGCGTAGGCGTCGCCCAGGCGAACCAGCAGGGCACCTTGCGTCTTTTCTCCGGAGTCAGCAAGGCGACGTTCGAGCCACGCCAGGGTATCCTCCGGGTTCCGACCCAGCCATTGCCGCTTACGCAAGGTATCGAGGCCGACAGCACCAATCGTCGCCGCGATGCCGATTACGGCCACCAACCAGACTGTTACGGACGGGCTCCACCACGCCAAGAAAACCAGCGCAGCCAAAACCACGCTGTACAGAACCCCCGTTGCGCCCCAGAATACCTGCATACCCCACCTCCGGATGTCCATGACAGTTGGGGCTTTCGGGCTATTTCCGCTCCCAACACGCTTGCCGGTGCCAATGCCGCAGCTTTCCGCCTGTACAGAGTCATGGATAAGCAAAGCTCTTGTTGTTTTTGTATCATCTATATTATCAATTAACTTGACACAAAGTTGATACCGTTTCAACAAGCACGCTGACCACCGCGGTGAACGAAGCATGCCTAGTGCAGTAATGGCAAGTACCTGGGCTTCTATCCTGCCTGCCCTGAGATGGCTGGGCGTCCTGCAAGCAGACGACCGACCATCGTTACAGCCATCGCCACCATCATCAGCATAGAGGCACACTCGAAGGTGAAACGCATCCCATCGCTGACGGCCCCGACATTTGCGGTCGACACATCGGTGCTCCCCACCGCAAAGGAAAAGACCGCACCCATGACCGAAGCGCCGGTGATCAGCCCGAGGTTGCGCGACAGGCCCAACATACCGGACATGACACCACGCTGATCGGCGGAGACGTCTGTCATGACCGCCGTATTGTTGGCCGCCTGGAACAGCTGATAACCCGGCGTCAGGATCGCAATGCCGGTGATGTAGCCCGCCGTGCCGAACATCATCGGCAATGTCGCGAGGGCGCCAGCGCCCACAGCCAACAGGGTGAGCCCGGCCACCGCCACCAGTGCGGTACCGAAACGGTCGACCAGCCGTCCTGCCAACACACCGGTGACAGAGGAAATCGCCGGACCAACCGCCATGACCAGTCCGACCTGGGCCGTGCCCAGCCCCAATGATCGCGAGAGGTAAAACGGCCCGACGACGAAGGTGGTCATGATGACTGTCGCCACCAGACTGTTGCCGACCAGGCCCGCGCTGAACGTTGGATTTCGGAAGGCCGCCAGACGGATCAGTGGCGATGCAACCCGGCGTTCAACCAAAAAGAACAACGCCATTCCGAATGCTGCGATGCCCAGCATCACGGGATTGCCGATGCCCCCGTGACGATGGCCCAGCGTCATGGCGAACGCATATACCGCCAGACTCCCCGCCAGGAGCGTTGTGCCTGCCACATCGAAACGGGGACGATCCGCCCCTGAGGGCCGAATATCAGAGGGCAGGAATCGAGAAGCAAAGAAGAGAGCCAACAGGCCAATCGGTACGTTAACCCAGAACATCGCCGGCCACCCCAACCCGTCGATCAGGAAGCCGCCCAGGGACGGCCCCAGCGCGGTGCCGATGGCCGACATCGTTCCGAGCAAGCCCATGGCACTACCGACCCGCTCCCGGGGCACCGTCTCGCTGACGAGTGCCATCGCCAGAGCCATCATCACGGCGGCACCCGCCCCCTGAACCGCGCGGGCGGCCACCAGCCGCTCAAGCCTGGGCGCCACCCCGCAGGCCCCAGATGCGACAGTGAACACCGCCAGCCCCAGCCAAAACAACCGGCGACGCCCGAGAATGTCACCAAGTCGGCCCACGCTCACCGCCAGGCTGGTGATGGCCAGCAAATAGGCCAATACCACCCACTCCACCTGGTGAAAGGACGCTCCGAAAGCCTGCGCCAGCGTGGGCAAACCAACATTGGCGATGCTGGTGCCAAGGGACGATAGCAGCATGGACAGGGCCAGCGTAATTAACGTGCCGACGACGGGCGGCCGGGTACCATTTTTATCCACCGTGTCCCAGGTTGGCCGGGCGTTCGTTGGTGTGATGGAGGGCATGGCATTCTCCTGCAGTTGAACTAGAGAAACTCCAAGCTAGCAACCGACCAACGGTTGCGGAAGACGCACGGTTTGCACTTTATTCATGCACCTGACGCCATTCCAAAATGGCCGGATCGTGCTATGGTGACCGAATGACACGCCCCGATCTCAATCTCCTCGTGACCCTCGATGCGCTGCTGGCCGAAGGTAATGTGGCGCGCGCCGCCCGGCGCCTGAGCCTAAGTCCTTCGGCCATGAGCCGTTCACTGGCGCGACTGCGGGAAACCACCGGCGACCCGTTGCTGGTCCGGGCCGGGCGCGGCCTCGTCCCTACACCCCGTGCCCTGGAGCTGCGCGAAACCGTCAATCGGCTCGTGCAGGAGGCCCAAGCCGTCCTGCGTCCCGTCGAGGGTTTGGATCTGCAGGGGCTACAACGGACGTTCACGCTGCGCAACCGTGAAGGCTTCGTGGAGAATTTCGGCGCCCGCCTCATCGCCCGCATCGAGCAGGACGCCCCGGGCGTACGTTTACGTTTCGTCCCCAAACCTGACAAGGACAGCCACCCCCTGCGCGACGGCAGTGTGGATCTGGAGACCGGCGTGATCGGCGCCAGCGCGGGACCGGAACTGAAAGTGCGAGCCCTGTTCCGCGACCGGTTTGTCGGCGTGGCCAGGCAGGGGCACCCGCTCTGCGACGGGGAGATATCCGCATCCCGATATGCGGCCCAACGACACGCGTTGGTCGCCCGCCGCTCAGGATACCGGGGCGTCATCGACGACGTGCTGGAGGCCTTAGGGTTGCAGCGGGATGTGGCGACAGTCGTCAGTGGATTCCCCGAAGCGCTGGCCCTCGTGCGGGACACCGACCTGATTGCCAGCGTGCCGGAACGATCCACCGGTCACTTGCGCAGCGGTCTGTTCAGTTTTCCGTTACCGTTTCCCGCCCCGCCGATCACCATTTCGATGATCTGGCATCCGCGGATGGAAGCCGACCCGGCCCACCGCTGGTTGCGTCAGTGTGTCTACGAGGTTTGCTCAGACGCCTCCCCATAACGCATGCTCTATTGCAGAACACCGCTCAGTAGCCCCGCGATGGCATAACCTGGTTCAATAACGGCCGCCCATCCTTCATTCGGCGGTAGTTCTCGACGATCTGCGGAGCGACCGACACCGGGTCGGTCAGGCTGGAGCAGTGCGGTGTCAGCCTTATTCCAGGATGGCGCCAGAAGGGATGGCTACGGGGCAGGGGCTCTTCCCGGAAAACGTCGAGGCAGGCGCCTCGCAGGGTACCCTCGTTGAGCGCGGTCAGCAGATCCTCGTCAACCAGGTGTTCGCCGCGGGCGACGTTCACCAGACACGCGCCGGCCGGGAGTTTGCGCAGGTTGTCCAGATTGAGGATATCGCGGGTTTCTTCCGTCAGGGGCAGCAAACAGACGAGTAAATCGGTCTGTGACAGAAAAGCGTCCAGCTGCTCAGCTCCGGCATAGGCCGTAATGCCCTCGATCGATTTCGGCGTCCGGGACCAGCCGATCACATTGAAGCCCAGCCTCGAAAGGCGAATCGCCGAATACTCACCCAACTGCCCCAAGCCCATCATGCCGACCGTCGTTTCGCCGATCGGCCTCGGCGCCCGCGGTTGCCACAGCGCCTGTTCCTGCTGGGCTCGGTAGGCGTCGAAATCCCGGAAGTAACCCATCACCGCCGCGCAGACATACTCGAACATCGACTGCGCCAGTTGCGGATCGACCAGGCGAATGACCGGCACGCCTTCAGGCAACTGCGGGTCGCTCAACACATGATCCACGCCGGCGCCCATGGAACAGATGCAGCGGAGATTCGGGTAGTCCCGCAGTACGCCTTCGGGATGATTCCAGCACAGCGCGAAGGTTACGTCGGCTTTACGGGCCTCGTCGGGGTAGACCTGGATGTCGAGCGCCGGATCCAGGCTTTTCAGGGCGCTAATCCACGGTTCGGGATCTTTATCGGGGGCGATGATGAGGATCGTCATGGGTTCCTTGTCCTTTCCCGGTGTACCGGCCTGCAAAGGCATCAGCCAATATTCGCACCTGCCAAGCGCTGTTTCTGCGCTCGCACGGCCTCTGTCAGAAAATCCATCAGCGCGTGAATCCGCACGACGCCCCGCAGATCCGGATGCATCAGGAACCACAGGCCGTATTGCAGCTCGGGGATGGGACTGGTGAGTTGCACGATGTCCGGATCACCGTCGGCCAGGTAGCAGGGCAGGACGGCCAGCCCCATGCCCGAACGCACGGCACTCAGAATGCTTACCAGGGTATCCACCCGGTAGATGCAGGACGCCTTCAGGGCATGTTTTTCCATCCACGGATCCAGAGCGGAATCCGTCAGCCTTGGCCCGGCGCCAATCCAGGGTTGGCTGGCCAAAGATTCAATCGACACCCCCGGCGTCAAACTGAGACTGCGGTGGCCGTAGACGGCCTGGCCGATGGTGGTCAGCGGCCGGCCGATCAGGTTTTCCGGAGGGCGGTTGGACGGGCGAATGGCCACGTCCGCCTCCCGGCGCGTCAGGTTGAACAACTGGTTGGACACAGCCACATCCAGCACGATCCCCGGATACCGATGCCGGAACTCCGTGAACAGCGGCGCCAGCAGTCCCATCAGCAGCGAGTCGGTGGTGGTGGTCCAGATCTCGCCTGTCGGCTCCAGGTCACGCCCCGCCACTTTCCGTTCCGCCGCCAGCGCGGCCTCGTCCATCACCCGGGCCGTGTCGGCCAGCTCCTCGCCGGCCAGTGTGGGCTGGTAGCCGGTGCGGCTGCGGTCAAACAGCGCCACACCCAAACGCCGCTCGATGTCTCCCAGCCGCCGGAACACCGTGGCGTGACTCACCCCCAGCGAGCGCGAGGCCCCGGACAGTGAGCCGGCGTTCGCAATGGCCAGGACAACCTCAAAGTCATTCCACGCCAGGGCATTCCGCGTGGTCTGCTCAGAGGAGGAAGAGGTCTTTCCTGTTCGTTTTTGCAAAGTAAACACTCATTTTTTTGGAATATTGTGCAACTAAGAACAAGGTTAGCATTTCCCTGAATCCACGGATAACCAACGCGTCCTGACCGGGGCAGCGTTATGGAGGTCACACGATGATGGTTTCAGGGCAAGCACAGTACGTTCTTGGCCACCGCCTGGACACTCGTCAGGATCGGGCCGGCGAAGAACAGGCGTCATTCAGGGAGAGCATTTCGCCCAGGTACCGCGATGGGCTAGGTGGCATTGATCTGGAGCAGGTAAAGCGGGATCAGCGCCGTGCCCGGCGGGAGGTCCTGCGGACGATGATCCGGCGTTTGAAATAAGCGGATGTCAATGGAGCCCATCAAGCAGGAAACCGGGACGAAACAGTGGCATAACAACGTCCCGGTTTCTTTGGAAAAACACCACCCTCCCACAACCCCAAAGGCATAGGACATCATTCATTTTTATGCCTGAAGCATTCACATCTAACCACTGCAGTGCAATTTATTGACTTTTTGTTGCCGGGAATTCAATATATCGATCGATAAGCCATTTTTATCAACGTACAAATCAATATATTGAACACTCTAGGAAGAGGTGTCCGGCCATGGCTGACGATGTCCGCACAAAAACCACCATCGTTGCGGCACTCAAGCATCAAATCACGGCGCTCCAGAAGCTCGTGGACGACCTCGAGCACTCCACCACGCCGGATCTCCGGGAACTCCGGCACCTGCCGGATCTGCTCCGGGAGCGGCGCGAGCGGCTCAAGCTGAGCCCGGTGGAGACGGCTGAGCTGGCCGGTCTGTCCCCCAACACCTATCGGGCCCTGGAGCGGGCCGGTGGCAACCCGCGACTCGATACCCTGGAAAGCGTGGGGCAGGTGCTGAACTTCAAGCTCTGGATCGAGATGGTATGAGAGCCAACGTCTACCTCCATGGTGAGCTGGCCGGAACGCTGGAGCGACGGCCCGACGGCGACGTGATTTTCCAGTACGCCCCGGATTACCTGGCTCTGTCCCGCCCACCACTGAGCATGAGCCTGCCACTGCGGGAAGCGCCTTTTATCGCCAGGGGGCTGCCCGGCTATTTCAGCGGATTGGTGAGTGAAGGATGGCTCAAGCGCATGCAGTCCCAACAGCAGCACATTGATCCCGACGACCAGTTCGCCTTGCTGGTTCACAACGGCAGGGACCTGCCGGGAGCGGTTACCATTGAACTGTCAGATTTGTCTTAAGGATTCGGGCGACAAGCCATATCACCCGGCCTGCCTGAAAACCCTCTTCGGGAGCGCGAGGGTCTCAACGAATCTTGCGGCGACACGGGGCGACCTGGTCCGCGAGATGCCCCGCAAGACCCAGGGCTTCTCCATCAGTGGCGTCCAGATCAAGGCCCAATTGAAGGTCGTTGATGAAAAACTGGAGCTGGTGGATCACGACGGCGACCTGATTCTCAAACCCAGCCCGGAATCCTTTGAATACGTCGCCGAAAACGAGCACCTGACCCTGACACTGATGCGCCAGGTGGGGTTCGAGGTGCCGCCCTGTGGCTTGATCGCATTACAGGATGGCCACCACGTTTTCGTCATCCGCCGCTACGATCGCACCTCCGACGGCAAGCGCCATCAGGAGGACGCGATGCAGGCCCTCGGCATCCGCAACGACGCGTCCGACTCCAAGTACGACTCAGCCAGTTACTCCGAAGTGCTGACGCTGACGCAAGAGCGCTGCGGTACGGCGATAGCCGCAAGATTGCTGGATCGCCTGGTCTTTTCCTACCTGGTCGGCAACGACGACCATCACCTCAAGAACATCAGCTTTGTCCTGGGCCAACCGATCGTCCTCGCGCCCGCCTACGACGTCCTCGCCGCCAGCCTTTACAATCAGGGCGGCCGGGTAATGGCGCTCAAATTCTTCCCGGACCGGGAACCGACCTACCACGCGGAAATGGGCAATGGCCATTACTCCGGATCGGATTTCGTTGAGTTAGCTTCGAGTGCGGGCCTCGGAGAGAAGGCTGCCGCCAGCCGTATTCGCCGGTTGGCCGGACGAGTGGAAAAGGCCGCGCCGGACTTGATTCGATCGAGTTACCTGCCGGACGAGATGAAGGCACGGTACCAGGCTCTGGTTGCGGAAAGGCTCCAGTTTATTGGGGTTATTTGAAAGAGGCACAGAAGGCAAGAAGTGCCGCAATTTGCTATGCGGCTCATTCATTTTCAGGCTTTTTTAGCAGGCGCACACCAATAACCAACGAAACCGTGCAAACCACGGCAAAAGTCATCATCAATGGCGCCCCAAAAATCCAGGTACGCCCGGCGATGTAGCCTACCGCAATTAAGTGGTGTGCAATGACAACAGCCACAGTGCCAAAGTAAATGACCGGTATCGCAATCAACAGCCAGGCAATCACTTTCAGCCACTAAAATAAACCCGTCCCGGTTTTCCGTGAGCAGTTCCAATTGCAATTCACGGATCACACGCAGCTAAGCCGCCTTGTGCATCCGGCTTGCTGGACATCGTTATTCGTTGACGATCTCGATGGGGCTGAACATCAATCCCCGCCACTTCATCCGATCGACAATGTCTTTGACTCGCTGGGACACCAGCACGGGTCTCCCGGCGGAGCCGCCGCTTCCAAACCACTCGTTCATTCGGACAATGTCCGGCGCCGAGACAAATGCTGATGCGGGCATTGTTATTTGACCGTCGTTTTCCTGTGGATAGTTGAACTTCACCGCACCGCAGAATGGCCCCCTCACCAACCTGCTGCTATTGGCGGTCAGGAATTTGACTGTGGCAGGGTCCTTCGGCATCTCACAGGTCTCCGTGTCTAATTGATCAGGTCGGAGCGCCGGCGGAAGAATAACGCTGACACGCAGGTGATAGACGGTTTCCAGGGGTTCACCAGTGCTGTGTCGAACGGGGCGGGTGAACGCCACCCCTGTGACACCTTGCTCTTCAAATACGTGCTTCACCGCATCTCGAACAAACACTTCATCGAAGACCCAATTCAGCCCCAGAAACTGACTGTGCTTCGCTTTTGGTTCAGACCGGAAGCGGAATGCATTTCGCAACGCCTTTCCAATCCCGCACGTCGGACATCCGGCTGCCAGATCATAGGTCTCCTCAAGATACGTATCTTCAGGTTGTGGATACCCAAACTGACCTGTACTTATGCGATACCAGTTCATACCGATGTCCGACGCCACGCGAAATGGCCGGTTTGGAGGCGCAGTCTGAACCTTTGGTCAGGCATCACGTGAGCCTGCCTGCTGAAAAACAAGATCAAGACCGTGCCCAATTGTGGTCGCCATATCCAACGGACTGCGACCATGTTTATTCCTGTGATCCGCTACGGCTCCATTCTCCAATAGAAGTACAACCACATTGTCGTTGCCTCGCGCATTCATGGTCGCGACCCACAGGGGGCCATTGCCATGACTGTCCACGAGATTCGGATTGGCTCCGGCACTTACAAGAACTGTCGCCACCTTCGCTTGGCAAGACTGGGAGGCAAAGTGCAGGGGCGTCCATCCGTTGTCGTCCTGAGCATTGGGATTCAGGCCGGAATCAAGCAACTCCCGGACGATGTCGACACCCCCCCTGCGACGCGGCATAGTGCAACTCCGTACGACCGTACTCATCGACACCAGGTCGAGCTAGTCTCTTTGGCTGCTTGCCTGCCATACCTCCTCCTGATGGCTCAATGTGACCCGGCCGGCTTTGAAACCTTGCGTGCGGACTTGATTGAAGACTGCATTCGTCACAGTTCGAAACGCAATCAACGCAGGCTGCGAGGCCTGCAGTTTGTGATCGAGGCCCGACGCCGCGTCGCCCGGAGTCCGATGGCGGCGGTACTGGAAATTCAAGCGATGATGTACGAATCGCTGTTTGGCCTGCACCAAGCCCTGATGGGTGGATCTCGCACCGGAAACTCGCCGGCTCTGACACGGGCGCGCGTCCTGCCATTTCGTCGTCACCCGTCGCCCGGGGATTAATGGTTTAAGGCAACCATCTCCACGAGGTCAGGCACTTTACGTCCAACCAAACGGCTTGGGGTCCGTTTGCTCCCGAAATTCATCGGACAATTCTGCGAGCAAGGATTCATCAGCGAGGCCCCTGGCTCGAATAGCCGTGAGCTGCATTGGTGCTTTTGACCGGCTGTGATCATCAAATACTAACGACATTTCCTTGTCGCGTTCTCGAACAAGCTTGTAGAGTCGTAGATAGCGATTGTGAACGTGCTCGTCGCTGTTGGAGATGATCTCGCCAAACTCATCAAGAGCCTGAGTGCAGAACTGCTCAATGGCCCTTTGCTTGATGACCTTGAACTTTTTCCAATCTCTCTCTTTCATGGACTTCCCTTGCGCTTGGTCAGCTTCACCCACTTTAGACTGATTGAGCCTTCTCCCCAGCCCAGCGGCGGACCGCTAAGCTGGAAGGCGACCAAGCTCTACAAGGGAGAAGACTCATGAATTTCTACAATAGCACCCACCGTCATTACTGTGGAATCGATCTTCACGCGCGCAGCCTGTACGTCAGAATCAAAACCGCAAAACCCGCAAAACCGGGACAGCGCAAAACCGGAACAGAACTATTTTTAGCACTGTGTAGTGGTCAACTAATCCCGGACCGTACTCAGAATATTGAGTGCGGTCAGTCCCACCCGGGCACCCAGATCCGTTTTAGGGTCTGTTTCTCTCCATCAAAGTGATACACGCTGATGCCGCCGTCGTCGTTGTGACCAATCACCAGCACCCCGGCCTGGGGCGAGGTGGCAATGGCAGTATTGCGCGAGTAATGGGAGCCGTAAGTCACGAGCTCTGGGGATTCTCCGAGATCGAAATAGGCTTGGGGCCAGGGATTGCCGGTCTTGAACAGCGCGGCGATGTGGCTGTTGTTGCCGAACCGCAGGAAGTAGTCGCTGTGGTCGATAAAGGCGTTGGCGAGGGTGATGTCCCGCACTCCGGCCATGGGTTCGATTAAGCCAGAGTCATCCCAGTTGCGCGGATCGCCCAGCTCGTAAGGCGTATCGTCCAGATAGATGCCGAGAGCATAGCTAGAAAAACGATGGCGCTCTTCAGGCTTTTGGGTATTCCAATAATAGGCTTTGCCGGCTTCATCAGCACCAACGACCCATTGCCCATCGGGGCTGAGGGTGGCGTGAGTCTTTGCGTCGAAGCCATTAAATTTGGCCACAGGTTTCAAAGAGCGTTTGCTCCAGAGTACAACGCCCTTGTACTCCGAAAATAAAGGATGCTCCTTCTCTGGGCGAACCGGTGGGTGCTCAGCATCAATGGGGCCCCGGCCTCCCGGTCCGGCGCCTGCGGTCAGGAAGTTGTTGCTATCCGATAGGGTAAGGTTGAGGAGCTTGTGGCTGCCGAGGAAGCTGGGACTATCGCTATCCCGAAGTACGGGAGTTCGTTTCCCCCCCCGCCCTGCGAAAAGATACCAGTCCTGATTGGCGGACAGATATAGAGCCCTGTTGCGAGTCATCGCGTGACCATAGGTCGGGAAATGGTGAAAGCTTTCGAGCTCCTTGCCGTCGATTGTCTCGACGTGGACCACATTGTCCAAATCCTGCCAGAGGACCTGGTGGCTGTCCTGAACAAAGGCGGCGCTGTAGATGTTGGCGTTATCATGGAGCTGTCGATATTCGTGAGTCTGCAGGTTCCACAGTACCAGGGCATTGTCGCGATGGGACGTAAGGGCGTATTGGCCATCGCGGGAGACATCCGCAGCCATTACCGGTCCAAAGTCACAACACCCGATGCCGGCCCGAGGAAGCGCTGAACAGCCGGTGGTGAGAGCTATTGCCAGAGCCAAGAACGTAATGCCGAAAATCCACTTGGTGAATCGATCAGTAACTCCCAAAGTGACCTCCATCTATCGTGATGTAGCGCATAATGGTGTCTCGGTAGGACTTCTCAAACACTTCCTCGCTCGGAATATGCATCCCGGAATGGCTGAAGAGCCAGTCAGTTTGGTCTACGGGAATGAGTTTTTGTGATAGGTACATTTCGTAGATAAACGGGTCGAAGTTCTTTTTGTTTTTAGGTTCGATTAGAACATTCACGCCGTCATACCCCAA
>NZ_SJDL01000032.1 GCF_004327985.1 Marinobacter halodurans
GTCAACCGTTATTTTTCAGCGCTTTCCGCTACTTCCGAAAACCGCCGAACCGGGCCGGCTGCCCGTTCAAGGTGGCGCGCATTCTACACGGCTTTGCCACCCTGTCAACCGTTGCCCTGAAGAATCCTGAAACTCGAAATCCCAAACCAAAACAATCGGTTGCCTTTCGATTTCGGCCCCGCCTCTGTGGCGGGCCCCTCGAAAGAGATGCGCATTCTACAGACCCCAGCGGGCCTGTAAAGCCCTTTTTGACGCTTTTTTCCCAGCGTCTCGGTTTTCCGATACACATCGATCACAAAACGATCGGAATCACCCCGAAACGCTCAAAAAATACCCAGGTCAAGCCGGACCAAGAAGCTCTCAGGAAAAGAGCCTGCCCCCTCACCCCCAAACCTCATCCGAAACAAAAAAGGCCATGCCTGGAGTGGGCACGGCCTTTCTTGAAAAACGGAGGGGACTACTGATCGCTATCCGGTAATTCGGCGGCGGCCGGCTTTGGCTTCCGCATTTTACGAAACAGCGCCTGGGTCGGCCCGGACAGGCCGTAAATCAGGAAACCCGCAAAGAGCACGGTGCCCGGATCGAGCGTTACAACCACAAACACCAGGACAACCACCAGGATGGCTGCAAAGGGGACCCGCCCCCGAAGATCAAGATCCTTGAAGCTGCGATAGAAGATGTTACTGACCATCAGAATGCCGGCACCGGCTACAACGAGCACCGTCAACATCTTCAGCCAGAGCTGGGGCTCGAACCCCTGGAAACACCAGACCAACCCAGCCACGACTGCAGCAGCGGATGGACTGGGCAACCCCACAAAGTACTTCTTGTCCACCGAACCAATCTGGGTATTGAAACGGGCCAGACGCAATGCGGCTCCCGCCACGTAAATAAAGGTGATCGCCCAGCCGAACTTGCCGAAACCGTTCAGGGACCAGAAAAACGCCACCAACCCCGGCGCCACACCGAAAGCCACCATATCGGCCAGGCTATCGTACTCCTCCCCAAACTTGCTCTGGGTATTGGTCATCCGGGCAACACGACCATCCAGACCATCGAGGATCATGGAGACGAAGATGGCGATCGCGGCTTTCTCGAACATGCCATTGGCCGCCGACACCATTGCGAAGAAACCTGAAAACAGCGAGGCCGTCGTCAGCAGGTTGGGCAGCAGATAGATTCCCTTACGGCGAACACGCGCACCCTCGACCACTTCTTCCTCCACAACCTCTCCGTTTTCCTGCAGCGCTTCATCCGCGCTCGCCACACTGTTTTCCGATTCGTTTTTTTCGCTCATTCCCATTCAACCCACAAAACATGCAACGGGCATTATAGCCGATCCATTCCCCGGTACGGTCAAGTGACGAAAATGCTAAGCATGATGCCCATAACGAAAAAAGCGCGACCCGCAGGTCGCGCTTTCCCGAACCAGCTAACGCTTAGTTCTTTTCCTTGTCCACGATCTTGTTCGCGGAAATCCAGGGCATCATGGAGCGCAGTTTCTCTCCAACAACTTCGATGTCATGACCGGCATTGAGTCGACGACGCGCTGTCATGGACGGATAGTTGGTATTGCCTTCCTGGATGAACATCTTGGCATATTCCCCGCTCTGGATACGCTTCAGGGCATTGCGCATCGCTTCGCGGGACTGCTCGTTGATGACTTCCGGGCCCGTCACGTACTCACCGTACTCCGCATTGTTGGAGATGGAGTAGTTCATGTTGGCAATGCCGCCTTCGTACATCAGGTCGACGATCAGCTTGAGCTCGTGCAGGCACTCGAAGTAGGCCATCTCCGGAGCGTAGCCCGCTTCGGTCAGGGTCTCGAAGCCGGCCTTGACCAACTCAACGGTGCCACCACACAGGACTGCCTGCTCGCCAAACAGGTCGGTTTCGGTTTCGTCCTGAAACGTGGTCTCGATGATGCCGGTGCGACCGCCGCCGATGGCGCTGGCGTAGGACAGCGCGATGTTCTTGGCGTTACCGGACGCATCCTGGTGGATGGCGATCAGGTCGGGGATGCCGCCGCCGCGGACGAACTCCGTGCGAACGGTGTGACCCGGCGCTTTCGGCGCGACCATGATCACATCCAGGTCCTTGCGGGCAACGATCTGGTTGTAATGCACGTTGAAGCCATGGGCGAACGCCAGCACACCGCCATTTTTCAGGTTGGGCTCGATCTCGTTCTCATAGATCGCCTTCTGGTTTTCGTCCGGCGCCAGCACCATCACGATGTCGGCTTCCTTGGAAGCTTCGGCAACGGTCTTGACGGTCAGGCCCGCACCTTCCGCCTTGGCCGCGGATGATGAGCCGGCGCGCAGACCAACCACAACGTCAACACCGGAGTCCTTGAGGTTGTTGGCATGGGCGTGTCCCTGGGAGCCGTAACCGATGATGGCTACTTTCTTGCCCTGGACGATGGAGAGATCACAATCTTTGTCGTAATAAACCTGCATAACTTTCCCCTGTTACCTATCGGACCGCATCCGGTCGCAATTCAATGAATGGTTTCAATCAGATACTGAGTACTTTCTCGCCCCGGGCGATGCCGGAAACCCCCGAACGCACGACTTCCAGCACACCGGTGGTACCGACGGCCTGGATAAAGGCGTCGAGCTTGTCGCTGTCTCCGGCCAACTGGACGGTATAGACCGTACTGGTCACGTCCACGATCTGGCCGCGGAAGATGTCGACGGTTCGCTTGATCTCGGCGCGCTGCGATCCGCTCGCCTTGAGCTTGATCAGCATCAGCTCACGCTCGATGTGCGACCCCTCGGTCAGATCCACCAGCTTGACCACCTCGATCAGCTTGTTCAACTGCTTGGTAATCTGCTCGATAACCCGATCCGATCCCGTCGTGGTGACCGTCAGGCGCGAGAGGGTCTCGTCCTCAGTCGGCGCAACCGTCAGGGTCTCGATGTTGTAGTTACGCTGGGAGAACAGCCCGACAACGCGGGACAGTGCACCCGGCTCGTTTTCCAGCAAAACCGAAATGATTCGACGCATGGATCACACCCTCTCCGTTTTGCTGAGCCACATATCCTTCATCGAGCCACGGGCCACCTGCATCGGGTAGACGTGCTCGTGCGGATCAACATAGATGTCGATGAAGACCAGCTTGTCCTTCATCGCGAAGGCTTCCTTGAGCTTGGACTCAAGGTCTTCCTTGCGGTCGATGCGAATACCCACATGGCCATAGGCCTCGGCCAGCCTGATGAAATCCGGCAGGGATTCCATATAGGACTGCGAGTGACGGGATTCGTAGTTCATGTCCTGCCACTGCTTGACCATGCCCAGCGCCTGGTTGTTCAGGTTGACGATCTTCACCGGCAGGTTGTACTGCTTGCAGGTGCTCAGCTCCTGGATATTCATCTGGATGCTGCCCTCGCCGGTAACACAGATCACCTCATCGTCCGGGTAGCTCAACTTGACGCCCATGGCCGCCGGCAGGCCGAAGCCCATGGTGCCCAGGCCGCCAGAGTTGATCCAGCGATTGGGTTTGTTGAACTTGTAGTATTGGGCCGTGAACATCTGGTGCTGACCGACGTCAGTCGTCACGTACGCGTCACCGTTGGTAAGACGGTGCAGCGCCTCGATCACTTCCTGCGGTTTGATATGGGTATCGCTCTTTTCATAGCGCATGCCGTGGAAGGCCCGCCACTCGTCGATCTGTTTCCACCACGCCTTGAGCGCGTCCTTGTCGGGTTTGGCCTTGCTT
Organism: Marinobacter halodurans; assembly: GCF_004327985.1. GTDB lineage: Bacteria > Pseudomonadota > Gammaproteobacteria > Pseudomonadales > Oleiphilaceae > Marinobacter_A > Marinobacter_A halodurans. The sequence continues at coordinate 3,719 of NZ_SJDL01000032.1, forward strand.
TCCCGAACCAGGGAGATCAGCTCTTTCAGCACCGAGTCCACCGGTCCCACGATGGGCACGTCCGCCTCAACGGTCTTGGAGATGGACGCCGGATCGATGTCGATATGGATGATGCGAGCCCCCGGACAGAACTTCTCGGTGGCGTTGGTCACCCGGTCATCGAACCGCGCGCCAACCGCCAGGATCAGATCGGAGTGGTGCATCGCCATGTTCGATTCGTAGGAGCCGTGCATCCCCAGCCAGCCCAGGGACTGCTTATCGGATGCCGGGAAGCCGCCAATCCCCATCAGGGTATTGGTGACCGGGTGACCCAGCATATGCGCCAGTTCCGTCAGTTGATCCGAGGCCTTGCCGAGAACGACACCGCCGCCGGCGTAGATCACCGGCCGCTTGGCCGCCAGCAGCATTTCCGCCGCCTTGCGGATCTGGCCGGCATGGCCGCGGATCGCCGGGTTGTAGGAGCGCAGCTTGACCTTTTTGGGGTACTCGTACTCGTAGCGTTCGTTGGGCGTGGTCATATCCTTGGGGATATCGACCACGACCGGGCCCGGACGGCCGGTAGCGGCGATGTAATAGGCCTTGCGGATAACTTCGGGGATCTCCGACGGATGGCGCACACTGATGTTGTGCTTCACCACGGGACGGGACACACCAATCATGTCGGTTTCCTGGAAGGCATCCTCGCCAATCAGGGTGGAAGCCACCTGACCGCACAGGACCACCATCGGGATGGAATCCATGAAGGCGGTGGCAATACCGGTAATGGTGTTGGTCGCACCGGGGCCGGACGTCACCAGGACGGTGCCGGGCTTGCCACTGGCCCGGGCGTAGCCGTCCGCCATATGAACAGCGGCCTGCTCATGGCGTACCAGGATGTGTTTGACCTTGTCCTGCCTGAACAGGGCGTCATAAATATGCAGCGCTGCACCACCCGGATAACCGTAGATGTACTCGATCCCTTCATCCTGCAGGGACCGGATCAGCATGTCTGCGCCAGACAATAACTCCACTTTCTCTACCCTCTCTATAGAGTGAATGTACCGGACTGTCGCCGGTTGCCTGGGGATCCGGTGCATCGCTTCTTGTGGAAGCCGGACCGGACATTCCACCACACTGAGGGACGCAGAGGTTGTCTCTCCTGGCCAGCCGGGCCTCCTGAGGGTGCCGGAGGACGGCCATTCGTCGGGCTGCACGACATACAGCCCGTCACGCGGGATGCGCGAAAGGTTCAGTGTGGTAATCAACGGGGATACTGCTCGGGATTGCCTGCCGTATTCACCCCTGTTTTCAGGCAATCGCCAATTGTGACAGCGGGAAACGTGCTGTCAATAGCGAAACCTCGTCAAGGCGCGTACTGGCGGTGTCTCCGGGAATGTCTCGGTTACATAATTACCACAGCCCGGTGCTGGCCATCGCACAGTTTTTGGCTAATCCTAAGCAGAATGAGTCCGGCCATGGCAGAATGGCGATGTGACAGTTGAATCCGCCGGCATCCAACAGCCGGTTGAACAGGGAAACAGGTTGTATCTGCATGAATAAGACTGGAATCCTTCTGACATGCCTGCTTTCGGTCAGCGCCTTTTCAGCGACGGCAGGCTCCGTCTACAAGTGGACGGATGAGAACGGCGTCGTCCACTTCGGCGATCAAAAACCCATAAACAAGAAGAGCGAAACCGTCAACGTTCGTTCAGGCACATCAAAGGCCGACACCGGTGAAGCCCGAATGTCGCCACAGGAAAAGGTGGACGCTCTCGACAAGTCCCGCGCGGATCAGGCCGAGAAGGACAAGCAGAGCCGCGAGGAAGAGGCCCAGGCCAAGCAGCGCGAGAAAAACTGCGAGATAGCCACCAAGAACCTGCAAACCATCAACTCCCATGCGCGCATCAAGATCAGCGAGAATGGGGAGCAGCGTTACCTGACGCCGGAAGAGATCCAGAAGAAGAAAGACGAGTTCCAGAAAATCATCGACGAGGACTGCAAGAACTGAGGCCCGTCGATCACTCGCGCCAGCAGACAGAAAGGGGCCTCTGAAGGCCCCTTTTCCGTTGGGTCAGGTGTCATCGGCAGAATCAGGCGGCTTTGCGGCTGAAACCCAATTGATCGCCCTCGACGTCGGCCACAATGGTATCGCCCGGCGCAAACGCCCCCTTCAGCAGACGTTGTGCCAGCGGATTCTCGATCAACCGCTGGATCGCCCGCTTCAGCGGACGCGCACCGTAGACGGGGTCGTACCCCACTTCGCTGATCCGGTCCATCGCAGCATCCGTCAACTCCAGTGTCATATCCTGTTCCCGCAGCCGACGACTCAACGAGCCAATCTGGATACGCGCGATGCCTTCGATCTGGTCGCGGGCCAACGGATGGAAGACCACCACTTCGTCCACCCGGTTGATGAATTCCGGGCGGAAATGGGTGCCGACGACCTCCATCACCGCATCCTTCATGGCGTTGTAGTCATCCTTGCCGGCCATGGTCTGGATAAGGTCCGAACCGAGGTTCGACGTCATGACGATCACCGTGTTGCGGAAATCGACCGTGCGCCCCTGACCGTCCGTCAGGCGACCATCTTCCAATACTTGCAGGAGAATGTTGAACACGTCCGGATGCGCCTTCTCCACCTCGTCCAGCAACAGCACTGAGTAGGGACGCCGCCGCACCGCTTCGGTCAGGTAACCGCCCTCCTCGTAACCCACATAACCGGGAGGCGCGCCGATCAGCCGGGCGACGGAGTGTTTCTCCATGAACTCGGACATATCGATCCGCACCATCGCCTCTTCAGTGTCGAACAGGAACGAGGCCAGCGACTTGCACAGCTCGGTCTTACCCACCCCGGTCGGCCCCAGGAACAGGAACGAACCATTCGGCCGGTTGGGATCGGACAGTCCGGCGCGGGAGCGGCGGACGGCATTGGCCACCGCTTCGACGGCCTCGTCCTGACCAATCACCCGTTCGTGCAGGGCTTCTTCCATGCGCATCAACTTGTCGCGCTCACCTTCGAGCATCTTGGACACCGGGATACCGGTCCACTTCGAAACCACCTCGGCGATCTCTTCGTCGGTGACCCGGTTACGCAACAGCTTCATTTCCATCATCTCGGCCTGGCTGGCCATATCCAGCTGGCGTTCGAGCTCCGGAATCGTGCCGTACTGCAGCTCGGACATCTTGCCCAGGTCGCCGGCGCGGCGGGCGTTCTCCAGATCAATCCGGGCCTGCTCCAACTGGCTCTTGATCTTCTGGGAACCGTGCAGGGCCGCCTTCTCGGTATTCCAGACCTCTTCCAGGTCGGCGTATTCACGCTCGACGTTGCCGATCACATCCTTTAGCTCTGCAAGGCGTTTCTTGGAAGCCGCATCGGTTTCCTTTTTCAGCGCCTCGCGTTCGATCTTCAACTGGATCAGCCGACGCTCCAGACGATCCAGGGCCTCCGGCTTGGAGTCCATCTCCATACGGATCTGGCTGGCCGCTTCATCCACCAGGTCGATCGCTTTGTCCGGCAGCTGTCGGTCGGTGATGTACCGATGCGACAGCTTGGCCGCCGCTATGATGGCACCGTCGGTCACCTCGACGCCGTGATGCACCTCGTAGCGCTCCTTCAGGCCACGCAGGATGGCGATGGTGTCTTCTTCAGACGGCTCGGATACCAGCACTTTCTGGAAACGACGCTCCAGGGCCGCATCCTTCTCGATGTTCTCGCGATACTCGTCCAGGGTCGTGGCACCGACGCAGTGCAACTCGCCCCGCGCCAATGCCGGTTTAAGCATGTTGCCCGCATCCATGGAGCCTTCAGCCTTACCGGCCCCCACCATGGTGTGGATCTCGTCGATAAACAGGATGATCTGCCCTTCCTGCTTCGACAGTTCATTGAGTACGGCCTTGAGGCGCTCCTCGAATTCACCGCGGAACTTGGCGCCCGCAATCAGCGAGCCCATATCCAGGGACAGGACTTTCTTGTCCTTCAAGCCATCGGGCACCTCGCCATTGACGATCCGCTGGGCCAGACCTTCAACGATGGCGGTCTTACCCACACCGGGCTCACCGATCAGTACCGGGTTGTTCTTGCGCCGGCGCTGCAGGACCTGGATGGTCCGGCGGATTTCGTCGTCCCGGCCGATCACCGGATCCAGCTTGCCCTCGGCGGCACGCTCGGTCAGGTCGATGGTGTACTTGGACAGGGCCTGACGGTTCTCTTCGGCGGACGCATCGTCAACCGATTCACCGCCCCGAACTTCGTCAATGGCCTGCTCCAGCGCCTGGCGATCCACGCTGTGTTCGCGCAGAACCCGGCCCAGGGAGCCGCGGTCTTCCAATGCCGCCAGCAGGACAAGCTCACTGGAGATGAATTGATCCTTGCGCTGCTGAGCCAGCTTGTCGGCAATGTTGAACAGGCGGCCCAGGTCATTGGACATGGACACGTCGCCGGCGGAACCCTTCACCTCGGGCAACTTCTCGATCTCCCGGGCCACGGACTGGCGCAAACGGGCCGGGTCTGCCCCGACCTGCTTCAGCAGCGGTTTGATGGAACTCCCGTCCTGGTCCAGCAAGGCCTGCATCAGGTGGAGTGGTTCGATAAAGTTGTTGTCTTTGCCAACCGCAATGGACTGCGCATCGGCCAGTGCGGTCTGGAGTCGACTGGTCAGCTTGTCGATTCGCATGTTGTTTCCTCGAGTCTTGATGAATAACGCCGATATCGGAGGCGCTCAAACGGCCTCTGGCGTTGGGATCTGTTTTAAATGTAGGGGCGCCGGAGGGGACTTCAAGCGGCAGTCGGGGAAATCAGGTAGGCGGTTGCGCTGGATCAAATTTTGTTGAACATGGCGAGCGTGCTGGCGTCAGAGGCGCCAGATCAGGCTCGCCATGCGACCGGTTTCACCGTCACGGCGATAGGAATAGAAGCGCCCGGGGTCGCTGAAGGTGCAAAACCCGCCGCCGTATATCCGCTCCGCCCGCACGCCGGCCCGGCAAAGTCGGTGACGGGCAAGGGTATACAGGTCGGCCAGGTAGTGTCCCGGGCGCCCCGGAGCATCCCGGAAGGCGGACGCGGCAGTGCGATCGTCCTTCACGAACGCCTGCAAGACGTCGCTGCCGACCTCGAAAGCGTCCGGCCCGATGGCAGGCCCAAGCCAGACGCGGACACCGGCAATCGCCGGAAAGGTGGCAAGCGTCGCCTCCAGCACGCCTGAAGCCAGGCCGCGCCAGCCGGCGTGGGCGGCCGCCACTTGTGAGCCGTCGTCAGCACAGAACAGCACCGGCAGGCAGTCCGCGGTCAGGACGGCGCAGGCTACGCCGGGCTCACGCGTCCAGGAAGCGTCTGCCTCATGACCGGCGTCAGCGGGCAAGTGGGCCACACCGGTCCCATGAACCTGACGGATCCAACCGATCGACTCCGGCCTGACTTCCAGGGCGTCCGCCAGCCGGGCCCGATTGGCCGTCACTGCCGACACGGCATCACCAACATGATCCCCCAGGTTCAGCGTATCGAAGGGCGGCACACTCAGTCCCCCGACGCGCGTACTCACGGCTGCCCGAACGTTCTCCGGCAGCGGCCAGTCCGGCACAATCAGCGGCAGTTTCACAACGATTCCTGGGCGCGGGCATGAGCTCGGAGGGCCTCGAGGAGCTCAAGCATGTCGGCAGGCAACGGCGCCTCCCAGGTCATTTCTTCATCGGTGGCCGGATGGACCAGTGTGAGCTGACGGGCATGCAGGGCCTGCCTGTGGAACTGGCGAAGAACCTCCTTGAGTTCAGGCGTGCAGCCTTTCGGCAACTGCATTCGCCCGCCATAGACCGGATCACCGACCAGTGCATGGCGGATATGGGCCATATGCACCCGGATCTGGTGGGTCCGACCACTTTCCAGCTTGCAGCGTACGTGGGTGTGGGCCGGAAATCTTTCAACCAGCCGGTAATGGGTCACGGCCGGTTTGCCGTCCCGGACCACCGCCATCTTCTTGCGCTGGGTCGGGTGGCGACCGATCGGCGCATCCACCACGCCACCGCCGGTGATCGTGCCCACCATGACTGCATCGTATTCCCGCCCCATGGTGCGGGTCTGCAACTGGTCGACCAGGGAGGTGTGTGCAATCAGGCTGCGGGCGACGACCATCAGGCCGCTGGTATCCTTGTCGAGGCGGTGCACGATCCCCGCCCGCGGCAGCTTGTCGACTTCCGGCGCATGGTGCAGCAGGGCGTTGACGAGGGTGCCCGCCGCATGGCCGGCGGCGGGATGTACCACCAACCCGGCCGGCTTGTTGATCACCAGGACGTGCTCATCCTCGTAGACGATATCCAGTTCGATGGATTCCGCTTCCCAGGTCACCTGAACTTCCGGCTCCGCATTCACGGTGATGATGTCGCCAAGCATCACTTTGTCCCGCGGCTTCCGGGCCTCGCCGTTAACCGTCAGGTCGCCCGCCTTGATCCAGCCCTGGATACGGGATCGGGAGTGATCGGGCATCAACTCGGCCACCGCCTGGTCCAGGCGTCGGTCGCTCAGCTCGGCCGGCACTTCAAATTCACCGTTGATACGGTCTTTCGCGGACATTCAATCCCCTAAAATTTTCGTAAAGCATGTCAGGCCCCTGCACAAGGTGGTACAGGGCCGTTACAATGTCGAACGCTTTTCATTATACGGGAATCAGGCATGAGATCAGGTGTTCGCTTGCTGCTGTTGTCGGCCATCCTTGCGATGATCGCCGGCTGTGCATCCAAACCGGAAGAAGTCCTGCCGGAAAAAACCTACTACGAGCAGGCCCGATCGGCCATGAACAGTGGCAATTTCAACGAAGCCGAGCGCAACCTGGAATCGCTGGAAACCTACTATCCCTTCGGTCGCTATGCCGAACAGGCCCAACTGGACCTGATCTATGCCCGTTACCAGAATCTCGACCTGGAAGGGGCCCGTTCCGCCGCCGACCGGTTCCTGCGCCTCAACCCGCAAAGCGAACACGCCGATTACGCGCTCTACATGCGTGGGCTGGCCTCCTATAACCTGGATATCAGCCTGGCCGGCAAGTTCTTCCCCATCGATATCTCCGAGCGGGATCCGGGGGAGCAGCGCCAGGCTTTCCGGGACTTCTCCGAACTGCTGAGCCGTTACCCGAACAGCGATTACGCCGCCGATGCCCGCCAGCGCATGGTGGCCATCCGCAACCGCCTGGCCCGTCTGGAGTTGCATGCGGCCCGTTACTACATCAAGCGTCAGGCCTATATCGCGGCAAACAACCGCGCCCGCTACGTCCTGGAGAATTTCCCCCAGACGCCCGCCGTCGAGGATGCCCTGAAGATCCTGATCGACACCTACCGTTTCCTCGACCTGCAGAAAGCGGCCGACGATGCGACGGCGCTGCTGGCCATCAACTACCCCAACAGCGACGCCTTCGACAAGAACATGAAGTACCAGCCAAGCACCATGAAGGAAGAGGATCGCTCGCTGAGCAGCGTGGTGACCTTCGGCCTGATGGGCGACGAGTAACCGTACCCCGTCGCCCTCTCCCCGGCGCTATTTCCCCAGTTTCCAGCCATTGGTGATGGGATAGCGCCGGTCCTTGCCGAAGCCTCGCTCGGTAATCCGCACACCGATGGGCGCCTGCCGGCGCTTGTACTCGTTGATATCCACCAGCCGAACCACCCTTTCGACATCCGCACGCTCGAATCCCTGGGCGATGATCGCCTCGGCGCTCATGTCGCGTTCGATATACTGATGCAGGATCTGGTCGAGGATGTCATAGCCGGGCAGGCTGTCCTCATCTTTCTGGTCCGGAGCCAGTTCGGCCGACGGTGGCCGGGTAATCACCCGTTCCGGAATGACCGCCCCCAGGGTATTGCGATAGTTGGCGATCCGATACACCAGCGTTTTCGGCACGTCCTTGAGCACGTCGAAACCACCGGCCATATCGCCGTACAGCGTGGAATACCCGACCGCCATTTCGCTCTTGTTACCGGTGGTCAGCACCAGTGAGCGGAATTTGTTGGACAGGGACATCAGCAACACGCCGCGTAACCTGGCCTGGAGGTTCTCCTCGGTGGTATCCGGCTTTGTGCCTTCAAAGGGCTCAGCCAATGCGGCCATGAAGGCGTCGTACATCGGCTCGATGGAAAAGACGTCGTATTGCACACCCAGCGCCGTGGCTTCGGCTTCGGCGTCTTCCAGGCTGATGCCCGAGGTGTACCGGAATGGCATCATCACCGCCCGCACCCGATCCGCGCCCAGGGCATCGACGGCAACCGCCAGCGTGACCGCGGAATCAATGCCTCCGGAAAGGCCCAGTACGACAGAGGCGAAGCCGTTCTTGTTCACATAATCGCGCACCCCCCAAACCAGGGCGTTGTAGACATTCTGCTCCAGCGACGGTTCGGGAATCGGCACCTGTGCTACGGGCTGGCAGTGATGCTCCACAATGAACTCAACGGGATACAGACCTTCGGCAAACTGGGGCACCTCAACGGCCAGCTCCCCGGAATGGTCGACCACCATCGAACCGCCATCGAAGACCAATTCGTCCTGACCACCCACCATATTGACGTACACCACCGACACACCATTCTCTCGGGCGCGCCGCTCCAGCAACGCCTTGCGACGAGCCTGCTTGTCCATGTCATAGGGGGAGGCGTTCAGGTTCAGGATCACCTTGGCGCCCGCCACCGCAGCCTTTTCCACAGGCCCGTCCATCCAGACGTCTTCACAGACCGTCAATCCAACCGGCACGCCACGAATCAGCGTGACGCAGGGCTCGGTCCCCGCGGCGAAATAGCGCTTCTCATCGAATACCTGGTAGTTAGGCAACTGTTGCTTGAAGTAAGTGGCCCCACGCTCCCCCTGGTCAATAACAACCGCGGCGTTATAGAGCAGACCGTCACGGCGTACGGGCGTGCCCACGACCAGGGCCGCCGGCAACTTCTCTGCAGCCAGCCGCGCCAGTGCTTCTTCGACACGGCCGTCGAGGCTGGGTCGCAACAGCAGGTCTTCCGGGGGATAGCCGGTCAGGGCCAGTTCCGGGAAGACCACGATATCCGCCCCCTGCTCTTCCACAGCCCGGCGGGCCGAAGCCAGTATTTTCTCGGCGTTGCCCGGGATATCGCCAACCAGGCAATCCACCTGGGCCATGGTCACGGTGAGTCGCTGGCCGGGGGAAGCCTCTGTCTGGCCGGAATTCATGCCTTTCTCCTGTCCACAAGCGGGTTTAAACCGCTATTATACCTGCCAACGTTTTATCCCTTCGACAGGAAACAGGAATTTTCGACCGCCTGCCATGACTCCGGACAGCGTCACATCAGCCAGCGACATCCTGCCGTTCCAGGAAAGCCAGCGTCCTCGACTGTTCCACGTCTATAACCACTACCGGCTGGTGATCAGCCTGATCCTGGCAGGCCTGCTGTTTGTCGACCCGGGCACCCTGGACACCAAGTTCCGGGAGCCCGAGTTCTACCAGATCTGCGTATTGGCGTACCTGACGCTGACCGTCTTCACGGCAGTCATGCTGTTTTCCGGAGCCAGACCCAATCAGCGCCACATCATCCTGTCTATCCTGATCGACATCATTACCCTGCATACCTTGTTGCTGTTCAGCGCGGGCATGACCAGCGGGCTGGCCAACCTGATCATCGTGACGGTCGCAGCCGGTAACATCCTGACGCCCAGCCGGGTGGGCCTGTTCTATGCCGCACTGGCCACCATTGGCTCACTGGGCGTCGCGACCTGGTCGTCCCTGACGTTCGGGACCAATGCCGACGAGATCGTCCGGGCCGGCTCGCTTGGCATCCTCTATTTCGCGGCGGCCTTCCTGCTGCAGAACATCACCCGCCGCATGATCCGTAGCGAACAGCTGGCCAGTTCCCGGGCCCAGAGCCTGCACGAGCTGGAGCAAATCAACCAACAGATCATCCAGCGGATGCGGACCGGGATCATCGTCACCGATCGCTTCGGACAAGTGCGATTGGCCAACGCCGCCGCCCACGAATTGCTGTTTGGCGACAGGCCCGGCCAAGGCGAAATGGGGCGCCTGCCACCGCCTCTCAGGCAGCGACTGGACCAATGGGTCAGTACACCGGGCACCCGTACCGAGCCGTTCCAGGCCACACCGATAACACCCATGCTTCAGGCCAACTTCACCCGGCTGCATCAGGAGCGGGGCGACCACATCCTGATCTTTATCGAGGACATGAGCAAAGTAACCCTGCAGGCCCAGCAGATGAAACTGGCCTCGCTGGGACGGCTGACCGCCGGGATCGCCCATGAAATCCGCAACCCCCTTGGCGCGATCAGCCACGCGGCCCAGTTGCTGAATGAATCACCGAACTGCGATGCCGCGGACCGTAAAATGGTCGACATCATCCAGCGGCATTCCAAGCGGGTCAACGACATCATCGAGAACGTGCTGGACCTGTCCCGCCGCCGTCAGGCCAATATTGACCTGGTCCAGATCGACAGCTGGCTGCAGGAATTTGTCGAGGACTATCAGCATGGCGCAAGCAATGGGATGGACGGCAACACGCCGACCATCACGCTCGATCTTCCCGACCAGGCGCCACCGGCCCGCTTCGACAAGAGCCAGATGGCCCAGGTGCTGGTCAACCTGTGCGATAACGGCTTGCGCTACAGCAAGGCCCAAACCGGCAAGGCAACACTGAAAATCTGTGTGGGCGTCACCGGGGATGGCGAACGCAGCTATATCGACATTCAGGATCAGGGAGCCGGTATCAGCAGCGAGAAACGCGAACACATTTTTGAGCCGTTCTACACCACCGATCAGAGCGGCACCGGCCTGGGACTTTATCTGGCGCGGGAGCTGTGCGAAGCCAACCAGGCCCACCTGGCCTTACTCGACAACGGCCGGCCGGGGAGCTGCTTCCGGATCACCTTTGCCCATCACGGGCGGCTGATCTGACTGCAGACCTTGACGAGACGTACAAGAAGACTATTCGAAACAGGACGAGACGGGCAATGACAACGCCAACAGCGCTGATTATCGACGACGAACCGGACATCCGGGAATTGCTGGAAATCACCCTGATGCGGATGGACATTAAGGTCAGGACGGCCGCCGATGTCACCTCCGCAAAGGCGATCCTGGAAGCTGATCCGCCGCAATTGTGCCTGACGGACATGAACCTGCCGGACGGCAACGGCATTGAGCTGGTCCAGTGGATTCAGCAGGTCTGTCCGCAGACACCGGTGGCCGTGATCACCGCCTACGGCAGCATGGACACCGCCATCGAAGCCCTCAAGGCCGGCGCCTTCGATTTCGTCTCCAAGCCCGTCGAACTGCCCCGCCTGCGGGAACTGGTGAACAGCGCCCTAAAGCTGTCCAAACCGGAAGTCGAACGAACCGGGGATGATGACCCGGGTCTGTTGCTGGGCCAGTCTGAAGGCATCCGCCGGCTGCGCACGCAGACCCGAAAACTGGCCCGCAGCCAGGCCCCGGTCTTCATCAGCGGCGAATCCGGCAGCGGCAAGGAGCTGGTAGCGCGCATGATCCACATGCAGGGGCCGCGGCAGGAAGGTCCGTTCATCGCCGTGAACTGTGGCGCGATTCCCTCCGAGCTGATGGAGAGCGAGTTTTTCGGGCACAAGAAAGGCAGCTTTACCGGCGCCACCGACAACAAGGCCGGCCTGTTCCGCTCCGCCGACGGCGGCACGCTGTTCCTGGACGAGGTCGCCGACCTGCCCCTGAACATGCAGGTCAAGCTGCTGCGCGCCATTCAGGAAAAAGCGGTGCGCCCGGTGGGAGAATCCCGCGAGTTTCCGGTCGATGTCCGCATCCTCAGCGCCACCCACCGGGATCTGCCAAGCCTGGTCCAGGAAGGCGACTTCCGCCAGGACCTCTTCTATCGCATCAACGTCATCGAACTCAAAGTCCCACCGTTGCGCGAACGGCCGGACGACATCGAACTGCTGGCCCGCCATATCCTGACCCGATTGGCCCGGGACTACGAGTGCGATCCGGCAACCCTGACCCCCTCTGCCCTGGAAAAACTCAGGCAATACGATTTCCCGGGCAACGTACGTGAACTGGAAAACATCCTGGAGCGCGCCTTCACCCTGTGCGACCTGGACCAGATCGACGCCGATGACCTGCACATGGGCCACGCCCCGGTGCCCTCCAGCCGCATAGAGGCCGACCCGGACGCCGCACCCGGCGCTGCGGTGGAGCTGCCGGATGATGGCGAACTGGATCTGGAAAACTATCTCGAGTCCATCGAGCGCAAGGCAATTGAAAAGGCGTTGGAGGCGACGCGGTGGAACAAGACGGCGGCGGCTAAGAAACTGGGGATCAGTTTTCGGGCGTTGCGGTATAAGTTGAAGAAGTTGGGAATGGAGTGAGCGCCAGGAAAAACGATTTCAGTTCGACTTATTCTTTTCAGCTTCAGGATCATAGTAAATTCTGAGTCGACATCACATTACCGGGACGTATCGGGAAAGCCGTATAATTGCACGCAACCGGGACAGGACGTCCTAGCGAAATCCAACGGAAACCAAGGAGTCAAGGATGACAAATCTGCGAGCCTTTCAGGGGCTCTCGCTTATAGAGCTTTGCGTTTGTTTAGCAATCGCTTCGGCGGTAACAGCGTTCGCTTTGCCGGCCTTCGCTAACTGGATTGAAAAAAACAAAGACGAAGATGCTGTAAATTCCCTATGGGAGGCCATGTACTATGCGCGGACGGTCTCCATAACAAAACAAAGACTCATCATTATATGCCCTTGGTCAACGACATCTGGATGCCATTCCAATTGGAAAGACTCCATCGCCGTTTTTATGGACCAAGACAACAACTTAAAGCCCGACGAGGGGAAAATACTCAGACTATTTAATTCAGACTATACTGGTCGGTTAATCGCTCGACCGTCAGCAAAACGCTATTTTCGTTTCGCTCCAACGGGATTGCTCTCCGGACAGGCCGGTGGATTTATCTTTTGCTCTAAATCCGATAGATCTCAAGGCATAATGAAGTACCTCGCCATAAATTTTGGCGGACGTCTTCGGGTTGAAAATGACGAGGATGGCGACGGGCTGATCAAAACATCATCAGGCTCTGAGCTAACCTGTCCTCATTAAGCCGGGAGATATAACGACAAGTGCCAGAACGATGACGTTCCGGCACTTTAATCCATCACTGATCCCAGCTTTTCTCTGAGGCAGACAGCGCGCCACCGGAATTATCTGAATCCCACCCTCTTGCTCCGGTTGAGCTTAATTCAAGGTAACCATCTCCAGCTTGCGGGCCTTTTGGTATGGCTCTCAATACATACGAGTTTGCCTGCAGATTGTAGATCCTGAGGTTATAGGACTTGGGGTTACCATCAATTGGTGCCTCGTCCGGAAAAACAGACGCGGCCGGCGCGGTCAGAGTCGCCGAGAATGCAGCGGGTGGAGCAGCCCCGTCAGCCCCCAGGTATGTCCCATTTTGGGTATAGTAGCGCTCCATAGCGTTTGAAAACGACATTAAAGCGCCTTCTGCGTCACCACGCCGAGTGCTTTTGACCTGGTCAAGATAGCTGGGATAAGCAATCGCGGCGATGATTGCCACAATAGCCACAACAATCATCAGCTCGATGAGCGTAAAACCTCGCTCTTGTACAGCTCTCATACTTCTCATCCTCAACTACCTGTTATTTCGTGCCACCCAAGTCGGCCAGCGCGATTGGTGTCTTTACCCGTGTCTACCTCACGTTCCCCGGGCTGACCATTCTTCTTCTGGTAGTACTGCTTGTTACCCAATAAACCGGTAGAGCCCGTGGAGCTGTCATCTTGACGCTGCCCGCCATAGTTTCCGTCATCATCATCGACGGTCCCATCGTTGTTGGAATCGAAGACCGATGAATCTGGCGCTGATCCATCGGGACTGGTGGACATGAACCAGTTTGACCCACCCGAAGAACAGGCGTTTTGGCTTGGCGTGTAGGTTTCGTAGAAAAGTACTTCACCCCTGAATTTCGGCGTATTCAAAACTCGTTCGCCCTCTTCGGGCAGATCCGAATACCAACCGTACTGTTGTTTGACGTTGCCAGCCCAATCGACGCTATTTTCCGATACTTCCCTTAAATCCTCGCTGGCTGTGGTTGTAATGGTTTGCTCTTGAAGCGAATCCCGCTTGAGGCTACCAACTCCACGGTCCCAAATACCGTACATTGTCTGCTTAGACGTATCGCCGGGATCGCCATTTTCAAAATATTTACCGGTACCGAAATAGACCATATAGTCCTCGCCGTTCGTACCCTCGGATCCTACAGGCGAATCATTATTTCTCAGGACCAGCGGCGCCATAGCGATCGGCTGACGCTCTATTACGCCATCACCATCGAAGTCGTTCGCTGCTGTAAATAGGGGCGCAGGTTCAGCATTATTACCGGTACCCGAACTGAAGGCGGATCCCCACTTGCTAGAATCAGAATTGGAAACATCGAACGTCCACATGTTCCCTTCCAAGTCCCCGGCGTAAACCCGATCGGCGACACGATCGCCATTGGTGTCGATGACACTAACGCCTCCCAAGCCACCGGTAGAGCCCACTTCTATGAACTGATAATCCGAGTCCGACCCTCGCGTCCAGGTGCCATCGAGACCGCCATCCATATAAATAATAAACAGACCGGTTTTCTCGTCATCGACTGAGCTTCCATCAGCAAAGCCATTACCCATGAGAAGCGCCCAACGCCCGTTGTTCATCATGGCGACGACAGGCTGATCAAATTGATAATTAAGCTCCGGGGCGCCGTCACTTGCATCAAACTCCCACAGCACCGTACTCGAAGCGTTGGCATCCGAAAACGTGCTCGGATCCGTAACGTCCAGCGCAAAAATACCGGCGCCCCCTCCACGCAAACCTCCGATAAGCACGGTTCGCCAAGCTGGCGTACCACCATCCGATCCAGGCATGTATACATCAACGGCCTGCGGGGAAAGATCGACATAATACTTGTGCCGATAATCCGGGTCTGTCAGATAATGCAAGCCGCTCTTCTTGTCAGAGGAGAAAATCGAGCGAGGAACGTAGGCAAGCAGTTCCTTACCACCACCATCACTCTCGTTTTCCACCGCCTTAAACCCATGAAGCATGCCATCGTTGGCGCCAACGTAGACCATCGGCGTCCGGTTCACGTTATTCGTATCCCCTCGAAACGACGTGTATCGCTCAGCATCGGTTCCAAAAGGGTCAGCATCCGGCCAGCTCAGGCGAGGGGCACCAACATACAGAGGCGTTGAGTGGACAATATCGCCCAAGCGACCATCCCTGTTTCTGAAATCAGTCGAAGCGGTTCCTCGCAGATAAGCTAAACGCTCTTCACCTAATGAATCTGTTACGCCGGTAGGCGACGTTTGCAGGTCCGCCTTTTGACCGGAATCCAAAAGGTCATAGGAGCCATCCCACCGAAACGGAACGCCATCCCCGGTATCGTTGCTGTACGTCAGGATCGTCCGAGATGAAGGTGCCGTATCGTCCAATACATCGGCCGCACTCCAGGATGCATCTTCGGCGATATCTCCAGACTGCGGGTCAAGAGCCCTTGCCTCAACATCTCCACTCCAGGCCGTCGAGTTGAACAATGCACTGAAAATCAGGCTGTCAGACTCCAACGTCGCGCTGTTAAAGGTTACGCCTGAAGCACTCCCCAGCGACGCAATGATGTCCCGCAATGCAGACGATAGTTCGCTGGCAAGCAGTGCAGGCGTATTCGCATTGAATATTTCGCCGCGACCATTAACCGCCGCATGATAGAGGTCATCAATTTGCCGCCGGTCTCGTATCGTACTGACATCGGGCCACGTCGGCGGGTGGTCATAGGCATTCTGCACAGCCTTGTATGAATATTTCTCAGAGTCCTTGGTAATGGTCTGATTGAAGAGTGTGCCTATAGCACCAAGTCCAACGGTATAGGTATTGATATGCAAGTTAGTATTGCAATCCGCAGTGTTCGGCGGATTCGCGCTATCACAGGAAGAAGGAACCCTGACCGCACCGAGGGGTTTCAAATCCGATCTCGGGTTGTCCACATACATTTTATAGGCGATATCGGCGAGCGTGCTTGAATACTTATCCTGGTATGGCTCGCCTGCCTCCCCGTCTGCGTTATCTATACCCGAAATTGTCTCGCTTTGCGCAAAACCATCAGTGAACAGAAGCGTGAAATTCTTCTGACATGCATATTGAATGGGAGCGTTATCACCGGTGCGCTTGAACTGTGATCGAGCATGATCCAATGCATCGCGAAGAGGCGTCCCCCCACTGCTCACGTGATCGTAATTGTCTTGCAGGAACGTTTTCAGGTCGGCCGCCTTGTCAAGATCATACATCGTGACATCACGCTGGTTGTTAATCCAGTACATACCCGCGTAAATGCCGCTTATACCCTGGAACGCAGCTCCCAAACCACCTCGAATGGATTGATGCCGGCGGCGATAATATGTAAACCAGTTGGAAAAGTTCTGTAACTCTTCTTTGTAGCTACGACCACTGGGATAGTCGGATACAGTCGACTTGATCTCATACTTTTTGAGACAACGCCCATCTGGGCCAATCGCGTCGACGCCACTAAAGGCATCCGGATACAGACGAAAAGCATTGTAATAGCTAGGCTCTGCATCGGTCGCACAATTGCGTGTCACGATACTAGTCGTTTCTTTTCCCGGCAGGTTGGAGAATGCACCAGTGGGGGTTGAGTCCAGGCTCGTCACCATAATCTGGTCAATCGGAACAGGGACCTCTCGCGGACGAATTCGAAGTGTCTGAGTTCCGGTTGAATTAAATGTGACCGTTCCCCACTTATCCCAAGTCCAACCGGGATCATACTTGAGCCCTTTCCACCATTTTGTCCACTCAGCACCATCAGATGCCGTCCGGAAATCATTTCCATCAATTGCGATCGTTATGTCCGATGAACCATAGCCAAGCAAATTGACCCACATGGAGTCTGAATTTCCATCCCGGGTGTTTTTCCGAATCCATATGGCGTACTCACCAGATACAGGCACGTTAAAACTCAGAGAGACTTCGCCATAGCTGGCAGGAGAAGGTGAATCATTAGCATCCCCTGTTGGAGAAACTATGTAATCGTTACCACCAGCTGACTGGAGAAGACCTGAATCCGCACCAGCAGATTTGCTGCCGATCACATAATCGCCGTTCAAAACACCATTCTCGGCCTCCAGAAGGACAGAGTTACCTTGATTAAACTGCTGTTCTGCGCCTGCTTTTTGGGGATCAAAGGTATATGAGGAGGTCTCATCGATTACCCAGTATGTCGCAGGATAATATGTGTAATCTTTATCTCCGGCACTACAGGTATTACCCTGATTATCGCAAACCATATCATCATCATTGATGTCGAAGTCCCATTGACTGTCGGTTTTCTTCGACGTATCGAAATCGGACGTCAGGTCCAGGGTGTCACTCGTGTAGTTTGGATCATACGGCGCTGCAGTCCCTGGATATTCCGAGAACGAAAAACCACCGTAGCTTGGCCAAGGGTCATACGTTTCATTAGGATCGTAGTAGGCCTTGTTGTAAGCGGCACTACGGGCAAATGCGTAGGCTTTTATCGGAGGCACCGCCCCTTGATTACCTGCCTGGGTTGCGGCAGCGTTGGAATAGTCACTGCTCGAACCATTTGGGAAGAGATAGGCGTACTTGTCCCCCGTCCCATCGACGAAGGTTCCATCAGACTTGACAAACGTTCCTTCGTCGTTGAGCCATAGCGCGCCGTCATTGGCTGGCATGAGGAGTTCGAAGTCCATACTGCCTGAATCGTCGATGCCCAGGATCAAATTGTGTTTGACTGAGCCGGCCAGAAACAGTGGTTGGGAAGACGGAACGACCGGATCAGCCGCGCCTGCCGCCGGTAACACCAGCGCCATCGCGCCAAAAAAAGTCTTTAATTTATCGCGCATCTTACTTCCTCCGATGCTATTTAGCCGTTCCGTAATAGGATTCAATCACTCGACGGGTCTCACCATTCCGCCCGGAGCTCCATGCCACTATTTTGAAACCCAGCGGCTTGGATCCACCGGTGTTGTCGTCGTAGTTGGTA
Source organism: Marinobacter halodurans (assembly GCF_004327985.1). Taxonomy (GTDB): domain Bacteria; phylum Pseudomonadota; class Gammaproteobacteria; order Pseudomonadales; family Oleiphilaceae; genus Marinobacter_A; species Marinobacter_A halodurans. The sequence goes on from NZ_SJDL01000032.1 coordinate 21,741, forward strand.
ATCTGTATATCGCCGGGCGCCTCTTTAGTACTGGTCTGGCCGATATACTCAATAAAGTATCGGGGGTTTTCCGCTAATGTCTCCGGAAACCCAGTAGCAGCAATACTTGCTGATCCGGAACTATCCCATGTTGAGTCATCAAGTGGGTCGGGTGCATTTCCTCGTGTATAAAGCCCGTTATCGGTGCCAAAACTTCCAAGAGTGACCGTCTTATCTTCGAGAAATAGCTCAGCTTCTCTGAGAGCATACTCAGCGCTTTCCAGCGATATCTGGCCTTCCCTGACGGCCGACGTCATTTTGTCTTGCAGTAACGCTCCCTGCATTCCGGACAGCGCAAGCAGAGTCAGGACGAGCAATATCAAAAGACTAGTCAGGAGAACGGCGCCACGTTGACGAAAACCTGATATTGGCTGCATTCCCGTTATCCTCCAATGCGATTTCGTATCGATGCAGTGATGGTGTATTGCCGCCGCAACCGCCCGTCACCCCCGTATGTCTTACCGAAAAAGTTGATGTCCGGCTGATCGGGGGCAACGTTGGTCTCCTGAGAACGGCTAAGCAGGCTCACTCGCAGCGCGACGACAGCCCCCATATCAGAGACGCTGCCCGCATCGCGCCAAACTTCTGCCGTGTAGTCACCATCGAGATCTTCCCCATAGAGAATCTGCATGTCTTCGATTCCCTCGATGAGTTCAATCGCCTGGATGCTTCCTACCCCACCAGAACCACCATAATCGGCGCTTCGCATAAAGAGCGCCGGTTCTCCGCTCGCGCCAGCTGCAATGTAATATTGTTCGAAATAAGGAACATAGATGGACGCACCTTCATCATAAACTTGAGAGAGGCAATGGGCGTTGGAACCAGGGCACCCCGGATTGCCTGCGTTATAGTTTCCTGGCGAGGAATTCCCGGTGTTATGCACAACGGTACCGTTGCTAGCGTTCACGTTCGTTGCCTGAAATATATCTCCACCCCGGCAATCCGTGATGTAAACAATGTCATCGTCAGCCAAGCTGCTTGAATCATTGACGTGCAGATTGGCAGAAGCCTGCTCCATGACTTTGGTGATCGTGATGTTAGAATCGCCTCCTACACCTCTGACAATGAAGCTGTCCGTTCCAGCAAGTTCCACGCCGCTCCCATCAGCATTATCGGTACCATCAAGACCTTCCTTGAAACCAAACGTGGCATCATTATAGCCAGAACCAGTTGGATCCAAATTGTTGACAGCGTTAGAAATACCGCCGGCGCATCCCCAGTAATCCGCATTCCTTATTGCCTTGGATAGAAGCTCGGACGCCATCCGTCCGGACTCTTGGACGCGACCACTTGCTGCCGTCAGGGAGAAGCTGCGCTGGTTGCTGACGAAAAGCTGAATCAACCCCGCCGTCAAAATCAATCCCAGAGTCAACGCGACCATGATTTCAACGAGCGACAACCCCGCCTGGGAGCGCCTATTAACGACAATCATTGCAGAATCCTTGCGTCTAATTTGTAGCTCTGATTAACAGCATCATTACCTAAATCCCGCTCCGACCAATTGATCGTTATCGTGGCAACTCCGGATGCATACTTGACGCTGGCGGAAGTGAATCCGGGAAGAGTGCTATTGAGATTAGAAAACCATTCATTGGAATCTATTGCAGCCATTTGGGTTGGCGTACAGGATGTTCCGCAACCCGGCAGGGTTTTCGAGGCGGTGATATTGTCATATGCGCCGGCTTGCACACCGGGCACGTTGGCGCGTATCCGCTCAACCATGTCATACGCCAGCAAATTCACCTGTGACCGAACATTGGAGTTGGTCGTTGACTTCATTGCGAGTGCCTGGACGCCCACGACACCGAGCAACCCGATAGCCAGAATCAAGAGCGCCACAAGCACCTCAATCATAGTGAAGCCTTTTTCGCCCCGGCCCTTAATCTTCATATGATGCATCTACCTAGCCGCAAGTTATGGTATCGCTCCGGACTCGACCGGATGTATGAATTCGTATTATCCGACCCGTTTCACCTGTTCGGTCGTCACAGAGCTGGAATGAATACTCTGCCCCCCCGCCTGGTAACGGATCGACAAAACCATTCGCCCTAAATCCGAACGTTGTGAGTGCATCGGGCCCATCAATCGTCATCTTGTCGCTGACGTCCGAGTACACCCGGATTTCTTCACCGGCGTCATAGCCATTTGAGCCTTGATCAACCCAAACCCGCCAGCCACCGCCCCATTCGTTTGCACTTCCTGCACTGGAGATCGCTGTAATCTCCACAGTGCGGCCACGCTTCACTGCTTCTGTTCGCGCATAATTCAGCGCACCAATGAAAACATTGCTGGTGGATGACATCCGATTGTTGGCAATGAGCTGCGCAAACGAAGGGATTGCAAACCCGGCAATGATCCCAACCAGGGCGAGCGTCACTAACAGTTCAATGAGGGTAAACCCGTTTTTAAAGCGCATAGGTAATTAGTTCCATTATTCCGCACATACAGGATAGCCACCGGCGACGGAAGGAACACATCACGGCCGATAGACGGCCAGCTAAGTCTGACGAACGGCACTGCAGCCGCCGAAAATGTGATCGTTATCTAAAGTGCGGTAAAAAATATCGGGCTAGGAAAATCAGATTTCCCGGGTAGGAATCCGCAACTCTTTGGGCATGGAGAACACAATATTCTCCTCCCGCCCAGGCACTTCCTCGGGCGCGTCACAGCCAAGGTCCTGGAGTTTGCGGATCACGTCATGCACCAGCACTTCCGGTGCGGAGGCGCCAGCGGTGACGCCGACGGCGTCGCGGCCTTTGAGCCAGTCGGGGTCGATCTGGGCCGCGTCGTCTATGAGGTAGGCGGGGGTGCCCATGCGTTCGGCGAGTTCGCGCAGGCGGTTGGAATTGGAACTGTTGGGGGAGCCGACGACCAGCATCAGGTCGCAATCGCCGGCGAGTTGCTTGACCGCGTCCTGGCGGTTCTGCGTGGCGTAGCAGATGTCGTCCTTGCGCGGTCCCTGGATCTCGGGGAAACGGGAGCGAAGCGCGTCGATGACCCGGGCAGTATCGTCCATGGATAATGTGGTCTGGGTGACGTAGGCCAATCGACTGGGATCGCGGACAGCCAGCTCTTCGACATCCGCCTCGTCTTCCACAAGGTAGATATCGCCGCCGTTGCTGCGGTCGTACTGGCCCATGGTGCCTTCGACCTCCGGATGGCCTTCGTGGCCGATCAGGACGCATTCATGGCCGTCGCGGCTGTAGCGCATGACTTCCATGTGCACCTTGGTGACCAGCGGACAGGTGGCGTCGAAGACTTTCAGGCCACGACGGGCGGCTTCCTTCTGCACCGCCTGGGACACGCCGTGGGCGCTGAAGATCACCAGGTGATCGTCGGGCACTTCGTCGAGCTCATCGACAAAGATGGCCCCGCGATCGCGCAGATTGCTGACCACGAACTTGTTGTGGACGACTTCGTGACGGACGTAGATCGGCGCGCCGAACACGTCCAGTGCCCGGTTGACGATCTCAATTGCCCGGTCGACGCCGGCACAGAAGCCGCGGGGATTGGCCAGTCGAATCTGCATAGTTGCCCTGTCTTGCTGAATCAGTGTGTCGTCTGCGCGGGTTCCACGCTGACGATTTCCACGTCAAAGGTCAGTGTACGCCCGGCCAGGGGGTGATTGAAATCCACCTCCACCTGATCGCCTTCCACGCGATGAACCACGCCCGGCAGCTCGCCCTGGCGCGCATCAGCGAAGGAAATCACGGCGCCACGCTCCAGCACCATATCCGGCCCGAAATCGGACCGCTTGAAGGTCTGGATGTTCGACGGATTATGCTGACCGAACGCCTGCTCCGGCGGCACTTCGAAGGTTTTACGCTCACCGGGCTTCATGCCCACAATGAGGGCCTCGAAGCTTTCCGGCAGGTTGCCGTCACCAAGCTCCAGCGAGGCCGGCTTTTTACCAAAGGTCGAGTCGATCTCGCTGCCATCCGGCAGCCGTAACGCAAAGTTCAGGGTGACACGGGTCCCCTTGCTCACAGGCAGCGCTGTCATGCTTATTCTCCCTGATCGGCCGGCTGCTCCGGCGATTTGCGAAACAGGTCCACGACCATCATCAATGCGCCAATCGTAATGGCCGTATCCGCCAGGTTAAAGGCGGGGAAATGGTACTGGTTCCAGTAAAAGTGTAGAAAATCGACGACATAACCGTGCACCACACGATCATAGACGTTGCCGATCGCACCGCCCAGGATCAGGACGATGGCCACCGCCATCCACCGTTCTCCCGCCCCCAGGCGGGAAAGCCAGCGGATCAGCACCACGCTGACCACCGCCGCCAGGGCGACGAAAAACCAGCGCTGCCAGCCGTCGGCGCCGGCCAGGAAACTGAAGGCGGCGCCGGTGTTATGCAGCAACGTCAGGCTGAAGAATGGCAACACGTGGACCGACTCGCCATAGCTCAGCGACGCCGACGCGATAGCCTTGGTGCCCAGGTCGACGGCGATGACCAGTGCCGCCAGCCACAGCCAGTGCAACGGAGAGCGGGTCACGGCCATCTCCTCTGTCTGAGCCATCATCAGGCAAACGCCCTCTTCTCGCCGTTGCCCTCGATGTTCTCGATGCAGCGACCGCACAGTTTGGGATGATCGGCATGCTGCCCGACGTCTTCACGGTGATGCCAGCAACGGTCACACTTGGAATGAGCCGTCGGCACGACGCGGACCCGCAGCCCTTCCAGGCCGGTCTGCTCGGCATCGCCGGCTTCCGCAATCGGTGCCACGGTCGCTTCAGAGGTGATCAGCACGAAGCGGAGTTCGTCGCCCAGCGCTTCCAGATCGGCCTTGAGATCACCCTCGCAATACAGGGTCACTTCGGCACTCAGGGAGCCCTTGATGTCGCCCCGGTTACGGGCATCTTCCAGGCACTTGTTCACAGCTTCTTTCACGCCCTGAATGTCATCCCAGTATTCGCGACCCATCGACAGGTCCGCCGGCAACGCGACCAGGCCGCTGTACCAGTCTTCCAGGAAGACGCTCTCGCCACGCTCGCCCGGCAGGTGCTGCCAGATCTCGTCGGCGGTGAAGCTCAGGATCGGCGCGATCCAGCGCACCAGCGCCTCCGCCACATGGAACAGCGCGGTCTGGCAGGATCGACGGGCGAGGCTGTCCGCCTGGGTGGTGTACTGACGATCCTTGATGATGTCGAGATAGAACCCGCCCAGCGTCGCTTCACAGAAGTTATAGATCTTCTGGTAAACCTTGAGGAAGGCGTAGTTCTGGTAATCCTCATTCAGGGACTGCTGCATCGTCAACGCCCGATCCACCATCCAGCGATCCAGCGCGAGCATGTCTTCCGGCGCAACGGCGTGCTTGTCCGGCTCAAATCCGGTGAGGTTGCTGAGCAGGAAGCGCGCGGTGTTGCGGATCCGGCGGTAGCCATCCGCGGTCTGCTTGAGGATGTCGTTGGACACCGTCATCTCGCCGCTGTAATCCGTTGCCGCCACCCACAGGCGCAGGATATCGGCACCCAGCTGGTTCATGACTTCCTGCGGCGCGATGACGTTACCCAGCGACTTGGACATCTTGCGGCCCTTGCCGTCCACGGTGAAGCCATGGGTCAGCACCTGCTTGTACGGCGCGACACCGTTGATGGCGATGGACGTCTTGAGCGAGGACTGGAACCAGCCGCGATGCTGATCCGAGCCCTCCAGGTACATATCTGCCGGGAACTGCCCCAGATCTTCGCGCTTCTGCAGGACGGAGGCGTGCGTGACGCCGGAATCGAACCACACGTCCAGGGTATCGGTAACCTTGTCGTACTGATCCGCGTCCGCGCCCAGCAGGCTGGCCGTGTCCAGTTCGTACCAGGCGTCAATGCCGCCCTCTTCGACCTGCTTGGCGACCGCCTCGATCAGCTCCGGCGTGTTCGGATGCAGCTCCTGGATTTCCTTGTGGATAAAGAGCGCAATGGGCACGCCCCAGGTGCGCTGACGAGAGATACACCAGTCGGGCGACTGCTCGACCATCGCCTCGATGCGGTTCTGGCCCCAGGCCGGCACCCAGCGTACGCCCTTGATGGCTTCCAGAGCCTTATCCTTGAGGCCTTTCACGTCCATGCTGATGAACCACTGCGGCGTCGCACGGTAGATCAGCGGTGTCTTGGTCCGCCAGCAATGCGGGTAGCTGTGCTGGAACTTTTCCTTGCGCACCAGCTTGCCTTCACGCTCCAGTGCCTCGCAGATGGGGTCATCCGCCTTGTAGACATGAACGCCCGCGAACTCGCCGGCCGCACTGGTATAGGTGCCATCGGCCTGGACCAGGTTCAGCGTGTCAATGCCGTAGACCTTGCCGACTTCAAAATCTTCCAGGCCGTGATCCGGCGCCGTATGCACCGCACCAGTACCGGCGTCCGTCGTGACGTGATCACCGAGAACGACAGGCACCTGCTTGTCATAGAACGGATGCTGGAGTTTCTGGTGCTCCAGCGACGTGCCGCTGCAAGTTGCGAGGACCTTGTAATCCCCGATACCCCAGCGCGTCATGATGTCTTCCAGCATGTCGGAGGCCAGCACCATACGCTCAGGTCCGTTGCCGACTTCGAGCTGCACCAGTGCGTATTCCAGTTCCGCGTTCAACGACACCGCCTGGTTGGCCGGGATGGTCCAGGGTGTGGTGGTCCAGATCACGACCGAGACCGGGCCATCGCCACCGGGCTGACCGAAGGCACTCAGTACCGCCTCCTGATCGGCCGCGGTAAAGCGCACGTCGATCTGGGTCGACGTTTTGTCCTGATACTCGACTTCAGCTTCCGCCAGTGCAGATTGACCGACGACACTCCAGTACACCGGCTTATAGCCGCGAACCAAGTGGCCATTTTCAACAATCCGGCCCAGGGCGCGGATGATGTCGGCTTCCACCTTCGGGTCCATGGTCAGGTACGGTTTATCCCAGGTACCAAACACGCCCAGCCGGATGAAATCGGCCTTCTGACCCTCGATCTGCTTGGCGGCATAGTCGCGACAGGCCTGGCGGAAGGTCTTGTAGTCCACCTTCACCCCGGCCTTGCCGATTTCCTGCTCCACCTTGTGCTCGATCGGCAGACCGTGGCAGTCCCAGCCCGGCACGTAGGGCGCGTCGTAGCCCATGAAACTGCGGGACTTGACGATCATGTCCTTCAGAATCTTGTTCACCGCATGACCGATATGAATGCTGCCGTTCGCGTACGGAGGACCATCGTGGAGAATCCAGCGCTCGCGGCCCATGCGGGCTTCGCGGAGCTTTCCGTAGATATCGGCATCCTGCCAGCGCTGGAGCATTTCGGGCTCGCGCTTGGCCAGGTTGCCACGCATCGGAAACCCGGTTTCCGGCAGGTTCAGGGTATGCTTGTAATCGCTCATAGTGCTCTGTCGGTCAATGGTGAATCGTGCTGTTGAAAGGCTCTCAACAAGGCGTCAATGTGCCGCAATCCAGGCCCGGGCATCGTCGATATCCTGATCGATCCGGGCCTTCAGCGCGTCCACAGAGTCAAACTTGATTTCATCCCGCAGCGGATGGCGGAATTCCACACGTATACGCTGGCCATACAGTGTGCCAGCAAAGTCAAAAAGGTGCACTTCCAGTGAGGGCCGGCGCCCGTCAACCGTGGGCCTGAGACCGATATTGGCGACGCCGTCACAGTCAGTGCCATCCGGCAGGAATGTTCGCACCACGTAAACGCCCCGCAGGGCCGGCATCCGTTTCAGGAGGATATTGGCCGTCGGCGCGTCCAGTTGGCGCCCCAACTGCCGGCCATAGACGACCCGCCCGCTGATCGCATAAGGCCGCCCGAGCAGGCGTTCCGCGGTGGCCAGATCGTTGTCCTGCAGGCAGGTCCGGATGCGCGTACTGCTGACCCGCTCGTCCTCGACCTCCACCGTCACGGTGCGCTCGACGCCATAGCCCCGCTCGCGCCCCATGGCCTCCAGCAACGCAAAATCGCCGGCCCGGTCGCAGCCGAAGCGGAAGTCGTCACCAATGACCAGATGGCGCACCGCCAGCCCGTCGATCAGGATGTCTTCGATAAAGCCCATGCCGGAATACTGACGGAATTGCTCATCAAACCGGATGCACAACACCACATCAACGCCTTCATCGCGCAGTGCCTCGACCTTCTGGCGAAAACCGGTGAGCCGGGGCGGCGCTTCGCTGCCCTGGAAAAACTCCCGGGGCTGGGGCTCAAAGATCATGACCAGGCTGGGCACGCCCAGTTCGGCCGCCTTGGCCTTGACCTGCCCGATGATGGTCCGGTGCCCGACGTGCACACCATCGAAATTGCCGATGGTGGCCACACAGCCGTCCTGAAGCGGCGAGTCGGGCCGTCCGGCCAGTGAACGCAGGTTGGAGAGGCCTCTGATGAGCCGCATGAACTACACACCTTTGGCGGGTCGTGGTGATAAAACACGCGATTATAAACGATCTGCCGCAGCGGGATAAGGTGCTGAAAGCCGAAGGCCCGCCCGGATCAATGCAACCGGAAATGACGGACCCGCACCCCGACCAGCGCCAGCACCGCAAAATAGGCCACCACGCCGCTGCCCACCAGCACCGTCATGGACTGTGCCCGCGCCAACCCGGTCATGGCCAGCCACTGTGATACAGGCGCCCCCATGAACAGGATCACCGCCGCCAGCGCCGCGTTGGCGGCCGCCAACTGGCCCAGGAAGCGAAGCCAACCCGCCTGCCGCTGCCAGGCCCCTTCCCGGCGCAGGTTACGCCAGAGCAGCATGGCGTTCAGCCAAGCCGACAACGAGGTCGCCAGCGCCAGACCGGCATGGGCCAGCGGGACGATCAGCGCCAGGTTGAATACCATATTGGCGACCATCGCCATGACACCGATGCGCACCGGCGTACGCGTATCCTGGCGGGCAAAGAATCCCGGCGCCAGCACCTTGATCAACATGAAGGCCAAAAGCCCCAGCGAATAGGCGCGCAGGCTCTGGGCCGACATTACCACATCCCGGTCGGTCACCTCGCCGTAGTGGAACAGGGTCGCCAGCAGCGGTTCGGCCAGCAGGCAGAGCGCCAGTGCCGCCGGCACACCGATCAGCAGCACCGCGCGAATCGCCCAATCCACCGTTGCGGCAAACTGCTCCGGGGCCTCCGCGGCATGCTTGCGCGAGAGATTGGGCAGGATGACAGTGCCGATCGCCACGCCGAACACTCCCAATGGCAGCTCCGACAGGCGATCCGAGTAGTACAGCCAGGATACGCTGCCGGTCTGCAGGAACGACGCCAGCACCGTATCCAGCAGCAGGTTGATCTGGCTGACCGAGACCCCGAACAGGGCCGGCGCCATCAATCGCAACACCCGGCGCACCCCTTCGTGACGGTAGTCGACTCTGGGCCGCGGCAGGAGCCCGAGCCGCATCAGGAACGGCAACTGGAAGAACAACTGCAAGGCACCGGCCAGGAACACCCCCCAGGCCAGCGCCATCACCGGCGTTTCCATCAACGGTGAGAGAAAGATGGCCGCCCCGATCATCGCCAGGTTCAGCAGCACCGGGGTAAACGCCGGCACTGCGAACCGGTCGTAGCTGTTCAGGATGGCGCCGGCGAAGGCCGTCAAAGAGATCAATAACAGGTACGGGAAGGTAATCCGCAGCATGTCGGCGGCCAGCGCGAACTTCTCCGGTTCATCCGAAAAGCCCGGCGCGAAGATCCAGGTCAGTACCGGCGACCCGATCATCGCCACGATCGTCACCCCCAGCAGCACGACCCCCAACGTGCCGGCCACGGCGTTGACCAGTCGCCGGACATCCGACATCGACTGGGCCTCGCGATACGAGGACAGCACCGGCACAAACGCCTGGGAGAAGGCGCCTTCGGCAAACAGGCGGCGCAGGAAGTTGGGAATCTTGAACGCAACAAAGAAGGCGTCCGCCCCAGTCCCGGCGCCAAAATAGCGGGCAATGACCATATCCCGGACCAGCCCCAGCACGCGGGACAGCATCGTCATAACGCCGACCACCCCGGATGAGCGCAACAGGCCCGGGGCTTTCGGCGGGGTTCTCTGGGAATCGTTCGGAGCGGGCTCGGAGGCCATCAAGCGAGATCCTTGTCACAGCCAAAGGAAAAGCAGTACGGAAACACCGAAATGACCGCCGCAACAGCAGTCAGAGCGCGTGCCGACGGGGAGTCTACCACACCCGGCACAGCGGGGATTTGAGCCGTCTTTCACTTGACATCAAGCCCCCGAAACGGCATAGTTCCGCGTCATTTATTTCGAGGCGCTGATTGTCGGCGCGCCCGCTATTTTTCAGAAACGAATTTCAGGAGTTACACGGTGGCAAACTCTCCCCAAGCCCGTAAGCGCGCTCGTCAGAACGAGAACAACCGCAAGCACAACGCCAGCCTGCGTTCCATGTCGCGCACCTACGTCAAGAAAGTTCAAAGCAAGATCGAAGCTGGCAACTACGATGAAGCGCAAGCCGCTTTCACCACAGCCCAGCCGATCCTGGACAGCATGGTCAACAAAGGCATCTACACCAAGAACAAGGTGGCCCGCCTGAAGAGCCGTATGTCCGCCAAGATCAAGGCCCTGAAAAGCGCCTGATCTGCAGACTGATCACAAAAAACCGGCCTGATGGCCGGTTTTTTTATGCCCGCTATTCCCGGAGCCTCCCCGGAACCTCAAACAATGACCAGGTTATCCCGGTGGATCACCTCCTCGTCGGAGACATAACCCAGCACTTCGGTGATCCGGTCACTGGAACGCCCGGCAATGGCCCGTGCCTCATCGGCATCGTAGTTGACCAGCCCCCGCGCCACTTCGCGCCCGGACTCATCGACACAGGACACCATCTCACCGCGCCGGAACTGCCCGGAGACCGAACGCACCCCGACCGGCAGCAGGCTGCGACCACCCTGGCACAAAACCCGCACCGCACCCGCATCCAGCACAAGCTGACCCCGCGTCTTCAGATGGCTGGCCAGCCACTGCTTGCGAGCCGCAAGCCGCCCCTGCTCCGGTAGCAGCAGAGTCCCCAGTAGCTCGCCCTGCCGCACTCTCGCGACCACCTGCGGCAGCCGGCCGCCAACAATCACCGTAAACGCGCCGGAACGCGCGGCCAGACGCGCCGCCCGCACCTTGGTCTGCATGCCGCCGCGACCGAGCATGCCGGCACCCCCGGCCGCCATGACATCCAACTCCGGATCGCTGGCCAGGCGCTCGTCGACCAACCGGGCGTCCGCATGCTTGCGGGGATCGCGATCGAAAAGACCGTCCTGATCCGTCAGGATCACCAGACCGTCCGCTTCCACCAGGTTCGCCACCAGGGCGCCGAGCGTGTCGTTATCGCCAAAGCGGATTTCGTCGGTGACCACCGTGTCGTTCTCGTTCACGATCGGCACAACCCCAAGGTCGAGCAGGGTGCGCAGCGTGCTGCGGGCATTGAGATAGCGCTTGCGGTCGGACAGGTCATCGTGGGTCAACAGGACCTGCGCGGAATGCAGGCCATGACGCTTGAACTGCGCCTCCCAGGTCTGCACCAAGCCCATCTGCCCCACCGCAGCGGCGGCCTGAAGCTCGTGCAGGTGCTGCGGGCGATCCGACCACCCCAACCGGCTCATGCCTTCAGCCACGGACCCGGACGACACCAGCACCACCTCAACGCCGGACTCGATCAATGCCACCAACTGGTCCACCCAATCCGCCAGCACAGGTATATCCAGGCCCTTGCCGTCATTGGTCAGCAGGGCACTACCGATTTTCACCACCAGGCGCCGGGCCCGCTCCATCCGTCGACGTTCTGACATACTCTCCCGCCTACTCCCTATCCCGACCGGACGACCCACTCAGCCCCGGCCGCCCCGAAGGATCGCAAACAGACCCGGTTTATTCCGGGGCATAAACGACCTCGACACCGTCGTCATCATCGTCGTCGAAGTCATCGTCATTTTCGCGTTCTGCACGGCGCGCCGCCTTGATCGCATCGATCTGCTGACGCGCCTCCTCATCCATTTGCCGACGCATGGCGGCCTCCTGCTCTGCCAGCTCGGGATTCTCCGCTTCCTCTTCGGCACGAGTCTCGATCCAGCGCATCACAGCCTGACACAGGGGCTTGGTGCCCTCGCCACTGAGCGCGGAGATGCGGAAGACCGGACCATCCCACCCCAGCTCATCGACGATGGCCTGGCAGACCGCTTCCCGCTGATCCTCAGGCAACATGTCGACCTTGTTAAACACCAGCCAGCGCTCGCGTCCAGCCAGCGTTTCGCTGAACTTGCGCAGTTCGCCGACGATCGACCGCACACTGTCCACCGGCGATGAACCATCATAAGGCGCCACATCCACCAGATGCAGGAGCAAACGGGTGCGCACCAGATGCTTGAGGAAGCGGATTCCCAGCCCCGCCCCCTCGGCGGCGCCTTCAATCAGCCCGGGAATATCCGCCACCACGAAGCTCTGGTGTGCCTGGACACTGACGACGCCCAGGTTCGGCACCAGCGTGGTAAACGGATAGTTGGCGACTTTGGGCCGCGCCGCCGAAACCGACCGGATGAACGTGGACTTGCCGGCGTTGGGCAAACCCAGCAATCCCACATCCGCCAGGACCTTCAGCTCCAGGCGCAGGTTGCGGACCTCGCCCGGCGTGCCGTTGGTGGTCTGGCGCGGCGCCCGGTTTACCGACGACTTGAATCGGGTATTCCCCAGACCGTGAAATCCGCCCTGGGCCACCTTCAGGCGCTCGCCGGGGCGGGTCAGATCGCCCAGCACCTCGTTGGTATCCATATCGACAACGGTGGTTCCCACCGGCACCTGCAGCACCAGGTCCTCGCCCTTGCTACCGGAACAGTTGCGCCCGGCCCCGCCTTCCCCGGACTGCGCCTTGTAGGAACGCTGGAACCGATAATCCACCAGCGTGTTCAGCGCCGTATCCGCCTCCAGGTACACCGAACCACCGTCGCCGCCATCGCCACCGTCCGGACCGCCTTTGGGCACATATTTTTCGCGACGAAAACTCAGGCAGCCGTGCCCGCCATTGCCCGCCTGCACCCGAATTGTCGCTTCATCTACGAATTTCATGCTCTTTGCCTGTCCGGATGACTTTGGGAGCCTCTGATCAACTCCCCTGTATGAACATTCTATAGCGCCGTCACCGGCGAGCCATACGAAAAAGCCCCGCACGCTTCATTCAAAGCTGCGGGGCTTCTTGTGAACAGCAATGGCTGTATACGCTCGGCCCCTTACTGGGCTGGAACGATGCTCACAACCTTGCGGCTCTCGGGACCCTTGGTCTCGAACTTCACGACACCGTCCGACTTGGCGAACAGCGTGTGATCACGACCCAGGCCTACGTTGGTGCCGGCGTGAAAACGGGTGCCGCGCTGACGAACGATGATGCTGCCGGCGCTAACCACCTGACCACCGAAGCGCTTCACACCAAGTCGTTTCGACTCGGAATCGCGACCGTTACGGGTACTACCTGCTGCCTTTTTATGAGCCATGACTAGCCTCCTCTAATGGGGTTTCAGAGCCTCAGCCCTGGATACCCGTGATCTTGACTTCAGTGAACCACTGACGGTGGCCCTGACGCTTCATGCTGTGCTTACGACGACGGAACTTGATGATCTGAACCTTGTCACCGCGGCCGTGACGAACGACTTCAGCCGTCACCTTGGCACCACTGACAACCGGCTCGCCGACTTTAACGTCGTCGCCATTGGCAACCAGCAGCACCTTGTCGAATTCGACGGTACCACCGGTTTCAACTTCAATCTTTTCCAGCTTCAGGACTTCGCCTTCAGCGACGCGGTGCTGCTTACCACCGCTGACAATCACTGCGTACATGAGCTTCTCCGCTGTGTAACAGGCCTGCGCCCAACCGTTTGCAGACCGGCAATTGACCCATCCCTGCTCTTTAATCCACCTGGTTCTAAGGGAAGCGCTCTGGCGACCCTATAGCAGGGAGCGCAGGTTGGGATGAGTTAGGGCGCGCAATTGTACGAAAAGCGGCCGCCCTTTACAAGCGTCGACCGGCGCCATTTCCAGTACGCCTAAATGGTGCCATAGTGGATCCAGCGACGACGGACCCGACGCCCAAGTTGACAGTCCCCGGAGCAATACCTAGCATTGCCGCGTCCTACCCGATAATGACCGGATCATCCGCATGACAGCGCAGCGTATCTATGAAACCGTCGCGGACGATTTTGCCCGCGTCAATGACCTGATTACACACCGGCTTTCCTCCGATGTCCCCCTGGTCGAGAAGATTGCGCAGTACATTGTCGAAAGTGGTGGCAAGCGACTACGCCCCCTGCTGGTCCTGCTGACCGCCCGCGCCCTGGGCTACGAGGAGGACGACCACCTCAAGCTCGCCGCCGTGATCGAGTTCCTGCATACCGCCACACTGCTGCATGATGACGTGGTGGACACCTCGGACCTGCGACGCGGCAAGGCCACGGCCAACGCCCGCTGGGGCAACGCACCCAGTGTGCTGGTCGGGGATTTCCTCTACTCCCGTGCCTTCCAGATGATGGTCGAACTGGGCAGCATGCCGATCATGGACGTCCTCTCCAACGCCACGGTGGTGATCGCCGAGGGCGAAGTCCTGCAGTTGATGAACACGCGGAATCCGGATATCTCGGAAAGTCAGTACATGACGGTCATCCACAACAAGACCGCCATGCTGTTCGAAGCCGCCTCCCACTCCGGCGCCCTCCTGGCCGGCGCGGGCAGTGACGACGAAAACCGCCTGAAGGCCTACGGCAAGCATCTGGGCATGGCTTTCCAGTTGGTCGATGACGTGCTGGACTATCGCGGCAACGCCGATGAAATGGGCAAGAACGTCGGCGACGACCTGGCGGAGGGCAAACCCACGCTGCCGCTGATCCACGCCATGGCCCACGCCAATGAGCTGGACAGCCAACTGATCCGCTCAGCCATTCGCAAGGGCGGCCTGGACGAGTTGTCGCGCATCCTCGAGATCGTCGAGACCTCCGGCGCGCTGGACTACACTGTCAGCCGGGCGCGGGAAGAGGCCGAACTGGCGTGTGCCTGCGTCGCCGACCTGCCCGACTCCGCCCAGAAGGAGGCGCTAATTCTCCTGACCGAGGTCGCCGTCGCCCGGACGGCCTGACCGATTCCGATCAGCCCGGGAAACGCGGCCCCAGCGCATCCCGTCCGTGGGGCGCCGCCAGCGTGACCGCAGGCCCGACCGGTACAATCTGCGTCGGATTCACCGTCCGCTGACTCACGTAGTAATGCTGTTTGATCTGCTCCAGATCCACTGTCCCTGCCACGCCGGGCACCTGATACAGGTCGCGCAGGTAACCGGCGAGGTTCGGGAAGCTGGCGAGCAACTGCCGGTTGCACTTGAAGTGCGAGTAGTAGACAGCATCGAAACGCACCAGTGTCGTGAACAGGCGCCAGTCGGCTTCCGTCGGCACGTTGCCCACCAGGTAACGCTGGGTCGCAAGCCGGTCGTCCAGCCAGTCCAGGCTGTCGAACAGGGCTGCGTAGGCTTTTTCGTAGGCATCCTGCGCAGTGGCAAACCCGGCCTTGTAGACACCGTTGTTGACCGCATCGTAGACCCGCTGGTTCACCGCATCGATGTCCTCTCGCAGCGCTTGCGGATACAGGTCCAGGTCGGCCCGCACGCCCTCGATGCCGTCGAACGCCCGATTGAACATGCGGATGATCTCGGCCGATTCGTTACTGACGATTTGCCCCTGCGCCTTGTCCCAGAGCACCGGCACCGTGACACGCCCGGTGTAATCCGGCGCCACCGACGTGTAGACCTCATGCAGGAAGCGCCTGCCGTTGATGTCATCGCGGTGGGCCGGATCGTCGGGCCGGAACTCCCAGCCGTTTTCCAGCATGTGGGGGTGCACCACCGAGACGGAAATGTGCGGGGCCAGTCCTTTCAGCTCACGGAAGATCAGCGTCCGGTGGGCCCAGGGGCACGCCCTCGATACGTACAGGTGATAACGGCCGGACTCGGCCGCAAAGCCGCCTTCGCCGCTCGGGCCCGGGGAACCGTCCGCGGTCACCCAGTTGCGGAACCGGGCGCTCTCGCGCTCGAACTTGCCGCCGCTTTTGCGGGTGTCGTACCACTTGTCCTGCCATTGGCCGTTTACCAGCAGTCCCATGTCTCCTCCCATCAATCATGCTGTCGATGCGCTCTCGGCCTGCAGGCCTTAACGCTGGTTCTATCTGGCAGACTACGGCTACACTGGCAGCCACTCAAACGATGTTTTCTGGCCAACTCCATCAGAATGACTGAACATGCATAACGCGATCACGATCGACGCCCTCAAGGTTCTCGATGCCATCGACCGACGCGGCAGCTTTGCAGGCGCCGCGTCGGAACTCTTCCGGGTCCCCTCCGCCATCAGTTACACCGTGCAGAAACTGGAAGACGACCTGGACATCGAGATTTTCGATCGCTCCGGACATCGAGCCAGGCTGACACCCGCAGGCCGCTACCTGCTGGAGGAGGGACGCGCCCTCCTCGATGCAACCGATGCCCTTGCCCACGCCACCAAGCAAGTGGCACAGGGCTGGGAAACCCGGATCAAGATCGCCGTTAACAGCCTGCTACCCATGCAGGCCCTCTATCCGGCCATCCGCGACTTCCAGGCCCTGGGGGTCCCGGTGGAGATCCAGCTGATCGAGGAAGTATTCACGGGCGCCTGGGACGCCCTGCAGTGCCGCCGGGTGGACCTGGTCTTCGGGGCCGATGCCCTGAGCCGCCCGGCCGGACAGTTCATGACACGCATCCTGGGCCAGATCCCCTTCCGTTACGCCGTTGCGCCCAACCACCCCCTGGCGTCCCATAAGGGCCCCATCAGCGAGGAAGAGATCGCCGGCTTCCCGGCCATCGTCGCCGCCGACTCAGCCCGCCACCTGCAACCGGCGACCGCCGGCATCTTTTCCCGGCAGCGGACCATTACCGTGACCAATGTGGAGCAGAAGATCAGCGCCCAGCAGGCAGGTTTGGGCGTGGGATGGCTGCCCGAGCCCCTGATTCGCGACCGCCTCGAACGCGGGGAGCTCGTGGAGCTGGACGTCGAAGCCGTGCGGCAGCCGGCGGTGATCTACCTGGCCCGCCACCAGGAAAACCAGACCGGCGAACAACGCTGCCAGGGCAATGCGCTGAAATGGTTCTGGGATCGCCTGTCGGAACCCGGGCAGTTCAGCCGCTGGATCGACCCGCATACCCAGTAGAATCGCCGGAAAGGCCTCACAGGCCCGGAAAAAAGCCCGCAATGACACTCGACGCCATCCGGCCGGCAGAGCAAAATGGCCTCGCGTCGATTTTATTCTTGTCAGGCCGTTAACGCAGGGAGTTCTTCATGCGGCAGTTGTCCGAACTGGATGCCTCGTTTCTCTATCTCGAATCCGATACGGCTCCGATGCACATCGGAGGCATCTACATCTTCGATGGCCAGGATTGCCAGAAACCCCTGTCGTTCAGCACGTTTGTCTCCTACCTGCGCAGCCGGCTGCACGTGGTGCCCTTCTTCCGGGAAAAGCTTCAACCCATCCCATTCCGGCTGGGCCATCCCTACTGGGTCGATGACGCCAACTTCTCCATCGAGCGCCACCTGGCGTACGTGAAGATGGGCGCCCGCAACGACCAGGACAGCCTGATCGCCCTGGCCTCCCGCATCCTGCAGGAACCGCTCAAGCGGGACCGGCCCCTCTGGCACATCACCTTCGTTGACGGCCTGCGCACGCCAGGCACGCCCGAGGACGGGGAGGACGCCCGTGGCTTCGCCCTGATCGTCCGCCTGCATCATGCCGCCATCGACGCGTTCAGCGGTGAGGAGATTATGGGCAAGCTGCTGGAATACAGCCCCACGCCGGACCCGATTCGACCACCGCAGCCCTGGCAGCCACGCCCCGCGCCGAGCGACCAGAGGGCGCTGTTCCAGGTAGGCACCAACCTGTTGCGCAAGCCATTCCGGATGGCCTCGCTGGCCGCCAATGCGGTCGAGGCAACCACCCACGGCATGATCCAGAAGCAGCTGCGCAAACTGCCCCTGCCGCTGCCCCTGTTTTCGGCACCACACAGCCCGTTCAACCGACAGATCACGGGCAACCGTCAGATCCTTGGCAAGAGCGTACCCCTGTCACGCCTCAAGAGCATCAAGGCGGCCATTGGCGATGTCACCCTCAACGATGTGGTGCTGGGCCTGTGCGCCGAAGTGCTGCGACGTTACATGGAAGAGCACGGCGCCGACCTGACCCGCTCGCTGGTCGCCATGACGCCCGTGTCGGTCCGCTCGAAGAGCCTGCGCCGGCCCACCGGCAACCAGATGTCGGCGATGCTGCTGGACCTGGCGACCAACCAACCCTGTCCCGCGTCGCGGATTCGGCGCATCCATTGGAACGCCGTTGCCTCCGAACCCTACCAGGAAGCCATCGCCGCGGACCGCCTGACCGAGCTGGTGCCGTCGACCATGCTGGCGCTGTCCGCCCGTCTTTACAGCGAGCTGCAACTGGCCCAGCGCTACCATCCGGTGTTCAACGTGCCCATCACCAACGTGCCGGGACCACAGGTCCCACTGTATCTGCAAGGCGCGCGTCTCAGCCACCAATACAACTCAGCACCGCTCTTCGACAGCATGGGGCTGGTGATCGTCGCCGTCAGCTACGAAGGCCAGTTGACCCTCAACTTCACGCTGTGTCCGGATGTGGTCCCTGACGGCCACCGGCTGGTGGACCTGGTGGAGGACAGCCTGCAAGCCATCGAGTCGGCGGCGGAAAACCTGCCCGCCGAGATGCCGCCGGAACTGGAGCAACCCGGCCACGGATCCACATTGCTGGACGACACGCTGCACCTGATTGAAGGGGCCATCCAGAAATCCATCAACAAACTGCGTCATTGACGCAGGGCATAAAAAAACCGGGCCGAAGCCCGGTTGTTGCTGGTCATCCCTCTCAAATCACTGGAACGCCCAGCGCAGGAAGTTCTTTTTGTCTTCGGTCGAGGCCCGCTCCCAAAGCACCTTCAGGCCTTCCAGTGTCGGCAGGTTATTGGCTGCAGCCGGTACGGTCGGCGCCTGTGCCGGCGCGGTTGATGGGGCTGTTGTAGCGGCGGCCCCGGTAGTTGCCGCTGCCGCCGTTGCCGGGGCTCCCGGCAGTGTGGGCAACTGGGGCGCCGGCTTCACGAATTCGGACGACACCGCCACCTGACGGTTCTGCTCGTTAACCACCTTGGCCTGGAAGTTCTGGCGGATGCTCTCCGCCTCGCTGCGCGTTTCCGCCGTGGGCAGGACAAAGTGGTAAGACTCGCCGGCGCGGGCATTGATCACCACCTGCTGCGGATCGGTTTCGATCACATGAACCTTCGACTCGCCATTGTTGACTACGCCCTGCTTGGCCCAGATGGTCTTGTAGGTGAACACCACGGTGTTCTGGCCGGGCAGCAGTTCGTAAGTCAGCTCCAGATCGTCAGTGAGGTAGTTGGCCATCTCCCGACCATTGACGGAGACGATCTTCACCGAACCTGGCTTGTGCAGAAGGGCAACCTGCCCGGGCTGCGCCTCGGGACCTTCCCAGGTTTGCACCTGCTTGAAAGCGCTGCTGCAGCCTGCCATGGCAACGACGGCAAACAGTGCGACCATGAGCTTCAAACACGTGAAAATTCCCTGTCTGTTCTGACCAGATGCCATGAAAACCTCGCGATAATGATTCAGTGAAGGAAGGCCGCTGATCCGCCCGGGGCGCGGCGACCGAAGGGGCATTTTGACGATTGCCTCAGCCAAGCGCAAGACGGCGGCCTGCCCCACGCCATCGGGAAACAGGCCGTTTGCAAACTTTTGATTGAAATCGGACCCGTTTGCATTAAATTGAATGGATCGGCATCAATCCATAATAAGAAAAACAGCGCTCAACCGGAGGGTTGGAGAAAGGAGACGCCAGATGGATACCAACAAGCGTGCCGGTGAAGCCGGGCCGGTGCCTTTCCGCAGCAGTCGCTTTTTCTGCGTGGGAGGCAAATGGTATTTCACCACCAGGGAAGGCTTCGACAGCGGGCCGTTCGCCTCCCGTGATCGTGCCGAGGTTGGGCTGCGACGCTTTTTGCACGTGATCAGCCTGTTGCCCGAGGATATCCACTGACCACTGGGGCCAGGTTCACAGGGCAAACGGAATGAGCGTCTGGTCAACGACATAGACCAGTGCCATCGCCATGAAGCCGGCGATCACATCGTCGATCATGATGCCCAGCCCCCCGGGCGTGTGCCGGTCGATCCAACTGATTGGCCAGGGCTTGAGCACGTCAAAGAAACGGAAGGCCACGAAAGCGATCAGTACACCTTCCAGCGTTTGCGGATGCAGCCCGAGGACAATCCACATCCCCACGAACTCATCCCAGACGATGCCACCATGGTCGTGTACTTTCAGGTCCCGGGCGGTTTTCCCACACAGCCAGATACCCAGCAGGAAAAAGCCGACAATCGCGATCCAGTAGACCGGCCCCGGCAACCAGAACAGGAGCCAGTACAACGGAATCGCGGCCAGGCTTCCCCAGGTGCCCGGGGCACGGTTGACGGCGCCACTACCGAAACCAAAGGCCAGCAGGTGTACCGGATCGCGCAGGAAATGCGGCGGTAATATCGGCTCGATCTGCTCCGGCTCCTGCTGTGGCAGGGAGGGATCAGTCATTATCGGCTCCGAAATGCTCATAACCGGAGCGCCCCGGCGTGGCATGCTTGTCGGCATTCAACAGCGTAAGCCCAGGCTCGGCGACCACGTCACCAATAACCTGAAGCGGAATGGGGCTCTGGCGATGCAACGCATCCCGGAACCGGGCAGGCAACGTAAAACACAACTCGTAGTCGTCCCCGCCCCGCAACGCATGCCCGATAGCCTCCTCTCCCGCCAAGTCGCGCAGGGCGGGCGACAGCGGTATGCGACCGGCGTCGATCACCGCGCCACACCCCGACGCCTGCAGCAGGTGTCCGAGGTCCGCCAGCAACCCGTCCGAGATATCGATGGCGGCACTTGCCCGATTACGGAGCAGTTGCCCGAGAGCCAATCGGGGTTGCGGCCGGTTATAGCGATCGAGGAGAGTCTGCTGGTATTGCGACGGAGCCCCGGTCTCCAGGTAGTCGAGCGCGGCCGCTGCATCCCCAAGCGTGCCGGAAACCACCACCAGATCTCCGGGCTGCGCTCCGCTTCGAAGCAGTGCCTGCCCTTCCGGTACCGTGCCGTGCACCTGAATCGTTAACGTGAGCGGGCCGCGCGTGGTATCGCCGCCGGCCAGCGCCAGTCCGAATTCCCGACCGGCCTGCGCCAGTTCGGACGAGAACCTCTCCAGCCAATGAGCGTCGGCCTTCGGCAACGTCATGGCCAGCGTGAAGCAGACCGGTTTCGCCCCCATCGCCGCCAGATCGCTGGCAGCGACCGCCAGTGCGCGTCGGGCCAGCCGGTCCGGGGCGTAGCGGCTTGGAAAGTGAACGCCTTCCACCAGGGTATCGACGGAAAACACCAGCTCATGCCCGGGCGGAATACGCTGAATCGCGCAGTCGTCGCCGATGCCCAGCTTGACATCCGGGTGTGCCGTATCCCGCGCTACCGGCTGGAAATACCGTTGGATCAGCTCGAACTCGCCCATCGTCGACTCCAGTGGCGCCGCCGGCAATCAGCGCGGCCGCGTCTCTGCCAGTCGCAGGCGTCGGCTCAGCTTGTCGAGCACGCTGTTGACGAACTTGTGCCCCTCGGTCCCGCCGAATCGTTTGGCCAGTTCAATGCCTTCGTTGATGACCACCCGATAGGGCACATCGATGCGATGCTTGAGCTCGTAGGTGCCCAAACGCAGGATGGCCAATTCGATCGGATCCACCTCGCCCAGCGGGCGATCGAGGAAAGGCTCGAAGGTCCGGTCCAGGTCGTCCTGCTCGCGATGGATGCCGCGCAACAGATCGCGGAAATAGGCGGAGTCCACCTTGGACATATCGTTATCCACCATGAATTCCGCCTCGATGTCGCTGATCGAGCTCTTGGAATAATGGCGGTGATACAGCGCCTGCATCACCAGGGCACGCGCCCGGCGCCGTTCACCGGCTCTCGGGGCGCGGCTGCCGGGCCCTTCCGGCGTGGTCGGTTCCTGGTCGCTCATCATTCACCTATCTTCTTGAACAGGCTGACCATTTCCAGCGCGGTCACGGCCGCCTCGGCCCCTTTGTTGCCGGCTTTGGTACCGGAGCGCTCGATGGCCTGCTCGATGGAATCGACGGTCAGCACACCAAAGGCCACCGGCACGTTGGTGTCCAGGCTGACGACGCCCAGGCCGCTGGACGCTTCGCCGGCCACGTAATCGAAATGCGGTGTACCGCCACGGATGACCGCGCCCAGCGCGATGATCGCATCGTACTGGCCGGTCTCGGCAACGCGCTTGACCGCCAGCGGCATTTCATAGGCGCCGGGCACCCGGATCAGGGTGATGTCGCTCTCGGCGATGCCATGGCGGCGCAACGTATCGATCGCGCCTTCAACCAGGCTTTCCACGACGAACGCATTGAAGCGGCCGACGACGAGCGCATAACGCCCGCTGCACTGGGTAAAATCACCTTCCAGCGTCTTGATTCCAGACATGTCTGACTCCTGTTTCCGGGTCCGGTTACAACGGACACCGGTGGTTTATGGGTTGAAGGGCAGGTATTCCACCACTTCCAGGTCGAAGCCGGAAATCGCGGAGAACTTGATCGGCGCACTGAGCAGACGCATCTTGCCAACCCCCAGGTCGCGCAGGATCTGGGAACCGGTGCCGACGGTGAAGTAGACGCCGGAGCTGCCCTTGGCCGCCGAACGGGGCCCTTCATCAAAGAATTCGTGAATCCGGTCATCCAGATTGTAGCTGTCTTCGCCACTGTTCAGGATGACCACCACACCACGGCCTTCCGCCCCGACTCGTTCCAGAGCCCGGTGCAGGGGCCAGCTGTGGGATCCGGTGCGACGCGCACCCAGCAGGTCACGCAGGGTGTCGGTGATGTGGACCCGCACCAGGACCGGGTCGCCTTCCTGCACATCGCCCATGGTCAGTGCCAGATGGGTGCCGCCCTGGATGGTGTCGCGATAGGTGTGCAGCTGGAACATGCCGTATTCCGTATCCAGCTCGTGCGCTTCCAGGCACTCGATGGTGCGCTCGTGCAGGGTGCGGTAGTGAATCAGGTCCGCAATGGTGCCGATTTTCAGACCGTGCCTCTCGGCAAAGGCCTCGAGATCCTCGCGTCGGGCCATGGAGCCGTCATCGTTCATGATCTCGCAGATCACGCCGGTGGGCTCGGCTCCCGCCAGAGCTGCCAGGTCACAGGAGGCCTCGGTATGACCGGCCCGACTCAGCACGCCGCCCGGGTCACTCATCAGCGGGAAGATGTGCCCCGGCTGGACGATATCGGACGGCTTGGCATCCTTGGCGGCCGCCGCCAGCACCGTCCGCGCACGATCGGCCGCGGAGATGCCGGTACTCACCCCTTCTGCTGCTTCAATCGAGAGCGTGAACTTGGTCCCGAATCCGGAGGCGTTCTTCTGCACCATCAGGGGCAGGTCCAACTGCTCGCAGCGTTCACGGGTCATGGGCATGCAGATCAGGCCGCGGCCATGCCGGGCCATGAAGTTGATGGCTTCCGGCGTGCAGAATTCCGCGGCCATGACCAGGTCACCCTCATTCTCCCGGTCCTCGTCGTCCATCAGGATGACCATCTTGCCCTGACGGATGTCCTCAATAATCTCTTCGATCGTGTTCAGTGCCATAACAGATTGCACCCTTTGTCAGAAAACAGGTCGTCACCCGATCCCGGACCGCCGCGCTGCCGTTTTCAGGCGTCTGCGGCATCCGGCGTCAGGATCAGGCGCAGGTCATCACCGAACTGGCGACGCTCGCGGACCTTCCAGAATTTGCGCTCAGCCATCCGGCTCAGCGGCAGCGTCACCGTCGGTCGACCGTCGCTGCCCAGGAACACCGGCGCCTGGTACAGCCAGAATTCATCCACCAGATTGGCCGATACGGCCGCACCGGCCAGGGTGGGCCCGGCTTCCACCAACACCTCGTTGATACCGGCCTCGGCGATTGCCCGGGCCACGGCGGGCAGTGCCAGCCGTCCGGCCATGAGCGGCAATGGCTGTATACGCGCGCCGCGGGCGGTCAGTTCGTGGGCGGCGTCACTGCTGGCCATCGTCTCGCCACAGAAAATCACGACCGGCCCGTTACCCAACACGCGGGCCGTTGGCGGCGTCCGCAGTTGGGTGTCCAGAATAATCCGCTGCGGTTGGGGGCCGGGTGGCACCGCGTCGTGCAGATCGCCCATCTCGTCCGGCCGTACGGTCAGCGACGGATCATCCGCGAGAATCGTCCCCACTCCGGTCAGTATGGCATCACTCATGGCGCGCAGGCGCTGGACGTCGCGACGGGCGGCCGGACCAGTAATCCACTGGCTTTCACCCGACGCCATCGCCGTTCGACCGTCCAGGCTGGCCGCCACCTTGACCCGGAAGAAAGGGCGCCCACGACGCATCCGATAGAGATAACCGGGATTAAGGATCTCGGCCTCGGCGGCCAGGACACCTTCGACCACCTCGATACCGGCCTCGCGCAGCCGGTGCAGGCCTGCGCCAGCCACGGACGGGTTGGGATCGATCATGGCCACCACCACCCGGCTAACACCGGCGCTCACCAGCGCATCGGCACAGGGCGGCGTGCGCCCGTAATGGCTACAGGGCTCCAGGGTCACATACGCCGTCGCGCCCCGGGCCCGTTCGCCGGCGGCACGCAGGGCGTGCACTTCAGCGTGGGGCTCGCCGGCCCGCTCGTGCCAGCCTTCGCCGACGACAGCGTCACCCTGACAGATCACGCAGCCCACGCGGGGATTGGGGTGGGTGGAGAAACGCCCGCGCCAGGCCAGTTGGATGGCGCGGGCCATCATGGCGGCGTCGGTACGGGCCTGCTCATTCCGGGAACTCAATGCGGCCGTCCTTCAGTCCTTGGAGTTGTCAGGCGCGGTCAGCGCCTTGGCGACGTCGACCGCATCCGCCTTGTCGCCCATGTGGACGGTCAGGCGTTCAATCTCTTCCTTGAACTCGTTGATATCCTGAAAACTGCGGTAGACCGAGGCAAAACGGACGTAGGCCACCTTATCGAGCTGGCGCAGCTCCGTCATCACCTCTTCGCCCAGCTCCATGGACTTGATCTCGCGCTCGCCTTTCGAGCGCAGACGGAACTTGATGCGATTGAGCGACGCCTCGATTTCCTCGATGCTGACCGGCCGCTTCTCCAGCGCCTTCATGATGCCGGAGCGCAGCTTGTCCTCATCGAAGGGCTGGCGCGTGCCGTCCTGCTTGACCACGCGGGGCATGACCAGTTCCGCCGACTCGAAGGTCGTGAACCGCTCCTTGCAGGACAGGCACTCACGGCGGCGACGCACCTGGTCACCTTCGGCCACCAGTCGTGAATCGATAACCTTGGTGTCTGCTTCACCGCAAAACGGACAATGCATCTTGGCTACTCCCAGCCCCGTCGGGGCGCCGGCCAGCGCCCCGTCAAAGTGTCAACGCTCAGCCGGCATACACCGGGAAACGCTTACACAGATCCTGGACCTGCTCGCGTACACGGTTGATGGTCGACTCGTTGTCCAGATCATCGAGGATGTCACAGATCCAGCCGGCCAGATCGCGGCACTCGCCTTCCCCGAAACCCCGGGTGGTCACCGCCGGCGTACCGATGCGCAGACCGGAGGTCACGAACGGCGAGCGCGGGTCGTTGGGCACGGCGTTCTTGTTGACGGTGATGTGTGCCTTGCCCAGAGCGGCATCGGCATCCTTACCGGTGATGTCCTGCTTGATCAGGCTCAACAGGAACAGGTGGTTCTTGGTGCCGCCGGAGACCACGTCAAAACCGCGCTCGATGAAAACGCTGGCCATGGCCTGGGCGTTCTTGATGACCTGCTTCTGGTAATCGCGGAACTCATCGCCCATGGCTTCCTTGAAGCAGACAGCCTTGCCTGCGATGACGTGCATCAGCGGGCCGCCCTGGCCGCCCGGGAATACGGCGGAGTTCAGTTTCTTCTGAATGTCTTCATCGGCACACGCCAGGATCAGGCCGCCACGGGGACCGCGCAGGGTCTTGTGGGTGGTGGTGGCGACAACGTGGGCATGGGGCATCGGGTCCGGATAGACACCGGCGGCCACCAGGCCGGCCACGTGGGCCATGTCCACAAACAGGTATGCGCCCACCTTGTCCGCGATCGCGCGGAAACGGGCGAAGTCCAGGTGCTGGGAATACGCGGAGAAACCGGCCACGATCATCTTCGGCTTGTGCTCTTCCGCCAGACGCTCGACCTCGTCGTAGTCGATCAGACCGGTGTCGGGGTCCAGACCATACTGGACAGCCTTGTAGATCTTGCCGGAGAAGTTGACGGACGCACCGTGGGTCAGGTGACCGCCATGGGCCAGGCTCATGCCCAGCACGGTATCACCCGGCTTGACCAACGCCATGTAGACGGCACTGTTGGCCTGGGAGCCGGAGTGCGGCTGAACGTTGGCGTAAGCGGCGCCGAACAGCTTCCTGGCGCGTTCGATGGCCAGAGCCTCAACCACGTCGACGTGTTCGCAGCCGCCGTAGTAGCGCTTGCCCGGGTAACCTTCAGCATACTTGTTGGTCAGGACACTACCCTGCGCTTCCATGACTCGCGGGCTGGTATAGTTCTCCGACGCAATCAGCTCGATGTGAGCTTCCTGCCGCTCGCTCTCCGCCTGGATGGCGTTCCAGACATCATCATCGAAGCCGGCGATTTTCATATCACGGTTAAACATGGATGCGCTGCCCCTGTATGGCTGATCAGAAATTTGGAGGGCCCGTATTCTAGCCCAAAAGCCCGCCTTAAATCATCTTTTAACCCGCATGATACGGGTTTTTCGCAGGCGGCGTTACAGGCCTTGCCGAATTGCCAAAACCACCCTGTTTCGCTACCGTAGTACGCCTTCTGAATCTGATCTTTTCCGGGGTCCCGACGCGGTTATCCACACCCCGGCCGTCCCCATTGCAACGAGAGGACATTGCCTGACCATGGCTCAATACGTCTACACCATGAATCGCGTGGGAAAAGTCGTCCCGCCCAAGCGCGAAATCCTCAAGGATATCTCCCTGAGCTTCTTCCCCGGCGCCAAGATCGGCGTACTGGGTCTGAACGGTGCCGGTAAGTCGACACTGCTGCGCATCATGGCCGGCGTCGACCAGGATTACATCGGCGAAGCCCGGCCCCAGCCCGGCATCAACGTGGGCTACCTGCCGCAGGAGCCGGAACTGGACGACAGCAAGACGGTCAAGGAGATCGTCGACGAGGCCGTTTCCGGCATCCACGATGCCCTGACGGAACTGGACCAGGTTTACGCCGCCTACGCCGAACCGGATGCGGACTTCGATGCCCTGGCCAAGAAACAGGGTGAGCTGGAGAGCTTCATCCAGGCCGCCGACGGTCACGACATCGAACGCAAGCTGGAAGTCGCCGCCGATGCACTGCGCCTGCCGGCATGGGATGCAAAAGTCGTCAACCTGTCCGGCGGTGAGCGCCGCCGGGTCGCCCTGTGCCGCCTGCTGCTGTCCAGCCCGGACATGCTGCTGCTGGACGAGCCCACCAACCACCTGGACGCCGAGTCCGTGGCCTGGCTCGAGCGCTTCCTGCACGACTTCAGCGGCACCGTGGTGGCCATCACCCACGACCGCTACTTCCTCGACAACGTCGCCGGCTGGATCCTGGAGCTGGACCGCGGCCAGGGCATTCCCTTCGAAGGCAACTACAGCCAGTGGCTGGAAGCCAAGGAGAAACGCCTGGAAATCGAGGCCAAGCAGGAAGTCGCCCGCCAGAAGAGCATCAAGCACGAGCTGGAATGGGTACGCAGCAATGCCAAGGGTCGCCAGTCCAAGAGCAAGGCCCGTCTGGCCCGCTTCGAGGAAATGAGCTCCCAGGATTTCCAGAAACGTAACGAGACCAACGAGCTGTACATTCCGCCCGGCCCGCGTCTGGGCGACAAGGTGATCGAGGTGGAAGGCGTGAGCAAGGCCTTCGAAGGTCGCCTGCTCTATGAGAACCTCAACTTCCGGGTACCGCCGGGCGCCATCGTCGGCATTATCGGCGGTAACGGGGCGGGTAAATCCACCCTGTTCCGCATGATCGCCGGCGTCGACCAGCCGGATGCCGGCACTATCACCGTCGGCGAGACCGTCAAGCTGGCCTACGTCGACCAGATGCGCGACCTGGACGGCGACAAGACCGTCTGGGAAGAACTGAGCGATGGCCAGGATATCATCCAGGTGGGTAACTACCAGACGCCGTCCCGCGCCTATGTGGGCCGTTTCAACTTCAAGGGCAGCGACCAGCAGAAGCGGGTCGGCGACCTGTCCGGAGGCGAGCGCAACCGCCTGCACCTGGCCAAGCTGTTGAAGGAAGGCGGCAACGTCCTGCTGCTGGACGAACCGACCAACGACCTGGATGTGGAAACCCTGCGGGCGCTGGAAGAAGCGCTGCTGAACTTCCCGGGCGCCGCGCTGGTGATCTCGCACGACCGCTGGTTCCTGGACCGTGTGGCCACCCACATCCTCGCCTTCGAGGGCGACAGCGAAGCCGTATTCTTCGAGGGCAACTTCTCCGAGTACGACGAGGACCACAAGCAGCGCAAGGGCGATTCCGCGATGGTGCCCCAGCGCATGAAGTACAAGAAACTGGCGTAAGGCCGGCACCGGCAGCCGGTCGCCCGACCGGCTGCCTCCCCTTTTCCCCGACGATCGAGCAGCCATGGCCAAGACCAAGACCGCCTACGTGTGCACCGAGTGCGGTGCGGATTACTCCAAGTGGCAGGGCCAGTGCCCGGCCTGCTCCGCCTGGAACACCATCAGCGAAGTCCGCGGCGTCAGCAGCTCGAGCGGTGGTGGCAACCGGGGTTCCCGCTTCGAGGGCTTTGCCGGCAGCCTGTCCGGTGTGCAGTCGCTGGATTCCGTCAGCCTGACCGAGCAGTCCCGCATCAGCTCCGGCATGAAGGAACTGGATCGCGTGCTGGGCGGCGGCCTGGTGGAAGGCTCGGCCATCCTGATGGGCGGCCATCCGGGTGCCGGCAAAAGTACGCTGCTGCTGCAGACGGTGTGCAACCTGGCTGGCCAGTATCCGGCGCTCTACGTCACCGGCGAGGAGTCCATGCAGCAGGTGGCCCTGCGGGCCAAGCGCCTGGGCGTGCCGACCCGCGATCTCAAGATGCTCTCCGAGACCAGTGTCGAACGCATCGTCCAGGTGGCCGAGACCGAGAAGCCCCGCATCCTGGTGGTGGACTCGATCCAGGTGATGCACGTCAGCGACGTGGAGTCGGCACCCGGCAGCGTGTCGCAGGTCCGCGAAAGCGCCGCCTACCTGACCCGCTTCGCCAAGCAGACCGGCACCATCCTGTTCCTGGTCGGCCACGTCACCAAGGACGGCAGCCTCGCCGGGCCCAAGGTGCTCGAGCACATGATCGACTGCTCCATCCTGCTGGAAGGCTCCAGCGACAGCCGCTTCCGCACCCTGCGCGGCATCAAGAACCGCTTTGGCGCGGTCAACGAACTGGGCGTGTTTGCCATGCTGGAACAGGGACTCAAAGAGGTCAAAAACCCCAGTGCCATTTTCCTCAATCGCGGTGAGGATGCCGCGCCCGGGAGTGTGGTGATGGTGGTCTGGGAAGGCACCCGACCCATGCTGGTGGAAGTCCAGGCGCTGGTGGATCTCTCGCAGGGCAGTTATCCGCGGCGGGTGGCCGTGGGCACGGACCAGAACCGGCTGGCCATGCTGCTGGCCGTCCTGCACCGCCATGGCGGCATGCACGTGGCCGACCAGGATGTGTTCGTGAACGTGGTGGGTGGCGTCAAAGTCAGTGAAACCAGTGCCGATCTGGCCATCCTGGCGGCGATCGTGTCCTCGTTCCGGGACAAGGCGCTGCCGCAGGATCTAGTGATTTTTGGCGAGGTGGGACTGTCCGGCGAAATCCGCCCGGTCCCCAGCGGCCAGGAGCGCATCTATGAGGCGGCCAAGCACGGCTTCACCCGCGCCGTGGTTCCCAAGACCAACGTGCCGCGCAAGCCGATGGAGAACATGCGGGTTATCCCCGTCACCAAGCTCAGCGAAGCGCTGGACGCCCTGCTCGATCTCTCCAACTGACGGGTGGTGGCGCTCAGTCTTTCTCGATCAGGTGGCGCAGTTCACGGTCCAGCAGGGACGGATCGCCCAGGTTGAGCTCGACCAGGCGCTTGAGGTGAGTGGCGCTGTCCAGATCGATGTACTGGCACTTGAAGCCCAGGTGATCGCCTTCCACATGGCGTAACGCCACGGCCATGACAATACCGCTGTCCAGGTCGTTCAGATGGATGGTGATTTCGAAAGGATGGTTCAGTTTGGCCGTCCAGTTTTCGGGACGGCGCACCAGCACGCCTTTCATGGAGATATCCAGCACTTCGCTGTGCCAGACGTCCTCCCCGGCGTGGATATCGCAGGGCGCATCGAACAGGATGCGTTCAAAGCGGCGACGTTCAGTCGATTGGCTCACCGTGACAGTCTCTTGTTGATGCAAGCGATTGACCTGAAAGCCGCTGAAGCACCTAACCCCTCACTTCAACGACGTCCAGCTATCACTATAGTCCCGCATACGGGCGCAACCAACCCTATCGCCTTGATCGCCGGCTACTTGCCGCCGTGGTAGGGCGGACTCAGCTCGCAGACCGCGCGAATGAAGGCATCCGCATGGGCCGGGTCCACATCCGGCGTGATGCCGTGGCCCAGGTTGAAGATATGGCCGGACCCTTCACCGAAGCGCGCCAGGATATGCGCCACTTCTTCGCGAATCCGCTCGGGCGGCGCGTACAGCATGGCCGGGTCCATATTGCCCTGCAACGCGACACGGTCGCCGACCCGGGCACGGGCCTCGCGAATGTCGGTGGTCCAGTCCAGGCCCAGGGCGTCGGCGCCGGAATCCGCCATCGCCTCCAGCCACTGGCCGCCGTTCTTGGTGAACAGGATGACCGGCACGTGACGACCTTCATGCTCGCGAATCAGGCCATCCACGATTTTCGTCATGTAAGCCAGCGAGAACTCGGCGTAGGCCCAGCTCGGCAGGACACCACCCCAGGTGTCGAAAATCTGGACGGCCTGGGCACCGGCCCGGATCTGGGCGTTCAGGTAATCGGTCACGGCATCGGCCAGCTTGCCGAGCAAGGCGTGCATCACGGCCGCCTCGCCGTAGAGCAGACGCTTGGCTTCGCGGAAGTCCCTGGAGGAGCCACCCTCAACCATGTAGGTCGCCAGCGTCCAGGGGCTGCCGGAAAAACCAATCAGCGGCACGCTGCCGTTCAGGGCCTTGCGGATGGTTGCAACGGCGGAGACCACGTAGTCCAGATCGGTTTCGGCGGTCAGCGTCGGCAATGCCTCGACGTCGGCGGCTGAACGCACCGTATTGCGGAACCTGGGACCTTCGCCCGTTTCGAAGTACAGGCCCAGCCCCATGGCATCCGGGATGGTCAGGATATCGGAAAACAGGATGGCGGCATCCAGCGGATACCGCTCCAGGGGCTGCAGGGTCACCTCACAGGCGAGCTCGGCGTTCCTGCACAGACTCATGAAGTCGCCCGCCTTGGCGCGCGTAGCCCGGTACTCCGGCAGGTAGCGCCCAGCCTGGCGCATCATCCAGACCGGTGTGCGATCCACCGGCTGGCGCTGCAATGCGCGCAGGAACCGGTCGTTCATGAGTGCTGACATAATGCCCCTTAATCAATCTGTGTCGATGTGTTGGCCGTTCTAGACGTCCAGGTAGTCGAGGATGCCTTCGGCTGCCTGACGCCCTTCCCAGATAGCGGTTACGACCAGATCCGAACCGCGGACCATATCGCCACCGGCAAAGATCTTCGGGTTGGACGTCTGGAACTGGAACTCCGCCTCCTCCGGCGCCGTGACCCGGCCGGAATCGTCGATGTTCACATCCAGCTTGTCGAACCATTCGGCCGGGCTGGGACGGAAGCCGAAAGCCACCAGGACGGCGTCCGCCGGGATCACCTCTTCACTGCCGGGCACCACTTCCGGACGACGGCGTCCGTTCTCGTCAGGCTCACCCAGACGGGTCTGGACCACCTTGATCCCCTCGACCCGATCCTCGCCGATGATGGCGATCGGCTGGCGGTTGAACATGAACTTGACGCCCTCTTCCTTGGCGTTGGCCACCTCGCGACGGGAGCCTGGCATATTCGCCTCATCCCGACGATAGGCACATGTCACGCTGGTCGCCTGCTGACGGATCGCGGTGCGGTTGCAGTCCATCGCGGTGTCACCACCGCCGAGGACCACCACGCGCAGGCCCTTCATGTCGATGAACTCGCTGTCCGTGGCGGCAAAGCCCAGGCGACGGTCGACATTGGATACCAGGTACGGAAGCGCATCGTAGACACCCGGCAGGTCCTCGCCCGGGAAGCCGCCCTTCATGTAGGTGTAGGTGCCCATGCCCATGAAGACCGCGTCGTATTCGTCGATGATGTCTTCCAGCAGGACGTCGGTACCCACGTCCGTGGACAGGCGGAATTCAACGCCCATGGATTCGAAGATCTCACGGCGGCGCGCCATTACACTCTTTTCCAGCTTGAACTCGGGGATACCGAAGGTCAGCAGGCCGCCGATTTCCGGGTAGCGATCGAACACCACCGGCTTGACGCCGTTGCGGGCCAGGACATCGGCACAGCCGAGACCGGCCGGACCGGCGCCAATCACCGCAACTTTCTTGTCCGTCCACTTGACGTGAGACAGGTCCGGGCGCCAGCCCAGGGCAAAGGCGGTGTCGGTAATGTACTTCTCCACCGAGCCGATGGTGACCGCGCCATAACCGTCGTTCAGGGTACAGGCCCCTTCACACAGACGATCCTGCGGGCAAACCCGGCCGCAGACTTCCGGCAGGGAGTTGGTCTGGTGGCACAGCTCGGCCGCCTCCAGGATGTTGCCCTCGGACACCAGCTTCAGCCAGTTCGGGATGTAATTGTGTACCGGGCACTTCCACTCGCAGTACGGATTGCCACAGTGCAGGCAGCGATGCGCCTGACTGGCAGCGTCTTCCTGCTTGAACGGGTGGTAGATTTCCTGGAATTCCTTTTTCCGCTTGCTGGCCGGAACCTTCTTCGGATCGACCCGGCCAACCTCGATAAACTGGAAATCGTTATTCAGTCTCTCTTTCATCACGCGACTCTCAAGTATTCAATTTCGATGCGGGGTTCAGGTGGCGCCGCCGAAGCGGCGCGTGCGGCCGTTATTCCGGTCGCGCCCGAGTGCTGGCCAGCAGGGTGCGCAGGCTCGCCGCCTTGGGCTTAACCAGCCAGAACCGGCCAATATAGTCATCGAAATTGTCGAGGATGTGCTCCGCCCATTCGCTCTGGGTCTCCGTCACATGCTCACGGATTACGCTGCGAAGATGGTTGCGATACGGCTCCATGTCTTCGCTGGAAATACGCTGGATTTCCACCAGCTCGTGGTTGTACTTGTCCACGAAGGTGTTCTGCTGGTCCAGGACGTAGGCGAAACCGCCGGTCATACCCGCCCCGAAGTTGTGGCCGGTATTGCCCAGTACGGTCACCAGACCGCCGGTCATGTACTCACAACAGTGATCACCCACGCCTTCAACGACGGCGTGCGCCCCGGAATTCCGGACACCGAAACGCTCACCCGTGGTGCCCGCAGCGTAGAGTTTGCCGCCGGTCGCCCCGTAGAGACAGGTGTTGCCGATGATCGACGTGTCCTGGGTCTTGAAGCTGCTTTCCCGCGGCGGACGGATAACCAGTTTGCCGCCGGTCATGCCTTTACCGACGTAGTCGTTGGCATCGCCTTCGAGGATCAGGTTCAGGCCACCGACGTTCCAGACGCCGAAGCTCTGCCCGGCCGTGCCGGTCAGCTCCAGCGTGATCGGCGCGCCGACCATACCCTGGTTGCCGTGCAACTGGGCGATTTCACCCGAGATCCGGGCGCCAATGGAGCGATCGCAGTTGGTGACGCGGTACTGCCAGGTACCACCGGCCTTATTGGTGATCGCCTCGCTCACGTCACTGACCATCTGCTCGGCCAGCGTACCTTTATCGAAAGGCGTGTTGCGTTCCACCTGACAGGTGTGTGGCTTGTCAGCCGGAATGTGATCGTTCTGCAGCAGCGGGTTCAGGTTCAACTTCTGCTGACGCGGCGTGTCACCCGGCAGCACTTCCAGCAGATCGGTCCGGCCCACCAGCTCTTCCAGACTGGTGACGCCCAGCTTGGCCATCCACTCCCGGGTTTCCGCCGCCACGAAGCGGAAGAAGTTCATCGCCATTTCGACGGTGCCCTTGAAGTGATCTTCACGCAGCTGGTCGTTCTGGGTGGCGACACCGGTCGCGCAGTTGTTCAGGTGACAGATCCGCAGGTATTTACAACCCAGCGCCACCATCGGCGTGGTGCCAAAGCCGAAGCTCTCCGCCCCCAGGATGGCCGCCTTGACCACATCCAGGCCGGTCTTCAGGCCACCGTCCGTCTGCAGGCGGATCTTGCCACGCAGGTCGTTGCCGCGCAGCGCCTGGTGCGCCTCGCTCAGGCCCAGCTCCCAGGGCGAACCGGCGTAGCGGATGGAGGTCAGCGGGCTGGCCGCCGTTCCGCCGTCGTAACCGGATACGGTAATCAGGTCGGCATAGGCCTTGGCCACGCCGGCCGCAACGGTGCCGACGCCCGGCTCGGAGACCAGTTTCACCGACACCAGCGCTTTCGGGTTGACCTGCTTGAGGTCAAATATCAGCTGTGCCAGATCCTCGATGGAATAGATATCGTGATGCGGCGGCGGCGAGATCAGGGTCACGCCCGGCACGGAATAACGCAGGCGGGCTATCAGCTCGTTGACCTTACCACCCGGCAACTGGCCACCCTCACCCGGCTTGGCGCCCTGGGCAACCTTGATCTGCATGACGTCTGCGCTGCGCAGGTACTCGGCGGTCACGCCGAAGCGGCCGGAGGCCACCTGCTTGATCTTGGAGCGTTTCTCGGTGCCGTAACGGGCCGGGTCTTCGCCGCCCTCACCGGAGTTGGAGCGGCCGCCCAGGGTGTTCATGGCCACCGCCAGCGCCTCATGGGCTTCCGGCGACAGTGCGCCCAGGGACATCGCCGCGGAATCGAAGCGCGGGAAGATGGCTTCGACCGGCTCGACCTTGTCGAGATCCACCGCCTTGATATCCTTGCGGAAAGTCAGCAGGTCCCGCAGCGTGGCCACGGGACGCTCGTTCACCAGGCCGGCGTATTCACGATAGGTACCGTAGTCGCCATCGATGACCGCACGCTGCAGGGTGTTGACCACATCCGGATTGAACGCATGGTACTCCTGGCCGTGGACGTACTTCAGCACACCGCCCTGGGAGATCGGTTTGCGCTGTTTCCAGGCATTACCGGCCAGCAGTTCCTGATCCTGCTGGAAATCGTAGAATCCGGCCCCCTGGATGCGGCTCGGCACCTCGCAGAAGCACAGATCAACCACTTCGTCAGCCAGCCCGATGGCTTCGAACAACTGGGCCCCCCGATAGGAGGTCATGGTCGAGATGCCCATCTTGGACAGGATTTTGAGCAGGCCCTTATTGATACCTTTACGGTAGTTATTCTTGGCCTCGATCGGATCCATCATGACCTCACCGGTGCGGATCAGGTCATTGAGGATCTGGTACGACAGGTAAGGGTAGACGGCCGTCGCGCCAAAACCGAAGAGCACCGCGAAGTGATGCGGGTCCCGGGCCCAGCCGGTTTCGATGATCAGGTTGGAATCGGAACGCAGCCCCTGCCGTACCAGATGGTGGTGTACGGCACCGGTCGCCATCATGGCGTTCACCGGCAGCTCGCCTTCCTTGAGGTCCTTGTCGCTCAGGATCAACAGCACCTTGCCATCGCGCACGGCCTGCTCGGCCTCGGCGCAAACGGCTTCAATGGCCTGCTTGAGCCCCAGTTCCGGGCGATAGCTCAGCCGGACGCGGGCCACTTCAAAGCCCGGTCGGTCGTTGCTCTCGATGCGCAGGAACTTGGCCGGCGACAGGACCGGCGTCGACAGGATAATCCGGTTGGCGTGATCCGGCGTTTCCTCGAAGACATTCTGCTCAGCACCCAGACAGGTTTCCAGGGACATCACGATGGATTCGCGCAGCGGATCGATCGCCGGGTTGGTCACCTGGGCAAACTTCTGACGGAAAAAGTCGGCCACGTGACGCACCTTGCTGGACAACACCGCCATCGGCGTATCGTCGCCCATCGAGCCCACAGCTTCCTGCCCGTTCTCGGCCAGCGGCCGCAGCACCTGGTCACGCT
Organism: Marinobacter halodurans; assembly: GCF_004327985.1. Classification (GTDB taxonomy): domain Bacteria; phylum Pseudomonadota; class Gammaproteobacteria; order Pseudomonadales; family Oleiphilaceae; genus Marinobacter_A; species Marinobacter_A halodurans. The sequence continues at coordinate 58,055 of NZ_SJDL01000032.1, forward strand.
CTTCGAAGGACACGTGGAACATCTTCTGATGGACTTTCAGCTCATCGCTTTCCATCAACTTGAATTCCGGGGTGTCCTGGTTCAGCGTCGCCTCGACCCGCAGGGCATTCTCACGCAACCAGCGCTTGTAGGGCTGTGCGCTCTTCAGGCGCTGGTCGATATCCCGGGTGTGGAGGACTTCGCCGGACTCGGTATCGATGGCCAGCATCTGACCCGGTCCGACACGGCCCTTGGCCACAACGTCTTCCGGCTTGTAGCTGTAGGTGCCGATCTCGGACGCCAGTGTGATGAAGTCATCCTTGGTGATGACCCAGCGCGCCGGCCGCAGACCATTGCGGTCCAGCATGCAGACCGCATGACGTCCATCGGAAAGTACCAGACCGGCCGGACCGTCCCACGGCTCCATGTGCATGGAGTTGTACTCGTAGAAGGCCCGCAGGTCGGAATCCATGGTGTCCACATTCTGCCATGCGGGCGGAATCATCATACGTACCGCGCGGAACAGGTCGACGCCCCCGGCCAGCAGGATTTCCAGCATGTTATCCATACTGGAGGAGTCGGAACCGGTCCGGTTTACCAGCGGCTGCAGGGTCTGCAGATCCGGCAGATCCGGCGACTTGAACTTGGAGGCACGGGCGATCGCCCAGTTCCGGTTACCCTCGACGGTATTGATCTCGCCATTGTGCGCCAGGAAGCGGAATGGCTGCGCCAGCGGCCAGCGCGGCATGGTGTTGGTGGAGAAGCGCTGGTGAAAGACGCAGATGGCCGTGTGCAGATCGGGGTCGCCCAGGTCGTGATAGAAGGTGGGCAGGTCCACCGGCATCATCAGGCCTTTGTAAGAGATCGTCTTATGCGACAGGCTGCAGATGTAGAATTCGGGATCGTCGGCCATCTCGCGCTCGGCATGGCGACGCCCCAGGAACAGGCCGATGCCGAATGCCTTCTCGTCCTTGCCGGCCGGTTCCACGAAAACCTGCTCGATGCGCGGCAGACAGTCCATCGCCATCGGACCGAGACAACCGCTGTCCGTCGGCACTTCACGCCAGCCAACGACTTCCAGCCCCTGATCGACAAGATGCTTTTCCAGGGTTTTACGGCCCCGTTCCGCCTTCTTCTCGTCCTGATCGAGGAAAATCATGCCGACGCCGTAAAGGTCGCCCAGCGTCTTGCCCAGACTGGCCTTCGCAGCCTTGCGCAGGAATGCGTCGGGCTTCTGCAGCAACAAACCACAGCCGTCACCGGTCTTGCCGTCCGCCGCAATGCCACCACGGTGGGTCATGCAGGTCAGCGACTCGATGGCAGTTTGCAGCAACTTGTGGCTGGCCTCGCCCTTCATGTGGGCAATCAGGCCAAATCCACAGTTGTCCCTGAACTCACCGGGATGATACAAACCTGTCATCATAAGCGTTCTCTCACTAAAATATTCTTTTCAATCAATGGGATAGGCACAGAGCCGAGGTGCATCGCCCAATGACACTGAAAATGGGGGCTGGCTATTTTACATGCGCAGTAATACGTACTCAAATCATTGAGCACTTTTTAGCTTATTAACGGAATAAAAGATTGATTGGGTTGGAACAAAAAAGAATAAAAATCGCGCCGTATGCGCCGGGGACTACGCATTCCCTGGCGACAACGCCATGTCAGCTCCAGATCCGGCCGGCTGACAGTAGCGCGGTATCAGAGCCCGGACCGGGAGCGGATCCAGACGTCATGCTCGGACAAACCTTCGGGTAATGCGTTCAGGGCCTGCCGGGCTTCGTCACGACTGGAGAACTGTCCGTAAATCACAACATACCACGGTTTACCCTTCCGTGTAGAGCGAGTGTAGACCAGTCCGTCCACGCCCGGATGCTCATTCAGGAAATCCGTGGCGGTCTTTTCTTCATACCCCGCGATAAACTGAACCGTCAGGCCCGACCCCGAGCGCAGGGCCTCCACCGACCTGAACCGGGCGGGGTTCTGCGGCTTGAAGGCGGGTGCCGCCTTGCTCTTGGGAGCCTCGGTAACAGCCTCCGCAGGCGCCTCCATCCCGGACTGCCCTGCCACCGGTTCGGCGGGAGTGGAATCGGCTGCCGCTGTTTGACTGACAGGCTTTTCCGGCAACTCGGTCCGACCTGGCTCTGAGCCGGTCAGCGCAACCGCTTCGGAGCCGGAATCCCCGCTCGCCGGCTGCGCGCTCCCGGCCTCCGGGGCTGCTCTGTCTTCAGATATCTCGCTGGAAGCAACCGACGACGGCTCAGTCGGCTGACCGCCACCTTCAACCGGCTCTTTTTCAGGCGCGGCCTCCCGGACGGATGCCCCCTGGGTCACCACGTCATCCTGGCCTCCCAACGGCGTTTCGGGCGTCGGGCCCCGGCCCTGCCCCGCCCCATCCGTCTCGGGATGCCACGCATCCTCGCCCGGACCCAACCGAACCGTTTTTCGCGCTACCGGGGCAGGGGCTTCATCAGGCTGGTGAGCCACCACATCGTCATACTGCCATGAAACCACCAGCCAGGAAGTACCCAGAAGCGCCACGATCGCAAGCGGTAACGACCACTGGCGCGGGCTGAAACGGGGCCCCGACCTGGCGACGGGTTGATGTCCGGCGATGTCCAGCCAAACAGCGGGCGCGGTCCGCTTGAGCCGCCCGAAACTGCCCTGACCCAGTTCATGAAGCTTCTTCAGGTGACCCGCCGTCAACAGCAGCTCCGGATCACCGCCGGCCCTGGCGATCCGGGGCCGCAGGTAATCGGCTACCTCTTCCCGGGTCAGCGGGCGCAGATGTATCTGGTGCACCTGATGCTGCAGCCCGCCGCCCTCGCTATCCAGCATGTCCAGCAGTGTGTCCGAACCGGCCAGCACCGGGACTGCGGCCTGGCTCCGGTCGGCGTGGGTAAACGCCGCCACCAGCATTCGCAACAACGGGGCCGGAAGGTGGCCTGCATCGTCGACCAGCAGCACGATCCGCCGGCCTTTGAGGGTGGCTTTTTCACTCCACCTGAAGAAATTGTAGATGGCGTCGCGGACGGTTCGCCCCGTCGCCAGGCCCTGATGGGCGATGGCCAGAAGGCGATCGGCCAGGGCCTGTTCGCTGGCCAGGTCGGTACGGTTCAGGCGCTGGAAATCAAGGCGCTCCGTCTCGTGCCGAACCAGCTCCGCCAGCATTCGCGTCTTGCCGGCACCACGCGCACCGGTAACGATAATCGCCATATCACCGAATGCGGCAAGATGACGCAGGGTTTCCAGCGCATACTCGCGCTGTCCACCGGGGTAAAACGGAACATCCATGGCGAGCGGATCCTGCCCCAGGCCGTAGCGGGACTGGAGCCGCTGAAACAGGCCACCGGGATCGCTGGTCAACTGTTCATCAACTGCCATGGCACCTTCCGTGTCAGGGGGTCACGATACTCGACTGCAGAACCGGGCGAGCGTCTCTTCAAGCTTTTGCGTGGGGAAGTCGGACGTTACGACCGCCTTGCCGAGCGACTCCAACAGGACCAGGCGCAGCGCACCATCGACATTTTTTTTGTCGACCGCCATCAGCCGAAGGAAATCCTCCGGCGTCATGTCCGCAGGTGGTTCGAGCGGCAGGCCGGCACTTTGCAGGACACGGACAACACGCTCCAAGTCGTCAGCACTCAGATAACCGAGACGACAGGACAGGTCAGCCGCCATCAGCATGCCGGTTCCCACAGCTTCACCATGAAGCCAGGTGCCGTACCCGGTAAATGTCTCGATGGCATGGCCAAACGTGTGACCAAGATTGAGGATGGCGCGCAACCCGCCTTCTTTCTCGTCCACGGCGACAACGTCCGCCTTGCAGGCGCAGGACCGGTAAATGGCCTCAACCATAGCGACCGCATCCAGCGACCGGAGGGCGGCCATGTTGTCCTCCAGCCACTCCAGGAAAGCCGGCTCACGAATCAGGCCATACTTAATGACCTCCGCCAGCCCGGCGGGCAGCTCCCGTGGCGGCAGACTGCCCTGGGTATCGGTATCGATCAGCACCACCTCCGGCTGATGGAACGCGCCGATCATGTTCTTACCCAGCGGGTGGTTGATCCCCGTCTTGCCACCGACCGAAGAATCCACCTGTGACAACAGCGTGGTCGGGATCTGGATAAATTGAACGCCACGCTGGTAGCAGGCAGCGGCAAAGCCGGTCATATCGCCGATCACGCCACCGCCCAGGGCAACCAGGGTGGTTTTCCGCGTGTGCCGTTTTTCCAGCAATGCGTCAAAAATAAGGTTCAGCGTTTCCCAGTTCTTGTACCGTTCGCCGTCGGGTAACACCACACTGTCAACTGCCTTGCCGGGGAAGGATCCGGTCGCGCGCTCCAGGTACAGCGGCGCCACCGTCTCGTTGGTGACGATCAGGGCGCGATCCCCCTTGACATAGGATGACAGGTCGGCGGATCCGAGCAGTCCCTGGCCAATCAGAATCGGGTAGCTGCGGTCGCCGAGATCCACCGTTAGTGTGCGCGCGACGTCAGGCATGCTTGTGTCCTTCCTTTCTCAGGTGACGTTTCTTGCGGGAGGTGCGTGGCTTGATGCGGTTGAGGAGTTGACGCACCACAAGCCTGGGACTCTTTTTATCGGTCATCATCACGATATCAGCCAGGCGGCTGTATATCGGGTTGCGTCGGTCGAACAGGTCCTGCAGTACGGCACGGGGATCCTCCTGCTGGAGCAGGGGGCGATTGCGATCGCGCCGGGTCCGTTCGAACTGCTGATCCACCGATGTCTTGAGATAGACGATCAGCGCACCCCGACGCAGGCAGGCATGGTTTTCCTCCCGCATGACCGCTCCGCCGCCGGTGGCAATCACCGCACCGGTTTCGTGGGACAATTCTTCGAGAATATTGCTCTCGCGGGTCCGGAAGCCGCTCTCACCCTCGACGTCGAATATCCACGGGATATTGGCCCCGCAGCGCTCTTCGATGAGGCGGTCGGAGTCGATAAAGCGATAGCCCAGTTCTCTGGCCAATAGACGGCCAATCGTGCTTTTTCCAGCCCCCATCGGGCCCACGAGCACAATACGTTCCGGCAACGGCATAGTTCAGCTCAATCCAGTACAGGGCGCTGAGCATAGCACAGGCGCGATTCCTGCGATAAGCGCCCGTTTGCCTCCGCACAATCGAGTAGGAGGGGGAGTTGCCTCCCCCGTCCTCTCACACCACCGGGCATACGGTTCCGTACCACGGCGGTTCATGATTGGCTCTGAAGCCGGTTTATCGTATCCAGCAAACTGACCAGAGACAG
>NZ_SJDL01000033.1 GCF_004327985.1 Marinobacter halodurans
ATCTCGCTGCGGAGCCTGGCGTTTATCCCGTGGGATCATGGGCATTTCTTCCGGATTCTGAGTGAAACAGGGCGATTTATGCTGGATATTATACTTTGAAACAAAGCCAACTCATTGTCTTTATTTCAGTTTTTCTTTTGCAGGGCCGACTACCTACCAGTATGACGCCAGAAACCGATTGGTCAGCGTCGACGGCGGCGATACGGCAGAGTACGGATACAACGCCATGGGCGCGCGGGCGTTCAAGCGAACCCAGGAAACCTATCAGATTAGCGCAGACCTCAACCAGGATGGCCGTAAATCCGTTGCGGATTTGTTGACACTGCTGGAGATCATTCATCACAGAGAATCGCCGGTTCGAGCCGACCTTAACCAGGATGGCAAGGTGAACCATCGGGACATTTCCTGCATGGCCACGCATCTCACCCATAACTGGTTCCTTGAGCGGTTTCTGCATTGCCGGTTTGGTCAACAGATTGAAACCGTGACCAAAACTCGCTTCGTCTATGACGGTGCAAGCCTGATGGGGGAATACGACGATCAAGGGAACGCCCGCCAGGAAATTGTCTGGGCAGGAAGCAAGCCGGTTGGTCTGCTTGAAGACGGTGAGCTCTATTACGTCAGCTCAAACCAGATTGATGCGCCTGTAGCCATAACGGATCAGTCTGGTGAGCTTTTGTGGCAATGGGATTTACGTCCTTTCGGGGATAGTTTGCCAGACGAAGATGTCGATGGAGATGGTCGCGATCTTAAATTTAATCTGCGTTTCCCAGGTCAATACTGGGATAACGAAAGAGGGCTCTATTACAATTACTATAGGGATTACGATCCATCTATAGGTAGACTCGTACAAAGTGATCCTATTGGATTGCGGGGCGGTATCAATACCTACGTTTATGTTGGCGGGAACCCGATCAACTATATCGATTCCTATGGCAAATCAGCTACTGCTGTGGTTGGTGGGTGGATTGGCACGGATACAGCGATTCCCGATCCTACTGATGTAGCTTGGCCTAAGTGGTTGGGTTATGGTGCAGCGCTTGGTGGGGCGGCACTAGTAGATTGGTTGATATACAACAACGAAGATATTTCTGAGGATAATGAGTGGTGTCCGGGCTCGGATGAGGTTCCAGAATTGGATTGGAACGATCCATCTAAGCCTCCAATCAGTCCTGACGGTGCTGAATGGCCATGGAGGGGGCCAGACGCCCCTGGTGGTAAAAGAGGTGGCTATGTTAATCCCGATAATCCGGATGTGAGCGTTCATCCGGATTTAGATCATGCGCCGCCGGTAGGTCCTCATTGGGATTATACAGATCGTAAGAAGGGCGGAGCCCGAGTTTATCCTGACGGAAGTGTTAAGCCGAAATGACCAATATTTCAAAGCATGAATTGGACGCCCGCGCATTAGACTGGATCAGGGAATCCTTGTCCGTTAATACGGGTCTTTCAGGTGCTTTACTTGAGAATGTTCCTCTAGATCACGGGGAAGTCTGGGCTTATGCTCCGGAAGATGTGGATTCTCAAAAGCTTTATGACTTCTCCTCTGGTGGCTTGATAAAAAATGGTATAGGTGGTGCAAAAAAAATATATAAAGGTGATGCCTTCTATTCGGTAAAGGCTAAAGGTAGTTGTGGAAGCTTGCTGACTTTATATGTTAAAGGGTTATTCGAGGGAAAGGTTATAAAAACATGTATTTTCGAAGATGTAATGGCTAGGCCCAGTGATCCCGACATAATCGGCCGACTCTCTGAGTCGGCCTTCTCTATTGGCGAAGAAGTGTATCATGCGATTTCAGGTGATAGCTTTCGGTTAGAGAAGGTGCAGGAAATTGTTACTGCTGTTAATGAAAGCTGGCATTTTCTTTGTGCAGGATTTGGTAGGGATTTCGACCCAAAGAAGGCTAGCTTTAGAGAATTTAAAAAGCTTGCTCTTGAATTGAAGGTATTAGTTGTAGGTGCCTATGATGGGGAAAGCTTCTTGGTTTGGGAAAACGAAAACTGCTATGCGGCTGGTTAGTGCCTGTGCTCAATTGGCTGTTATTTGGATTTTCAATATGATTTCGCGTCACTAGTCGCTTTCAGGCGTCGGTTGCTTCTAACTTGACTGGTGCAATTAGGTCTTAATTAATGAGTAAGAGCGCAATGCTGTTTTGCGCGATATTTAGCGCTATTTCGTTTGGCGCTGGATATTGGCTTGCTACATATAAGGCATCAAATTCCCGCGTATATGAGTTAAAACACACGGTAAGTCTGCAAGTATCACCTGATAATGAAGGAGTGTTGCCAAAGGGCTCAAAATTATATTTGTATAGGGAGCTTCCAGAAATTACGACATACTATGTTTATGTGAATTAAAAGGAAAGAGACTTGGTCGTCAGGGATGATGGTGGCGATGGGTTAATTGATCCTATCACTGCCTATCCTACTGACTGAAGAAGGTTTTCGGCGAGATCATCGTGTAGTGATCATCAAAAGATGAGCAGCAAACATTTCATGCCAAGAGATAGACAGCTTAACGGTCTGATCACCTCTTTTGCATTGGCTACCACCTATCTGCTGGCGGCTATCGCGGGAACATGGTGGCTCGATGGCGACCTGCTGCGTGGCGCAATAGCTATTGCTGTATTGGGTATGTTAGCTCTGAATGCAGGCTTAAAAATAGTCAGAGGAAATGGTAGTTACGTCTGGTTTGCAGGGCGTTTGTGTTCCCTCTCTTGGCGGGGCTTTTAGGTTTTGCATACGGCTTTCTGAGGTAGCTTGGCTGAGTCGGGGCCCAGGACGTTGTGCATATGTGCTGCTGTCCCTGATGGCTAGGACCGACGAGGAAGAGCTGGCGTTAGGCTGGAGCCGAGCATGCGCTGGATGAAAATGGCGAGGCGAGTCCGGAGGTGCGGGCGGCTCAGGCGTGAAAATGTGTTTGAAATGAAAGAGGCCGGCGGGGAAACCTGCCGGCCTCTTTGGTTGGGGAGTCTGTAGCCGACGCTTCGGAGGGCCCGTCAGGGCCCCAGTGTCGGCATATCGGCCGTCCCGAAGGACGGCTCGGAAGCTAAAGCGTCCGCTACATGGCGGGTACCTTATGGGCTCAAGCCGGTCCGTCGGACTCCGCCGGTGCTTTTGACGCCGTGGCCTGTTCGGCGCTTCCCGGAGCCCCCGCCAACGCCCGGTACAGGTTCACCATCGCCAGCACCGACGCGGTCCGGCCCTGTTCCAGGGCGTTCTCGCTGTCCAGTTGCTCGCGCTCGGCATCCAGCACCTCGAAGTACCCGATATAACCCTGCTCATAGCGCGTGCGAGCCAGCTGCGCGGCATCCCTGGCGGCGTCCGCGCTGGCGGCCAGTCGCTGGGTCCGCTGCTGGGCGCGTTGGTAGCGCACCAGGCGGTTCTCGGTTTCTTCCAGGGCGTCCAGGATGACCTGTCGGTAGTTCGCCAGGGCCGCCTGGGCATCCGCATCGGCTGCATCGATCCGGGAACGGACCCGGCCGAAGTTCAGGAATGACCAGTCGATGCCGAGGCCAATGGAGCGAGATTCCGCCGAGCCGGTGAACAGGTTACCGCTGTCCAGGGCGACGGAGCCGATCAGCGCGTTCAGACTGAAGTGCGGATACAGGTCCGCCGTGGCGACCCCGATATCCGCCGTGGCGGCGGCCAGTTGGCGTTCCGCGACGCGGATATCCGGGCGTCGGCGCAGGACGTCTCCGGGCGTGCCCGGCGGAATCACCGGCAACGCGGTCGGCAACGGTTCCGGCGCCGACAGTCGCGGGATCAGCTCGCCCGGTGCTCGTCCCGTCAGCACGGCAATCCGGTGCATCTGCACACGCACGTCCGCTTCCAGTTGGGGCAGGGCGGCGCGGGTGCGCTCCAGTTGCGCCTCGGCGCGGCGGACGTCAAACCGGGTGCTGCGTCCCGCGTCCAGGCGTGAACGTACGATGTCGAGGGAATCCCGCTGGATCTGGACGTTGCCCCGGGCCACCGACAGCTGCTGTTGCAGCCCGCGCAGCTCGAAGTAGCTGGCGGCGATCTCTCCGGCCAGGGACACCTTCAGCGCGTTCACCTCTGAGCCGGCGGCCTGCAGGCGGGCCACTTCGGCTTCGCTGGCGCGCCGCAGCTGACCGAACAGGTCCAGCTCCCAACTGGCGTTGGCGTTCACCTCGTAGAGGTCGATGTTGGCGTCGGAGCTGCCCGAACGCTCGGCAACGGCCAGGTGCTGTGACGCCGCCGAAGCGCTCGCCCCGATCTCGGGCAACCGCTCGGCCTTGCTGCCGCGGACCAGGGCATCGGCACGCTGGTAGCGGGCCAGGGCGGCCTGCAGGCTCGGGTTGTCGGTCAGGACATCCTGGATCAGCGACGCCAGCAGGGGATCGTCAAAGCCACCCCAGAAGCGGGCCTCGTCGGCCGCGGAGAAGGCGGCCGTGCTGTCGGATTCCGTGAATTGCTCCGGCGCCTGCACATCCGGCGCCTGATAGTCGGGGCCGACGGCGCACCCTGCCAGCAGCAGGGGCGCCAGGGCCAGGAAACGTTTACGCATGGTGGTCTCCGGTCTGGTGAGTCAGGGCAGGCGGTTCAACGGCCAGCGACTTGCCACTGAGCAGGCGCAGGCCCACGTAGAACACCGGGGTCAGCAGCAGGCCGAACAGGGTCACGCCGATCATGCCGCTGAACACGGTAATGCCCATGGCGTTGCGCACTTCGCTGCCGGCGCCGGAGGCCAGCACCAGCGGCACCACGCCGGCGATGAAGGCCACCGAGGTCATGATGATCGGGCGCAGCCGCAGGCGGCAGGCTTCGAGCGCGGCGCTGATGGTGTCCATGCCTTCCATCTCCTTCTCGCGGGCGAATTCCACGATCAGGATGGCGTTCTTGCAGGCCAGTCCCATCAGGACGACCAGTCCCACCTGGACGAACACGTTGTTGTCACCGCCGGTGAGCCAGACGCCGAACAGCGCGGCGAGCAGACACATGGGCACGATCAGGATGACCGCCAGCGGCAGCACCCAGCTCTCGTAGAGTGCTGCCAGCACCAGGAACACCAGCAGGACGGCGAGCGGGAAGACGATCATCGCCGCGTTGCCCTGGGTAATCTGCTGGAAGCTCAGGTCCGTCCACTGGATGTCCATGCCCCGGGGCAGCGTTTTCGCGGCGACCTCGGCGACCTTCTCCAGCGTCTCGCCGGAGGACAGGATCGACGGGTCGGACTGGCCGATCAGGTCCGCCGCCGGGTAGCCGTTGTAGCGGATGACCGGATCCGGACCGTAGCTGCGCTTGAGGGTGACCATGGAACTGAGCGGCACCATCTCATTGCGGTCGTTGCGCACGAACAGGTGCTCCAGGTCGCTGACGTCGTCCCGGTAGGGCGCGTCCGCCTGGGCCACCACGCGATACGTGCGGCCGAACAGGTTGAAGTCGTTCAGGTACAGCGAGCCGAAGTAGAACTGCAGCGTGCCGTAGAGTTCGTCCAGACTGACACCCTGTGCCTTGGCCTGGCGCCGGTCCACGTCCGCATCCAGCTGCGGTACGTTGGCCTGGTAGGAGCTGAACGGATAGCTCAGTCCGGTCTGTTGGCTGAGGGTGCCGGCGAGCTGGTTGGTGGCGTTCTGCAGTGCGCCGTAGCCCGCGCCGTTACGATCCTGCACGTACAGCGAGTACCCCGACCCTGCGCCCAGACCGAAGATCGGCGGCGGCATGAAGGTCACGGCAAAGCCTTCCTTGATGCCCGCCAGCTTGGCGTTGATCTCGCCGGCGATCTGCTGCGCGGTCTTGTCCCGCTTGTCGAAGTCGTCGAACAGGATGAACACCGTGCCGATGTTGGGCGTGTTGGTGCCCTGCAGCGCGTTGAAGCCGACGAAGGCCGCCGCGTAGGACACGCCGTCGGTGTCCATGGCAATGTCGCTCACTTTACGGGCCACGTCTTCGGTGCGGTCCAGCGACGCGCCTTCCGGCAGGCGGATACTGCCCACCAGGTAGGTCTTGTCCTGGGTGGGGATGAACCCGCCGGGCACTTGGTTGAACAGGTAGAAGGTACCGCCCAGCATCGCCACGTAGATCAGGAACACCAAGCCGCGGGTACGCAGGCTGCGCTTCACGAAGCCCTGGTAGCCGTGGGCACTCCGATCGAAGAAGCGGTTGAACGGCCGGAACAGCCAGCCGAACAGGCGGTCGATCAGGCGAGCCGGGAGATCCTTGGGCGCGCCGCGGCTTTTCAGCAGCGTGGCGGCCAGCGCCGGCGACAGGGTCAGCGAGTTGATCGCGGAGATCACGGTCGCAATGGCGATGGAAGCGGCAAACTGGCGGTAGAACTGGCCGGTGATGCCGTCCAGGAACGCCATGGGGACGAACACCGCACACAGCACCAGGCAAATCGCCACGATCGGCCCGCTCACCTCGCGCATGGCCTGGTGGGCCGCGGCGATGGGCTTGAGGCCTTCCTCGATGTTCCGCTCGACGTTTTCCACCACCACGATGGCGTCATCCACCACGATACCGATGGCCAGCACCATGCCGAACAGGGTCAGGGTGTTGATGGAGAAGCCCAGCACCGACAGCACCGCGAACGTCCCGATGATCGACACCGGCACGGCCAGCAGTGGAATCAGCGACGCGCGCCAGGTCTGCAGGAACAGGATGACCACCAGCACGACGAGGCCGACCGCTTCCAGCAGGGTGGAGATGACCGCTTCGATGGAGCTGCTGACGAACACGGTCGGGTCATAGGCCACTTCCCAGGTCAGGCCCTTGGGGAAGTTGTCGTCCAGTTCGGCCATTTTGGCCCGCACGGCGGCGGACACTTCCAGGGAGTTGGAACCCGGCGACTGGAAGATCGGCAGCGCCACCGCCTGCTTGCCGTTCAGCAGCGCCCGCAGGGAATCCTGGGAGGCGGCGAGTTCGGCCCGGCCGATGTCACGCAGTCGCACGACGCGGCCGTCATCGTCGGTCTTGATGACGATGTTCTCGAATTCGTCGGCGGTTTTCAGGCGCCCATGGGCGTTGATGGAGATCAGGAAGTCGTTCTTGCCCGGCATCGGCTGGGCACCGATCTGGCCGGCGGACACCTGGATGTTCTGCTCGCGCACCGCCTTGGCGACATCGCTGGCGGTGATGTTGTGGGCGGCGGCCCGCTGCGGGTCGATCCACAGGCGCATGGCGTAGTCGCCCGCGCCAAACAGGCCGGCTTCGCCGACGCCGGGAATCCGGGCCAGCTCGTCACGGATGTGCAGCACCGCGTAGTTGCGGATGTAGGTCGCATCGAAGGTGTTGTCCGGCGACAGCAGGTGCACCGCCATCATCAGGTTGGGCGACTGCTTCTTGGTGGTCACGCCCTGGCGACGCACGTCTTCGGGAAGCCGGGGCAGGGCCTGGGTCACCCGGTTCTGCACCTGCACCTGGGCCCGGTCCGGATCGGTGCCGAGCTTGAAGGTGACGGTCAGGGACAGGGTGCCGTCACTGCCGGCGACGGATTTCATGTAGATCATGTCTTCCACGCCGTTGATGGATTCCTCCAGCGGCGTGGCGACGGTCTCGGAGATCGTCTTGGGGTTGGCGCCCGGGTAACGGGCGGTGACCTGGACGCTGGGCGGCACCACATCCGGGTACTCGCTCACCGGCAGGCCGGGAATGCTGATCAACCCCACTACGAAGATGATGATGGACAACACCGACGCAAAGATCGGCCTGTCCACGAAGAAGCGGGAAATATTCATGCAAAGTCTCCCTGGGCCCACCCTCAAAGAGGGCAGGCCAGTTCCTGTTCAGTTACGGAAAGTCGGGGTATTACTGGGCGCTGGCGACCTGTGCCTGCTTGCGCTGGTCTGGCCGCATGGCCACCTGTTCCGGGGCGACGGGCATGCCCGGCATCAGGATTTTCTGCAGGCCGTTGACCACCACGCGCTCGCCGGGCTTGAGGCCATCCTCGATGACCAGCATGCCGTCTGAACTCCGGCCCGGCTCGACGTAGCGGCGACTGGCCGTGTTGTCATCGCCCACCACATAGACGTAGCGACGATCCTGGTCGGCCATCACCGCTTTCTGGTCCACCAGCAGGGCCTGGCTCAGGTCGGCCACCGGCATCTGTACCCGGGCGAACTGGCCTGGACGGAACTGACCGTCCGGGTTGGCCATCACGGCTCGGTATTGCAGGGTGCCGGTGCTGGCGTCCAACTGGTTATCCACGAAGTCGAGGGTGGCGGTGTGGTCGAACCCCGGTTCGCCTGCGAGGCTGACCTTGACCTGCGGCGGGGTGTCGCCATCCAGCCGGCCCAGGTTGTTCAGGGCGGTCTGTTCGTCGGTTTCGAAGTACACGTACATCGGATCCACGGAGACGACGCGGGTCAGCAGGGTCTGGTCACTGGTGGCCAGGTTGCCCCGGGTGACGTACGCCCGGCTCACTCGACCGTCAATCGGCGCGCGGATGTGGGTGTATTCGAGATCCAGCTTCGCGCTATCCAAAGCCGCCCGGGCGGCATCCACATTGGAGCGGGCTTCGGCCAGGGCGGCCTGGCGCTGGTCGAACTCCTCCCGGGAGATGGCGTGGCCATCCAGCAGGTGCAGGGCGCGATCGGCTTCGCTCTTCGCCAGCTTCAGCTGGCTTTGGGCTCGGCCGAGATCCGCGTTGGCGGCGTTCACGCGTGCCTGGTAGGGGCGGGGATCGATCTGGAACAGCAGGTCACCCTGCTTGACCATTTCCCCTTCCGCAAAGGCGACCTTGTCGATGTAACCGCTGACCCGGGGGCGTAAGTCCACGCTTTCCGGTGCGGCGATGCGGCCGGTAAATCCGTCCCACAGGGTGATGGGCGCCGGCTCCACCTGGGCCACGTCGACGGCGGGTGGCGGCGGTGTCGCGGCGGCTTCCTCGCTGTGGGCATCGCAGCCGGCCAGTCCAAAGGTCACCATAAGGATGACAAGCAGCGTCAGGCCGGTAATACGGGCTCCTTCTTTAAATGAGTCCATCAGGTGTTCTCTCCTGGTGTATGGATGTTTTCCAGCAAACGTCGCGGGTTGGCACAGACTGAGTCTCCCGGGCCTGTCCTTTATGGAATGGGGCCACTACTGGCAGGGACAGTGTTCGGGAACTCCATCGAAGATGTAGAGCTACTTTAGGGGCTGGGGCCTGAAAAGGGGTATCCAGTTTCTGCGAAGTGCTTGCCTAATTCTGTATGGGCTATTGTTGAGTACCTGAAATTCGCTACCGGGCCGCTTTGGCGAAGCGGCGCCCCAGCGCACTCTGGCCGGACTCCGGGATCGTCGGCATGACGCCTGGGATGCACAATTTTGCACGCAGGTGTCAGTTTTTTCTGGCTTCCGGTGGGTCGTATAATGCCTGCTCTGGCGATTGACGGATTCTGGAGGATCCGGCTAGTAATCTGGAGGATTAGGCATACGGAAGTTGAGGTTTGCCCATTCCTGTTGGGTGGTTGCCTATTTCTGCGAATCTCGGTCACTATTTACTCACAGTTCCGGGCGGCTGAGTATACTGGTTGGCGTTTTGGTGATGCCATCGACCGGCAGGAGAATGCACCGTGCCCGATACCGATCTTTCCACACCGGTCCAGGATCAGAACCTGGACTTTTCCCTGAATGCGACCACCACCGTCGATCCCGAGCTTGAGCGATTGCGCCTGAAGCTGGCCGACAACATCATGCGGGCCACGCCGGTGGACCGGCAGCTCCGCAGCACCGCGATTCCGGGCCTCGACGTTGTCGGTTCGGACTCGTCGACCAGCTGTGTGTCATCGGTCTACGACCCGTCCCTGGCGTTCATTGTCCAGGGCAGCAAGACCGTGAATTTCGGCGACCGGGAGCTGGTCTACGGCCCACTTTCCTACCTGGTGTCATCGGTTCATATGCCGGTGCTGGGGCGGGTGCTTCATGCCTCGAAGGAGGAGCCGTACCTGGCGATGAAGATCACCGTCGACCCGCAGGAGGTCAGTAACCTGGTCCTGGAAATGGGCAGTCAACTGCCGCTGGACGCCGCTGCGGAAACCTGCCCGGAAGCCAGTTGCGGCCTCTGCCTGGCGCGAATGGATCTGGGCATGCTGGACGCGGTGACCCGCCTGACCAGCCTGCTGGATACGCCGCAGGATATCGGCGTGCTGGCACCGCTGATTCGCCGTGAGATCATCTACCGGGCGCTGATCGGCGAGATGGGCGCGCGGATGCGCAAGTTCGCGGTGGCGGATTCCCAGGTCCACCGGGTTTCCCGGGTGATCGACCTGCTCAAGGATCGCTTTACCGAGAGCCTGCGGGTCAAGGATCTGGCCGAGGAGGTGAACATGAGCGAATCCGCCCTGTTCCATACTTTCAAACAGGTGACGCGGATGTCGCCGTTGCAGTTCCAGAAGAAGCTGCGCCTGCACGAGGCCCGGCGCCTGATGCTGTCCGAAGGACTGGAAGCGGCCACGGCCAGCTATCGGGTGGGTTATGAAAGCCCGTCCCACTTCAGTCGGGAATACAGCCGCCTGTTCGGCGCGCCGCCCCGCACGGATGTGGTCAAACTGCGCGGCGAGCAGCGGACAACGGCTCTGGCGTGAGACTTGCCCGCCCGCGGGATCATTTGATCCCGCGGGCCGGCCGGGGATCTATGCCTGGGAGGTTTCGATCCGGTCTTCCGCGATCTCCCGGAACGCATTGACCAGGGTCTCGGGTTCCTGGGCGCCGGAGATCAGGTAGCGCTGGTTGACGATAAAGGCCGGCACGGCGGTGACGCCGGCTTGCTGGTAGCGTTCTTCGTCGGCCCTGACGGCGACGCCATACTCGTCGGAATCCAGGATCTGCCGGGCCATTTCAGCGTCCAGCCCAACGGCCTCCACACAGCCTGTCAGCACCGCTTTGTCGGAGATGTTTTCCGCCTTGCCGAAGTAAGCCTCGAAGAACGCCAGCTTGAGCTCGGTCTGGCGACCCTGCTCCCGGGCCCACTTGAGCAGCCGGTGGGCGTCGAAGGTATTGCGGGAATAGCGTTGCTGCAGGCCGGCGAAATTCAGGCCAAGCCCTTCGGCGATGGTCATCATCTGGGCCTGGTTGGCCTCCATTTCCTCCGGGCTGCGGCCGTACTTCCGGCTCAGGTGTGCCAGGATGGGCTCCCCATCCAGGGCCATGTCGGGATTCAGTTCGAACGCGTGCCATTCGACGGTGAAATCCAGTTCGCCCGAAAGCTGGTCCATGGCCTGCTTCAGGCGTGCATAACCAATCGCACACCACGGACAGGCGACATCCGACACGATGTCGATCCGCAAGGTCTTCATGGTGTTACTCCTGAGGGTTGAGACATGTCAGTGCAAGGCGTCTTGTTCCGATGATACCGGTAAGCGCGTTCCTGTTCATCTTTTGACCGGGGGGCTTTCGTCCGGATCCAGCAGGCGTGGACCGCTGCCGTTCTCGCCCAGGGTGTCCGACGGGTTCCGTAACCGGCAGGCCTCCACCGACAGGCAGCCACAGCCGATGCAGTCGGTCAGCTGATCCCGCAGACGGGTGAGTTTGTCGATACGGTCGTCGAGGTCCGCGCGCCAGCGATTGGACAGTTGCTGCCAGTCCTCGGCCGTCACGGTGCGTCCTTCCGGCAGGGTTTCCAGGGCTCCGGCGATGTCCGACAGGGGGATACCCAGGCGCTGGGCCACCTTGATCACGGCGATGCGGCGCAGGATGTCCCGATGGTATCGGCGTTGGTTGCCGTTGGTACGCCAGCTGTGGATCAGCCCTTTCTGTTCATAGAAGTGCAGGGCGGAGACGGCCACCCCGCTGCGGCGGCTGACCTCGCCCACGCTCAGGGGCTGGTGACGATTGATCGATTTAATGGTCGACATAACAAGCCTTTATGAAGGTTTGGCTTTACCTCAAGTTTACTTGAGGTCCTAGGCTCCTTTCCAACCTGATGCGTTCAGGGACCTCGCAATGACAATGAAAGGAGCAAGGCAATGACGGCACCACTGCATATTGGCGTGATTATGGGAAGTGCCCGGGAAGGGCGGCTGTGCGATCGGGTCACAGCCTGGGTGGTCAGGACCCTGCAAGGGGAGAACGGCTTACGCGTCCAGGTGATCGACCCCCGGACCGCGTTACCCGCTGTCGAAAATCACCATGGCGATTCGACCATGACGGTAAAGCAGCGGCTCGCCGGGATGGACGGTTTCATCGTGGTGACGCCGGAATACAACCACAGCTTTCCGGCTGTCCTGAAGCAGTTGATCGACTCGGCCTACGACGAGTGGCAGACCCGGCCGGTCGGCTTCGTCAGCTATGGCGGCTTGTCCGGCGGCATCCGGGCCGTGGAACAATTACGCCAGGTGTTTGCCGAACTGCATGCGGTGACCCTGCGCGACGGCGTGGCCTTCGCCGACATCTGGCGCTGCTTCGACGATCACGGGGAACTCGTTGAACCGGGCCGGGCCGAGGCGGCGCTGCATCGGATGGCCTCGCGCCTGCGTTGGTGGGCCCGGGCTACCCGCGAAGCGCGCCTGGCGGAGCCCTACGAGCAGGCAGGCTGAGGATGTCCGGTGCGCGGTGAGCGACTGGGTTGAGAGGAGAGGACGTCGAGGATGGAAATCAGGCATTTCTACCGGGTGATCAGTGCAAAGGACTGGGGGAAAGCGTCCCGTCGGGGTGTGATCGAACCCTGCCGGGCAGACCGGCGGGTCGGCCTGATTCACCTCAATACCCGCGATATCGTGGAAACCGTCGCCACACGGCATTTCCGGGCCAGCGAGTTTCCGGTGGTGGTCGAGCTGGATGCAGTGCACTTCTGGGACGACCTGGAGTGGCATTCTCCGACAGCCGCAGCGCCGTGGCTGTATCCCATGTTGCGCCGGCCCTACCTCGACATGGGGTGGGTGACCGGTGTCCATCTGCTGCTTTACTCCGAGCGCGATGGCAAACCGGCCTTTGCCATGAAGCGCGAACAGGTGGAGTGGGCGCTGCGCCGATCGGCGGGTTAGCCCGGCGGGGTGCAGGTGTGTCGCCTGTTCCTGTATAACGGAAGGCGATATATTCGCCCTGCCTGATCCTTGCCAGAATAACGGGCTTTGTATCGGGGGATTGCGTCCAACGCCGCTCAGATGGCGACGACCCGGTTCCTCACGTGTCGAACGCGCCGTTGGACGGAGTTCGCTGTGCCTCCGGTCTGACGCATGCCGACCCTAGGGAAGTGCATGCAACACAAAGTCTGGATCGACTACCTCCGCGTCATCGCCATCCTGGCGGTGATTGCCATTCACGTCAGCACCGTCTTCTACAAGCAGTATGGCGTCATCAGCGACGTTGACTGGTGGTTTGCCAACCTGCTGGATGCGGCCAGCCGTTTCTCGGTGCCGCTGTTTGTGATGGCCTCCGGCGTCGTCCTGCTGGGCCGGGCTATCGCGCCGCCGGAATTCCTGCGCAAACGCGCCTGGCGCCTGCTGCCGCCGATCATCGTCTGGAACCTGGTCTACCTGGTGTTGGGGTATTTCCTGTGGAACCCGGACCACCGCTCGTTGCTGGCGCTGACCGGCACCATGATCCGGGCCGGTCACAGCTACGGGCATCTCTGGTACCTGACCATGTTCGCCTGCCTGATGCTGTTTGCGCCGTTCCTGAACCAGTACATCCGGGGGGAAAAGCCGGGGCTGGCGGAGTTCGCGGCACTGGCGGTGCTGTTCTTCCTGTTCGCCTGCCTGGATCAGGGCTCACTGCTGGTCAAGGCAGTGGCGGACTCGGACATCACCTGGTACGCCGTATTCCCACTCTACATCCTGTACTTCGTGGGCGGCTACGTGATCGACCGCTATCCGGAACGTTTCCGGTTTTCGCGCGGGACCCTGTGGGGCGTGGTGGTGGCGACCGTGCTGATCGGCGCCGGTCTGAATGCGGTGCTGTACCGGGGCTTCGGGATCCACGAGGATTTCCTGGTCCTGAACAACCTGGGTCCCCTGGTCATTCTCTGTACCTTCGCCATCTTTATCCTGCTGCGCCAACAGGCGGATCGCCTGAAGGCGCGCCCGGGAATCAGTGCCTGGTCGGATGCGTCTTTCGGCATCTACCTGATCCACCCGCTGATAATCTTCACCACCATGCCGCTGTCGCGTTACTTCGAGGGCATACTGTGGCTGTTCATGGTGCTGGACGTGGCGGTGGTGGCGGTGGTGTCGTTCGCGGTTATCCGACTGCTGCGACGGATGGCCTGGTTCCGGCAGATCTCCTGAAACCGCCGATCGGTCATGGCCTTATCCCGTCGCTATTCCCCTTTATAATGAGCGATCTGTCAGTTGGGCACGTATGACGGGATGTGCCGTTTCCCGGGAAAAGGATGTCTTATGTGCCGTGCCCCCTCTCATCGATTCCGGCCGGGTGGACCTGACGGCCATGGTGACTCGCCGTTTCCGCCTGGATGACATTGTCGACGCCGACGACCTGTTCTCGCACCAGCGCGATGGTGTCCTCAGGATCGCGATTACGCCCCGACGCGGGGGATCAGCCAAAGCCTCCCGAACGGACATGCCGGGAGGCCGCTCGCTACTCTAAACTCTCTGTTTTCCCGATAGTTGTCCCGTGGCCCATTTCTGCGCAGCGCAAAAATGCGCCATACTGAAAGCCTATATCGTCTTGCCGTGCGTATCGGATTCAATCGGTTAAATATTGCCGACGAGACGTCGATTTCAGGAATCAAGGGAGCATCCGTGAACCTGTCGGAAATCAAGGAACGTATCAGAGCCGCGGAAGAGTGGATCCTGGCCAACCCCAATCCACCCCGGCACTGGCCCTGGACCTGGCTTTACGGGACGGGGCGCACCGCCTATGCGGTGACCCGGGATGTGATCAACGGGCAATTGACGCTCCACGCCATGAGTCTGGTCTATACGACCCTGCTCAGCATCGTCCCGCTGCTGGCCCTGAGCTTTTCGGTGCTCAAGGCGCTGGACGTGCATCAGCGTATCCAGCCGCTGCTGTTCCAGTTTTTCGAACCCATGGGACCGCAGGGCATCGAAATGGCGGAGAAGATCCTCAGTTTCGTCGACAACATCAAGGTCGGGGTCCTGGGGTCGGTCGGGCTGGTGCTGCTGGTCTATACGGTGATTTCCCTGGTCCAGAAGACCGAGCGCTCGTTCAACATGATCTGGCGGGTGCCGCAGATGCGCTCGCTGGCCCAGCGCTTCAGCAACTACCTGAGCGTGATTACGGTCGGCCCCCTGCTGATCGTGTGTGCCATCGGCATCACCGCCACCATCTTCTCCTCCACCTATATCCAGGCGCTGATGGCCGTGGAGCCGCTGGGATCGCTGATCCTCTTTTTCAGCCGCTTCACGCCGTTCTTCCTGGTGGTGCTGGCCTTCACCTTCGTTTACATCTTCATCCCCAATACCCGTGTCAAGCTGCGCTATGCGGCCGTGGGCGGGCTGATCGCGGGGGTGGCCTGGCAGGCCGGGGGGATGCTTTTCGCCTCGTTTGTCGCGGGTTCGGCACGCTACGCGGCCATCTACTCCAGTTTTGCGATCGGCATCGTGCTGTTGATCTGGCTGTACCTGAACTGGCTCCTGCTGCTGATTGGTGCCAGTATTGTCTATTACCTGCAGAACCCCGGTGCTGTGTCCAAGCGGTACCGGGTGCGTTACTCACCGGAGTTACAGGAGCAGGTGGCCCTGGTGCTGATGTGGCTGGTGTGCAAACCGTTCAGTGAAGGCCGGAAGGCGCCCCAGCAAGAGACACTGGAGCAGCAGATGCGCGTGCCGGGAGAGGTCACCCGGCGGGTCAGCGACAAGCTGATCCGCGGTGGTCTGCTGAACCTGGCCGGCGCCGGTGGCGACTGCCTGGTCCCGGGCCGCGCGCTCGACCTGATCACCATCGACGATATCCTGCAGGTGGTGCGGGCCGATGAGGATCACCTCGCCCGGCGCCTGCCGCGGGTCCTGCCCAAGGAGCTCCACGCCCACTTCAGCCGCGATCCACGCACGATGTCTGAAGTCCTGCACCAGTCGCCTGCCGCGCAGGATCTGGAGTCGCGGACCTGACGGCGTTCAGGGATGGGGAGCCTCCCGCAGCATGCCAAGCAATGCGGTGCGGATCTTCACGAAAGTGGGTTCATCCAGTTGCAGGGCCCGCAACAGCTGCTCCTCCGGCAGGTTGCGCTGATGGGCATGGCGTAGTACCTCGCGGGTCCCCAGGATGATGCCGTCGTTGATGGGCGTGTGCGGCCCCCTGGGCGGCGGGCGCTCGGCGGTCATCAGGTAGGCCTGGTACTGCGGTGGCAGATCCCAGCGCGCCGACAGCAGGCGGGCCACATCCCATTCGTGGGTGCGCAGGGCCGTGCGGATGACGGAGGCTTCCGGCAGGCTGGCCTGATCCAGGGCGCGGTAGATGCGCGCGACTTCCCGGCGCAGTGTGATGTAGGCCAGTGCCGGTACCAGGCTGACCAGGAAAAAGGCGTTGCCATCGGCACCGCGGGAGCGGGCAATCAGTTCGGCGGCCCGGGCGCAGGCCAGGCCCCAGCGCCAGACCCGCTGCGTAAACAGGGCTTCGTGGTTGGACCGGGCGGTCATCATCGGGCGCATGACCGCGGCGGCGGCCACGCTGCGTACGCCATCCAGTCCCAGCAGGAAGATGGCGTGCTCCACGGACTCGATCGGCTGGTCGCTGGGCCGGAAAAACGGACTGTTGGCCACGTGCAGCAGTTGCTCGGTCAGGGACGGATCACCGAGGATGATCTCGGCCAACTGGTGGCGGCTGGTGTCTTCCGCGGAGAGGGCCCGCATGAGCATGGGCAGGACCGCGGGCTGGCGGGGCAGCTCCGTCAGATTGTCGTCATCCAGCTCCGACTGGAGCCGGGTGAGCACCATGGGTGCCTGGGGCGTATCCCGCGCCAGTTCGGCCGGTGAGGCGTTGAGCAGCCAGCAGAACAGGTGGCTCTCAAGGTGGATCAGGGCGCTGCGGGTCAGCTCCTCGTCAGCCGGGTCCGTACCAACCGGGTTCAGTAGCCCGCCTTTGCGGCGGGCCGGTTTCGCCGGGTCGGCAGTGTTTGGTTTAAACCATTGAAACAGGCGCCACATCCGTACGGCCTCATGCAGTCGCGACTCTTCCCCAAGCATAGCAGCGTGAAAGGTGTCACGTTTTGAAAGCGTAGGATATTGCTACACAGCAATGGCCGCGTGCAACGCGTCAGGAGAACTGCTCGCCAAACACGAAGATGAACTGGGCCACACCGGCGGCGAAACCCAGGGCGGCGCCCACCAGGATCAGCTTGATCTCGTCTTCCTGGAAGCAGGGACGCAGCAGGTCCTGGAACTCTTCGGAGCTGAGCGCCACCATACGTTCGACCATGATGCTTTCCACCGCTTCGGCCCGATCCTTTTCGAATACCGGGTTGTTGAATGAGGAAGAGGAGATTTCCAGCGCCTTTTCACCCACCTGGTTCTTCAGGGTGGCGAAGCCGGTGGGGCCGAAGGCCATCTGGGTCAGCGCTTTCGCTATGCCGGTGGTTTCGTCCACCAGCGGCTTCATGTGCTTGCGCACCATGTTCTTGGCGCGATCGCCGTTGGGGCCGTTGAGGACGGCGTTGATGATGTTGCCGACAGTCAGGATCTCGTGGGTGACGATGTAGCAGAAGGATTCCGCCACTTCCCGCTGGCGCTTGAGGAACAGTCCCTGCAGCAGGATCGGGCCCACCTTGCGCTCGCGCAGCGGGCGAAAGATGACGTTCAGTGCGATCCAGTTGGTGGCCCAACCCACCAGCAGGCCGAAGAAAGGCAGTACCCACCAGGCCTGGTAAAAATACCAGACCGCCATCTGGACCAGCCCGAACAGGAAGCCGAAGTAGAGTCCGGAGTTGACGATAAAGCGGAATTCCTTCTCGCCGCATTCCAGGAAAATCCGGTTGAGCAGGCGCTTGTCGGTGGCCAGTTGCTCGATGACCATGCCCTTGATGTCCAGCAACCCCTCGATATTGGCCGACAGGTCGTCCACCAGGTTGTCCACCAGTTGCGGCGTGGAGCGGCGGACCCGGTCATACACCATCTTGCGGGCCGAGGCGGGCAGGTTCTCCCAGAAGGTGGGGTATTCGCGCAGCATGAGTTCGTCGACGTATTCCTCGGTGCGGGGCTCGACGGTCTGCACCACGTACTCGCCGAGCACCTGGGGGTCGATCTGCTCGAAGATCTCGCGCACCGTGCCGATCTTGGAAATGGTGGCATCCACGCTCTTGGCCGCCATTTTACGGGCCTTGGAGGGGATGATGCCCTGCCAGCCCCAGATGGGGCGCACACCGATAAACTCCAGGGGGTAGAAGGTCATCTTGATGGCGAGCCAGTTGGTGACCCAGCCGATCAATGCGGCAATAACGGGGATACTGAGGTATTGCCAGAATTCGGCGCTGTGCAGCAACTCGCTCATGCGTACGACTCGTCTTGTCCGTTATCGTTATCGAAGGCAGGGCGCCACCGGCTGTGCCATCGGATCGCGTGCCGCCCGATGGTGGGCCACCGGGCGGAAACACGCCCTGGCATCTTCTGCATGCGCCCGAAAACTGTCAATGACGCTGGCGCAGGAACGTGCGGTCAGCACGATCAAAGCGTTTCGCTGCGAATGTCCGGGGACTCGTCCGCAGCCGGCCGGCCTTTGAGACGGTCGGTGGCGCCTTCGATCAGTGACAGCAGCACCGGAACCACCAGCAGGATCAGGAACGTTCCGGTGGCCAGGCCGAAGGCAATGCTCACCGCCATCGGGATCAGGAACTGGGCCTGCAGCGACGTTTCGAACAGCAGTGGCAGCAGCCCGCCGATCGTGGTCAGGGAGGTCAGCAGCACGGCCCGCAGGCGTTGGCAGGACGCCTCCACCAGCGCCTCCCGCGCCGGCATCCCGCCTTCCCGGAGTTCCTGGTAGAAGGTCACCAGGATGATCGAATCGTTGATCACGATACCGGACAACCCGAACATGCCGAACAGCGACAGGATGGTCAGGTCGATGCCCAGCAACAGGTGGCCGAGGATGGCGCCGCACAGGCCGAAGGGGATGGCGATCATCACCGCCAGTGGCCAGGTGTAGGCCGAGAAGACCCAGGCCAGGATGATGTAGATCATCGCCAGGCCGATCAGGGCGCCCGAGGCCATGTCCCGGCCGGTCTCTCGCTGTTCCTCGGCCTTGCCCTTGAACGTGGTGCGCACGCCGTACCGGCTTTGCAGTTGCGGGATGGTCTTTTGCTGCAGGTCGGCCAGCACCTGGTTGGCGTTGGTGACCTCGTTGTCCACGTCGGCGGTCACATGCACCCCGAGCTGGCCGTCGGTGTGTCTCAGCAGGGCCAGGCCGCGGCGGGATTCCAGGTTGATCACGTTGGCCAGCGGTGTGGTGTCGCCGGTGGGCGTGACGATGGGCAGGGTGTCCAGGGTGCGCTGCAGGTCGCGCTCGGCCCTGGGCAGCATGATGCGCACTTCCACTTCGTCGTGGCTGTCGTAGAACACCTGCAACAGCTGGCCGTCGAGGGCGGCGCGCATCTGGCGGCCGACGTCGTCGATCGTCAGCCCGAGGCTCTGGGCCAGCGGGGTCAGGGTAAAGATGTACTGCTGCTTGCCCCAGGGCAGGTCGTCGAGGATATCCGTCAGGCCCTGGTACTGACCCAGTGAGGTCTTGAGGGATTCCGCCGCCTGCTTGAGTGTGCCGGCATCCGCTCCGGTGACGAAAATATCCAGCGGCTTGCCCGGGGGGCCGCCCTGTGGACTGGTAATCGACAGCTGCTCGATGCCGGCCCGGCGTGGCAGGGCGTCACGCCACGCCGCAATAAACTGCGGGTTGCGGATGTCGCGGGCGTCGGGCTCGACCAGTTCCACCGACACCATGGCGTATTGCTCGCCCCGTTCGGTGGAGCGGCCGCCGTCAAACGACCCGCGGTTCAGCTCCAGCACCGCCATTTTCACCAGTGGGCCGTCCTTGCCCAGCTCGTCACTGGTTTGCCACAGCGTATCCTCCATCTGCTGGCCATAGGCCTTGACGGCCGAGGGTGGGGTGCCGGCGGCGAACTTCACGCTGGCAACGATGCGCGTCGATTCCGGTGTGGGAAAGAAGGTGAAACGCACGTGGCCGGACGCCACCAGAACCACACTCAGGACCAGCGCACAGCCGGTGGCAACCAGTACCGTGGCCCGGTTTCTCAGGCTCCACTCCGCCATGGGCCGGAAAGTGTGGTCGCGGAAGCGGCTGAACGCCCGGTCCAGCTTCTGGCGCAGCGGGCCTTCCTCCCGGTGATGGTGCTTGTGGAAAGACGCGCGCAGGTGTCCGGGCAGGACCAGGAAACTCTCGATCAGCGAGGCGGTGATCACACAGATCACCACGAAGGGGATGTCCCGCAGGATCTGGCCGATAATGCCGCTGACCAGCATCAGGGGCAGGAAGGCGGCGATGGTGGTCAGCGACGAACTCATCACCGGCACCAGCATGCGCCGGGCGCCCCCTTCGGCGGCCTGCAGCGATCGCTCGCCCTTCTGGTAGTGGGTCATCGCGTCCTCGGCCACCACGATGGCGTCGTCCACAATGATCCCCAGTGCCATGATCAGTGCAAACAGGCTCACCATGTTGATGCTGCCGCCGTTGAGCCAGAGGATCGCCAGCGTCCCCATGAATGAGATGGGAATGCCTGCCGCCACCCAGAAAGCAATGCGGCCGTTGAGGAAGACGAACAGGATGCCCACCACCAGGATCAGCCCGCTCAGGCCGTTCTTGAGCAGGAGGTTGATGCGGTCGACAATCAGCTCGTAGTTTTCATCAAAGGTGATCAACTTGACGCCGTCCGGCAGGGACGGGCGGGTGTCATTCAGCCAGTTGAGCATGATGTCGGCGGAGCTCAGGGCGTCGCTGGTCTCGGCCCGCTGCAACTGCATCAGCACGGCCGGCTGGCCCTGGTAGAACACTTCCACGGCGTTGTCCTTGGGCCGCAGACTGATGTCGGCGATGTCGCCCAGGGTGAGCCGGCGCCCGGCGGCCGTGGTCATGATCGGCATGCGGCTGAATTCGGCTGCGGTGCGGCCCTTTTCCAGGCTGCGGATTTCCCGGGCCGATTCTTCCTCGCCCACGGTGCCGGCCGGGATGTCCTGGCTCTGGCCGAGGATGCGCTGGCCCAGTTGCGGCAGCGACTGGTGCAGTTCGGCGATGCGGTCGCTGCCCACCTCGATAGCGATTTCACGGTCCGGCAGACCGGTCATCTCCACCTTGGCCACGCCCCGGTCGAGCAGCTCGTTCTCGAAGCGATAGGCCAGCGGGCGCAGGGCCTCCAGCCGCACCGGGCCGGTCAGGATGATGCTGGCGATCGGCTCGTTGCGGACGAACTTGCTGATCTCGGGGCGCTCGGCGTCGCTGGGCAGGTTGCGGACCAGGCCCACGTGCTCGTTCACCTGGTCCAGGGCGATGCCCATGTCCGAGCCTTCCTGGTACTCGATCACGATGTTCGAGTAACCCAGCGACGAGGTGGAGCGCATCTCCTTGACGTTATCCAGGTTGCGCAGTTCCTGCTCCAGTGGCGTGGTGATGGAGCGGGCCACGTCCTCGGCGCTGGCGCCGGGCCAGACCACGTGCACGGTGATGAAGTCCGTGGCGAAGTTGGGGAAGAACTGGCGGTTGAGCCCGGTCAGCGCATAGATGCCCGCCAGGACCATGATCAGCATCAGCAGGTTGGCGGCGACCTTGTGTCGTGCAAAGCGGCCCAGCAGGTCCTGTCGATGCTCGCCGCGCGGGTCAGCCATGATCCGTTGCTCCGTCCATCACACTGACCTTCAGGCCGCTGATGGCATTGGGCAACTGGGTGGCCAGGATCCGGTCACCGTCCCGTAACCGGTCGGAGCGGACCAGCAGGAACTGGCGATCCTGTTCGAAGCGATCGCCCATCACCTGCACATCCAGCGCTTCCAGACGGCCGTCCTGTACCCGATACAGGGTGTGTTCATCGTAAAGGGCCGCGACCGGTACGGAGAACAGGCCCGGTTCCGCGGGCAGTTCGAGGGTCATGTCCAGGGTCCGGTTCAGCGCCGCATCGGGCGCGTTGTCCGTAAAGCGGAACAGCCCGTCCACGCCGCCGGCGCCTGTATTGACCTGGCCGGACAGGCGCGTCAGGTGGAGCTGGCGGGAAACTCCGCCAAGACGCGTCGTGGCGGTCAGCGCCCGATCGTTGGCCAGGGCCTGCTGGATCGTGGGGATGCGGTTCATGGGAATCTGGGCGCGGACTTCCAGGTCGTCGCTGGCGTAAAGGCTGACCAGCGCTTCGCCGGGCCGGACCCGCTCACCGGGACTGACGTCGATTTCGGTAATGATGCCGTCGAACGGCGCGTGGATACGGGTACGGCCCAGATCGAGTCCGGCCTGGGCCAACAGCGCGTTGGCGCGGTCCAGTTTGGCCTTTAGCGATTTCAGGCGGCTGTCATGGTTGGCCACCGCGAGCTGGCGGTTGACCAGGGAGATTTCGGCGGCCTGGAGGGCTTCCCGGGCTTGGTCCAGACGGGTCTGGCTGTTGAGATTGGATTCGGACAGGCGCTGCTCGCGGTCCAGCGCCCGCTGGGCCAGGGCGACCAGGGACTTCTCCCGGTCCAGCAGTTGCCGGTCGGCGTCGTACTGGTTGCGCTCCTGGGCGATCTGGCTTTCCAGTTCCGCCAAGTCCGCCTGGCGCTGGTCCACCAGCAGGCTGACTTCGTCGTCCTCCAGCTCCAGGATAATGTCGTCCCGCTTCACGTGCTGGCCTTCCAAATGCACCAGGCGGGCCACGTCCGCGGTCACCGCAGCGCTCAGGGTCGAGCGGAAAGGCGTTTCAACACGCCCCAACAGGCGTATCTGCGGCGATCGGCTGGCAGGCTCGATCACTGTGGTCTGGATCGGCCAGGCCTTCTCTTCCGGGGTGCTTTCCGGTGGTGTCGGCCGTAAGGCGATCAGCAGGCCGGCGATAACGACGGCTACAAGGACCAGCAGGACTGGAAGCAGACGCCGCCGGTTAAGGCGGGATCGAATGGATGCATGCACGGCCTGAACTCTCAACGGTTGTTATCGTCCGGGGCGTTTGCGGACTGTTTTAGTGTGGTGTCTTACTGACTGGACGGAGTGCGCCCAATACGCCGCATTCTAGTGGGTTTTGCGCCGCGCCGCATGGTCGGGCGCAATCTGTAGGGAAACCTCAGCTATGGTGCTGCTGGCCGTCGCCCCACAGCCAGTGGCAGATGGCCAGCGCCGCGACCGGCGCGGTTTCGGTCCGCAGGACCCGGGGGCCCAGGGCGGCGGCAATAAATCCCACCTGTTCGGCGGCGCCGATTTCCTCTTCGTTCAGGCCGCCCTCGGGGCCGACCAGCAAGGCCAGGCGCGTCGGCGTCGCCAGGCCGGTCAGCGACTGCTCGGTGCGGTGGTGCAGGACCAGGCGAAGATCGTCCTCGCCGGTGGCTGCAAACCAGTCCGCCAGCGTGGACACCGGTTCGATCACCGGCACCACGGCCCGCCCGCACTGTTCCGCGGCGCTGATCGCCACCTGCTGCCAGTGCCGCAGGCGCTTGTCCTCGCGGTCGCCCTTCAGCTTGACCTCGCAACGATCGCTGACCAGCGGCGTGATGCGGGCCACACCCATCTCCACGCTTTTCTGGATGGCGTAATCCATGCGATCCCCGCGGGACAACACCTGCCCCAGGTGCACCCGCAACGGCGACTCGGCGGCGTTGGCCACCGGTTCGCCCACACGCGCCCACACCGCTTTCTTGCCGACCTCCGTCAGCGTGGCCGGATAGTCGTAGCCGTCGCCGTTGAACAGTTCGATGGCCTGTTCCGGCTGCATGCGCAGCACGCGGCCCACGTGGTTGGCCGCGTGGGCATCGAGCTCGATTTCCTGGCCGGCGACCAGGGTCACCGGCGAGTAGATGCGGGGGATGCGCATTAGGGAACCTCTGCTTGCTCAGTCCTGGGTCGCGATTTCGATGCCTTCGGTGGCCACCTGTGCCAGATGGCGGATCTGCTCTTCGGTGATCACATACGGCGGCATGAAGTAGACCACGTTGCCCAGCGGACGCAGCAGCGCCTGGCGGGTCAGCGAATGACGGTAGACGCGGATGCCGCGGCGTTCCTGCCAGGGGAAGAGCTCTTTGCTGGCCTTGTCCTTCACCATCTCGATGGCCAGGGTCATGCCGTGCTGGCGGATGTCGCCCACGTGCGGGTGATCGGCCAGGTGCGCGACGGAATCCGCCATGCAGCGGGCCAGGCGTTGGTTGTTCTCGATCACGTTGTCGTCGCGGAAGATGTCCAGCGTGGCCAGGGCAACCGCGCAACCGATCGGGTTGCCGGTGTAGCTGTGCGAGTGCAGGAACGCCCGCATGGTCTCGTAGTCGTCGTAGAAGGCGTCGTAGACGTCATCGGTGGTCAGCACCACGGACAACGGCAGGTAGCCGGCGGTCAGTCCCTTGGACAGGCACATGAAGTCCGGGGAAATGCCCGCCTGCTCACAGGCGAACAGGGTCCCCGTGCGGCCGAAGCCCACGGCGATTTCGTCGGCAATCAGGTGCACGCCGTACTTGTCGCAGGCTTCCCGCAGCTTGGTGTGGTAGATCGCGTGGTGCATGCGCATGTTGCCGGCGCACTGGATCAGCGGCTCGACGACCACCGCGCAGATCTCGTCGTGGCGTTCGGCCAGGATCCGGTCCATCGCCTCGAACTGGCGCAGGGCGTAGTCTTCCCAGCTTTCGCCTTCCTCGCGGTTGAACGCATCCGGTGACGGTGCGGTGATGACTTTCATCAGCAGCGGCTCGTAGGTGTCCTTGTAGAGGGACACGTCACCCAGGGCAAGGGCGCCGAGGGTTTCGCCGTGGTAGCTGTTGCCCAGGTTGACGAAGTTCTTCTTGCCGGGTTTGCCCTTGTTGCGCCAGTAGTGATAACTCATTTTCAGCGCGGCTTCGATGGCAGACGAACCGTTGTCTGCATAGAAGCATTTGTTCAGGCCGTCCGGGGTGATGTCGATCAGGCGTTCGGAGAGATTGACCACCGGCTCGTGACTGAAGCCGGCGAGGATGACGTGCTCCAGTTGCTCGGTCTGCTCGCGGATGGCAGCGTTGATCCGCGGGTTGGCGTGGCCGAACAGGTTGACCCACCAGGAACTGACCGCATCGATGTAACGGTTCTCTTCGAAGTCCTCCAGCCAGACGCCTTCGCCCCGCTTGATGGGAATCAGCGGCAGGCTTTCGTGGTCTTTCATCTGGGTGCAGGGGTGCCAGACGGCTTTCAGGTCCCGCTTGACGATATCGGCGTTGCGCATGGTTCTCTCCTCTGACGGCCCGGGATGAGGGGGTTCTTGAGCTTCGCCCTTTTGTCGTGTCCCGGCAACGAAAAATTCGGATCCGCAATGATACTGGTGCCCAGGGGGTAGGTGCCAGTTCGGGGGGATTATCCATAGGGTGGAACGCTGGCCAATCTGCCCCGGGCCCGGGTACCCGCGGCCAATGGCGGAGTCGTTGCGGTAGTGGAAGATGGTTTCAGCGATGAGACAGGAGACACAGCATGAAGTTTGACGTGGTGCACCCGTACGATGCGAGTCTCGATACCGTGCTGGGTGCCTTCTTTGACGAGCAGCATATCCAGGAAAAGAACGAGCGCCTGGGCCACCGTAACGTACAGGTTCGCGAACTCAAGTGTGACGATACGGCCGGCAAGATCGTGGTGGAGCGGGAAATGACCACCTCGGTCAAGGTCCCCGGGGCACTGGCCGGTTTTCATCGGGAGTGGAACGCCGTTCGCCAGGAAGAACACTGGTTCCGCAAGGACTCCGAAGAGTGGCACTGCGAGTTCCGGGTGCGGATCGAAGGCGTGCCCGCCAAGATCAAGGGCAACATGCAGCTCAAGGGGGAGGGCGAGGCCTGCACCAACCACGTGTCGTTGGATGTACGCTGTGAAATCCCGCTGCTGGGCAAGAAAATCGCCCAGTTCCTGGTGGAGGATACGCGCATCAAGATCGAGCAGGAATACGACGCCACGCGGGGTATGCTCTGAGTTTCCCGGTTGGCAAGGGCATGTAGCCGACGCTTCAGCTTCGGAGGGCCCGCCAGGGCCCCGGAACTATCCGACAAGTTCAGATCGAAGCCCATAATGTCAGAACAGAGCGTGTTTTCTGGGCTGTTCGCAGGCATGCCGACTCAAGCCTGAAGCCAGTGGATACCCTAGCCTTCGTTGCAATAGGCGGCCCTCCCTGGCCGGCTATTACAACCGGGACGTCCCTGTCCCTCCTTCGGCAAGGATATCCACTGGCTTTGAGAGACCTTGGCGTTAACGGAACCTGGCAGGCCTCCGGCCTGCTCCGAAGCTGAAGCGTCGGCTACATTGTTGGTCACCCCAGGCTGCCATGACATCTCGTGCTGAAACAAAAAAGGGAGCCGAATGGCTCCCTTTTTGCGTCGCGTCGTTTTGGCAAGCTGCCGTCAGTGCTTCAACACCCGTGACAGGAACGACTGCGTCCGTTCGTTCTGCGGGTTGTCGAAGACCGCGTCCGGTTTGCCTTCCTCGACGATCTGGCCGCCGTGGATATAGATGACGCGATCCGCCACTTCCCGGGCGAAACCCATCTCGTGGGTGACGACCATCATGGTCATCCCTTCCTTGGCCAGTTCCCGCATGACATCCAGCACTTCGCCGATCATCTCCGGGTCCAGGGCCGAGGTGGGCTCGTCGAACAGCATCAGGCGCGGTTCCATGGCCAGGGCACGGGCGATCGCCACACGCTGCTGCTGGCCGCCGGACAACTGGGCCGGGTACTTTTCCGCCTGGTTGGCAATGCCGACCCGGTCCAGCAGCTTCATGGCCACGCCGGCCGCCGCCGATTTGTCCGTGTCCTTGACCTTCATCGGCGCCAGCATGATGTTCTCCTTCACCGTCAGGTGCGGAAACAGGTTGAACTGCTGGAACACCATGCCGACTTCCTTGCGGATGGCGGCCAGGGCCTTCTGGTTGCCGCCCTTGGGAGCGAGCTTCTGCTGGTCGACGACCAGTTCGCCCGACTCATACCCCTCAAGGCCGTTCACGCAGCGGATCAGCGTCGACTTGCCGGAGCCACTGGCGCCGATGATCACCACCACTTCACCGGACTGGACCTCCAGGTCAATGTCCTTGAGAACATGGTGATCGCCGAAATACTTGTTCAGGCGCTGCATGCGCACGATCTTTTCCATGGTCAGCCTCCGTCAGGTCGATGCCAGTCCGCGGCGCTCCACAAAGCGCAGCAGGGACGACAGGGTCAGGGTGATGGCGAGGTACAGCAGGGCCACCATGAAATACACCTCGAAGGCGGTGAAGGTGGTCGCGATGTAGATCTGGCCCTGGCGGACCAGTTCGCCCACGCCGATGACGGAGAACAGGGAAGTGTCCTTGATGCTGACGATGGCCTGGTTGCCCAGCGGCGGGATCATGCGACGCAGGGCCTGCGGCCAGATCACGGACCAGAACGTCTGCGACCGGGACAGCCCCAGTGAGACGCCGGCTTCCGTCTGGCCCTTGTCGATGGACTGCACGCCACCGCGGACCACTTCGGAGATGTAGGCGCCTGAGTTGAGGGCGATGGCTGCGATACCGGCGGTCAGCGCGTTGATCGGGCCGCCCACGATGTCGGGCAGACCGTAGAAGATGAACAGCACCTGCACGAGGATGGGGGTGCCCCGGAAAACCTCGATGTAGGCCGTTGCCGGCCAGCGCAGCAGGCGGTTGCGGCTGAGGCTCGCCAGACCCGTGATGATCCCGATGGCGAAGCCGATCAGCAGGCCGCCGAACGATATGAGCAGGGTGTAGGGAATACCCTTCAGCAGATAGGGCACTGAGCCAAAGGCGGCGCCCCAATCGAATTGAAAGCCGGATTCCACGTTACGTTTCTCCAGTGTCTAAACAGAAAAACGCAGGGCACCGCGAGGTACCCTGCGCTGTTTGCATTGGAATTACTGGTCCTCCGGCATCGGGCCGAACCACTTCTCGTAGATATCCTTGTAAGTACCGTCTTCCTTCATGCTGGCCAGGGCCTCGTTGACCTTATCCAGCCACTTGCTGCCGCTCTTCAGGGCGATACCGTACTGCTGGCCTTCATACAGCGGGCCCACGGTGGTGACGCGGCCCTTGCCCTTGGTGCGGGCGAAGTAGCCCACGTTCGGGGCATCGTAGAACACCGCATCGACGCTGCCGGACATCAGGGCCATGTACATGTCGGCACTGCCCGGATACGGGGTGACGCCGTCATCGTCCTCGATGTTCTTGGTCAGGTAGTCGTAGCTGGTACTGCCGATCTTGGTGCCGACCTTCTTGCCTTCCAGGTCGTCGACGGTCTTGATGGAGTCGTCGCCCTTCTTGACCAGCAGGCGCAGACCGGAATCGTAGTACGGGTCGGAGAAATCGACGATCTGTTCCCGCTCGTCCGTTATGGTGATACCGGCCAGGGCAATATCCACGTTACCGGTCTGCAGGGCCGGGATAATGCCGTTGAAATCCATGGTGTTGAGTTTGTAGTCGAAGCCCGCCCGCTTGGCGACTTCAGCGAGGATGTCCATATCGAAGCCGACCATCTTGCCGGAATCCTGGTCCATCATCTCGAACGGGACGAAGCTCGGGTCGGTGACGGCACGCAGGGTCTCTGCGCTGGCCATTGTGGTGCCCAGGGTCAGGGCGAGGGTCGCACTCACGGTCTTCAGCCATTTGGCGCTCATAGTTCCTCCTGGTTTCTTTTTTTGATATCTGATCTTGCTTTTGGCAACGACGTCGTGGGACCGCAAATCCCGTAACCGGCGGGGATTTCTCCCAATCAGATGAGTTTAGACCATGGCGGGAAAGGGCACGGAAAGTCAATTTTAACGGCCGAGACTGAAGTCGTATTGACGTCTGTTCTGGCGGGGAAATTGCCCGACTGGAGAAGGCCGGTCGGGCGGGGAATCGCGACGATCAGAACGAGATCTTGTCGCGCTGGGCCAAGCCCAGGTTGTTCCAGATATTCACGCTGGCGGTGGCCTGGTTCAGCGTGTAGAAGTGCAGGCCCGGTGCGCCCGCCTCCAGCAGTTTCTCGCACATACCGGTGACCACTTCCTCGCCGAACTGGCGAATGCTCTCGCTGTCGTCACCGTAGGCTTCCAACTGCTTGCGGATCCAGCGGGGGATTTCCGCACCGCACATTTCCGAGAAACGCGCCAGGTTGGTGTAGTTGACGATCGGCATGATGCCCGGCACGACCGGAATCGTAACGCCCATCTTTTCCAGCCGGTCGATGAAGTAGAAGTAGCTGTCGACGTTGAAGAAATACTGGGTGATGGCGCTGTTGGCGCCGGCTTTCACCTTGCGGACGAAGTTCTTCAGATCGTCTTCGGCACTGCGCGCCTGGGGATGGAATTCCGGATAGGCGGCCACTTCGATGTTGAAGGCGTCGCCGGAGTGCTCGCGAATGAAACTCACCAGTTCGTTGGCGTAGCGCAGCTCGCCGCCAGCCCCCATGCCGGAGGGGAGATCGCCGCGCAGGGCCACGATGCGGTTGATGCCGTTTTCCATGTACAGGTCCAGCAGTTCGGCAACGCTCTCGCGGGAGCCGCCGATGCAGGACAGGTGCGGGGCGGTGGAAATGCCCTGGTTGTGCAGGCTGAGCACCGTGTCGATGGTGCGGTCGCGGGTGGAGCCGCCGGCACCGAAAGTCACGGAGAAGAAATCGGGGTTTACTTCAGCCAACTGGTCGCGCACAGCCTGGAGTTTCTCCTTGCCCTGGTCGGTCTTGGGCGGGAAGAATTCGAAACTGAAGCGTCGATTGAACTGTTTCTGGGATTCCATGGGCTTGCTCTATTCATTGTCGGCGCGGCCAACCGGCCGCACCGTACTTCACGGTTTAACAGGCGGGTGCCGGTGCACCCGTGTTCCGAGGGGCCGGATCAGTACTTGTAGGAATCCGGCTTGTACGGACCTTCCACATCGACACCGATGTACCTGGCCTGCTCCGGGGTCAGCCTGGTGATGGTGCCACCGAAGCCTTCCACCATGGCGCGGGCCACTTCCTCGTCGAGGTGCTTGGGCAGGACCTGGACGTAGACGCCCTTGGCGCGGGCATCTTCCGGCAGGTCCGCAAAACGGCGCTCGAACAGGTGCATCTGCGCCAGGACCTGGTTGGCGAAGGAGCCGTCCATGATCCGGGACGGGTGGCCGGTGGCGTTGCCCAGGTTCACCAGGCGGCCTTCGGACAGCAGGATCAGGTAGTCGCCGGCGGACTTGTCCCGGTGGATCAGGTGCACCTGCGGCTTGATCTCCTCCCACTCCCAGTGCTTGCGCATGTAGGCGGTGTCGATCTCGTTGTCGAAGTGGCCGATGTTGCAGACCACGGCGCCGGCCTTGAGGTTCTTCAGCATGTTGGCGTCGCACACGTTCACGTTGCCGGTGGTGGTGACCACCAGGTCGGTGTTCTGCAGCAGGTCGCGGTTGATGGCGGCTTCGGTGCCGGTGTTGACGCCGTCGATATAGGCGGAGACCAGCTCAAAGCCGTCCATGCACGCCTGCATGGCACAGATCGGATCGGCCTCGGTGACCTTCACGATCATGCCTTCCTGGCGCAGGGAGGCCGCCGAGCCCTTGCCCACATCGCCGTAGCCGATGACCAGCGCCTTCTTGCCGGCCAGCAGGTGGTCGGTGGCTCGCTTGATGGCGTCGTTCAGGCTGTGACGACAACCGTACTTGTTGTCGTTCTTGGACTTGGTGATGGCGTCGTTGACGTTGATCGCCGGCACTTTCAGGGTGCCTTCGCGCAGCATTTCCTGCAGGCGATGGACGCCGGTGGTGGTTTCCTCGGTAACGCCGTGGCAGTTGGCCAGGACGTCCGCGTGTTTCTCGTGGAGCAGGGCGGTCAGGTCGCCGCCGTCGTCCAGGATCATGTTCGGCTCCCAGCCGTCCACGTCCGCGCCCACGGTGCGCTCGAGGCACCAGTCGTACTCCTCGTCGGTCTCGCCCTTCCAGGCAAACACCGGGATGCCCTGCGCCGCGATCGCTGCCGCCGCGTGATCCTGGGTGGAGAAGATGTTGCAGGAGGACCAGCGAACCTCGGCACCCAGTTCAATCAGCGTCTCGATCAGCACAGCCGTCTGGATGGTCATGTGGATGCAGCCCATGATCCTGGCGCCTTTCAGCGGCTGCTCGCCCTTGTACTTGTTGCGCAGGGCCATCAGGGCGGGCATTTCGCTCTCGGCGATCATGATTTCCTTGCGGCCCCAGTCGGCCAGGGAAATGTCGCGGACCTTGTAGTCCTGGTTGCCAGTCAGTTGTTCAGCCGGTGTGCTCATTGTCTGTGCTCCTGGTTCTGGTGACGTTGCCGCGTCAATCGCCGCAACGCGATGATTCAGTATTTGCTCCCCTCTCCCCTGGAGGGAGAGGGGCCGGGGGAGAGGGGGTGATTCGAACGGCAGAGTGGCCTGCTCCCCCTCTCCCCAAACCCCCACTCCGCTTATGCCGCCTCTACCCCGCAAGGGGCGAGGGGCTTTAACAGGGTGTGGCTAAAACGTCGGGAATCAGATGCCCGCAGCATCCTTCAGCGCGGCGGCCTTGTCCGTCTTCTCCCACGGGAAGGCGGTGAAGGTCTTGCCGCCGACGGTCATTTCATACGGCTCGCGGCCGAAGTGGCCGTAGGCTGCAGTGGCGCGGTACATCGGGTGCAGCAGGTCCAGCATGCGGGTAATGGCATACGGACGCAGGTCGAAGTGCTCGCGGACCAACGGGATGATCTTGTCCTCGGCGATCTTGCCGGTGCCGAAAGTGTTGATGGAGATGGAAGTCGGCTCCGCCACGCCGATGGCGTAGGAAACCTGGATCTCGCAGCGATCGGCCAGGCCGGCGGCGACGATGTTCTTGGCCACGTAGCGACCGGCGTAGGCCGCGGAACGGTCCACCTTGGACGGGTCCTTGCCGGAGAACGCGCCGCCACCGTGACGGGCCATGCCGCCATAGGTGTCGACGATGATCTTGCGGCCGGTCAGGCCACAGTCGCCCACCGGACCGCCGATGACGAACTTGCCGGTTGGGTTGATGTGGAACTTGGTGTCCTTGGTCAGCAGCTCAGCCGGGATCACGTGTTTGACGATCAACTCCATGACCGCTTCCTTCAGGTCCGCCTGGCTGACGCTGGGGTCGTGCTGGGTGGACAGGACCACCGCGTCGATGCCGCTGACACGGCCGTTTTCGTAGCGGCAGGTCACCTGGCTCTTGGCATCCGGACGCAGCCACGGCAACAGCCCGTTCTTGCGGGCTTCCGCCTGGCGTTCCACCAGACGGTGGGCATAGCAGATCGGGGCTGGCATCAGCACGTCGGTTTCGTTGCTGGCGTAGCCGAACATCAGACCCTGGTCGCCGGCGCCCTGGTCTTCCGGCTTCTGGCGGTCGACGCCCTGGGCGATGTCGACGGACTGCTTGCCGATGATGTTGATCACGCCGCAGGTGTCGCCGTCGAAGCCGACGTCGGAGGAGGTGTAGCCGATGTCCTTGATCACCGAGCGCACCAGGTCTTCGAGGTCGACCCACGCGGACGTGGTGATCTCGCCGCCGACAATCGCCACGCCGGTCTTGACCATGGTTTCACACGCGACACGGGCGTTGGGATCTTCGGTCAGGATGGCGTCCAGGACCGCATCGGAAATCTGGTCGGCCAGCTTGTCCGGATGACCTTCGGACACGGACTCGGACGTGAAGATGCTGTAGTCAGACATGCTTGCGAATTCCTTTTTGTTCAGGCGGCTTATCGCGCCGCAACATGTTGATGAAACAAAGGGTTTAAACAACGTGTGGTTGAAGGTTACGCCATCACTGGCTTTCCGGTTTCCGGAATTCACGAACCTGAATCTGGAAACCGTTTCTCAATCCGATAAAGAGGGTTTCACCGGTCTCCAGACCGGCATCACGGGCCCAGGCGCTTAGCTCTTCGGGCTCGAAACCCAGCCAGAGATCGCCACAGTTGGCCTTGGCCCAGTTCTGGTCGTGGCTGCACAGATCGCTGATGACGAGATAACCGCCATCGCGCATCAGCGCCGCCGCGTCCACGAAAATGTCCGCCGGACTCGGGACGTGGTGGAGCACCATGTTGGCCACCACCAGATCAAAGCTGGCCCGGTGCTCATCCCGCAGGCGGTCGGCGGTGCCTTCCAGCAGCCGGATGTTGTCCAGCCCGGTGTCCTCGCAGCTGATGCGGGCCTTGGACAGCATGTCGCGGGAGTTATCCACCGCCACGACCTGCTCGCTGATTCGGCCCAGCTCGGCCAGGAAGGCGCCCTCGCCGGGACCGATCTCCAGGCTGGCCCGCCAGCGCTGTCCGGCTGCTTTCTGGGCGATCAGCTCCGCCACCGGCTCGGCGTACTGCTCGAACGCCGCGATCAACTCCTGCTGCTCCCGGAACTGCTCGGCGTGACGGGCAAAGAAAGCCTGGGACTGATCCGCCCGCTGATCGCGGATTTCCTGGATGCGCTCGCTCAGGTGAGCAGGCAGCACCACCTGATCGACCAGTTCGAACACCTGGTGTACCGCCCGATCGGCCAGCGACTCGACGTTGGCCCGCAGCGGCCGCCGGTAAAAGATGGCATTGCCTTCGCGCTGGGGTTCCAGCAGGCCCGCCTGGCTCAGCACCTTGAGGTGGTGGCTCATGCCCGACTGGCGCATGTCGAAAATCCGGCTGAGTTCCAGTACCCCGAACGTATCCCGCTGCAGGACCCGCAGGATCTCCAGGCGCAACGGATCGCCGCTGGCCTTGAGGACCGGCGCCAGGACATCCAGCGCAGCAGGCTGGTCGGCGGGAAAGGGGGCAATACTGTTCATGGGATGCAGTTTAGGCGCTGTTCAGGTTGGGATCAATAAATATATCAAAAAATTTTGATATAGATGTGAGGCGGGTTTGATGCGCGAGCCTGCCGCCGCTTTCCCACCGCCACCCGACGTCGTGTCGCCGGTTTGTTTCCAGCTGTCGATCACACCTATTTTCAAAGCTTTCCGGGACTTCGGCGTCAACCTTGGCAAACTGCTTTACTCGGACGGCGGCCCATCCCCCGAATTTCCCGGGGATGTATTTGCCCATTGACTGCCTAATCGGCGAAAATATGCGCCTTCCTGATTTCGGGTCCGGGTTTCGAGGGGGCAAAAGGCGCCCTGAAACCCGCCATGAAAAAGTCGTCGCACACGCTGGAGATAACTGAATGCCGTCCCGTAAAGATCTTGCCAACGCCATCCGCGCACTCAGCATGGATGCGGTCCAGAAGGCCAAATCCGGCCACCCCGGTGCCCCCATGGGCATGGCAGATATTGCCGAAGTGCTCTGGAACGATTACCTGAGCCATAACCCGACCGACCCGCACTGGGCCAACCGGGACCGCTTCGTCCTGTCCAACGGCCACGGCTCCATGCTGCAGTACTCCCTGTTGCACCTGAGCGGCTACGATCTTTCCATCGACGACCTGAAGAACTTCCGCCAACTGCACAGCAAGACGCCGGGGCACCCGGAGTACGGTTACACCCCGGGCGTTGAAACCACCACCGGCCCGCTGGGGCAGGGCATCGCCAACGCGGTGGGTTTTGCGGTGGCCGAGAAGGCGCTGGCGGCCCAGTTCAACCGTGACGGCCACAACATCGTCGATCACTACACCTACGCTTTCCTGGGCGACGGCTGCCTGATGGAAGGCATCTCCCATGAAGTCTGCTCCCTGGCCGGCACCCTGGGCCTGGGCAAGCTGATCATGTTCTACGACGACAACGGCATCTCCATCGACGGCGAAGTGGACGGCTGGTTCACCGATGACACGCCCAAGCGCTTCGACGCCTACGGCTGGCAGGTGATTCCGGACGTCGACGGCCACAACGCCGAGGAAGTCCGCCGCGCGATCGAGGAGGCCCGCGCCAACACCGATCAGCCGACACTGATCTGCTGCAAGACCATCATCGGCTTTGGCGCACCCAACAAGCAGGGCACCGAGAGCTGCCACGGCGCCGCTCTGGGTGAAGACGAGATCGTCGCCACCCGCGAGAACCTGGGCTGGAACCACCCGGCGTTCGAGATCCCGGACGACATCTATGCCGCCTGGGACGCTCGCGAAAAGGGCGCCGCAGCCCAGAAGAGCTGGAACGAAACCTTCGCCGCCTACAAGAGCGCGCACCCGGAGCTGGCCGCCGAATTCGAACGCCGCGTGAAAGGTGATCTGCCGGCGGACTTCTCCGAGAAGGCGGACGCCTACATCAATGAGCTGCAGGCCAAGGGCGAAACCGTGGCCAGCCGTAAAGCCTCGCAGAATACGCTGAACGCGTTCGGCCCGATGCTGCCGGAACTGCTGGGCGGCTCCGCCGACCTGGCCGGCTCCAACCTGACCATCTGGAACGGTAGCAAGGGCATCAATAAGGAAGACGCCAGCGGCAACTACCTCTATTACGGGGTGCGCGAGTTTGGCATGGCCGCCATCATGAACGGCATCGCCCTGCACGGCGGCTTCGTACCCTACGGCGCGACCTTCCTGATCTTCATGGAATACTGTCGCAATGCCGTGCGCATGGCGGCGCTGATGAAGCAGCGTTCCATCTTTGTGTTTACCCACGATTCCATCGGTCTGGGCGAAGACGGCCCGACCCACCAGCCGATCGAACAACTGGCGACGCTGCGGGTCACTCCGAACATGCACGTCTGGCGTCCGGCCGATGCGGTTGAATCCGCGGTGGCCTGGAAAGCCGCGCTGGAGCGTAACGACGGTCCGTCCTCGCTGGTCTTCTCCCGCCAGGGGCTGCCGCACCAGGATCGTACCGCGGCGCAGGTGGCGGATATCGCCAAGGGCGCCTACGTCCTGTCCGACAGTGACGGCACGCCGGACCTGATCCTGATCGCCACCGGCTCCGAAGTTGGCCTGGCCCAGGACGCCGCGGCGCAACTGCGTGAGCAGGGCCAGAAGGTTCGCGTCGTGTCCATGCCGTCCGCCGAAGTGTTCGAAGCCCAGGATGCCAAGTACAAGCAGCAGGTACTGCCGCTGGATGTCACCAACCGCATCGCCATCGAGGCGGCGGCTGAGGACTACTGGTACAAGTACGTCGGCCTGGACGGTCGCATTGTTGGCATGAGCAGCTTTGGCGAGTCCGCACCGGCCGGTGACCTGTTCAAGTTCTTCGGATTCACGGTCGACAACGTGGTCGCCGTGGCCCAGGACCTGCTGGATAACTAAGTCGTCACGATTCAGTTAAAAATCATCGTTACGATTCAAGTAAAATACAGTCGTTGGGTTGCCCTTCGACTGTATTTTTTCATCCGGGAGACGCCACTACGTCATGGCATATCGTCTGGCAATTAATGGCTACGGCCGCATCGGCCAGTGTGTTCTGCGGGCCCTTTATGAGAACGGCTATCGCGATGCGCTGCAGGTGGTCGCCATTAATGAACTGTCCGATCTCGAAACCATTGCCCACCTGACCCGCTACGACTCGACCCACGGCCGATTCCGCGGGGACGTTAACAGCAACGGCACCGGTCTGGTGGTCAACGGCGACGAGATCCAGGTCCTGCGGGCCAGCCAACCGGCGGAGTTGCCCTGGTCGTCATTGGACGTGGACCTGGTGCTGGAATGCACCGGGGCGTTCAGCGATCGCGCGACGGCCCAGCATCACCTGGACGCCGGCGCCCCGCGATTGCTGTTTTCCCAGCCGGCGGAACCCGATGTGGACCGGACGGTGGTGTATGGCATCAACGAGCAGGACCTGACCTCGGACGACCGCATCGTGTCCAACGCCTCCTGCACGACCAATTGCGTGGTGCCGGTGATCAAGGCGCTGGATGACGCGTTCGGCGTGGAGCAGGGTGCCATTACCACCATCCACGCGGCCATGAACGACCAGCCGGTGATCGACGCCTACCACCACAACGACCTGCGGCGCACCCGCAGTGCCCTGCACAACATCGTGCCGGTGGATACCGGTCTGGCGCGCGGCATTGAACGCTTGCTACCCAGGATGAAAGACCGCTTCAGTGCGGTGGCGATGCGGGTGCCGACCCTGAACGTGTCCGCCATCGACATGACCGTGAACGTCTCCGAAAACACCGATGTGGCGACCGTGAACCGGATCATCCGGGAGGCCGCAAAAGGCTCGCTGGACGGCATTGTCGGCTACACCGACGAGCCCCTGGCCAGCGCCGATTTCAACCATGACCCGCGCTCCGTCATTGTCGACGGCGGCCAGACCCGGGTCAGCGGCGGTCGCATGGTGAAGGTTCTGTGCTGGTTCGATAACGAATGGGGGTTTGCCAACCGCATGCTGGACGTCAGTCGCAGCTGGCTGTCCCGATTCGT
The DNA here is from genome assembly GCF_004327985.1 of Marinobacter halodurans. GTDB lineage: Bacteria > Pseudomonadota > Gammaproteobacteria > Pseudomonadales > Oleiphilaceae > Marinobacter_A > Marinobacter_A halodurans. The sequence goes on from NZ_SJDL01000033.1 coordinate 37,223, forward strand.
CGAATCCCGATAACCACTAAAAACGTTTTGACGCCTTTATCAACGCTTTGAAAAAAGGAAAGTTTCATGACGATCAAGAAAATGACCGAGCTGGATCTCGCCGGAAAGCGCGTCCTGATCCGTGAAGACCTGAATGTCCCGGTCAAGGACGGCAAGGTGAGCAGCGATGCCCGTATCCGTGCGTCCCTGCCGACCATCAAGGCGGCGCTGGAAGCCGGTGCCAAAGTCATGCTGATGTCCCATCTGGGCCGCCCGGAAGAGGGCGTCTACGATGAGGTCTCCTCCATGAAGCCGGTGGCCGAGCACCTGGGCAGCCTGCTGGGCCAGCCGGTACGCCTGATCAAGGACTACCTGGACGGCGTTGAGGTGGCTGACGGCGAAGTGGTCCTGTTTGAGAACGTCCGCTTCAACAAGGGCGAGAAGAAGGACGACGAAGCCCTGGCCAAACAATACGCGGCCCTGTGTGACGTCTACGTGATGGATGCGTTCGGCACGGCTCACCGCGCCCAGGCCTCCACCCACGGCGTGGCCAAATTCGCACCGAAAGCCTGCGCCGGACCGCTGCTGGCCGCCGAGCTGGAGGCGCTGACCAAGGCGCTGGAAACGCCGAAAGCGCCGGTGGTGGCGATCGTCGGCGGCTCCAAGGTCTCCACCAAGCTGGACGTGCTCAATGCCCTGTCGAAGATCTGCGACCAGATCATCGTCGGCGGTGGCATCGCCAACACCTTCCTGGCCGCAGCCGGCCATCCGGTGGGCAAATCCCTGTGCGAGCACGACCTGGTCGACACAGCGAAAGACATCGCCAGCCGGGTGAAGATCCCGCTGCCGGAAGATGTGGTCGTTGCCGGCGAATTCGCCGAAGATGCGAAGGCCACCATCAAGTCCATCGACGAGGTGGCTGAGGGCGACATGATCCTGGACGTTGGCCCGAAAACGGCGGCGCATTTCGCGGAGCTGCTGAAGTCCGCCAACACGATTCTCTGGAACGGCCCGGTCGGCGTGTTCGAGTTCGACCAGTTTGGCGAAGGCACCAAGGCCCTGGCCAACGCCATTGCCCAGAGCGACGCCTTCTCGCTGGCCGGCGGTGGCGACACGGTGGCGGCCGTTGACAAGTATGGCGTGAGTGACAGGATCTCTTATATCTCGACGGGCGGTGGTGCCTTCCTGGAGTTTGTGGAAGGTAAAACCCTGCCCGCCGTCGCGGTGTTGGAAGAGCGCGGCGCAAAAGACTGAACTCTGAACTGAATTATCCAAGGAGACTATCCAATGGCTCTTATTTCAATGCGCCAGCTGCTGGACCACGCCGCCGAGTATGGCTATGGTGTGCCGGCTTTCAACGTGAACAACCTGGAACAGATGCGCGCCATCATGGAAGCGGCGGACAAGACCGATTCCCCGGTGATCGTCCAGGCGTCCGCCGGTGCCCGTAAGTACGCCGGCGCACCGTTCCTGCGCCACCTGATCCTGGCGGCGGTGGAAGAGTTCCCGCACATCCCGGTGGTTATGCACCAGGATCACGGCACCAGCCCGTCGGTGTGCCAGCGTTCCATCCAGCTGGGCTTCAGCTCCGTGATGATGGACGGCTCCCTGGGTGAAGACGGCAAGACCCCGACCGACTACGAGTACAACGTCGACGTGACCCGTCGTACCGTGGAAATGGCCCACGCCTGTGGCGTATCCGTGGAAGGCGAACTGGGTTGCCTGGGCTCCCTGGAAACCGGTCAGGCCGGCGAGGAAGACGGCATCGGCGCGGAAGGCACGCTGGATCACAGCCAGATGCTGACCGATCCGGAAGAAGCCGCCGACTTCGTCAAGAAGACCCACGTGGACGCCCTGGCCATCGCCATCGGCACCAGCCACGGCGCCTACAAGTTCACCCGTCCGCCCACCGGCGACATCCTGGCCATCGACCAGATCAAGAAGATCCACGCCCGCATCCCGGACACGCACCTGGTCATGCACGGCTCCAGCTCCGTGCCCCAGGACTGGCTGCAGATCATCAACGAGTTCGGCGGCGAGATCCCGGAAACCTATGGTGTGCCGGTTGAGGAAATCGTCGAAGGTATCAAGCACGGCGTGCGCAAGGTCAACATCGACACCGACCTGCGTCTGGCGTCCACCGGCGCGATCCGTCGCTTCCTGGCCCAGAACACCGCCGAGTTCGACCCGCGCAAATACCTGAAGGAATCCGTGAAGGCCATGAGCGAAATCTGCATGGCCCGCTACGAAGCCTTCGGCACCGCCGGCAACGCCAGCAGGATCAAGCCGATCAACCTGGAAGACATGTTCGGGCGCTATGAGCGCGGCGAGCTGGATCCGAAGGTAAACTGATCCAAAGTTAGTGTTGACGTGCATACATGCCAGCAAGCCGCAATATTCCGTGGGTTGCTGGCATGTTTATCTAGAACTTTATCTGCTCGAATTTAGGTGCATGTCCGTACTTCCAAGGGACTTTAAACGCGCCACCACCTGACAACATTTCCGATTGCTGGACGATTTTTGGCCACCAACGAACCAAGTTGTAGGCTTTATTCCAATACCTCTCGGCGCTCCAGTGTTTGGCAAGGCAGAAAACAAGTAGTCCAGCCTCACGAATAGCTTGTTTCTCAAGATCGCTTTTGTTGAATTTGTCTTGAGAGATGATGACCCAGCCACCTTCATCGTGCAGTGTCTGAATCCAGTCTATATCACGTGCGTCCTTGGGAAATTTTTCTGTGAGGTGAACGACTGTATGTTTTTCTGGTCTGGAGAGTTCGTTGAGCGCTATGGCCAGTGGAGCGGGTAGGTTATTATCCAACAAATACTTCAAGCCAAAGCCCTTTGCTCAAATTGAATCGCGGCTTCCACTGCCTCGATGGGAACTTGATACATGGATGCAACAAACTTTGTATCCTCGCCTTCTGCATCCCATGCCTGTTTGAGTATGCTGGTATCAATACCATAATCGGAAAGAACTGGTTTGCCGAAATTGCGATTTGGATCCATTACGACTCGCCGATTTCGCTTCTGCGGAAACCATCTTTCGGCATCACCGTTTTCCGAGTATTCAATGCCCGAGTAAAGGGAGGGCTTGATGACATCTCTAAACGCGTATTGTCTCTTCACCAAATCCAGTAGAGATTCATCGCCGGTTTCATTTAATACCGTCGCGAATATGCTTCTGCCATCGGTCTGAAACCGGGTGCACGTGAATGGGTAGGGATGCTTATACAACGCCTTTGCGTGTTCTGATGCAAGGCGTATCGACTGCAAGCTTACTCCGTGTTTGCGGAAAGCATGTACAAATCGGACTTCGAGCAAATCATGAAAGCCAAGTGCTTTGGTTTCGAGATCGGCGAGTTGAGAGCGCCATAGGCCATCATAGTGCCGGTTTCCAGCGCTATACCCAAATAGCCAACGGTTGATGTCCCTAGCAGGTATACCGGTGTATCTCGATGCTTCGCCGAGAGTATAAAGGCCAATACCAAGCATGTTCTTTGGCAACGTGTCACCCAAACTAAGTGCAGAGTTCATCTTTGCTCTCCCTCGCATTGTGTCATCCATGAACACAGCGCGAGTCTAGCACAGAGGTTAAACCTCCACTATTGATGAGGTTTGCTTGCCACCAAGAGCATTGCAAACAAAAGAGTACCTAATTCGCCCATTCATTGACCCGTATCAATCCCGCCCCCATGCGAACAAGTCCTCATCACCGGCTACTTGTATTTCGCTGATTCGGAACAATTATTGATCAATATGCAGATCGACTACGCTTGCATAATGCAAGCGCAGACTCATCCGGAGGGTGCCAATCCATTATGGAATTCAAGGACTATTACGCGACACTGGGCGTCAAAGAAGACGCGTCGCCCGATGAGATCAAGAAGGCCTATCGCAAACTGGCGCGCAAATACCATCCGGACATCAGCAAGGAGGACAAGGCCGAGGACAAGTTCAAGGACGTCGGCGAAGCCTACGAGGTTCTGAAGGATCCGGAGAAGCGCGAGGAATACGACCAGCTGCGCAAATACGGCGCCGGCCGCGGCGATCACTTCGAACCGCCGCCCGGCTGGCAGAGCTCATCCCGCTTTGGCGGCGGTGGCTACACCGAAGCCGATGCCGGCCAGTTCAGTGATTTCTTCGAGTCCATCTTTGGCGGTGGCGGGCGCCATGGCGGCTTTGGCGGTTTCCGCCAGAGTATGCGCATGCGTGGCGAGGACGTGCATGCCCGGCTGGCCCTGTTCCTCGAAGAGGCCTATAACGGTTGCGAGAAACAGGTGAGTTTTGAGGTGACCGACACGGACAAGCAGGGCATGCCGGTACGGCGCAACAAGACCCTGAAAGTGAAGATTCCGGCCGGCATGTCCCAGGGCCAGCACATCCGCCTGAAAGGTCAGGGTGCGCCGGGCTTTGGCGGGGGCGAACCCGGCGACCTGTTCATCGAGGTGGAACTGGCGCCGCACCCGGTCTTCACCGTGGACGGCCGCGACCTGGTGATGACGCTGCCGGTCACGCCGTGGGAAGCCGCGCTGGGGGCGGACGTCACGGTGCCGACGCTGGCGGGCAAAGTGAAGGTCAAGGTGCCCAAAGGGGCGACCAGCGGCAAGAAGCTGCGCCTGAAAGGCAAAGGGCTGCCCGGCCGGAAAGCCGGCGACCAGATCGTGGTGTTGCAGATCGCCCTGCCGCACAAGCACAGTGAAGACAGCGAAGCCCTCTACAGGCAACTGGCCGAGGCGGAGAAGGGATTCAATCCCCGCGCCCATCTGAAAGTGTAACGGAGCATTGATCGTGAAGACGGAAACAAGCTATCAGGTGGAAGTACTCGACCAGCGCACCCGGTTTACATTGCGGGAAGTGTGCGAGCGCACCGACGTGCACGCGGAGTTCGTCGTCAAGCTGGTGAATTACGGGGTGATTGCGCCGATCGACGAAGGCCCGGCTAGCAGTTGGGCCTTCGACGCGGTGGCCCTGGCGCGCCTGCGCAAGGCCCAGCGCCTGCAGCGGGATCTGAAACTCAATTTGCCGGGGCTGGCCATGTCGCTGGACCTGCTGGACGACGTCGAGCAACTGCGCCGGGAGGTGGCCCGGTTGAATCAGCAACTGCGGCAGTTTATGGAAGAGTGACCGCTCAGCCAGCAAAGTCGCCGTAATCAATGGCGCCGGACTGGTTGAGCCTGTCCATGGGGTAGCCGGCCGTTTCCAGGCTTTTATGCTTGTTGTGCCCGTTGGAAAGGGGCGGTACCCCAACCGGCCCAGCCGTCTATTGTCGGGATCGGCCGATGGTGTAAGCTGCATTTCATGTGATGTTACGGGATATCAGCCCGACAGGGAGACAGGAAGAATGGGTGAGGCAAAACGGCGTCAAGCCACAGGGAAACGGAGTCCGGTCTCGGAACGCAAGCATCGGCGCACGCTGCTGATCGGGCTCGCGGCCGTTGTCGGTGTCCTGGTGTTGGTGGCCCTGCTTTGGTGGGTGACGCAGCCACCGGGGGCTACGTCGGACGATCTGCCGGTGGCCACCAGCAATCGGCCCTTCCCGTCCAGCTACGATTCCGTCGGTGTCTCCATCGGTGCCGTCGATGCGCCCATCGTCGTTCGTGAATTCGCCGACTACCAGTGTCCGGCGTGCGCCCGATTTGCGCCGGCATCGGAAAAGCTCCGCGCGACCTACGTGAAGGAAGGCAAGGTGCGCCTGGTTTTCTTCGACCTGCCCCTGCGCCAGCACAGGAACGCCATGCCCGCCGCGCTGGCGGCCCGTTGTGCGGCGGACCAGAAAGCGTTCTGGCCCATGCAGGACAAGCTGTATGAGAGTCAGTCCGACTGGGAGGGACTGTCTGATCCCGTACCCGCCTTCGCCCGCTATGCCGACGAGCTGGGCCTCGACAGCCGGCGCCTGTCCCGCTGCATTGAAACCGACCTGCACCGGGATGTGATCAACCAGAGCGTGGGCGTTTCGCAAAAGATCAAAGTGGCCAGCACGCCGACGGTCTATGTCAACAACATCCGTCTGACCCGTCCGGGCTGGGCTCAGATGCAAGCGGTGATCGAGCGGGAGTTATCCGGGCAGCGGTGATTGCCTTTGATGGCAAACGGAGCCTTTATTGCCCGTAGCCTGGCGATTTGAGCAGACTGCTTTTACGTTCTATGACGCCTGTAGGCTGGCGGGTTCCTGTCGCCTTGAATACCATATCCGCGTTTTCGTGTTCCGTACCGCGAAGAGTGGGACATAAAACGATAAAAACGGTATTCAACGATAAGGATGAATCATGAAAAAAAGCGCTATCGCTGTGCTGGCAGGCGTTCTCATCTCTGGACACGTGCTGGCTGATGACGCCCAACCCAAGGCCTATCTGGGCCTGAACTATCTGGCGGCTCAATATGAAGAAGACGGCGTGGATGACACGCTGGACGTGGGCGCCATCTTTGTTCAACTGGGCGCGCAGATTAATCCATACCTGGCCGGTGAACTCCGCGTTGGCTCCGGTATTACCGATGACTCGACCACCATTTACGGGGTGGATGCGAGTCTCGAGATCAAGAACCTGTTCGGTGGTTATCTGAAAGCGGGCATTCCCACCGGAACCCTGGTCTACCCCTATGTGGTTGCGGGTGTTTCACGTGCGGAAGTGGAAGTGACAGCATCCAGCGGCTATTACCAGGTCTCAAATTCCGATTCCGGATCCGATATCTCATACGGTGCAGGTGTCAATCTGGACATAGCCGACAACTTTGCGGCCAATGTTGAGTACATGCAGTACTACGATAAGGATGGCATCGATATTTCAGGCATCTCCTTTGGTGGTCAGTTCAAGTTCTGATCGCTGACGCGAAGACACCGTTCACACATCGGTGTCTTCCGCAAGGCTCTTCATTCTCCTGTATGCATTGGTTAGAATCCGACCTCCATTGAATCATGCTCCGGATTTACGGTCCGGCCCGCAGGAGAAAAAAATGAACGATGTTGTTGTCTGCGCGTTGTATAAATTCACCGCGCTGGAAGATTTCGAGCGTCTGCGCGATCCGCTGCTGACGCTGATGACCCGGAATGAAGTTCGCGGCACCCTGCTGCTCGCCCACGAGGGAATCAACGGTACCATTGCCGGTTCCCGCGCCGGTATCGATGCGGTCAAGACCTGGCTGGCGGAAGACAGCCGCTTTGATGGCGTCGACTTCAAGGAATCCCTTGTCGACATCCAGCCCTTCAAACGCACCAAGGTGAAGCTCAAGAAGGAGATCGTCACCATGGGGGTGGAAGATATCGACCCCCGTCGTACCGTGGGCACCTACGTCGACCCGAAGGAATGGAACGCGCTGATCTCCGCCCCCGATGTGGTGCTGATCGATACCCGCAATCAGTACGAGGTGGAGGTGGGCACCTTCCGCAACGCCGTCAATCCCGCCACCGACACCTTCCGGGAGTTCCCGGAGTATGTCGCCCGTAACCTGGATCCGCAGAAGCACCGCAAGGTGGCGATGTTCTGTACCGGCGGTATCCGTTGTGAGAAATCCACCGCTTTCCTGAAAGAACAGGGCTTCGATGAGGTTTATCACCTCAAGGGAGGGATCCTCAAGTACCTGGAGGACGTACCTGAAGAGGACAGCCTCTGGGAAGGCGAGTGTTTTGTGTTCGACGACCGGGTGACCGTCAACCATAAACTCGAGCGGGGCGGTTACGACCAGTGCCACGCCTGCCGCCGTCCCATTACCGATGCGGATAAGGAACGCCCCGAGTATGAGCAGGGCGTCAGCTGCCACCAGTGCATCGGCGACCTGACGCCGGAGCAGCGTGCCCGCTTTGCCGAGCGCGAGAAGCAGATCCGTCTGGCCCGCGAGCGCGGTGAATCCCACGTGGGTGGGGAGGCCGCTGCAGTGATTGCCGAACGCAAGGCCGCCAAGCGTGCTGAACGGGCCCTTCAGGCCAAGCGGAGCCTTCTCGGCGAACAGGGCTGATCTGCCTTCATCGGTTGCCTGTCTCGACTATCGACTTTTCCGGGCTGTCACCCATCGTGTTTCATAGGCACGGTTGGTGCACAGCATTATTCGGGAAAAACGACTAAGGAGTGGGCATGCGAGTGAAACAATCCCTGATCGGCCTGGCCATACTGGCCGCCAGTTCCCCGACCGCCTTCGCCCAGGACGCCGACGAGCCCTGGAAGGGCGAAGGTGAAGTTGGGCTGCTGATCACGAGGGGTAACAGCGAGTCGACCAATATCAACGCCCGTCTGGCACTTAAGCAGGAAATTGCCAAATGGCGCAACAACATGGAATTGCGTTCGGTCTATTCACAATCCAGGGACGACGAGACCGGCGAAGAGGAGACCACCGCCGAAAAGTACGCGGCCCAGGCTGAGACGAACTACAAGTTCGACGAGCGTCAGTTCTGGTTCCTGAGGGGGGCCTACACCGACGATCGCTTTTCCGGGTACGACTTCCAGTCCTCGACCAGTACCGGTTACGGTAATCGTGTCTGGGAGCAGGGTGAACGCTCTTTCCTGGAGCTCAAGGCCGGTGCCGGTTATCGCTACAACAAGCTGGACGAGCTGAATGACGACGGCGAGGATGCCGAGAAAGGTGCCATCCTGCGCTTTGCCGGTGCCTTCAATTACGAACTGTCGCCGACCGCGCTGTTCGTCCAGGAGCTCAGCTCGGAAGTGGGCCTTGAAGACGACAACGTGATCTCCGAGTCGCTCACATCGCTACAGGCGGATGTGGTCGGCAACCTCTCCATGAAACTGTCCTACCGCGTCCAGCACCAGAGCCAGGTGCCGCCGGACACGGAAAAGGTCGACACCGAAATCTCCCTGGCCCTGCTGTACGGCTTCTGACCCGCCGTCAGATGGTGTTGCGCAGCCCGAGCTCTTCCGGGTAGGGCGTCATGTATTCCTGCCGGTCCAGGTATTCCCCGGGCTGGCGGCGATGGGCCATCCGCAGCAACGACATGGGCACGATCAGCGGCCTTTGCGCTTATGGTAGTCCGCCAGAACCGTTGCGTAGATGCCTTCCACGTCGTGGGCAAAGTTGTCGATGGAGTAGTCGCGGGCAAACGCCAGGGCATTCTCGGACAGGCGCCGGTGTAGCTCCGGATCGTCCATCAGATGTTGTACCGCGCGGCGCCATTTCTCGCGATTGCGCGGCGTCTTGAAGCCGTTGTAATCGTCCCGGACCACGTCGTCGATGCCGCTGGAGCGCACGGCGATCACCGGCATGGCTGCTGCCATGGCCTCCAGGATGACCATGCCCTGGGTCTCCGAGACCGAGGCAAACAGGAAGGTGTCACCCAGTTGGTAGTAGGTGGGCATGTCTTCCGGGGGCACCGCACCCACGAGGATAAAGGTGTCGGACAGCTCCAGTTCGTCGATTTTCTGTTGCAGTCGCTGGCGCTCGTGACCGTCGCCGATCATCAGGAAGCGGAACGGATGATCGCTGTTGGCTTTCAGGCTGGCGATGGCCTCGATCATGAAGTCGATGTTCTTTTCCGTGGACAGGCGCGAGACACTGATGAAAACGTGCTCGTCCTCCTGGATGCCGAGCTTGCGACGCAGCTTGGCGACGTCCTCGTCCGCCACATGCTGGAAGCGTTCGAACTCGATGCCGGTGGGCTGCACGAAGGCCAGGGACTTTACCCCGATCATGCGCAGGTATTCCTCCGCCGAGTAGGTCGGCACGATCACCCCGTCGCACTTGTTGGCGAAGCGTTTGATCAGCGCATGGGAGATCAGGTTCCGGAAGATCCGGCCGGGCAGCGGTACGAAGTGGGCATAGTGCTCCAGGCGGGTGTGATAGGTATAGATCGCCGGGACTTTCAGTCTCCGGGCCATCCACAGGCCCAGCGATCCCAGCCAGAACGGATGATGCAGGTGGATCAGGTCGGGCCTGAAGGCGCGCACCTCGCGGCGGATCCGGCCCAGGAAGATGTTGGCCAGCCGGAACTCGCTCTGGGCGCCCACACTGACCAGCGAGGGCACCCGCAGCACGTTTTCCTCGTCGGGTTTCTGGTCGCGGTAGCTGGGGGCCACGATGCGTACCTCGTGCTTCAGGGTTTCCAGTCCCCGGCGCAGGCGTTCGATCGACAGGGGCACCCCGCCGATAAACGGCAGGTAGTTGTTGGTGAACATTACGATCCGCAGTCGCTTTGCACGCCAGGGCGACGGGTCCAGGTCGAAATCCGGGTAATAGTCCCGGTCCACGAAGATCAGCGAATAGAGCTTGATGGTGATCAGCCCCAGGATGCACAGGATCAGGATGAAATTGACGTAGCCGACATAGAATAGCGAGTGGATGAAGAACCACAGGCTCTCCAGTTGCTTGAAGATCGGGTGCTGGCCGATGTTCAGCCGTTCCAGGGTGGTGTTGATGCCGTCCGGCGACACGTCCACCCGGACGAAGTGGTAAAAGCTGGTGTCGTTGTTGAGCACCAATCCACCGGCGCCACCGGTAATGATGTAACGGGTCGGGCCATGGCGCTGCTCGGAATAGAGCGGCAGGTTGGCGGAGAACACGGCATCCACCTTGTACTGGCGGAACCGCTGTACCAGCCCGTCGCGGAACGCCTTGTTCTGCAGGTACTCGTCCTCATCGTTGAACAGCGTGTTCTGGTTCGTCTTCTGCAGGGGCTCGCCGATGAACACGAAGCGGTGCTGGCTCTTGTCCTGGCGGAACAGGTCGTCCAGCCAGCGCAGTTGCCAGCGCCAGGACGTCTTGCCGGTGGCATCAAGGAACACGAACAGGCTGTCGCCGGTATGCACCGAATAGAAATAGGGCCCGAAGTGCTCGTAGAAACGGAAGCTGCCGAAGTTGCTGAACTCGTTGTCGCCGAAGGTGAGCAGGTAGGGCACATTGAGTCCGCTGAGGGTGCGGAACAGGGCCCGGTACTTGTCCTCGCCACCGCTACTGACGGCGTTGCCCGCGGAGACGACGAAGTCCACGTTGGCGTCGTTCAGCATCGGGATGATCTTGCGCTCGAACACCCCCACCGAGTTGTTGATATTGCCCACCACGGCAAAGCTGTACGTCTCCCTGCCATCGAGGATCTGGTGCAGCCGGTCGATCTGCCGGGTGTGGACCGCCTCGTAGTTGGGCTCGAAAAAGTCCAGGTAGATCTTGTAGCCGATCACCAGGATGACGGTGAGCAGGCAGAGATAGAACAGCGCCTTGAGCGGTTTACGTTGGATCATCCCCGGTCCTTGTCGGCGCTGCGTCGGCGGCCCGGCGCTGCCGGCGTCCTGCCGCAAGATCCATCTGCATCAGGATCAATCCGATGATCATGCCCAGGTAGATGGTCAGGAAGCGCCAGGCCAAGGTGATCAGGACAAGGTGCCCCGGACTGAGCAGCGATCTGAAAAAGATACCGAAAACCCCCTCGGAAATGCCAGAGGCACCAGGGGTGGGCGCGAAATACATGACGAAAGTGGTCACGAACAACAACCCCAATACCGTCAGATAATCCACATCATAGCCCAGCGTCAGCATCAGCAGGGCGGGAAAGGAGAACAGGCTGATCAGGAAGGTCAGGGTAAACAGCACCGACAGGGCCACGTAACGGCGCGGGCCGCGCAGGTAAACCTTGAAGGCGCGGGAAAAGCGGGTCATCTCCCGCTTCATGTGGAATTGCCAGCGCTTGTGCCGGTGCGGGCCGATCAGGTGCGCCCGTCGCAGGCCCCGCAGGAGCCTGGTCAGCAGCAGGATCAACCAGCGGGTGCGCCACAGCACCACCGCGAAGAAGCCCAGGTAAAGGACGATAAACACCGCCAGCAATTCCGACACCCGGCCGATGATGGGGCGCCCCTGCAGTGCGTCCAGCCAGAGCAGGCAGGCAGGCGTCACGGTAAAGATGAAGGCGATGGCCAGCACGGTACGGATGGTGGTCGCGGCGGTGGCCGTCCCCAGGCGGACGCCATGCCGCCGCAGATACCAGATTTGGGCCACGCCACCGCCGGTGGCCATGGGCGTCACGTTGGAGAAAAAGATATTGATGAAGACCAGCCGCACCATATGCCGGAACGGAACCGAGTGCCCCAGTGCCCGCAGGGTGTAATACAGCCGCAGGCCGTCGGATAGCCAGTAGACGCCCAGCAACAGCACCACAGCAACCAGGAAGAGCGGATTGAGCAACCGGTCGTCGAACCGGAAGCTGCGCTCGGCGAACTGGGAATAGATGGTCCAGGTTCCGGCTATGCTGAAAAGCAGGAACAGCAGCGTGAAGCCGGCCAGACGCCATCCGGAACCTTCGGGCTGTTGTCGGGGTTCGGCCATGGGGGCTCTCTGTGTGTGTGCAGCGGAAGTGTACTTCGATTGCAGGGGGCGCTGGCAAGTCTCTGAACGGTCTCGGAATGTGGTGAATCGACGGAATTCGGCCGCTGGCCGGCCCGCGAGCGATTGCCGGTGGGACTCTCCCGGGTGGGTCGGCGGGCAGGTTACAAAACCGTCAGATCCACGCTGCGGTCTTCTGGCGTTTCCCTTGCATAGGTTGCTGCGGGGCGGTGGGGAACCACCGTGGGAAACACCGATCATCCAAGGATGAGATCACGTCCCGGCGCGACGGCATGGGACGGTCATGAGGAGAAAGGCCATGTCACGACTGGTTATCTTTACCGACCTCGACGGCACCCTGCTGGATCACCACACATACTCGGCCGAGCCGGCCCGTCCGGCCTGGGAAGCGGCGCAAGCGGCCGGGGTGCCGTGTATCTTCAACACCAGCAAGACCCGGGTGGAAGTCGAACAACTGCAGGAGAAACTGGGCCTGCACGAGCCCTTTATCGTCGAGAACGGCGCCGCCGTCTGGTTTCCGGGCGACACGGACCTGCCACTGCCGCCGGATGCCCGGCCCACCGACGACCTCTACTGCAAGTTGCTGTCGATCCCCCGTACCGAAATCCTCGAGGCCCTGAACCCACTGCGTGGCCGTTTCCGCTTCCGCAGCCTGTCCGACATGGCGGTGAATGAGCTGATGGAGCGCACTGGGCTGGAGCGCCAGCAGGCGATCCTCGCCTTGCAGCGTGAATTCAGCGAGCCGCTGGTGTGGATGGACTCGGAGGATGCACTAAAAGAGTGCATTGAAGCCCTGGGCGCGCTCAATCTGCGCCTGGTGCGCGGGGGGCGTTTTCATCATGTCATCGGCGCCGGCGACAAGGGGCAGGCCATGAGTTGGTTGCTGGCGGTCTATCAGAAGGCCTTCGGTGGCGCCATAACCTCCGTGGCGCTGGGGGATAGCGAGAACGACCTGAACATGCTGGCCGCCGCCGACGTCCCGTTTCTGGTGCGATCGCCGGTGCATGCACCACCAACGATCCCGGATCGGCCCGATGTGTGCATTACCTCTCACTGTGGCCCCGAAGGCTGGGCGGAAGCGGTGACTTCCGTACTGGAGCAGGCGGGCATACGGCACCCCTGATTCCCCACGGATAGGCAGGGGCTCCAAACAGCGCCGTGGTAGCAAACCATCAAGCGACGGCGCTCTACAGAGAGGAACACGCTATGGGTGATTTCTACCAGAATGGCATTGTGACCACGCTGCACAACCTGTCACGCCGCCCGTTGGAGGATCTGGAAGCGGAACTGGTCAGGTTCTCGAAGGTTCGGCCGATGGCGCTGATCCTTCCCTGTCTCTACTCGGAACTGGAGACCGAGGCCATGCCCCGGATCCTCGAACACCTCAAGCAGGTCCCCTACCTGAGCGAAATCGTCATCGGCCTCGACCGGGCCAATGAGGCGCAGTACCACCACGCGCTGGAATTCTTCTCGGCCCTGCCACAACGTCACAGGGTCCTGTGGAATGACGGACCGCGGCTGCGCCGGATCGACAGGGAGCTCAAGGGCGAGGAACTGGCACCTAACGAGCCGGGCAAGGGGCGTAACGTCTGGTTCTGTATGGGCTATGTGCTGGCCTCCGGTCGTGCCGAATCCATCGCCCTGCACGATTGCGATATCGTCACCTACGACCGGGAGCTGCTGGCGCGCCTGATCTACCCGGTGGCCAATCCCAACTTCAACTACGAATTCTGCAAGGGCTTCTACGCCCGGGTGGCCGAGGGCAAGCTCAATGGCCGGGTCAGCCGGCTGCTGGTGACGCCCCTGCTGCGGGCCCTCAAGAAAGTCCTCGGCAACCTGGACTACCTGGATTACCTGGACAGCTACCGCTATCCGCTGTCCGGCGAGTTCTCCTTCCGCAAGGATGTGATGACCGACATCCGCATTCCCAGCGACTGGGGCCTGGAGATCGGCGTGCTCAGCGAGATGAAACGCAACTACAGCACCAATCGCCTGTGCCAGGTGGATATCGCCGACTGCTACGACCACAAGCACCAGAACCTGTCACCGGAGGACGACACCGGCGGGCTGTCGAAGATGTCCATCGACATCTCCAAGGCGATCTTCCGCAAGCTGGCCACCAACGGCATCGTGTTCAACCAGGAGTCGTTCCGGACGATCAAGGCCACCTATTTCCGCATCGCGCTGGATTTCGTCGAGACCTACCGCAACGACGCCGAGATCAACGGCCTCCGGTTCGACGTGCACCAGGAGGAGCAGGCGGTGGAGCTGTTTGCCCGCAACATCATGAAAGCCGGCGTCTACTTCCTGGAAAACCCAATGGAGGCACCGTTTATCTCATGCTGGAACCGGGTGGCCAGCGCCTTCCCGGGCGTGATGACCCAGTTGCATGACGCTGTCGAGCAGGATCTGGAGGAACATGTTCCCAAGAGCAACGCCCGGCGGTCCTGAGGATTCCATGAGCAGAAGGAAGCATCGATGAACGAGCCAGAGGTCCTACCGTCGCTGGAACAGCGTGTTCAGGCCCACCTGCGGTGCCTGTATCCCGCCGAGGACATCAGTGCGCTGGCGACCCGGTGCCTGGCGGTGTTCGGGGTCGCGCCGGATGCGCCGACGCCCGGCCCCCACCGCAACAACTGGGGCCCGGGAACGGCCATGCTGATTACCTATGGTGATTCGGTGAGGCGGGAAGACGAGGCGCCGTTGCAGACCCTGACGCAGTTCTGCCGGGCCCATTTCGGCGGCATGATCTCCACGGTCCACGTGCTGCCGTTCTTTCCCTACAGTTCGGACGACGGCTTTGCGGTGATGGACTACACCACGGTGAACCCGTCGTTGGGACAGTGGGAGGACCTGACCGAGTTGTCCCGCAGCTTCCAGGTGATGACCGACCTGGTGATCAACCACTGCTCCAGCCGCAGCCTCTGGTTCGAGAACTACAAGGCCGGGCGCGATCCCGGACGGCGTTACTTCATCGAGGCGTCGCCGGACGAGGATGTGTCCGATGTGGTCCGGCCGCGCACCTCGCCGCTGCTGCGGGCGGTGGAAACCGTCGCCGGTGAGCGTTACGTCTGGTGCACCTTCAGCCACGACCAAGTGGACCTGGATTTTTCCAATCCGGACGTGCTGTTGGAATTCCTGGGCATCATCAAGCTCTATATGGATCGGGGCATGCGCTGGTTCCGGCTGGATGCGGTGGCCTTCCTGTGGAAAACCATCGGCACGCCGTGCATCAACCTGCCGCAGACCCACGAGGTCATCCGCCTGATCCGTTTGCTGGTCGAGCATCGCGATCCGGACGCGGTGATCATCACCGAGACCAACATCCCCAACCAGGAGAACCTGACCTACTTCGGCAACGCCAACGAAGCCCACATGATCTACAACTTCTCGCTGCCGCCGCTGCTGCTGCACGCCATGCTCAGCGGCAACGCCCAGCACCTCAAGCACTGGCTGATGACCATGCCGCCGGCGCAGCAGGGCACCGCCTACCTCAACTTCATTGCGTCCCACGACGGGATCGGCCTGCGACCGGTGGAAGGGCTGCTGACCGACGAGGAGCGGGACCGGATGATCGAGACCCTGGTCCACTCCGGTGCCCGCATCACCGCGCGCACCGGCGCCTCCGGAGAGCTGCGGCCTTACGAGATCAACATCAGCCTGTGGAACGCCATGGCCCGGACCGAAACGTCCGGCGAGAACGATGGCCTCCAGTTCGCCCGGTTTATCTGTGCCCACGCCATCATGATGGCGCTGGAGGGGGTGCCGGCGTTCTACATCCACAGCCTGCTGGCCACCGAAAACGACGAGGCCCGGGTAGAGCACACCAGCCAGAACCGATCCATCAACCGCCACGTATGGGACGCGGATGAGCTGGATAACCTGCTGGAGAGCGATACCCACCACCGGGAGGTGTTCGAGGCCCTGCGCCGCCTGTTGGCCATCCGCACCCGCCAGGGCGCCTTCCACCCCAACGCCACCCAGTACACCCTGCACCTGGGTGACGGCCTGTTCGCCTTCTGGCGGCAAAGCATCGATCGCCGGCAGAGTATCTTCGCCATCCATAACATCAGTGGGCAGGAACAGGTGTTCAACCTGTCGGAACTGAACCTCATCGTGACGGACCAGTGGAAGGATCTGGTGAGTGGGGCGTCCTTCGAGGACCGGATGAAGCCGGTGACGTTAAAGCCGTATGAGTTTATCTGGCTGAGTAATCGGGATTGAGGCGGGGTTTTCAAGAGGTCCCTGAAAAATGTAGCCGACGCTTCAGCTTCGGAGCAGGCCCGCGGCCTGCCGGGATCAACCCGGGGCACCTTCGGCGCCTCAGAAGCTGAAGCGTCTGCTACATGGGGACGATTCGAGGGCCGTTCCTAGTGCCCATAAACCATCATATTCGTGTTACTGATCACAAAGTCCTCGAACTGTATGGTACCAATACTGGTGCCGCCCACCTTGAACACCGGCATGTCGATGTCGGCGCGGAATTCCACGTTGTGGATCGACAGGCCCTCGTGACCGCTGCGCCCGCTGGTGCCCTGGGACAGCCTGGCGGTGGCACTGGCCATACCGAAGTGGCCGGCGGTGTCCTCGCCCCAGCGGTTGTGGACCTGCAGGCCCTCGATGCCGACAGCGGCAAAATTGAACAGCAGGATGACGTCAGCCACATCCCAGTCCAGCGAGCCGTCGGTGATCTCGAAATGCGTGTCCAGCTGCAGCTCCGAGTCGGACACCGTGTCGCCATTGGCCAGCGTGCGCGTGCTGTCGCCGGCGTTGCGGATCACGATATCGGTGGGGCCCAGGTAGCCTTCCAGGTGGATGTTGGAGAACATCGTGGTGCTGTCCACAGGGCCCTCGGCCTTCACCGCACCGATGTCCAGGGCGAAATCCACGGAATGCAGGTAATCGTCGAGAGACGTCGGGTCGCCGCTGTCTATCGGGCCCAGGTGGATCACGGCGTCGCCGGCGTTGAACTGCTTGCCGAAGCTGCCGCCGACCGCGTACCTGGCCAGGGCGTCGGCCACATCCGGGTTACCGGTGTCCAACTGGCCGGCATTGGCGCGACGGGCCATTTCCGAGAAACCGTGCTCCAGCACTTCGCCGTCGCCCGCCACATCCACGGTCAGTTCCATGTTATCCATGGCGGAGCCGTCCGGGTCGGACAGGGACAGGTCATAGATGCTCAGCGAGCCTTCGTCGATGTAGGAGAATCGATCCAGGTCGATACGGGTGGCCAGTTCGATGGTGACCCCCGACTGGCCGGTCACCTGGCTCAGGCTTTTATCGTCGAGCGCTTCGATGTCAGCCAGCGTGCAGGGCGGGATGACGAGCAGGGGCAAGCACAGGGCTGTACGCTGCAGTCCGGTCATGGTGCATTCCTTGTCGTGGCTTCAGGGACCACGTTTTTATCTTTTTTGGGCGCCGTTCAGGCCAGCGACGCACCGGTTCCGTGTTGTTGTGTGCAATTGCACCGGACTGGCGGCTCGGGGCGAATGACATATCGTTACACTAATGGGCGGGGTGTGTCGGGTCTGTGAACGGATTCACGTCCCGGGTCTGGAGCGGCCGGTTCAGGGAACATAGCGGTTGATGATGGCGTCCAGTTCGCCGGATTGCCTCAGGTCGGCCAGCGTCTGGTTGAAGGCGGCTATCATCGGAGCCCACCTTGGAGCGAACATCAGGCGGTACTTGGTCTCGTCCAGCTTCACGGGCTCTATCTGGAACGCCCCTTCCCATCCATGTTGGCGGATGAGCCACAGGCCGGCCCTGGCGTTGGCAATGCCGCCGTCGAAACGGTCCCCGGCGCTGAGCCGCTTCAGTATCTCCAGCGTGTTGTGCACATCGACCCGATGAATCGCGCCGTTATCGAAAAGGGGCTTCAGCACCGGATGGTGATAACCCAGGTTAGCCAGCAGGGTGTGGCCTTTCAGGTCGTCAATCGTCTGTGCGTTGAGGGGATTTTGAGTGGTGCTGAAGATAACGTCGTGCGCTTGCACGACGCTGTCGGTGAACACGAAACGTTCGGGCTTCGACGTCCACTCGATGGCTCGCATGGTGGCGTCCAGATGGCCGGACAGGAGGAAGCCGTTGACCCGTTTTGTCGGAATCTGCCGGGCTTCCAGTGTCAGGTTCTGACGCCTGGCCAGGACCTCCATGACATCCCACATGATGCCAGAAACCTGGCCACCATCATGGATGATGGTGTAAGGGGGGTAACCGCCCGGTGCGATGTTGAAGTGGATCACCGAAAGCCGGTCGTCCGATTCGGCAGGATGAACTGCGGCGGAGGCATTCAGCATCAGCAGGCTGATTAAAAACATGAAGACCCGGGCCGGAAATCCGTCGTGACTGGCTTGCATTGAATAACCACATGGTGACGGTTAGCTGAAGCATGGCGCTTGGCATAGTGCCGATGAGGCCACGAGTCTAATATAGCTGACAGGGGAAGCGACAAAGGCCCAGAACGACAAAGTTTGCAAAATCTGCGCCCTGGCCCGGGCGCATCCGGTCGAAGTCGCGGCGCGAAGATATCCCACGGGAGGAATCGCCATGAACCTGAACGTGAGTGTCGGCCATCGTTTGACCGTTTACGTGTGGCTGGTCGTGCTGATGGTGCTTGCATCCGGCCCGGTGGCGGTCCGGGCAGACGGCGCCCCGGAACAGGATAGCCTCGAACGGGTCATCCGGGCCCAGTTGCAGGCCTTCTCCCGGGATGACGACGAAGAAGCCTTCAGCTTTGCCTCGCCAGCCATCCAGCGGGGGTTCTCCAGCCCCCGGGCCTTCGGCGATATGGTGCGTGAGCGCTATCCGGAGGTGTACAACGCCACCACCGTGAGATTCCGTGAGCAGGTGCCGCACCCGGGCTTTGTCGTCCAGCGGGTCCAGTTGCGGGACCCCAACGGCTTGTACTGGGACGCCTATTACCGGATGGAACGCCGGGATGGCGGGTGGTGTATCGGGGGCGTGGTGCTTGAGCGGGTGGCCGGCGGCATCTAAGCATTGTTCAGCGGCGTTCCTGGCGGGCTCTAGCTTGTCGCCGGTATGTCCTGCGTCAGCGCCTGGTGAATGAGCGTTTTCTGGTGCTCGGCAAACTGGACGATCTGCTCCTCTGCGGCGCCCGCGTCCCGCGCCAGCACCGCCTGGGTCAGCCGGGCAAAGAAGGCCGCTGTCCGGTCCAGATCCTGCCGGTAGCGATCGGCGCAGAAATAGTAGGTGCGGCTGACCGCCGGCTTGAAATTGGTCAGTGCCTCGGTCAGGTACGGATTACGCACCACCTCGCAACAGGCATCCATCACGTCGAAACTTGCCTGCACCACCGCCAGGATATTAGGCGGCTTGGCGTAGAGCCGGGTGGTGGCCTGTTTGATGGCCGCCAGCAGACCCTCCCGATCCCGTTCTTCCCAGCGTTCGCAGAGCCGCCGGGCCAGCATGATCAGCAAATGCATATACACGTCATAGAGTTCGGCGGCGTGGCTGGCGTCCAGTACCGTCGCTGACGCGCCCTTTCGCGGCGTGATGTCCACCAGATGCCAGCGTTCCAGGGTATACAGCGCTTCCTTGACCGACGCCCGGCTGACGGCCAGGTCACTGGCGATGGTGGCTTCCTGGATGCGTTCGCCCGGCTGGATGTCGCCCGTCATCAGACGTTCGGCCAGGTAGTTCGCGATCTGTTCGGCGAGCGTATTGGGAGCCCGGAATTCCATAGACGGTTCGTCGCTTTGCAAGAGTGGGATAAATCCCGGTGGTTGGGGTGGACGACATCATCCTACCGTGCAGTGGGGCCAAAAGGCAGGCCTTGGAGGTCAGGATGCGTTTGCTTGATTAAATTTCACACTCATTGTTTGACTGCTGCCATATTGTCGGACAATATAGCAATTAAGGTTGGTAAGCCGTTGAAGCGAAAACGCCACGGCGGACCGCCCGGAACATCAACAACAACCCGTCACCACACGGAAAGGGCACGGCTCACGAGGGAGCGGGCCCGACAAGCGAGGTACAGACGTGAGTACACAACAAGCCACCCTGGAACAGTCACCCACCCGTCGCCGGCTGTTGCTGCGCCTGAAGAAATACAGCTTCGTGATTGCGTTGCTGCCCCTGGCGCTACCTTTTCTCCTGCTGAGTGCAGGCGAGGCCACCGGCTGGATCAACCTGTTTGCCTGGGGCGTGCCGGTGGTCGTCTTTGGCATCATCCCCTTGCTCGACTTCATGCTGGGGCAGGACGCGCTGAACCCCGATGAGCAGGCCGATGTTCCCCACATGAATCACGAAGTGTTCTACCGTTTCCTGACGCTCGGCTGGGTCGTGGCCTTTGCCGCCATCCTGGTCTGGGGGATAGGCGTGCTGGTCAGCGGCGCACTCTCGCCGGTGGGTATGGTGGGCTGGACGGTATCGATCGGTATCGTCGGCGGCCTGGGAATCAACGTGGCCCATGAGCTGATCCACAAGGACGGGCGCCTGGAGACCTGGGCCGGCGGCCTGCTGTTGTCACTGGTGAGCTACGCCGGCTTCAAGGTGGAGCATGTCCGCGGCCATCATGTTCACGTGTCCACGCCCGAGGATGCCTCATCCTCGCGCTACAACCAGTCCCTCTACAGTTTCCTGCCACAGGCCTACGGCCGTAACTTCATGAATGCCTGGCGGCTTGAGGCGAAGCGTCTTGAGCGCAAGGGCCATTCTGCCTTCAGCTGGCGCAATGAACTGATCTGGTGGTACGGCATCACGCTGCTGACGCTGGTGGGTTTCACGGTGGCGTTCGGCTGGCTGGGCGCGGCCTTCTTTATCGAGCAGAGCTTTATCGCCTTCACCCTGTTGGAAATCGTGAATTACCTGGAACACTACGGCCTGCACCGCCGCAAGCTGGAGAACGGCCGCTACGAGCGCACCACACCGGCCCACAGCTGGAATTCCAACTACTTCCTGACCAACGTGTTCCTGTTCCACCTGCAACGCCACAGCGACCATCACGCCTACGCCAAGCGCCGCTACCAGGTGCTGCGCCATCACGAGGTCGCGCCGCAGCTGCCGGCGGGCTATGCGGCCATGGTGGTGCTGGCGCTGTTCCCGCCGCTGTGGATGCGGATCATGAACCCGCGGGTGGAGGCGTATTACGAAGGGGAAGAGCATCAGTTGGCTTGAGCCACGGACCGATACCATGTCTCTGAAGGGCCCGACAGGGCCCTTTTTCATTTCCGGGATGGGTCAAAAAGATGGCCGCCCGAGGGCAGCTCCGAAGCTGAAGCGTCGGCTACATGGGCTGACTGCCTCAAAGGGGCTTGGGTGAATGAACACCGACGGTGCAGGATCGCATCCAGCTCATCGGTCGCCCCGGGCATGTAGCAGATGCTTTAGCTTCTGAGGCGCCGGAGGCGCCCGACTTTTATCCGGAAAACCCCGGCGTCGCCTTTTAATTCAAGCCTGGGTGCAATCGTTCAACCATTCTTTTGCTCGTCATCGTCCTGATCCTCCTCAAACAGCCGCTGCAATTCCTCGGCCGCATCCCGGGACGACTGCAGGATCTTGGCCGCATCGTGATGCAGACCTTTCTCGTGTTGGCGGACCAGATTGCGCTCGTCGGTGTCGCGGAACAGGCGGACGAACTCCTGGGCTTCGTCGCGATCACGGCCCAGGCTGACCAGCATCTCCTCCGCCATCAGCAGCGCCGAGTGGTAGGTCTCCCGCACCAGCCAGCGCACCCCGGCATCCATCAGCAGGTGGGCGTGGCGGCGGTTGCGGGCCCGGGCTAGGATGCGGACATCCGGAAAATACTGGCGCACCAGACGCACGGCGCGCAGCGAGGCGTCGATGTCATCAATCGCCAGAATAAACACGCTGGCCTCGCCCACACGCGCCGCGCGCAGGACGTCCAGTTGGGACGCGTCACCGTAATGGACCTTGTTGCCGAAGCGCCGCACCACATCCACCTGATCCGGGTTGATGTCCAGGGCGGTAAAGGGAATCTTCAATGAACGGAGCAGGCGACCGCTGATCTGGCCAAAGCGACCGAAACCGGCGATCACCGCACCGGTCTTGCCATCGTCAATCGTATCGAACGGCGGTCGGGCGTCACTGGCGAAGCGCTTGACCAGCGACTCGAACACGAACAGTACCAGTGGCGTCAGCACCATGGAAATGGTCACCACGGCGATCAGCTGTTCGTGCAGTTGGCGGTCGATCAACTGCAACTGGGTCGCCAGCGAGAAAATCACGAAGCCGAATTCACCGCCCTGACTCAGCAGCAGGCCCAGGCGCACGGCGCTGATGCCGTTGAGCTTGCCGCCCCAGCGGCCGATGGCCGCCACCAGTATCGCCTTGACCAGCATCAGCAGCACGGCCCCGGCAATCAGCCTGAGCGGTTCGGCCAGCACCGCGCCCAGGTTCAGCGTCATCCCCACTGATATAAAGAACAGCCCCAGCAGCAGGCCCTTGAACGGCTCGATGTCCGCTTCCAGCTGGTGGCGGAACTCGGAGTCCGCCAGGAGCACGCCGGCCACGAAGGCACCCAGCGCCATGGACAGGCCCACCGACTCCATCAGGAACGCCGTGCCGGTCACCAACAGCAGGGCGGCGGCGATGGAGATTTCCCGCACCCGGGTGGCGTGGATAAAGCGCAGGGCATGGCGCAGCAGATAGCGGCCGGCAATGACAATGGCACCGAAGATCAGGGCCACGCGGCCGACACCGAACGCGATCTCCTGCCAACTGGCAGCTTCATCCGCGCCGCCTGACGCAAGAAACGGAATGAACGCCAGCATCGGCACGGCGGCCATATCCTGGAACAGCAGGATCGTGAAGGACAGGCGGCCGTGGCCGGTCGCCAATTCCTTCTTCTCGGCCAGCAACTGCAGGACGAACGCCGTGGAGGACAGCGCCAGGCCGCAGCCGAGGACGACGGCCAGGGAGAGCGGGTAGCCGGCCAGCATGATCAGCCCGCCGATGCCGATGATGCCGCTGACCACCTGCAGCGTGCCCAGGCCGAAGATGGGTTTGCGCAGGGCCCTCAGCCGTGAGAACTGCAGCTCCAGCCCGATCACGAACATCAGCAGCACCACCCCGAATTCGGAGATGTGCAGCATGTTATCCACATCGCCTACCACCCCGAGGCCATGGGGGCCGATCAGCACGCCGGCGGCAATGTAGCCCAGCAAGGCACCCAGCCCGGCGCGTTTGAACAGGGGAACGGCGATCACCGCCACCAGGAACAGAACAACAAGTTGGCCAAGAGGGTTCATGCGTATCCTTACTGCCGGCGAACTGGAATGGCGGGTCGTGATATCGGGCGATGGCTTGAAAGTTTAGCCCACGCGCCCCATGGTTAATGTAGTGGTAAACCGCCCTGATGTGTATCGGGGCGCCCCGGAATACAACGCGCACGCAAGACGCCCGGAATGGCGTCGTCCAATTTTAATCCTCTGAGCGTATAACGATGTCTTGCTATGGGAGCGAGGTCGTTCTCATGCGTCACTACAGGAGCTATGACATGTCCCCCCATTTTGAGGAAGCCCCCGGTCTTTCAACCGAAATCGATCCGGCGACCGACGGGTATGTTTTCAACCAGACGATGATGCGCATCAAGGACCCGGAGCGCAGTCTGGATTTCTACACGCGCGTACTGGGCATGCGCTTGATCCGCAAGCTCGATTTCCCCGAAATGCAGTTCTCCCTCTATTTCCTGGGCTACCTGGATGACCGGCAGGCCACCACGGTGCCGCCTGGTGACGGTCACCGGACCACCTACATCTTCGGTCGCGAAGCGATGCTTGAGCTGACCCACAACTGGGGCACCGAAGACAGGGAAGATTTCGAATATCACAACGGTAACGACGAGCCCCAGGGCTTCGGCCACATCGGCATCGCCGTGCCGGATGTCTACCAGGCCGCCGAACGCTTCGAGTCGCTGGGCGTAGCGTTCCAGAAACGCCCGGACGACGGCAGGATGAAAGGCCTGGCCTTCATCCGCGATCCGGACGGTTACTGGATCGAGATCCTCCAGCCGAACATGATGGAGCGTCAGCGTAAGGAAGCAGAAGAGGGCTAAGGCCCGAATCACGATAAAGGCCGGGCACGTCCCGGCCTTTTTTGTGGGTGACTGAAGGGGAGGTGATTCCCCCGAGCACGTAGCAGACGCTTCAGCTTCTGAGGCGCCGAAGGTGCCCCGGATTGAACCCGGCAGGCCGCGGGCCTGCACCGAAGCTAAAGCGTCGGCTACATTAGGGTGCCGCAACCGAGAGGGTTCTTAGCCGATGGAACGGATTGAGGCTGGACTCTCCCCGAGCCATGTAGCAGACGCTTCAGCTTCTGAGGCGCCGACAGGGGCCCTGGGTTGAACCCGACAGGCCGCGGGCCTGCACCGAAGCTAAAGCGTCGGATACATTAGGGGGCCGCAACCGAGAGGGTTCTTAGCCGATGGAACGGATTGAGGCTGGACTCTCCCCGAGCCATGTAGCAGACGCTTCAGCTTCTGAGGCGCCGAAGGTGCCCTGGGTTGAACCCGGCAGGCCGCGGGCCTGCACCGAAGCTAAAGCGTCGGCTACATTAGGGTGCCGCAACCGAGAGGGTTCTTAGCCGATGGAACGGATTGAGGCTGGACTCTCCCCGAGCCATGTAGCAGACGCTTCAGCTTCTGAGGCGCCGA
>NZ_SJDL01000034.1 GCF_004327985.1 Marinobacter halodurans
CACCAGGCTGGCTGCTTCCTGCTTGAACTCAGGAGTAAAGGAACGTCGTTTTCTGGTCATCAGACACCTCGTTTATGGTGGCGATCTTACCACCTACGTTGGTGTCCGGAATCATTGGACCACTACATTGCACCGCCGATAAGAGTTTTGTAAAGAAAAAGAGAGGGCGTATCCTCTAGATACTGCCGTAACTTTACAGTTTTCTTTACATTTGTCCAGGAGTGCCAAAGGAGCCTTCTTGGGAGGGTCCGGTTCGGCGCTAGTTTAACCCACCCACCCACCTTTCAGTGAAATTGTTTAGGCATATAACCAGTGCAAGCGGGAGCGAAAGCTGCGCAGGCTGGTCTGTCGCCTCGGTAAGCTGGACGGATGATCGCCGTTGGCTTTGGTCTGCTGATAGATGGATCGCAGGCTGACTGTGCCGTAGGCGATGTGCGGGCTCAGCCGCGAGCACCCTTTGACCGCCGTGTTGGGGCTGGAAATGTTGTACTGGTAGCCAATGCAGCGCCGGGCCAGGAAGCTGTCCAGCAGCTTTTCGCCCGCGGACATGCCACCTTTCTGTCGGCCGGGGCAGGCGAGGGTATACGCCAGTGTCGGTGTCGTCAGGTCACAAGCGCCTGGAACACCGGGCGCCGCCGGAATTTGCGCCGGTGCTTCCAGCACGGGTTGTCGCATCAGCTGCTGCCAGGCATCGTCCCACAGGTCCCTGTCGGCCAGTCGGCGGACCACGCCGAACTGCCGCCACTCCTGAAACTGGACGCCGTTCCCGGTACACCATTCGATGACCGCCCGGTCCCGCTGGAAGGTCCAGTCGTTGCCGGTTTCCTCATGGGCGTGCAGGTGTGTGAAACCGGTGGCCTGTTTCAATAAGTGCAGAACGTCGACCACGGCTCCGGTTTGCACCCTCAGCCGGCTGCCCCGCTTGCGCAATGCCGTGTCCAGTTCAGACAGGCTGTCCGCGATAAACGCCCAGTGCCGCTCGCTGGTATCCGGACGTTGCCAGTATTCCGGCTCGACCACGTAGAGCGGGATAACCGGCTCGCCCCGTTCGACGGCCGCCAACAAAGGGGCGTGGTCCGCCACGCGCAGGTCGCGTTTGAACCAGACGACGGTGGTCATCGGGCGTTTGCCTCGCCGGCTTGATGCTTATGGCGTCGGCAACGCTCGCTGCAGTAACGCACCTGATCCCAGTCGCGGGCCCATTTGCGACGCCAGGCAAAGGGGCGGCCGCAGACGGCGCAGTGCTTTTCGGGGAGATGGTTTTTGCGGTGCATCGGGCGACGATCCTGTGCGTATTCTGTCAAAGCTACGTGGTGTTCCGGTCGACGGATGACCGGGCGGTCCGACCGTGCCACACTCCGAAAAGAGATGAGTATGTCCGGGGAGGCCTCATGCGACTGACGATAACCTTCACACTGGCTCTGCTGGCGATCTGGCCAGCGTTGTCCCAGGCGGCATTCCGCTGTGGCACCGGCCTCGTGGATGTGGGCGACTGGCCGGTGGAGGTCGAAGAACGTTGCGGCCAACCGGACTACGTGGCGGTGTATCCCGAGGCGTCGTTGCCCGGCATCGGCATCGTCCAGACGGTGGAGCACTGGTACTACAACCCCGGTCCCAGTGGGTTCGTCAGACGGCTGGTGTTCCGCAACGGCAAGCTCACCAAGGAAGAAAGCATGGGGTATGGGTTCCTGCCCGGTGCTGCCGGTGATTGCAAACCCAACGATCTGCGCGAGGGCATGAACGAATTCGAGATTGTGCGCCGTTGTGGCGATCCACTGTCCAAGCACGTGGAGTGGATCGTGCCCTACCAGGACAACCGGAACTACGGCGGGCTGACCGCCGCCTATCCGCAGGAAGAGTGGCTGTACGAATTCGGGCGCAACGAGTTTCGCCGGGTTGTGACTTTCCGTAATGGCCGGATTACCCGGGTGGAGAGCACCGGCAAACCGGCGCGATAGACACTATCTTTCCAGGAAACCCGGGTGACTTAGGTCCCGGGGATCATTCAAGAGGAGATGCGCCGTTGCGGACCCGTGATGACGGACTCGCCGTGCCCGACGCCCTGCTGTTCGACTGGCACGGCACCCTGGTGGACACCCACGACGCCATGTTCAGCGCGATGGAGGAAATGCTGCCCCAGCTTGAAGATCTCGGGCTGGTCGAGCATTTGCTGCCCGAAGACCAATGCAATACGCCGGAGGATGCCCGGCTGGTGCGCTACATCCGTATCTTCCGGCGTTTGCATCCGCGCATCCTGGCGGAGCGCCGGGTGTCGAGAACCGATATCTTCAACGCCATCTTTGGCGACGACCGCGAAGCCAAGGCCATTGCGCACGAGGCCTACAACGCCTGTTATCGCAAATACTTCGGTCAGGTGAAGCCCTTCCAGGAGGGCATCGTGGACTACCTTCTGGCCTGCCGCGAACTGGGCATCAAGCTCGTGGTGGCCACCAACCGCAACCGGGAATTCCTCGACACCGAGCTGAGCACCCTGGAAGACGGTCGCTGGCTTGAGTTGTTCGATGCCACCGTCTGCGCCGACGATGTGGTGCATTACAAGCCGGATCCGGAGATGATTCAGAGCGCGGCCGATAAGGTCGGCCTGCCGGTGGATGCGCATGTCTGGTACGTCGGCGACGGTTACACCGACATGGTTACGGCCAATAACGCCGGCATCACCGCGGTGTTCTATAACGGCTCGGGCTGGGACCCGCAGAAGATCGACAGCTGGTTCCGCAAACAGGATCGGCCGTCCCTGGTGCTCGAGAGTTTCGAAAGCCTGATGGACGAGCTGGCGGCTTTTCCTGGCGGTGCGTTCCGGCGGGCGGTTGCCGATGTGCGGCCAGCGGCCTATCCGCCGCCTGTGACGCCCCAGCCAAGGGTCGAGCCGGATTGGCATCCCGCGGTGGCGAAACTGGTCCGGCCGGAGGCCATTCTCTTCGACTGGCACGCCACATTGGTGGACACGCTGGATGCCATGTACCACGCCGTGGACGACATGCTGCCGGAGTTTCGTCAGTTGGGACTGATGGAGCGCCTGCTGGAACCGGAGGACAGCAAGACACCGGAGGACGCCCGCCTGGTCGCCTATGTACGCGAATACGCCCAACTGCATCCCAAGGTGCGGGCAGACCGCAAGATCTCACGCACGGACATTTTCGAGGTGCTGTTCGGCGACGATCAGGATGCCAAGGCCATCGCTCACACCGCATTCAACCGGCACTACCGCAATCACTACGGGACGGTCACGGCGTTCGAACCCAAGGTCAGCCAGATGCTGCGTGGCATCCGTAACCTGGGCATCCGGGTGGGCGTGATCACCAACCGGGACCGGGAGTTCTTCGAGCACGAACTGGCAGCGGTGGAGGGCACCGGTTGGCAGCATCTGTTCGATACCGAGGTGTGTGGCGACGACACCCCCCTGCGCAAACCGCATCCGGATCAGTTGATCCTGGCTGCGGAAAAACTGGATTATCCGGTGGGGCCCCGCGTCTGGTATGTCGGTGACAGCACCACCGACATCATTGCCGCCAAGCGTGCGGGCATGACGGGCGTCTTTTTCAACGGCGCCCTGTGGGATCTGCCGTGGCTGCACAATATTTTCCCGGGCACCCATCGTCACCCCCACAAGCCGGACGTGGTGGTTAATGATTTCTCGGAATTCTGGGCGCTGGTGCTGGCCTGCGAAGTGGGACCCCCCTGATCGGTACGATTAAGGCGACGTGACGTCTGCCAGGACCTGACCACTTAAGGCCTTCTCGATATCGATCCCGAGTGCCACGGCGCCGATCAGCTCGCCGCTGCGGGGATCGTGCAGGGCGCGGGAGGCGATCACCTGGAAGTGTTGCGCCGACGCATCGTATCGGACCGGGCCAATGTAGAAACCGTCGCCCGGATCGGCAGCGACCATGCGGAATTTGTCTTCATCCCCCTGCCAGTAATCGCTGGTCATCTGGCTGGAGGCCACCAGGGAGCCCTGGGCGTCCATCACCATGGTTTCCGTCACCCGGCCATGCTGCTGTTCCTGCCATTGGCGCAGTGCCTTGGACAGGGGGCGCTCCAGGATGTGCTGCGCCTCCTCACTGGGCGCGTCGGCCGTGGAGGCCTGCCAGAGTGCGTCGATCATCAGGATGTCGGCCAGGGTGCTGGGTGGGGGCGGGTTGCTCAGGGTGTCCTGGATCGCCAGTTCGCTGATCGCCTGGTCCAGCAGGGTAGTGGACTGCCGCTGGATGAGTTGGCGCTCGCTGTCCTCCAGTTGGAAACCCGAGCTGACGCAGTCGTCGAGGTTGTCGTTGAACCGCGCCAGGAAACGGGGGTGCGCCGCCAGGAAATTCTTCCCCACATACAGGCCCAATGGCGCAAACCGGATGAACTGGCGTTGCAGTTGAACGCGCGGTGCGGAACGGTTGTCGCGGGCGTCTTTCAGGTAACGCTCCATCACGCGCTGGTCGACGACCATGGCGTCAATTCGGTCACGCTCGATCAGGGCGACCAGTTGCCCCAGCGACGACACCTGCATGCGGGGTGTCAGTCCCTTCTTGTGGAGCCAGATCGACTCGTTGCTGCCGGCAATGGCGCCCAGGCGGGCCTTGCTCAGGCTGACGGGTTCCCGGGAGTACAGGTACCACTTCTCCAGAGCCAGCGGTGCGCTTAACGTCGCAAACTGGTCGATGTCGTCGGAGGGCGTAATGGCCATGTAGCCATCAATCACGCCGGTTCGCAGGGAATGGATGCCGCGCCGTTGCGGCACAATATGAACTTCGGGGCGCCAGCTGGTTTCATTCAGGGCGCAGCGCAGGGCTTCCACCGTGGTGCCGTGAACTTCGCCGGCCATTTCATATTGATAGGGGGCGGCTTCGGGGGCATAAATTTGCAACGGCTGTGTGGCCAGCGCGGATGTCGCCGCCAGACAGCCCAAGAGCAGAATGTAGGGAGCGCAGAACTTCATACCCGATCCGTGGAACGTATGCCGACGCCAATATACTTGTTCTTGCGGGAGAAAGTGTAGCAGTCGCAAGTGATTGGTGGCGGCGTAATCGCCTTCGGATGATTACAAAGTCTCCAGATTGTCGAGCAACCATTCCGCACGGGCCAGCAGGGCGTCCCGCCGCTCGGGTTTCTGCCGGTCCCAGTTGCGGTACATCATGCCCATGCGCGGATTGCCCTCGAAATCGCGCCGATGCCTGTGGATAAAGTGCCAGTACAGGGCGTTAAACGGGCAGGCGTCTTCGGTGGTTGCCTCGCTGACGTTGTAGCGGCAGTGACTGCAGTAGTCCGACATGCGCTGGATGTATTTGCCGCTGGCGGCGTAGGGTTTGGAACCCAGGTAGCCGCCATCGGCGTGCATCACCATGCCCAGGGTGTTGGGCAGTTCCACCCAGTCGTAGGCGTCGGCGTAGACCGCCAGGTACCAATCGCAGATCTCTTCCGGTTTGACGCCGGCCAGCAGGGCGAAGTTGCCGGTCACCATCAGACGTTGAATATGATGGGCGTAGCCGTTGCGACGGGTGGCGTCGATGGCTTTGTGCATACAGCGCATGCCGGTCTCGCCGGTCCAGTAGAACCAGGGCAGGTCGCGGTCATTGCCCAGACGGTTTTCCTTGGCGTATGCCGGCATCAACAGCCAATAGATGCCGCGCACGAATTCCCGCCAGCCAATAATCTGGCGGATAAAACCTTCCACCGCGTTCAGCGGTGCCTGGCCGCTGTAGTAATGCCGGGCGGCCGCCTCGCAAACGCCCAATGGGTCCAGCAGGCCGCAGTTGATGTAGGGCGACAGGATCGAGTGGAACAGCCAGTCCTCCTGGTCCGATATGGCATCCTGGTAGTCGCCGAAGCAGGGCAGGGCAAAGTCGAGGAAGTGGGCGAGGGCGGCTTCGGCATCCCCGGCCGTGACGGCGAAATGAAAGTCGTCGGTGGTGCCGAAATGATCGGAAAAGGTGTCGTCCACAAGCTCGATCACGTCGCGAGTGATGGCGTCCGGTTCCACCCGGAACGGGACCGGCGCCGGTGGTTTGCCCGTCCACTTCTTGCGGTTGTCCGCATCGTAATTCCATTCGCCGCCTTCGGGCTTGCCGTCGGGCGTCATCAGCAGGCCGGTCTTCTTGCGCATTTCCCGGTAGAAAAATTCCATGCGCAATTGCTTGCGGCCCTCGGCCCAGCGGGCAAACTCTCTCTTGGTTGCGATAAAACGGTCGTCGGGACGGATCTCGACCGGGACGTTCAGCGACTCGTGCCATTGGCGAATGGCGGCGTCCAGGCGGTACTCGCCGCATTCGGTGGTGATGACCTTCTCAGGTTGATCTTGCCCGACCCGTTCGCGGATCACATCCAGCAGACTGTGATGCGGGCTGTCGGGATCGTAGGCGTGGTAATGCACGGTCCAGCCGTTGTTTTCCAGTTCCCGGGCGAAATGCCGCATGGCGCTGAAAAGCAGGACGATCTTCTTTTTGTGGTGATTGGTGTAGCTCGCCTCGTCGCTGACTTCCGCCATCACGATGGCGTCCTGTTCGGGATCGGCCTCCCGCAGGGCGCTGATGTCCGGTGTCAGCTGGTCGCCGAGGATCAGGATCAGGTGGCGCATCGGAATCTCCTTTGGGACGAAGATACGCCGTCGGGCCTTTCCCGGTTCATGCTGATCCAGGTCAATGTGACATTCGTCCAGCGGCGTAGACTGCATCGTGCCAATCATTGATGTGGAATGAGCCATGCCCGTCCAGTCCGCCTTTTGCCAAGAATCCCCTGTGTCCCCGTCCACCGCTTTCTGGAACGAATCGCTGATCCGGCGCTATGACCTGAGCGGCCCGCGCTATACGTCCTATCCCACGGCTGTGGAGTTCACCGACCGGTTCACGGCCGCCGACATGGCCGAGTCAGCCCGGGCCAGCGCGGCAAGCGGACGGGACCTGTCCCTGTACACGCACGTGCCGTTCTGCGCCCGGCTTTGCTACTACTGCGCCTGCAACAAAGTGGTCACCCGCAAGCGCGATCTGGCGATGCCCTACGTCGAACGGCTACTGCGAGAGGCGCGGTTGCAGGCCGACCTGTTTGGTGCGAAACGAACCGTCAGTCAATTGCACTGGGGCGGAGGCACCCCGACCTTCCTGCCACGTCAGGCGATGCAGCACCTGATGGCGGGCTATCGTGAGATATTCAATCTGGAGACCGGTGAAATCCGGGATTTCAGTATCGAAATCGACCCTCGCGAGCTGGCTGAAGAGACGTTGGCCCAACTGGCCGAACTCGGTTTCAACCGCATCAGTCTGGGCGTGCAGGATTTCAATCCGCAGGTGCAAAAAGCGGTCAACCGACTGCAGCCCCAGCGTATGGTCGAGGATGTGATGGTTGAGGCCCGGAAGCGGGGATTCGGCTCCATCAACCTGGACCTGATCTACGGTTTGCCCTACCAGACGCCGGCATCGTTTGCCGAGACGGTGGATTCGGTGATCGAAATGCGCCCCGATCGCCTGTCGGTTTTCAGTTATGCCCATCTGCCGGAGCGGTTTTTTCCACAGACCCGTATCAAGGATGAGACGCTGCCGTCACCGGCCGACAAGCTGACGATCCTGCACCAGACCATCGACCGGCTGCTGGACGCCGGTTACCAGTACATCGGCATGGACCATTTTGCGCTGCCGGACGATTCCCTGGCGGTTGCCCAGCGGGAAGGACGCCTGCATCGTAATTTCCAGGGCTACACCACCCACGCCGACTGCGACCTGGTCGCACTGGGGGTATCCGCTATCGGTCAGACCGAGCACGCCTATTTCCAGAACGCTCACGACCTGAAGGCGTGGGAGGCCCGGATCGACGCGGGCGAGCTGGCGACCATTCGGGGCGTGGCGCTGACGGAAGACGACCGGATTCGCCGTTGGGTCATTGGTCAACTGATTTGCCAGTTCGAGTTGGAATACGCCCGGTTTGAATCCAACTGGCACCATTCGTTTGGCACCTATTTCGAAGAGGAATTGCAACGGCTTTGCGTGATGGAGCTGGATGGCTTGGTGAGCATTGGTGAGAGGAAGCTGGTGGTGCACGAGCCGGGACGGCTGCTGATCCGGGCCATTTGCCAGGTGTTCGACGCCTATCGGGCGAAAGGGACGGGGCAGCGGTTTTCGCGGATTATTTAGGTGGCCTGAAGCTCCAGCCCCTCTCCCCGACCCTCTCCCGCCAGGGGAGAGGGCGTTCTTACCCCGAGTTAGCGGCATGAGCTCCCCTCGCCCCTGGCGGGAGAAGGGCCGGGGGAGAGGGGGAGAAATGCCCCCGGGGATTCAGGCGAATTAAGCTGCCTGAGCCTCCAGCTTCATCCGCACCCGATCTGGCAGCGAGTAGTGCCCGATCCGCTTGAGCACGGTCCAGTACTGCTTGCCGAAGCTGCCCGTGTTGTACTTCAGCCCGTACTTGTGACAGATCGCTTCCACCCGCGGCGCGATCTCGCGATAGCGGTGGGCCGGGATGTCCGGGAACACGTGATGCTCGATCTGGTGGCTCAGGTGGCCACTCAGGATGTGCACCCACTTGCTGCCGGTGAAGTTACTGGAACCGGTCAACTGACGCAGGTACCAGTGGCCCCGGGATTCGCCTTCGATGGACGCCTCTGTGAACGTCTCCGCATCCTCGGTGAAATGACCGCAGAAGATCACGGTGGACGACCACAGGTTGCGGATCAGGTTCGCGCAGACGTTGCCGGCCAGCACGATGGGGAAGACCGGGAAGGTCAGCAGCGGGAAGAACACGTAATCCTTGAACGCCTGACGGCCGCCCTTGCGGAAGAAGTCTTTCAGGAAGCCCTTCTTGTCCGACAGCTTGATCTCGCGGCGGCGGATCCGCTCGCTTTCCAGTTCGTGCAGACCCACGCCCCACTGGAAAAACACTGTCAGCATGACGTAGTTGATGAACTGCAGCAGGTGCAGCGGGTGCCACTTCTCGTCGTCGCTCAGGCGCAGTACCGCGTAGCCGTAGTCCCGGTCCTTGCCGATGACGTTGGTGTAGGTGTGGTGCTCGTAGTTGTGGGTCTGGCGCCAGGAATCGCCGGTGCAGACCGTGTCCCACTCGTAGGTCTGCGAGTGCAGGGACGGGTCGTTCATCCAGTCGTACTGGCCGTGCATCACGTTGTGGCCGATTTCCATGTTCTCGATGATCTTGGCAAGGCCCAGCGAGGCCACCCCGGCGACGAACACCGGCGGGATGAAACCGAACGGCATCAGCACCCGGCCGCCGACTTCCAGCGTCCGGTGCAGGCGGATGATGCGACGGATATAGCGCGCATCGCGCTCGCCCAGGTCGGCCCGGACTTCATCGCGGATGGCGTCCAGGTCGTTTGCCAGTTCGTCCAACTGTTGTTGCGTCAGTTGCTGTGTCATGTCTCTCTCCTCAGGCCGGCGGTCTGCCGGCCATCTCATCTGTTCAGGGGGCTGTGCGGGTAATGATCAAAGGTCCACGGTGACCGGACCCTGGGGCACGGAGATGCACAGCTGTATGGTTTCCTCGCCGGGGCCGGAAGCCTTGCCGGTGAGGCGATTGACGACGGTGCCCTCCGTCTTGCGGCAGCTGCACTGATGGCAGATGCCCATGCGACAGCCGAAGGCCGGTT
Source organism: Marinobacter halodurans (assembly GCF_004327985.1). Taxonomy (GTDB): domain Bacteria; phylum Pseudomonadota; class Gammaproteobacteria; order Pseudomonadales; family Oleiphilaceae; genus Marinobacter_A; species Marinobacter_A halodurans. The sequence goes on from NZ_SJDL01000034.1 coordinate 9,593, forward strand.
TCAGGTCGGCAGCCTCGGCGATCTCCAGCAGCGGCGCGTCGCCTTCGGCGTCGACGGTCTTGTCGCTGCGACCGAAGGTGACGGCGCCCCCCAGCGGGGTGTCCGCCGGGACGGCAGATGGCGCGCTGAAGAAGGTGGTCTGGATCTGGTTGTCCTTGATGCCGAATGAAAGCAGCAGGTCACCGGCCAGATCCATCAAGCCTTTCGGGCCGCACAGGTACACCTGGCGGGCACGCAGGCCCGGCACGGTGTCCAGGTGGCTTTCGTTCAGGAAGGCGGTTTTGCCTTCCTCTTCCGTGCGGTAGACGTGCAGGGTCAACGCCGGCCAGCGGGCCGCCAGGGCGTACAGGATCTCTGCGCCGATCACGTCCGCCTGGGTCCGCACGTAGTAGAGCAGGGTGACCGGTGCCCGGAAGTCCCGGTCGGCCAGGGTCATCAGGTGACTCAGCACCGGCGTAATGCCGCTGCCGCCGGCGATATAGAGCAGCGGGACGTCCGCTTCCGGCAGATCAAAGTCACCGAACGCCTGGCTGATGCCGACGATGGTGCCGGGCGTCAGGTGATCGTGCATCCAGTTGGTCATGCGGCCACCCGGGTGGCGTTTTACCGTCAGGGTGATCGTGCTGTCGGTGTCCCACTGGCGCGGCGCGCTGGCGACCGTGAAGGTCCGGTGGTGCCGGACGCCGTCTGCTTCCAGGATAATGTTGATGTGCTGGCCGGCCCGGAAGCCTTTCCAGCGGGGCGACGGCCGCAGACGAAAGCTGCGGGTGTCGGCCGTTTCGTCGGTCACTTCCAGCAGGCGGGCCGGCACGAAGCCGCGTACCCACATGGGATTCAGGACGGCCAGCAGCGGGTCGAAAAAGGCGCCGGGATCCTCACGGTTAAACAGTTGCTTGCCGAGCCAGCGCAGGGATGCGTGTGTGTTTCGTGTCGACAGCATGATGTGTTTCTCCTCACCGATGTATGGTGGTGTGTACAAGTGTTCACAATATGTGAACGACTGTACACATTGATGATTCCGGGTGTCAACGGGGAATGGGGTCCGTGCGGGCGCAACCGGTATGGCGCCCGATGCCTTGTGGTAAGCGGCCTCAGGGCCGTACCGCGATGGGTGCGATCGGTGGGTGATTGGCGTTTGGCCCGTAATGACAGCCTTTATTTCCGCAGGCCTGGTGATTTGTGTACACTCGTTGTCATTGCGGGCCGAGAGCGGTCCGGCAGTCAGGCCCGTAGTCAGGACGGACACGATGACCCAGCGACAGCGACGCAAACCCGGCGAAACCCGGGACAAACTGATGGAGGCGGCCCTCACCCTGGTGGGCAAGGGCCGGCACTTCGCCAGTCTCGGTATCCGCGAAGTCACCCGCCAGGCCGGTGTGGTGCCGACGTCCTTCTATCGCCACTTCCGCAATATGGACGATCTGGGTTTGCAGCTGGTGGACCAGTTGGGTTTGGTGCTGCGCCGCATGATGCGCGAGGCGCGGGGCAACGTGCTGCAGGCGGACAAGCTGATCGAGGAGTCGGTGACCATCTTCATCAGCCACGTGGAAGCCAATCGCAGCTTCTTCTTTTTCATGGCCCAGGGGCTGGCCGGAGAAAGCCGCGCCGTACAGGATGCCATCCGCAGCGAGATGCGCTTCTTCGCCAGCGAGCTGGCCAACGACCTGCGCCGCATGCGCCTGGCGGAGCATCTGAGTGACGGCGATCTGGAGCTGACCTGCGATCTGGTCGTACGCACGGTCGCCTTCACCCTGACCGACCTCCTCAACGTAGCGCCGGACGACGACTACCAGATCGACCAGATCCGCCAGCGCACCGCCCGCTTTCTGCAGCTGATTTTTGTGGGTGCCGCGCATTGGAACAGTCGTACACAGGCTGGCAACTCATGACCGGTCACTGGAAGCGTTTTCTCGGCACCCTTGTGGCGCTGGCTACCGCGGCCTTGTGGCTGACGTTCTATCAACCGGACCCGGAATACGGTCAGAAGCAGCGGCTGGCCGATTTCTCGTCGTTGCTCGGCACCCTGTCCCGCAGTTGGGACCGATCAGCCGTCGACCTCATCCTGGCGCCTGCGGTGAAAGGCGCGGGCCCCTCGTCGGCTACCCTGACAACGGCGCAGTCACTGGGCCGCTTTGTGGGTTGTGAACGTCTGGCGCTGGGGGATTTCGGTGACGATGCCCTGAGCCAGTCACCGCTCAACCGGTTGAAGACGGACACGGTCTACCAGGGCAACGGGCGCTGCGCCTTCGAACATGGCCGGGCGGATGTTCTGGTGGGCTATGTGAAAGGACAGGACCAGCCGCAACTGGTCCTGTTGGAGGTGGATAACGTGCGGTTATTTGACCGTCGTTGACGTGCGCTTGCGTCGGGGGCTGGCCGTCTTGCGCTTCGGCCGGGTCTTCGGCTCGGCCTTGGCCAGCAGGATCAGTTCCAGCTCCTCCAGCGCTTCCCCGGTATAGACGGCCAGTCGCTGCATGCTTGGCAGCGTATCCCGACACCCCGTATACCCGAAGTTCAGTGACCCGGCGTAACTCAGGCAAGTGATGTTGAGTGCCCCGCCGTGGGCGATCAGCGAAACCGGGTACATGGCCTCCAGCTTGGCGCCCTCGTAATAGAGCGGCTTCTCCGGCCCCGGCACGTTGGAAATGGTCACGTTGAACGCCGGCCGCATCCGCCCGCCCAGCCCCGTCATCAGTTGCAGGATGTAGGGCGACATCAGCAGCATCGTGTACTGGTTCAGCGCACTGCGCGGCAGGCTCTGCAAGTGGGCCTTGGCGCTGGCGGTGGACGCCTGGATGGCAGCCAGCCGGTCTTTCGGGTCCGCCTCGTTGGTGGCCAGGCTGGCGATCATGAAGCTGATGGCGGTGCCGGTGCCCTCGTCGTCCGCGGGGCGGATGTTGACCGGAATCCCGGCGGTCAGCGGTGTATCCGGCAGTTCATCCTGTTCCAGCAGGAACCGGCGCATGGCCGTGCCGCACAGGTAGAGCACGATGTCGTTGAGCGAAGCGTCCGCCTTTTTGGCCAAGGCCTTGAGGCGATCCAGTTCGTAATGCTGGGTGGCGAACCGGCGCTGACCGGTGACCCGCCGATTGAGGATCGAGCTGGGGCCCACGAACGGCGGGGTCAACTTGTCCTCGGGATGCCGGGCGGAATGGACCAAACGGGAGAGGGCGCTGACCAGCTTGGGCGCGCTGTCCACCTGGATCTTCAGGGCTTCCAGCGCTTCGTTGAAGGCCCAGTTCAGTGTGGCGGCCTTGTCGCCGGTCTGCTTGCGCCCGCGCTGCGGCTTGACCGACCAGGGCGCCAGCATGTTGGTCTCGTTGGGATCGGTGGACAGGATGCGCTGCATCAGTCGCACCCCACTGATACCGTCGATCATCGAGTGGTGCATCTTGGTGTAGAGCCCGAAACGGTTGTTCTCCAGGCCCTCGATGATGTGGCACTCCCACAGCGGCCGGGAGAAATCCAGCGGGTGCGAATGCAGGCGCGAAACCAGCACCCCCAGTTCCCGTTCGCTGCCGGGCTTGGGCAGGGCGGAGTGGCGCACGTGATAATCCAGGTCGATCCCCTTGTCGACCTTCCAGGCGGGCGCGACCAATCGCCCCAGTTTGCCCGGGTAGGCCAGTTTGTAGTTCCACGGGGGCGCGACTTCGCAATCGGTTTTCATGCGCGCGACCATATCCCGCAGGAAGGTCTCCGGCGCGCCTTCCGGCAGCGAGAAAATCTGTAAGGTGCCCACATGCATGGGCGTGTCCTCAGACTCGACGGCGAGCCATGAGGCATCCAGTGTGCTCAGGCGTTTCATAGTGTCCGTTCTTTCCTTGTCCGTGCGTGTTTTGAGTTGTGCAGATCTGTCGAAACTGCATCTTTTTATAGGGTTTGCGCGAGTATATACGAGGTGGAAATCGAACACAGTCGCCGCAGTGACGGAGGTCGTTGTCGATCACAGATTGATGGGGCAAAAAAAGGCCCGGTGAATCCTGTGATCCTGCTCATAGGGTGGGAAGCAGGATCGACTCACCGGGCACCAGGTTGGAGACGCAACTGAAAACACTCCAGAAAAGCCTGAGAGGAGCGGGACTCTGATTCCGCCCTCTTCATTAGCATCCACACTAACGCAGGATTTTCCGTTCATCACGTTAAAATCCGGTAAATGGACAAGCTGTAAAGTGTTGAAAAGGCGGCGTTAATCGGAGTAGGTGGAAACCGAAATAAAAAGGGCGCCTCTTGCCGGCGCCCGAGGGGGCTCACTCGCTCATGGCCTTCTTGTAGAGCGACCTGCGGGGCTTGGCCATCACCCGTCGCAGCATCGGCTCGAAATAGGACAGGGGTAGGGTTTCCGCCTCCGGGTCGAACGCCGGCGAGTCGTACTTGCTGACAAACTCCAGCGTGTGCTTGTAATACGGATGATCCCGGAAGTTTTCCCGCAGGTTGGGATCCAGCCCCAGGTATTCGAAGAAATAGTACCCCTGGAAAATCGCGTGGTGCTTGACCATCCAGTGGTTCTCCTCGCTCACGAACGGCTCCAGCAGCACCGCTGCCACGTCCGCGTGGTTGTAGGTACCGAGGGTGTCGCCGATGTCGTGCAGCAGGGCGCACACCACGTACTCCTCATCCTTGCCGTCCCGGTGGGCCAGGGTGGCGGTCTGCAGGCAATGGGTCATCCGGTCCACCTTGAAGCCGCCGAAGTCGCCTTCCAGCAGCTTCAGGTGATCCATGATCCGGTCCGGAAGGGACTTGGCAAAATCCCCGAACGAGGCGGCGATGGTCTGCCAGTCCTCGGCGGTACCGTCCTTCATGTGGGTGAACCGGGCGCGTTTATCGGTTGCTGTGCTCATATAAACCTCCGGGCTCAGTCGCGGTAGCTGGGATCGAGACGATCAAGCTTGCGCAGCAATCCGGGCCAGGCCAGTTGACCGCCCATGCCTTTGGTCACCTGGGCCGCCTGCTGCTTGATGGTGTCGACAATGCCCGCCGGGATCGGCGTCAGTTCGCGGTTGCCCGCCAGCGCGTTGATCTGCACCTCGCAGGCCCGTTGCAGGATGAACATGCCCAGGAACGCATCGGCAATGGAGCCGCCCGCGGTGAGCAGGCCGTGGTTGCGCAGGATCATGAAGTTGGACTCGCCCAGGTCGGCCTGCAGCCGGGCTTTCTCGTCCTCACGCAGGGCCACGCCCTCGTAGTCGTGGTACGCCAGGCTGGCCAGCGGGAACAGGCTTTGCTGCGACAGCGGCAACAGGCCCTCCTTCTGGGCGGATACGGCGACGCCGGCGGTGGTATGGGTGTGCATCACGCAGGCGGCATCCTCGCGCACGGCATGGATGGCGCTGTGGATGGTGAAGCCGGCGGGGTTGATGTCGAAGTCGTCGGGATCGAGCTTGTTGGCGTCCTGGTCGACGCGTACCAGGCTGGAGGCGGTGATTTCCTCGAACATCATGCCGTAGGGGTTGATCAGGAAATGATGTTCGCCACCGGGAATGCGCGCGGAGATGTGGGTGAAGATCAGGTCGTCCCAGCCGTACAGGGCGATCAGCCGGTAGGCGGCGGCCAGGTCGACGCGCAGCTGCCATTCCTCGGCGCTGACGCTGTCCTTCTTGGATTTGACTGCCAGGGGTGCAGACATCGTGGGCCTCTCTCGTTGTTGGACTTGTTGTGGGTCTGTCCCGGAAGTTTAGGCCTATGGAGCCCGCAAACACTGTCAATGGATTGACATTGTGGTGAGCATCGCCGACCCGTCTCGCACGGTCAGGGTTTGGTTTACACTGTGCCGATGACCGACATCTTCCGCGTTATCCGCCGCTGCCCGATCTTTTCCGGTTTCCCGGACGAAGCCGTCGAAGAGGCTGCCAGGCATGCCCGTGTCCGCCGCTTCGAGGTGGATGAGCTGATCTACGAGAAGGGCTCCCTGCAGTCCGGCATTTGCGTGATCGCCGAAGGCGGGGTGCGCATCTGTTCGTTCAACGCCGAGGGTCGCGAGGCGGTATTGATGATCTTCGATCACGGGACCTGGTTCGGCGACACCGTGTTTTCGCCGGATACGCCCCGCGTCTACGGCGCCCGTGCCCACGAGAGGGCGGTGATCGTCGATCTGCCCGGTGACGTCTTCCGCGACCTGATGCGGCGTTATCCACAGAGCTATCCGGTGGTGCTGGATCTGCTCAGCCAGCGCCTGTGGGCGACCATGTCCCTGATCGAGGACGACGCCCTGCGCGGCATTCCGGCCCGGGTGGGGCGCCGTCTGATGTTCCTGGCGCAGATGCACAACGGCGGGCGCATCGGTCGGGAACCGGTCAGTTTTCGCCTGACCCGGGAGCATCTGGCCGGCATGATGGGGATGACCCGCCAGGGAGTGCACAAAGTGCTCAAGGCCTTTGAAGCGGAAGGGCTGATCGCTTTCAGCTACGGCCGGGTCACCGTCACCGATCCGGTCGCGCTGGAGCAGCATGTGTCCACCTGCGATTGAGCGACATCAAAGTCTGTAACCAAGCGAAACAGGGAGGGGCTTCCAATCTCCGTTGAAAACCGCAATGATCATCGGGTGACCAAAGCGACCAACCGGATTGACCAAAACGCCCAGGCTTGCCAGGGTGGCGGTCCGCTGGTCGGTCAGGCCAGCGGGTTCTGATGGCCTGAGACTCCAACAACTCGATCCTTTGTGCAGAGGACATGACAATGCCGACTTCCACCGGCACCGGTTGTGCCGGAATCGTCACCGGCCAGGCCCGTTTCGGGCTGGCGCTCCTGTTGATGTGCCTGCTGGCCGCGCCCGCGGCCCGGGCTGATAACACGCTCTTCCGAATCTTTACCGAGAACTACCCGCCCTATAACGTCTCCGAAACCGGCAAGAACTTCGCGCACAAGCGGGAAGACATCGGCGGCATCTGTACCGAAATGGTCGAAGCCCTGATGGCCAATACCCCCTATAAGTACGAAATGAAGATGCGAGACTGGAGCTTCGCCTATCGGTGGGTCCAGGAGCACAAGAATCACGCGCTGTTCTGCACGGCACGCACCGACGACCGCGAAGACCAGTTCCAGTGGGTGGGGCCGCTGGCGTCGATTCGCTGGACCCTGTTTGCCGCGCCCGATTCCAATATCAAGCTGAAATCGCTGGAAGATGCCAAGGACATGAAAATCGCCGGCTACAAGGGCGATGTCATGACCGATTACCTGCTCAAGAAGGGGTTCAATGTGACCGCCTCCGTCACTGACGAACAGAACCCACGGCGGCTGGTCCTCGGTCAGGTGGATCTCTGGGTGACCGACGGCCTGGTGGGCCCGCTGGTGGCCAAGGAGAACGGCGATATTGCCGGGCTTCGTCCGGTGCTGGTCTTCCGCGAAACGCCGATGTACCTGGCGGTCAGCAACCAGACCGATCCCGCACTGGTGGCGAAACTCCAGGCGGGACTGGACAAGGCCCGGGAAGACGGCACGATTGACGCCATCAAGGAGCGCTACGGTATTGGCGACTAGTCCAGGTAATACTCCAGGGTGGAGACGACGCGCACCGTCTTCACCGGTTGCTGTTCCTCGGTAATTCCCGGCGCCGGGTCACGGGGCAGGATCTGGAACACGCCCTGGTTGGCCCGGCGCATCCCGCCCACATCGGTGCCGGCATCCTTGGCGAACTGCTGGGCCGCTTCCCGTGCCGATGCCGTCGCCTCGGCGATCATCTCCGGTTTGATGTCGTTGAGCCCGTTGAAGAGGTAGGTGGGGCCGCCGGATCCGTAGTCACTGGAGAGGACCACGCCGGAGTCCACCAGGTCGCTGACGGCCTGGGCCGCCTGCTGGACCTTGTCGATCTCCTGCGAGCGCACCATCAGGGTCTGGTTGATGATGAAGCGCTTGCCGCCGGTGTTGTTCTGGTAGGGGTTGGCCTGGGTGTCGGTCACGTCCAGACGCTGCAGTTCCATGGCGCCGGCATCGATGGCCTGCAGCTTGAGGAAGGCCAGGATACTTTCCCGGCTCTTGCGGGCCTGATCCTGGGCTTCCGCCAGGGTGTCGCCCGTAGCGACGAAGCGCAGCGGCCAGAGCGCCACATCCGCCTGAACCTGACGTTCCGCCACGCCCTTGACGGTCACGAAGCGATCCCCGGTACGCAGGTCCCGCAGTCCGTTGGCGCCGATCCAGGCGGCGGCAATCAATCCAATGGCGACGATGACGCTGGACAGAACTCTCACATGGGGCTCCTTGTTGAGTGGGCTGCACCCGATGGCGACTCGGCGGATCAACCGCTGAATCCGAATGGGGTACAAGGGGGTGAGCCGGCTGGGGTCGCGGCTTATGTGCCGCCATGATGCCATGCAATTGAATGGCGTGGCTATTTAGCCGCCTACCCACCTCGGTACGAAGTTCGTCGTCATCGGTGACAGCGTCTATGATTAGAAGGATACCCAGGTTTAATGATCATCCTGGGATGTCTGGATCTTTGGCCCGCTGAAGGCTGCCCGTAGGAGATGGGTATAGCCCTTCGATCATCGAGTAGCCCCCTCTGTAGACCATGCAGTAGCAGGGATGACGGAACAGGAGCTCAAGGATGCTGAGTAGTCTGCTGGAAGGCGATGAGGACATCGCGTCTCCCTCGGGGCGTTGGCTGGCTGGTGCTGTCCTGGCTGTCGTCTATGTGCTGGTTGCCTATTTCAGCCTGAAACTGGCGTTTTCCGCAACCAACGTCTCGCCCATCTGGCCACCGACGGGGATTGCTGTTTCCGCATTGCTGTTGGGTGGTCTTCGCTTGTGGCCCGCTATTACCGTCGGTGCCTTCATCGTTAACCTGATCAGTTTCCCGTCGGGAATGGAGGACCTGGCCGTCACCTTGCCTGCGTCCCTGGCGATAGCGACGGGCAACACCCTGGAAGCGCTGACCGCGGCCTATATCATCCGCCGTCTTGCCGGTGGCCGGCGGTCGTTCGACCGGTTGCTGCACGTCTTCCGTTTTGTCGGGATCGCTGTCTTAGCCTGTGTGATCAGTGCCGCCTTGGGTGCGACGGCACTGATGCTCTGCGGCTACATACCCAGGGCGGCCCTTACATCGACCCTGGGCATCTGGTGGCTGGGCGACACCGTGGGGCTTCTGGTGATCGTGCCGCTGGTGGTTTCTCTCCTTCGCATCCATGGTGAACCGGTCGGGCGGGGAAGCTGGTGGATCGCCACAGGGCTGGTATTGGCGTACAGCGCCATCAGCCTGCTGGTTTTCTGGCCGGGACTGGCGAGCGCCGATGCCCAGCAGTTGCTGGTGTTCCTTTATATCCCCTGCCTGGGGCTCTCCGCCTACTCATTCGGCTTGCGGGGCGTATCCACCCTGAACGCGGCGATCGCGGCCGTTGCGGTTGGCGCCACGTTGTCGGGTAAGGGGCCGTTTGAGTTCCAGACGGTGTATGCCTCGCTGGTCGCGCTGGACGGCTTTCTGCTGCTTTGGGTGGTGACCGGGCTGATGCTGGCGGCTGACCTGACGGAGCGGGGCCACGGACAGAGCCGGTTCATGAGGGACTTTATCCCTCCCTGGCTGGTGTTGATGGCGGCGCTGGCGTTGACGGCACTGGCTTGGCGGGTGACGACCAACAACCTGGAAGAGGACGCGGAGAGGCGCTTCGATTACCTGTCCAACGAGATCAGCATGCGGATTACCGATCGTATCCATGACTACCAGCAGGTGCTGAGAGGCGCGGTCGGCCTGTTCTATGGCTCCGATACCGTGACCGCCGGGGATTGGCGTCGCTATGTGCGGGAGTTGCGTATCAATGAGAATTATCCCGGTATCCAGGGGGTGGGGTATGCGGCCTATCTCGATGGCGTTGACGCCAGGAATGGGTTCGAGAGGCAGATGCGCCGGCAGGGCTATGCGGACTTTGCGATCGAGCCGGAAGGCATCCGTACGATCTATGTGCCGGTGACTTACCTGGAACCCAACGACTGGCGCAATCAACGGGCACAAGGCTATGACATGTTCTCCGAAGGCAATCGCCGCTGGGCGATGATCCGGGCCCGGGACATGGGGGAGGTGGCCCTGAGCCACCGGATCACCCTGGTGCAGGAAACCCGGGTCGGGGTGCAGGCGGGTTTCCTGATGTACGTGCCGGTCTACGATACGGACGATACGCCGGCAACGATTGAAGACCGGCGCGCGCACATCATGGGGTATACCTACAGCCCGTTCCGCATGGATGACCTGATCGAGGGAATACTGGGGGATGACTTTCCCACCATTGCCCTGGAGGTCTTCGATGGCGACGGTAGCGATCCCGATGCCCTGATGTACCGGAGTCCCAAGCTCGATGCCCTATCCGCTGCGGGACCATACATAACACGGGTCTCGAAGCTGCCGGTGGCGGATCTGCAATGGACGCTGCGGCTGAATGCCCTGCCGGCCTTCGCCCGTTCGATCGATTTCCAGAAGGCGCATATCGTTCTCGTGGGCGGCGTGCTGATCAGTCTGCTGCTGTTCTCCTTCATCCGGGCACTGGCGCTCACCCGTACCAAGGCGGTTCGGCTGGCCCGGGAGATGACGGATGCCCTGAGTGAGTCGGAGAGCCGGTTTACCACGCTGGCGGAGAGCGCCAACGAAGCCATTTTCATGATCGATGGCAATGGCCATATCCAGTCGTGGAACCGGGCCGCCATGGTGATCTTCGGCTACACCCCGAAAGAGGTCGCGGGCCGGCGCTGGCCGATGCTGCTGTCCTACGACGAACGCCAGACGCGGCTGGCGGAAATCGACGAGCTCACCGGCTACTCCAATGCACGTCTGTCCGAGCATGACATTCGACTGCAGTGCCGCCGTCGCGACGGCGAGACGTTCCCGGCGGAGCTGTCTCTTTCCAAGTGGGAGAGTGCCGGCGAGACATTCTTCGGTGTCATTCTCCGCGACGTGACGGAGCAGCGTCTGGCGGAATTGCGACTGGATGAGGCCCGTCAGGTTGCCGAAGCGGCCAGCCGGGCCAAGACGGAGTTCGTGGCCAATATGAGTCACGAAATCCGAACGCCCATGAATGCGATGCTGGGCATGACCCAGATCCTGGCGCGCACGCCGCTGACACCGGACCAGCGGCGATACGTCAATATGGTGCAGGCTGCGGGTCGCTCCCTGCTGGGGATCGTCAACGACATCCTGGATTTTTCCAAGATCGAGGCGGGCCGAATGGAACTGACCCGGGACGCCTTCAATCTGGACGAAATGACCAGCAACCTGGCATCGATCATGTCGCTCGACGCCTCCGGCAAACAGCTGGAGCTGGCCATCGGTGTCGAGCCTGATGTCCCTAGGGAATTGGTGGGGGACGAACTGCGCATTCGCCAGGTCCTGATCAACCTGTTGAGCAACGCCATCAAGTTTACCGAGGAAGGGGAGGTTTCCCTGCTGGTGCGTCTTGTCGATCGCCGGGACAAGCAAGGCACGTTCGAGTTCTTGGTGCGGGATACCGGAATCGGCATCTCTCCGATGCAGCTGCAGAAGCTGTTCCAGGCGTTTGCCCAGGCGGATTCGTCCACCACACGCCGCTTCGGCGGCACCGGCCTGGGCCTGACGATTTCCCATAAGCTGGTCTACCTGATGGGCGGCGAGATTCGGGTCAACAGTGAATCGGGGCAGGGCAGCGAGTTCATCGTATCGCTGCCGCTGACCATCGCCGGATTCGGGATCGAACCGGAAGTGATGCGTATCATGGGCCGGCAGCGCGTGCTGCTGGTTGATGACAATGCCACGTCCCGGGACTACCTGGGCAAGACCCTGCAGGGCTGGAAATGGCAGGTGGAGAGCCTGGGCCGGGCCCGGCAGGCCGAAGAGCGGCTGGATCAGGCCGTGTCCTATGACCTGTTCCTGATCGACTACGACATGCCGGAAATGAATGGCATGGAACTGGCCCGTTGTGTCCGCCGCCTGAAGCGTTATGACAACGCCACCGTGATCCTGCTGGCCAGCGCATTCGAGCAGGTCCAGGTCATGTCGTCGCCGGATATCGAGTTGGTGGATGCGGTCCTGCTCAAGCCGGTGACCAGCTCGCAGCTGTACGACCGGCTGCACGAGCTCATGGCATCCAAGTCCGGTGACGCGGCGGCCACCGAACCTAGAACAAGCGAGCTGGCGGGCCGCCTGGCGGGAACCCATATCCTGCTGGTGGAGGACAATCCCCTGAACCAGACCGTGGCGGCCGGTTTTCTTGAGTACGCCGGAGCCGAGGTGTCGATTGCGCCCAATGGCCAGGCGGCCGTGGGTGCGCTTGCTGATAGTGACGACGCCTACGACCTGGTACTGATGGACGTACAGATGCCGGTGATGGACGGGATCACGGCCACCCGGAAGATCCGTAGCGAGCTGAAAGCGACCTTGCCGATCCTGGCGATGTCCGCCGGCGTGCTGGACAGCGAACGGTCCGAGTGCCGTCGGGCCGGCATGAATGGCTTTATCGGAAAACCGGTGGATGAGGTGGCGTTGATCACCATCATCGCGGAACATCTCGGCATCGGCCGCGAGCGACCGGCGCGACCCACACCGCAGGGCGAACCGCTGGAGACGGCCGAGCCCTGGGTGGACTTCAGCAGCCTGAACGGTCTGGTGCAGGCCAGCCCGGAAGCCGGCCGGTCGCTGATCGGCGTGGTGGCCGGTATCGTCGAACGGGGCATGACGCCGATCGACGAGGCCCGCCATCTCTGGGTCTCCGGCAAGGCCTCCGAAGCCGCTCGTTGTCTGCATACGCTGCGCGGCTCGCTGGGAACCATCGGGGCCCGGGCATTCGCCGACCAGGCCCAGGAGCTGGAACAGACCCTGCGAGCGACGCCGGATGCCGATCTGGGCGGCCAGTGGAATTCGCTGGCCACCGGATACCGGCGCGTGCTCGATGCTGTCCGCGACTGGCTCGCCGAATATCAGGCCGCAGCCGAAACCGGGGAAAAGCCCGAGCTGGATGCCGAGGCCCTGGCGGAATTGCGGGACATGCTGGCACAGCATAACCGGAAGGCCCAGGCGTTGTTCCTGCAATACCGGGATGCGTTGGCGGAGATGCTCCCACCGTCCAGCATGGCGGAAGCGGAGCAGGCCATGCGCCGTCTGGACTTTGAGTGGGTCAAATCGGTACTGGATGAACTGTAGGCGCGTCGGCGCGGAGGAACAATGAAAACCATTGGATTACTGGGCGGCATGAGCTGGGAATCGACGGTCAGCTACTATCGGGCGCTCAATGAGGGCGTCAAGGCGCGGCTGGGCGGTCTGCATTCCGCGAAGATCTGCCTCTACAGCGTGGATTTCGCCGAGATCGAACCCCTCCAGCGCAGCGGCGACTGGGAGGAAACGGCGCGTCTGCTCTCTATCGCCGCCCGCTCGGTGGAAGCGGCCGGCGTCGACTTCCTGTTGATCGGCACCAACACCATGCACAAGGTGGCGCCGCAGATCGAAGACGCCATTTCCATCCCGCTGTTGCACATCGCCGATGCCACCGCCGAGCGACTGCTGGCGGACGGCATCGACCGGGTCGGCCTGATCGGCACCCGCTACACCATGGAACAGGATTTCTACAAGGGCCGCATGGCCGAGCGGTTTGGTCTCGACGTGCGGGTACCGGATGCTGACGAACAGGCCGTTATTCACCGGGTGATCTTCGAGGAACTGTGCCAGGGCGTCATCAGCGACGACTCCCGGGACGCTTTCCTGGCCGTCATCCAGAGGCTCTACGAGGCCGGTGCCGAGGCGGTCATCCTGGGCTGTACCGAAATCGCGCTGCTGGTGGGGCCGGACGACACCGGCGTGCCGCTCTACGACACCACCCGTATCCACGCCGAGCAGGCGGTTGAACGCGCCCTTACGGATTGACCGTCAGCCCGCCAGGCGTTCGGCGATCAGGTGCTCAAGCTCGTCCTGGTCCGCGGCAAAACGCCGGATCCCCTCGGCCAGCTTGTCCGTCGCCATGGGGTCTTCGTTGTGTCCCCAGCGGAAGTCGGATTCCGTCATCGGCGCCGGGCGCTGACGCCCGCTGTCACGACCATGGATCTGCGGTGCCACTGCGCCGTCGTCGGCGGCCAGTTCTTCCAGCAGGGCCGGGGAAATGGTCAGGCGATTGCAGCCGGCCAGCGCCAGTACCTGCCCGGTGTTGCGAAAGCTGGCACCCATCACCACCGTTTCGTAGCCGCCTTTTTCGACACGTGCGCAGACGCCCCGCACGAACCTGACGCCGGGATCCGTCTCCGGCGTATAGGTTTCGCCCGTATGCTGTTTGTACCAGTCCGTCACCCGGCCGACGAAAGGGGAGACCAGGAACACGCCGGCGTCGAAGCAGGCCTGGGCCTGGGCGTCGGAGAACAGCAGCGTCAGGTTGCACTGGATGCCATCGCGCTCCAGCCGCTCGGCGGCGCGGATTCCCTCCCAGGTGGAGGCCAGCTTGATCAGTACCCGTTCCCGACCGACGCCATGCCGATCATAGTCCTCGATCAGGTCGTGGGCCTTGTGGATGCTGGCCTCGGTATCGAAGGACAGCCGCGCCGGTACCTCGGTGGACACCCGTCCCGGAATCATGCTGGCGATCTCGGTGCCGATGGTGACGGACAGCCGGTCCACCGCCTTCTCGATCCGCGTCTGCGGGTCACTGAACTCGTTCTTCAGTTTCGACAGCGTGGCGTCGATCAGGTGTTGCTGGCTGTCCAGCCCGAAGGCCTTGAGGATCAGGGATGGATTGGTGGTGGCGTCGTGGGGCTGGTAGCGGCGGATTGCTTCCAGGTCGCCGGTATCGGCCACGATCAGGGAGTGGCGTTTCAGGGCATCGAGTTGGGTCATGGTCCTCCTCCTGTGATGGCTGTGTGAGGCGTGCGAAGCGTGGTCTGGAGCGTCACGCCGTAGCGTTCTTCGAGAGCCGCCCGATAGCGCCGGTAGACGGTCTCGTAGGCTTCCCGGTTCTGGGTGTCGGGCCGGGCCAGCGTGCTGTCGTCGAGGCTCACCAAACGGTCGCACAGGTGTTCCAGTGACGGGCCATGGCCGGCGACCTGGCCGTGACACCAGGCGGCCTGGATGGCCGCGCCCAGCGCAGCCGCTTCGTTGATGCGCGGGCAGATCACATCGGCCCCCAGCACATCGGCGACAATCTGGCGCCACACCGGTGAGCGGGCGCCGCCGCCGATCAGCCGGATCTGGCTGGCGCCCTGGGCCAGGTCTCCCAGGTGTTCCAGGCCATAGCGCAGGCCGAAGGTGGCCCCTTCGACCACGGCCCGGCACAGGTTGGCCTGGGTCGTGTTCAGGTTGTCGAGGCCGATAAAACTGGCGGTGGCATGGGGCAGCATGGGGACGCGTTCGCCGTTGAAGAAGGGCAGCACCGTCACCCCCTTCGACCCGATGGGGGCCTGGGCCACGCGATCGCCAAAATCGGTCAGGTTCAGCCCGAACAGCTGGCGGACCAGGGTGGTGGCCGAGGTGACATTCATGGTGCAGGCCAGCGGCAGCCAGCCGTCGCTGCTGGCGCAGAAATTGGCCACCATGGCCCCGTCGCTGATCACGGGCTCCGTCGAATAGGCGTAGACGGTTCCGGAGGTGCCCAGGCTGACGGTCACCAGGCCGGGCTGGATGTTGCCGGTGCCGATGGCGCCCATCATGTTGTCGCCGCCGCCGCTGGCAACGATGACGTTGTCCGCCAGCCCCAGGCGGGCCGCCATGTCCGGCGTGACCGTGCCGGCCAGCTCCCGGGAATGGATCAGCCGCGGCAGCACCCGGGCCGGGTCTAGTTCCGGCGCAATGACGTTGAAAACATCCTCTCGCCACCGCCGGGTCCGGGTATCGAAGTAGCCGGTCCCGGAGGCGTCGCCGGCTTCCGCCACCTTCTCGCCCGTCAGACGGAAGTTGAGGTAGTCGTGGGGCAGCAGGATGCTGTCGATGCGACGGTAGGCGTCCGGATGGATCTCCCGCAGCCAGGCCAGTTTGGACGCGGTATAGCCGGTCTGGAGTACCAGGCCGAGCCGTTCGATGCAGCCTTCCTCGCCGCCCAGTTGCTCCACCAGTTGGCTGTTGTGGCGGGCGGTCTCCGTGTCGCACCAGAGCTTGGCCGGATGCACCGGCTGGCCGTCCCGGTCGAGGGCGACAAGCCCATGCTGCTGACCGGAAATGCCAATGGCGCGGATCGCCCTGGGATCGATGCCGGCCTGCCCGATCGCCTCACCCAGGGCCTCGACAAACGCATGCATCCAGGCTTCCGGATCCTGCTCCCGGCGGCCATTGGCGCCTTCGATCAGCTCATGCGGCCGGCTGCCCTCGCCGAGAATACGGCCGTGTTCCGGGTCGACCACCACCACTTTCGTGCTTTGGGTGCCACAGTCTGCGCCTACGTACATGAGACTCTCCTTGTGTCGATACCGATTGAGACCCTCAAGCATAGACGTTGTTTCACAGAACCCCCTTCACCAGCGCATCCACGGTGGCCCGTGCCCCGGATGACCGCAGGCTGTAGAGCGCGGCCAGGAAGGCATCACGGAAGCGGGGCTGGTCGCCCAGGTCGCCGAACAGCTCCCGGTTCTCGACGAATGCCGTGGGATGGGTCCGGCTTTCGGCGGCAATGGCCATCAGTCGGTCCTTGAGAGGATCGACCACGTCGATAGGCTGGCCATCTTCGTCGGTGCCTTCCGCATAGCGGGCCCAACTGGCCACCACGGCGGCGGCCCGGTGTATCTCGCCGCCGCTGTCCAACTGTTCGCGAATGACCGGCAGCAGCCACTTGGGAATCCGGTCGGAGCTTTCGGCGCACAGCCGGGCCAGGGTGTCCTTGATTTCCGGGTTGGCAAAGCGCTCGATCAGCGTATGCCGGTATTCGTCCAGATCGACGCCGGGCACATCCGCCAGGGTCGGGCTGCCTTCGTTTTCCATGTAGGCCAGCAGGAACTCGACGAACAGCGGATCCTGGCAGACTTCGTGGGCGTAGCGGTAGCCGCTCAGGTAACCGAAATAGCACAGCGCCTGGTGGCTGGCATTGAGCAAGCGCAGCTTCATCAGCTCGTAGGGTTCCACGTCACCGACCACCTGGACGCCGGCGTCTTCCACCGGCGGACGGCCGTCGACAAACCTGTCTTCGAGTACCCACTGGGTGAACGGCTCGCAGACCACCGGCCAGCGGTCTTCGATGCCGAACCGGGATTGCAGCTCGGCGATGTCTTCGCCGGTGGTGACCGGGGTGATGCGGTCCACCATGGAGTTGGGGAAGGTCACATTGGCCTCGATCCATTCCGCCAGTTCCGCATCCCGGCGCCGGGCGTAGGCGGTGAACATGCGGTGGGCCACCTCGCCATTGCCCTGGATGTTGTCGCAGGACATCACGGTGAACGGTGGAATGCCCCGCTCACGGCGACGGCGCAGGGCTTCGGTGACCAGGCCGAAGGTGGTGCGGGGTCGCTCCGGGTTGGCCAGGTCCTGCTGCACGTCCAGGTTGGAGACGTTGAATTCGCCGGTGACCGGGTGGAAATTGTAACCGCCCTCGGTCACCGTCAGCGACACGATGCGAATGGCGGGATCCGCCATGCGTTCGATCACGGCATCGGGGTCGTCCGGTGCGAACAGGTAATCCACCAGGCTGCCGATCACCCGGGCGTCGTAATGGCCATCGGCATGCTTGACCACCAGGGTGTACAGGTGGTCCTGGGCCGCCAGGACCTCCTGCATGCGCCGGTCGCCCGGCATCACGCCCACGCCGATAATGCCCCAGTCCAGCGCCTTGCCGTCGTTCATGAGTTGGTCCAGGTACATGGCCTGGTGGGCCCGGTGAAAGCCGCCCACGCCGAAATGCACGATGCCCGCCGTGACGGATTGCCGGTCGTATCCGGGCACGGCGACCCGGCTATCGAGACGGTTGAGCTGTTTGCGGGAGAGACGGGTCATCGTTACCTCCTGTTGGAGCAAGGGTGGGTTTCTGTCACGTGGGTATGCGCTCGTCTTCGGCGACCCAGCGGATATCGGGTTCGATGGACGCCTGTTTCACCAGGCGACTGTTGAGCATGTCCTTGTCGTAGGTCTTGGCCCGGGCGCCGGCCTCGTCCTGGCCCATGTCCTGCCAGCGGCGGAGCAGGCGGGCGGCCAGCAATTCATCCGGCACCTCCAGGAACAGCTTGAGATCGAACAGGTCGTGCAGCGTCCGCCAGGGATCCCGGTCGAGCAGCAGGTAGTTGCCCTCGACGATCACGATGCGGTGCGCCGGCGTGACGATCCGCCCGCCGGCCCGGGCCAGGTCGAGCGGCCGGTCGAACACCGGCACCGCGACGTCGCCCAGGTTGTTGCGTATACGTTGCAGATCCCACAGCAGGCCCTCGGGATTGAACGTTTCTGGTGCGCCCTTGATCGGTACCTGTCCGCGCGGTTCCAGCACGGCGTTGTCGTAGTGGTAACCGTCCATAGGGACCACCACGGTGCTGCCGGGCACCTCGCGGTTCAGCAACTCGGCCAGGCGTTCCGACAAGGTCGACTTGCCGGCAGCTGGCGGTCCGGCCAGGGCCACGATCAGGCGCTCGTGCTGTTCGGCAGCCGCCAGGATGCGATCAACGATCTGGGCGATATTGGGTGTCATGGTTCCGTCTCCGACAAGGTGTTCCGGGCAGCCCTCGGAAGGCTGACCGTCCCACAGTCGTCAGCTCATCCAGTTACCGCCATCCACATTCAGTGTCTGTGCGACCACATAGTCGGCGTCCTCACTGGCCAGGAACACGGCGGCCCCGGCGTGATCCTCGGGGCGGCCCATCCGGCCGTAGGGCACCGCTTCGCCCACCAGGCGTTTCTTCTCGCCCAGCGGACGGTTCTCGTATCGCGCGAACAGGGCATCGACCTCATCCCACATGGGGGTGTCCACGACACCGGGCGCGATACCATTTACGTTAATACCGTATTTGATCAGGTCCAGGCCACAGGATTGGGTGAGGCTGATGACAGCGGCCTTGGAGGCGCAGTACAGGCTCACCAGCGCCTCGCCGCGCCGGCCCGCCTGGCTCGACATGTTGATGATCTTGCCGCCTTGCCCGCGATCGACCATGGATTGGGCCACGGCCTGGAGCGTGAAGAACATGCCCTTGACGTTCACGTTGAACTGGCGGTCGTAACTCTCTTCGGTGGCTTCCAGCACCGGCGCCATATCAAACACCGCTGCGTTGTTGACCAGGATATCGATACCGCCCCAACGCCCGGTGACGTTCCGTACCAGGGCATTGATGGCGTCCCGGTCGCAGACATTCAGCGGCTCGCCGATGATCCGGTCCGGCCCGGTCAGGGTGCTGCGGATATCCTCCACCGCTGTGTGGATGGCGGCCTGGTCGATATCGGCCACCACCACCCGGGCGCCTTCTGCCAGGTAACGCTCTGCGATGGCCCGGCCAATGCCTCGGGCACCGCCGGTAATCACGGCGACTTTGTCCTGCAGTTTCATAAACGGGTATTCCTCTCGATCAGGCGGGATGGCGTCTTTGGCGCCACTCGCTTACCAGTGCCTCCAGGCCGGTCATGTGGCGCAGGATGCGCCAGGCCCCGGCCTCTTTCAGGTGTTCGGCATGGTCCGGCGGGATATGGCTGGCGCCGGTAAAGCCGATCACGGTCATGCCGGCCGCACGGGCGGCGGTGACGCCGGAAACGCTGTCTTCCACCACCAGGCAGTCCTGCGGCGAACAGCCCAGTTCCCGGGTCGCCAGCAGGTAGACACCAGGATCCGGCTTGGGCAGGGCTACCTGTTCGGCGGTGAACAGCGGCACCTCCCCCAGCCAGGCATCAAGCCCGGTGGTTGCGAGGGAGTTGCGCACCCGGAAGCGGCTGGAGTTGGAGGCGATGGCCAGGGGCAGGGGGAGCCGGCTCAGCGTGTCGACGACGCCGTCGATCGGCTGCAATTCCCTGGCCAAGCGGGCCTCGATGGCATGGTCGATCCGCGGCAGGGCATCCGCCGGCAACGCGTGGCTGCTGAGGGCTTCCAGGTGCAGCAGGATGTTTTCCGTGGTCATACCCAGGGCATGGTGCAGCACGGTATCCGCCTGCAGGTCCGGCAGCCAGTCCCGCAGTTGCTCGACGAGGGTCGCTTCGGCGATCACCTCGCTGTCCACCAGGACGCCGTCGCAGTCGAAGATCAGCGTTTCCATCGGTGACCTCACGGGTTGTCTCCGGAGTCCGTCGGGGCCCGGTTGGCCTGGCGGTCGATGGCGGTGAGCGGGTGGCGCTGGAGGCTTTCCAGGGCCAGGCCATCCTCCCGGAACAGGTGACCGCGGAACGACTCGAAGCCATAGTGGATGGTATCGCCCACCTTGTGCTCGATGTCGCCGTCGGCCACCACGGTGATCATGCCGTGATCCATCTGGACATAGAGGGAGGTGGCGCCGCCGAGGCGCTCGATGACCTGGATCCTGCCGCTCATCGGGCCATTGTCGTCCAGACTCAGGTGTTCGGGCCGGATGCCCAGTTCCAGCCTGGCGCCGGCCGTCAGTTCTTCACCGTTGACCGGAACCCGGCAGTCCTGGCCGCCGGGCAGGGTCACCTGCACGCCGTCGGCGTTGGCATCCTGGAAGTCCACCGGCAGGAAGTTCATGGTCGGCGAGCCGATAAAGCCGGCCACGAAGCGGTTGCGGGGGTGGTGGTACAGTTCCATCGGCGAGCCCACCTGTTCCACTACGCCGCCCTGCAGCACCACGATCTTGTCGGCCATGGTCATGGCCTCGATCTGGTCGTGGGTCACGTAGATCATGGTGGCGTCCAGCTCTTCATGCAGCCGCGCCAGCTCCACCCGCATCTGCACCCGCAGGGCCGCGTCCAGGTTGGACAGCGGCTCGTCGAACAGGAAGATGCTGGGGTTGCGCACGATGGCCCGGCCAATGGCCACCCGCTGGCGCTGGCCGCCGGACAGGGCCTTGGGCTTGCGGTCCAGCAGGTTTTCCAGTTGCAGTATGCGGGCGGCGTCCAGCACCTTCTCCTTGCGCTCGGCCTTGGAGACCCCGGCCAGCCGCAGGCTGAAGCCCATGTTGTCCTCGACCGTCATGTGCGGATAGAGCGCGTAGCTCTGGAACACCATGGCCAGACCCCGTTCGGCCGGGCCGATGTTGTTCATGCGTTTGCCGTCGATGACGATATCGCCGTCGGAGGCGCTCTCCAGGCCCGCGATCATGCGCAAGAGCGTGGACTTGCCGCAGCCCGACGGCCCGACGAACACGACGAACTCCCGGTCCTTCACTTCCAGGTCCACACCCTTGATCACGTGGGTGTCGCCGAATTCCTTGATGACGTTTTTCAGTTGAAGCGTTGCCATGTTGAAACCTTTCTATTTGAAGACGGCTACTTGACGGCGCCGAAGGTCAGGCCCCGGACCATCTGTTTCTGGGTCAGCCAGCCGAAGACCAGGATGGGCGCGATGGCCATCGTGGAGGCGGCGGAGAGTTTCGCCCAGAACAGCCCCTCGGGACTGGAGAAAGAGGCGATGTAGGCCGTCAGCGGTGCGGCCTGCGAGGTGGTCAGGTTGAGGCTCCAGAAGGCCTCGTTCCAGCTCAGGATGACCGACAGCAGACCGGTGGAGGCGATCCCCGGCAGGGTCAGCGGCATCAGCAGGTAGAGCACCTCCTGCAGGGTGCTGGCGCCGTCCATGCGACCGGCTTCCAGGATGTCCCTGGGCAGGTCCTTGAAGAAGGTGTAGAGCATCCACACCACGATCGGCAGGTTCATCAGCGTGTAGACGATAACCAGGCCGGTCCGGGTATCCAGTAACCCGGTATCCCGGAACAGCAGGTAGATGGGCACCAGCACCCCCACCGGCGGCAGCATCTTGGTGGACAGCATCCACAGCAGCGTGCCCTTGGTGCGCTTGGTGGGCATGAAGGCCATGGAGTAGGCCGAGGGAATCGCGATAAGCAGTGCCAGGATGGTGGAGCCGAAGGACACGATCACGCTGTTCCAGGCGAACTTGAAGTAGTCCGCCCGCTGCTGGACTTCGGCGTAGCTGTCCAGCGTCGGTGTAAAGATCAGGCTGGGATCGGACACCGCGTCGACTTCGGTCTTGAAACCGGTCAGCACCATCCAGAAGATCGGGAAGAAGATGATAAAGGCAATTACCCAGGCCAGCAGGCCGATGGCAAAGCGTTTGAGCGTTGAATGATTCATGGGTCCTCCGCTTCAGTCTTCCAGGTTCCTGGCCACGAGCCGCACCAGGAAGATCGCGACAATGTTGGCCAGGATGATGGCGACGACGCCGCCGGCGGAGGCCATGCCCACGTCAAAGTCCAGCAGGGCGCGGATGTAGATCAGGTAGGCCAGGTTGGTGGTCGCCAGACCCGGGCCGCCCGAGGTGGTGACGAAGATCTCCGCGAACACCGTCAGCAGGAAGATCATTTCGATCATGATCACCACGCTGATCGCCCGCTTCAGGTGGGGCAGGGTGATGAAGAAGAAAATCGCAATGGGCCCGGCGCCGTCCATGCGGGCGGCTTCCACCTGGTCCTCATCCAGAGACTGGATGGCGGTGAGCAGGATCAGCAGGGCGAACGGCAGCCATTGCCAGGCCACGATCATGACGATGGAGGTCAGCGGCAGCGACGAGAACCAGTCCACCGGCTGGGTGCCGAACAGCTGGGCGATCCAGGCGAAGATGCCGTTGGCCGGGTGCATCATCAGGTTCTTCCAGACCAGCGCGCTGACCGTCGGCATCACGAAGAAGGGGGAAATCACCAGCACCCGGGCAATGCCGCGACCGAAGAACTCCTGCTGGAACAGGACGGCCAGCAGGGTACCGCCGACCACAGTAATCACGAGCACCCAACCGACCAGCAACAGCGTGTTGATCATCGACGTCCAAAGGGCGGGGTCGGTGAACAGGTATTCGTAGTTTTCCAGACCGGCAAACCCGGCCATGGTCGGCATCAGCAGGTTGTAGCGCTGGAGCGAGAACCAGACGGTCATCGCCAGCGGCACGATCATCCACAGGAACAACAGGGTGACAGCGGGGGCCTGCAGCGCCAGGGGACGGAGTCCGCCGACGGTGCGCCCGGCAGCTCGGGGTTTGTTCATGGTCGTATCCGGGGTATCGGGTGGGGGCCGTCAGACGACCCGTGATTCATCTCAGCGGTTCGGGTGGCGTGCCGGGACAGCCGCAGCCGTCCCGGCAATATCCCCGATTACTTGATATAGCCCGCGCGTTCCATGGTGCGCTGGGTAGCCCGCTGGGCGCTGCCGAGGGCCTGGTCAACCGACATCTGGCCGGTCAGGGCGGCGGCGATCATCTGGCCCACCTGGGTGCCAATGGCCTGGAATTCGGGAATCCCGGCATACTGGACCCCGGTGTAGGGCGAGGGCTTCAGCGTGGAATCCGTGGGATCGGCATCGCGGATGGCATCCAGGACAAAATCGGCGAACGGTGCCGCTTCCTGGTATTTCTCGTTGGCGTAGGTGGACTCGCGGGTGCCCGGCGGCACGCTGGTCCAGCCCTCTTTCTCACCGACCATCTTGATGTAGTCCTGCGAAGTGGCCCAGGTGATGAACTCACCCGCCGCATCCTTGGCATCGGATGAAGACGGGATGGCCAAGGCCCAGGACCACAGCCAGTGGGAGCCTTTCGGGGTGGCGGCGACCGGGGCCGGCGCGAAGCCCAGCTTGTCGGCGACCTTGGACTCTTTCGGGTTGTAGAGCTTGCCGGCTGCGGAGGTGGCGTCGACCCACATGGCGCAGTTGCCGCGGGAGAACAGCGCCAGGTTCTCGTTGAAGCCGTTGGAGCTGGCGCCGGCCGGGCCGTAGTTCTTCAGCAGGTCGACGTAGAAGTTGATGGCTTCATGCCACGCCCTGGAATCGATTTCCGGCTTCCAGTCCATATCGAACCAGCGGCCGCCGTAGGTGTTCACCAGGGTGGTCACGAAGGCCATGTTCTCGCCCCAGCCCGGCTTGCCGCGCAGGCAGATACCGGCCACGCCGTGGTCCGGATCGTTAAGCTTGGCAGCCCAGTCGTGGACCTCGTCCCAGGTGGGCTGGTCGGTCATTTCGATGCCCGCCTTGTCGAACAGATCCTTGCGGTAATACATCATCGAACTTTCGGCATAGAAGGGCAGCGCGTAGGGCTGGTCCTTGTAGCTCAGGCCGTCGATGACCGGCTTGAGCAGGTCGTCCGGCTTGTAATCGGCCGGCAGGTCGGCAATTGGCGTCAGCCAGCCGCGCTGTGCCCAGATGGGTGCTTCATAGGTGCCGATGGTCATCACGTCGAACTGGCCGCCATGGGTGGCGATGTCGGTGGTTAGGCGCTGGCGCAGCACGTTCTCTTCGAGGACAACCCACTCCAGGTCGATGTCCGGATGGGATTTCTCGAAGGCGTCCGAAAGGCGCTGCATGATGACCATGTCGTTGTTGTTGACCGTGGCGACGGTCACGGTTTCGGCAGCGGCCGCAAAACAGCTGAAGGCGACCATGCCGGCGAGGGGCAGTGCGTAAGAGAGCTTCATGGCTTGCTCCTGTTGTGGGAGGTATTGGTGTTGTTGTCCTAAGCCGGATCACTTGCTTGTTTTTGATCAATTGAATCTACTCACGAACAATTGATCAGTCAAGGGCAAAAAAAATTGCGCCCGAAGGCACGGTCCGGTCAGCGCCGGACCGCGTTATCGAGCACGTAGCGGGCCGCCGCTTCGTCCGTAATCAGCCCCTTCAGCCAGCCGCCGCGCAAAGCGGAGAGAATGGCCGGGCCCTTGTCGGTGCCGCCGGCCAGCGCCACCAGGCGTTGCGGGGCCAGACTTTCCAGCGCCGGACTGGTGACCCGGCGGGTCACCGAGCAGTCGATGATGCGGCCCTGGGCATCCAGCGGCCAGCCGAGCAGTTCACCCACGGCGCGGCAGCTCAGTAATTCGTCGAGTTCCGATTCGTTGATGAAGTCGTCCTGGAACAGGGTGGCCTGGCGGTTGATCGGCCCCACGCCGATAAAGCCGACTTCCGCCTCGGCGGCGACGCTGGCGATGGCCTGGAACAGGCGCTGGTTCAGCAGGGCTTCGCGCTCCTCGACGGAGCCGGCCACCACCGGGGCGGGCAGCAGGAAGCGGCCGCTGGCGGTCTTGTCCGCCAGGGCGGTGACGCCGTCATAGCGGTTGGAGGAGCCGTCCCGGGCCACGTTGCCCACCAGGGATACGAAACGATGCTGGGGCCGGTCCATGCGGCTGACCGCTTCCACCGTGGCGCGCACGGTCCGGCCGGAGCCGAGGGAGAGCGTTAGCGGTTCGGTGCGCTCCAGGTAGCGGGTCAGGCGATCGCAGCCGGCCACGGCCACGTAGTGGGCACTGTTGTGCTCGGCATCCGGGTCGACTGGCACCACGTCGCAGAACTCCAGGTCGAACTGGTCGCGCAGCGCCTGGCCCAGCGTCATGCAGTTGGAGATGGGGTGATCGATGTGAACCTTGATCAGCCCTTCCTGGCGGGCCAGGGCCAGCAGGCGCTGGACGCCGGGGCGGGACACGCCCAACTGTGCGGCAATCTCGTCCTGGGTGCGTCCACCGACATAGGAGAGCCAGGCGGCCCGGGCGGCCTGGTCGAGTTTGACTTCGAACTTATCCATGGTGCTGCGAACTTCCTCGGCGACAAAGTGACCCGATCATCGCAAGCACACCGGCAATGCACAACATCTGTTGCATGGCCAACCGGCCCGGAAGCTGTGGTCAGAGGGTGCCGCCGGTTTCGATCCGGTAGCCGAGGTCGATCACCCGATCCGTCAGTTCGGCGCCCTGCAAACGGGCGAGAAGCGCCTCTGCCGCACGCTGGCCGATGGCTTCCCGGGGGGTGACGACGCTGGCGAGCCGGGGCGTCATGACTTGACCGACGTCATGGCCGTGGAAGCCCACAATCGCCATTTTTCCCGGCACCGGAATACCGCGCCGCTGGCATTCGAAGAAGGCACCGATGGCGACGTCGTCGTTGGTGCAGAAGATGCCGTCGGCTTCCGGATGCTCTTCCAGGATGCGGGCCATCAGCGTGGCGCCGACGGAATAGGACGAGCGCTGTTCAAAGCGCAGGATGACCGGCTCCAGACCGTGTTCTTCCATGGCGCGCACGTAGCCGTCCTGACGCTGGATGGTCCGCGTATCCAGTCGCACGCCGAGATAGACCACGTGCTTGCGGCCACGGCGAATCATCTCGCTGACCATGTCGTAGGAGGCCTGCACGTTGTCGAACCCGACCGCCTGCTCGAACGGCGGCAGGTGGGTGTCCATCAGTTCGATGGTGGGCACGCCGGCGGTTTCCAGCATACGCCGGCTGCGCTGGGTGTGCTGGCTTTCCGACAGGATCAGGGCGTCCACGTTGTAGGACAGCAGGGCGGACAGGCTGCGTTCCTCCACCTCCGGGCTGTAGCCGTAGTGGGCCATCATCAGGTGGTAGCCTGCGGGTTCGGTGACGCTTTCGATGCCTTTCACCACGTCGGCGAAGACCTGGTTGGTCAATGACGGCAGCAGCACGCCGATGGCGCGGCTGGTGGCCTTGGACAGGATGTCCGGCGCCCGGTTGGGGATATAGCCGATCTCCTCCGCCACCGCGAAGATCTGCTCGCGCATTTTCTCCGACACGTTGTCGGCACCGCGCAGACAGCGGCTGACGGTCATCTTCGTGGCACCGACCCGGTCGGCGATGTCCTGCAATGTGGGGCGTCGTTTCTTGGCCATGGTTGTTGTTACATCCTCTTCGAGCGTCGACCATCATAAGGCATGAAAGGCGCCTGAACAGCCGGTGGCATGATCTGTCCGGGACCGTCTGAGGCCAGGGATGGCCTCAGTCGAGCGTACAGGGATGTATTTACAGCGTGTCCCGGACAGATCATGTCGCCGGCTGCCCCGAGCTCAGCATTCTCCCACGAGAGCGCTAATACACTCTTTCAGGATCTGCTCCGGCGTCTGTGCAATATCGACGATGATCGCCTCTTCCGGCCCCGGTTCCTCCAGGGACTGGAATTGACTCTCCAGCATTTTCTGCCCGTTGAAGTAATGATCCTTGCGTTGGGCGTGGCGGGACCAGATGGTGTCGAAGGAACCCTTCAGGTAGACGAACTGCAGCGCCGGATCCCCGGTGCGCAGCTGGTCCCGGTAGACCCCCTTCAGCGCCGAGCAGGCCAGCACCAGGCCATCCTGCCGGCGGATCAGCTCCGCCAGGTCGGCCAGCCAGCCCTCCCGGTCGGCATCCGTCAGCGGGATGCCGTTGGCCATTTTCTCCACGTTGGCTCGACTGTGGTAATCGTCTGCGTCGAAGAACGGCACACCCAGTTGCTCGCCCAGCCGCTGGCCGACCAGGCTCTTGCCACTGCCCGAGACGCCCATGACGACGATCTTGGGATGTTTCATATCACTGCCACCATAACGCCAGTTGCGGGAACGCGATCACCAGGCCCAGTGCCAGGATCTGCAGCACGATGAAGGGCACCAGGGAGCGGAAGATCTCGCCCAGTGAAATGTCCGGCGGGGTCACGGTCTTCAGGTAGAAGGCCGCCGGGCCGAACGGCGGTGACAGGAACGACACC
Source organism: Marinobacter halodurans (assembly GCF_004327985.1). Classification (GTDB taxonomy): domain Bacteria; phylum Pseudomonadota; class Gammaproteobacteria; order Pseudomonadales; family Oleiphilaceae; genus Marinobacter_A; species Marinobacter_A halodurans. The sequence continues at coordinate 37,021 of NZ_SJDL01000034.1, forward strand.
TGCATGTTCATGCAGAACACCACGCCGAACCAGATCGGGCTGTAGCCCAACTCGTTCACGATCGGCACGAAGATCGGCATGGTCAACAGGGCCACGCCCACCCAGTCCAGGAACATGCCCAGCACCAGCAGGATCAGCATCATGAACAGGATGGTGAGCAGGCCGTTGCCGCCGCTGACGGTGAAGACCATGTCGCGGACGAAATCGATGCCGCCCATCAGGTTGTAGACCCCCACCAGCGCCGTGGCGCCAATGCCGATCCAGATGATCATGCCGCACACCCGCAGGGTGCTGATGGTGGACTTGCGGATCATCGCCAAGTTCAGCTCGCCGCGGATGGCGGTGGAGATGGCGATGCCCAGGACGCCCAGGGCCGAGGCTTCGGTGACTGAAGCGATCCCGCCGTAGATGCTGCCCAGCACCACGACGACGGACAGGATCGGGAAGAACAGCGCCTTGAAGAAGTTCGGCGCCGGGGTTTCCGGCTCATCCGTATCGGAAGGCAGGGGCGCGATTTCCGGCTTGAGCCAGACGCGGACCAGCACATACGCCACATAGAACAGTGCGAGGATCAGCGCGGGCAGGAAGGCGCCCTTGAACAGCTCGCCGATGGAGACGTTGGCGGTCAGGCCATAGATGATCAGCACGATGCTCGGCGGCAGCATGGTGCCCAGGGCACCGCCGGCACAGGTGGTGCCGATGGCCAGGCGCCGGTCGTAACCCAGGCGCAGCATCTGCGGCAGGGCCAGGATGCCCAACAGGACGGTTTCACCGCCGATGACACCGGACATGGAGGCCAGGATGATGGCCACGATCAGGGTCTGGATGGCCACGCCGCCGCGCAGTTTGCGGCCGATGCGGGCCATGGCGTCGAACAGGTCCTTGGCAATCCCCGAGTGATCCAGTAACGAGGCCATCAGCACGAACATGGGCACGGCCAGGAAGACGTAACTGCCGATAAAGCTGTAGAGCCGGCTGCTCACGATGGGCAGCGCATCCACGCCGAACCAGCCGAGCGCGAAGAGCAGGGCGACCAGACCGGTCGCAAAGGCCAGCTGCATGCCGGTCAGCAGGAGCAGGACCAGCAGCACCAGCATCAGCAGGCTGCCGTAGCCGATCCCGAGGGAAGCGAGTTCAAACATCAGGCATCACCTCCTTTGAGGGCACGGCGCAGGTCGCGAATCAGGTGCAGGATGAACTGGAGCATCAGCACCGCCATCGCGACGAGGATGATGACTTTCAGGAAGGCCGGGAACGGCGGGTTCCAGGCGGAGCCGGAGGTTTCCAGACGCCAGGCCCCCCAGGGGGCGCGGACGGCGTCCTTGGTCATGAACCAACTGCCGTAAACCATCATGCTGCAGAAGGCGAGGCCGAAGATCTGGTGCAGCACATCCAGCCAACGGCGTACGCGCGGCGAGACGGCGTCGTAGATCAGCACCACGCGCACGTGACGGTTGGTGGCGAAGGCGTAGAGACCGCCCAGGACAAACAGCGTCGCACCGGCAAAGGTCACCGTTTCATGCACCCACAGGGTGGGCGAGTCGAAGATGTAGCGACGGGCGATCTCGTAGGCGGATACAATCACGATCAGGGCAAAGACCAGGCTCAGTTTCTTGCCCAGCCAGACGATGCCACGGTCGAGCCGGGTGGCGCCGACGTCCTCGTCGTTGGTGTCCGGCAGCAGGTCCGTCTGGCCGTCTTGGGGCGCGTGATCAGACATAGGGAGACTCCTGACCGGCGCATGGGTTTGGGCCCGATGCGCCGGTTGATGTCAGATTTCAGGAAGGTGGAACGGAATTGGGAGTGGGCTTAGAGCAGGCCCTGGGATTCCAGGTAGCTCGTGACCGACTTGTAGACTTTCTCCGCATTGGGAGACTGCTCCGCGTACTTCTTCCACTGGTCGCGGGCGATGTTACGGAACTTGCGACGCTCTTCAGCAGACCAGTCGTGGATCGTGATGTTCGGATCCTTGCGGGCCTTCTGGACGGCCTTCTTGTCGGCCATCGCCAGCTGGGTGCTGATGTCATGCGCGAAGTCGCGGGCGGACACGGTCATGATCGCCTGGATGTCCTTCGGCAGTTCGTTCCACTCCTTCAGGTTCATGGCGATTTCCAGCAGCGGCAGAGAGTGGAAACCGGGGTAGACCGGGTTCGGGGCGATGTCGTTCAGGCCCGCTTCCTGGTTGGTGGAGAACACGGTGTAGTCGGCGGCGTCGATCACGCCCTTGCTCAGCGCGGTATAGACCTCCGAGCCTGGCAGGTTGACCGGCGCGGCGCCGGCGGCGGCGAACACGGACTGCACCAGGCCTTCCGGCGCGCGCATCTTCAGGCCTTTCAGGTCATCCACGCCATCCAGCGGCTTCTTGGAAACGAACGATTCCAGACCGGTCGCGGCACCACCAACGAACTTCACGCCGTAGGGCTTGTAGAGCTCGTTCATCAGCTCGTAGCCGCCGCCGTAGTAGATGTAGTCGATCAGCTGATCCGGACTGGACCAGGCGCCGACCGTGTTGCCGATCAGGCCGAACGCAGGGTCCTGGCCGGAGAAGTAACCGGTAACGGAAATATGCCCGTCGAGCACGCCCATCTTCATGGCGCTCAGGGTTTCGGAGTGGCTGACGACGCTGCCGACCGGCAGCAGTTCGATGTTGACGCGGCCATCGGTCATGGTCTCGACACGGTCAGCCCATTCCTGCTGGATCTTGTAGTTCTTGACGCCGGTGGGGTCGGACGACTGGAACTTGAAGTTGAAGTCGGCGGCAAACGTGTTCAGGGCGAAAGTGGCGGCGAACACACCGGCCACGAGCTTGAGCGGGGACATAGTGTTTACTCCTGGGCTTCTTGTTTTGTCGGTAAATGTTACCGGTAACATTTGCGAAGTCTATTGCATGAATTTTGTGCTGGCAAGAGGGAACAGGTTACGAAAAATGATCTGGGTTGATTCCCGGAAAATTACGTGTCGTTTGAGTCGTCATGACAGCGCACGCATAATGCGCATCGATAGATAGGTCCCTTAGGGGCTGGGTTCGATTGGAAAAGGGAATTCATAGGATGTTGAGACAACTGCTGTTGTGCCTCTCGGCACTGATGTTGTCATTTCAGGTGCAGGCGCAAGGGGGCGTTCATCCCTTTATCGGTGCATTGTTCACGGAGAGTCAGGTTGCTTCCGGGCAAACTGGCGTTTCAGATGCTCTCTATTATACCGGGCTTGAAATCCAGCTTCGTAAAGCGTGGTCTTTCGGAGTGTCGGCAGCGGCTAATGACAATACGAATGACTTTACTCCGAGTGTTGATTTAAAAATTGATGGTTATCTCAAATACCGCCTTTTCGAGCGATCTTTTCTCACGCCCTATCTGGCTGCTGGTGTCTCCGGGGTTGCCGCTGAGAAACGAGATTGTGGTTTCCATGTCCGGGAAGCCGGCGGAGGCCTGTACGGTTATACCCGATGCGAAAACCGTGCGGTCTGGTCTGCCGGTGGGAGCTATCAGGCCGGAATTGAACTCGGAACATTTCACAGTGCTGTGGCGGATCTCTATTGGGAACAGTATTTCGGCTCGCACGACGTGCGAGTCAATGCCGTCGGGATAAATGTTGGTGTGTTCTATTAGGTTCCAGTATTTCAGTTTAATTGGGAGTAGCAGCGTGAGTGAGGGCATCGGCGATAGGAACGCCGATGCCGTGAGAGGAGCTAGACAGCTACTGAAGCCGCTTGATTGGCGCGGCTCATTACGATGACATCCAGGATGAGGAAGGCGCCCAGGCTCACGCCCATCACCGGCAGGGCCCAACCGAGAGCGGCCGCAATGGCCACGATGGCCAGCCGGGCCGGAACGGGCGCCCGCAGCCAGTGGGTGGTGAGCCGGGTGGCGCTGGCGACCGACGCGGCTCTTGGCAGTGGCCGGCGTACCCACCACATCCGATAGCCCCAGACGATCAGCGTACACAGGCCCAGCGCCAGGGCCAGCATAACCAGTTGGTTGGCGAGACCGAACAGCGTGCCCATGTGCGCGTCGATGCCCCAGCGGGTCAGTTTGGCCGCCAAGGGAAAGTCCGCGAAGTTCGCCTGGTCGGTCACCCGGAAGGTGTGCGGGTCTACTGCGACGGAATCCACCTGGGTGGGCCAGCTTCGGTCGATTTCCTGAACTTTCCAGGCACGATCGGGACCGCTTCCCGGACGAATTTCCAGCTTTCCGGCGTCGATGCCGGCTTCCCGGGCGGCCTCCAGGACCGGATCAAACAGGGCATCGGGCACCGAAGTTAGGGCCTGGCTTCCCTCGGACAGCTGGGTATTCACGCTTGGCGTGCCCCAATCCAATGCGGCCCGCAATTCGGCGATACGGCCACCAGCCCATTTCGACCAGGTCAGCCCGGTCACCGACAGGAACAGAAAGCCGATCAAAAGGATCAGGCCCAAAGTGGCGTGGCGATGGCGGCGTCGGCCGCTCTCGGTCTGGTCGGTGGCGCGCAGGGCCGCGGACTGCCGACGTTTGCGTCGTCCGATAAACCACAGCGTCAGCCCGCCGAGCCCGGCGATCCACAGCCAGGAGGCGGCCAGCTCACTGTAGATCCGTCCCGGCTCGCCCAGCAACAGATTGCGGTGCAGGTAATCGAGCTGGATCCGGAACGGCAGCGCGCCGCTGGTGCCGTAGACCGTGAGATCGCCTTTGACGGCCAGCGAAACCGGATCGACGAAGATCGCGCGGTTTTCATACCGATGGAGGCTGGGATCATCGAACATCACCCGCGTGGTCTGACCGGGCGCCGGCGCCGGACGCACCGCTGTCAGATGGAGGTCAGGGACGGCCTTCCGGGCGGCTTTGATCTGCTCGGCAAGAGGATGGGGCGTTCCGCGTGCGTCTCCGGTGAGCGCGTCGGCGTAGATCATGTTCTCGATCTGCGGCGAAATCACGTAAAGCCCGCCTGAAAAGGCAGCGATAAAGATAAACGGTCCGACCAGCAGGCCGATATAGAAATGCAGCCGTCGCAGGAAGGGATAGAACCAGCTGGCGGTCTTGCGGCCGTCAGAGAGTGCCCGGGTTTCCGGGGCATGGGTTTGGGTCATGGGTCACCTGATAACGTGAATCAGCGAAAAGCACCACGCCACCACGCCGGTCACGGACACAGGAAGGCTGTGCCGCCGTCCGGCAGCGGTTGCATGGACCTGTAAAAGGGGCGGGTTATCCGGTGAAGGTGGGTGGCGCGCGCACTTCGGCAAGGGCGTAACGGAGTTGCCGGGTGGCGACGGTGCGCACCGGCCAGCGATCGGCCGTCAGGGACCAGCGAACCGGTACGGCAATGGTCAGCGGCGGGGGCGACATCGGCGTGACGTGCGCCAGCAGCACGCAATAGCCGCACTCCGGGTGATCGAAGGTGATCGGCCCATCCGTGGCAGGAGGTACCATCGGCACGTCGGCCATGGCGTGAGGGTCCGCGTGACCGGCCCTGTCCGGCCCCATGCCGTCGTGGTGCATCAGCGCCATGGATTTCGACCACAGCGGTGCGGCAAAGATCAGCACCATTGCCCATAGGGCCAGGCTGGCGCCCAGGCGCTGACGCCAGCCCTGGAAGCTCATGACCGAGGCAGGTGATGCCGTGGGGTTCATGCTCAGCGGTTCGGCGCGGCCGAGGCCTGGGTGTGGGCCTGCAGGGCCTCCGCTTCCACGAAGATCCGTTTGGCCTGGGGATAGGCTTCCTTGATGCGGTGGTCGAGGTCGGCGATGACGGCTTCCAGATCCGCTACGGATTGCTGGGGCCGGAACTTGACGCTCAGGTTGACCAGCACAAAGTCCGGGCCCATGTGCATCGTGAGCAGTTCGTTCACCTTGTCGATTTCCGGCATGTCGACCGCGAGTTTGCGGATGCCGGCAATCACCGCCTGGTTGGCGGATTCGCCGATCAGCAGCCCCTTGGTTTCGTAGGCCAGCCAGATGGCCGTGCCGCCCAGGATCAGGCCGATGATCACCGAGGCGACGCCGTCCATCCACAGCAGGCCGGTGTTGTCCGCCAGGTAGATGCCGACTATGGCAACCACCAGGCCAACGATGGCCGCCGAGTCCTCGAACAGCACCACGAAATTGGTCGGATCCTTGCCCCGCTGGACCGCCTCGATGTAACCCCATTTGCCTTTGGAGCGGGAGAATTCGGTCAGTGCAAAATACCAGGCGGCGCCTTCGAACAGGATGCCCAGGCCCAGCACGATGTAGTTGACGATGGGGTTTTCGATGGGAGAGGGATCGAGGATGCGATGAACGCCTTCGTAGATCGAAATGCCCGAACCCACCGCGAAGATCAGGATGGCGACCACGAAGCTCCAGAAGTACACCTCCTTGCCGTGACCAAACGGAAACTTCTCGTCGGCGGGCCGGGCGGAACGCTTGAGGCCGTAGAGCAGCAGGATCTGGTTGCCGGTATCCACGAGCGAGTGGACGCCTTCGGAGAACATGGCCGAACTGCCGGTGACCACAGCGGCCACGAACTTGGTGATGGCGATGAGCAGGTTGCCCCCGAGGGCGGCGAAAATCACTTTCTTGCTGGAACCGGCCATGGTGCGAACGTCGTCCTGTCAAAAATGGGTGGGCGCAAGGTTAGCATAGCTGGCCGTCAGGCCGATGATGCGTTTTCCGGTTCCCGGAATTGCAGTTCGGCCAGACGGGCGTACAGCGGGTCGCTGTGGATCAGTTCCTGGTGTGAGCCAACGCCATGCAGCCGGCCGTGATCCAGCACCGCAATGCGGTCGGCGTGCTTGACCGTGGCTAGACGGTGGGCAATCACCAGCGTCGTGCGGCCGGTCATCAGCTCCGGCAGGGCCTGCTGGATCAGGTGCTCGCTCTGGGCGTCGAGGGCGCTGGTGGCTTCGTCCAGCAGCAGGATGGGCGCGTCCATGATCAGCGCCCGGGCGATGGCAATGCGCTGGCGCTGACCGCCGGACAGGCCCAGGCCGGCATCGCCCAGTCGAGTGTCGTAGCCGTCGGGCAGATCGGTGATGAACTCGTGGGCGTGGGCGACGCGGGCAGCGGCTTCGATGTCGGCCTGGGAGGCTTCGGGCCGACCGTAGCGGATGTTGTCGGCGATACTGCCGAAGAAAAGCGCCGGCGTCTGGGAGACCAGGGCAAAGCAGCGGCGCAACTCCGCCGGGTCCAGTTCCCGGATGTCCACGCCGTCGATGCGGATGCCGCCGCTGCGGGGATCGAAGAAACGCAGGAGCAGATCGAACAACGTCGACTTGCCGGCGCCGGACGGGCCCACCAGGGCCAGTGTTTCACCGGCGGTGACGGTCAGGTCGATGCCGTCGATCACGTCCACGTTGGGGCGTCCGGGATAGGCAAAACGCAGGGCCTCGAATGCGATCTCACCCCGCACCGGGACGGGTAGCGAGCGGGGATGTTCCGGCGGCGTGATCTCACTGGCCGTCTGCAGCAGTTCCACGATCCGCGCGGCGGCACCGGCGGCCCGCTGCAATTCGCCGATCACTTCGCTCAGCGAACCCACGGATGAGCCCACGATCAGGCTGTAGAACACGAACGCGGCCAGTTCGCCGCCGGTGATCTCGCCGGCAATCACGTCCTGCCCGCCGACCCAGAGCATGATGCCCACCGCGCCGAGAATCAGCAGGATCACGATGGCAATCAGCCACGCCCGCTGACGGATGCGCTGGCGGGCCACGGCAAAAGCGTTCTCCACTACCTCACCGAAGCGGTCCTGATCCTGGGGCTGGTGGTTGTAGGCCTGCACGATCTTGATCTGCCCCAGGATCTCACCCACGTAGCTGCCCACGTCCGCCACCCGGTCCTGGCTCTGGCGGGACAGGCGCCGCACGCGCCGGCCGAAGATCAGGATCGGCGCTACCACTAAAGGCACGGCCAACATCACGATGCTGGTCAGCTTCACGTTGGTCACGAACAACAGGACGATGCCGCCAATCATCATGAAAAAGTTACGCAGGGCCATGGACACCGTGGAGCCGATCACCGATTGCAGCACGGTGGTGTCGGTAGTCAGGCGGGACTGGATCTCCAGGCCGCGATTGGTCTCGAAAAAGCCGGGATGAAGATCAATCAGGTGGTTAAAAACCTGTTTTCGGATGTCGGCGACCACCCGTTCACCGATCCACGACACCAGATAGAAACGCACGAATGTGCCCACGGCCAGGCAGCCGATCAGGATGAAGAACAGCAGCACCGACCGGTTGAGCAGCTCCGGCGAGCCGGTCACGAAACCCTGGTCCACCAGCAGCCGGATCCCCTGGCCCAGCGACAGGGTGATACCTGCGGTAAACACCAGTGCCGCAAACGCCCCGGCCAGGGCCTTGCGGTAGGGCATGATGAAGTCGGCGGCGAGTTGCAGGGCCTTGCGGCGATCCGAGGTCATGGGCGTCCCGTTGGTTGGCTTTGTCTGGGAAGTATAAGGGTTGACGCCCGGTCCGGTTCACCTTTGTGCGCCGGACCGCCCCATCAATCTGCCTGTTTCGCCGCCTTGGGAGAACGGAACAGGAGCAACAGCGGAATCGACGCCAGGGCAACCCAGGCCATCAGGCGGAAATCGTTGAGGTAGCCGATGGTGGCCGCCTGCTGGGTGGCCATGTTGTTGAGGTAGGTCAGGCCCGTCGTGCTGGCCGGGTCGATGCCGCCGGGCAGCGTCATCGACTGGAAAGCCGGCCGGAACGGATTGAGGTATTCCCCCAGGCTGGCGTGGTTGATCTGGGTATTGCGCGCCACCAGGGTCACCATCACCGAAATCCCGATGGAGCTGCCGATGTTGCGCATCAGGCTGAACATGGCGGTGGCTTCGGTGCGGTAGCGCGAGGCCAGGGTGGCAAAGCTGATGGTGCTCAGCGGCACGAACACCATGCCCAGCCCCATGCCCTGGACGACACCGGTCAGGGCGATCCGCAGGGAGGACACTTCGGTATTGAAGTTGGCCATCTCGAACAGGCTGGCGGTCATCAGGATCAGCCCGGTGAGGATCAGCAGGCGGATGTCCACCTTGTTCACCAGCCGCCCCACCAGCATCATCGAGAACATGCTGCCCAGCCCCCGCGGGGCCAGTACCAGGCCGGTGGTGATCACCGGGTAATCCATCAGGTTCTGCAGGTAGGGCGGCAGCAGCGCCAGCGTCGCCAGCAGGATCACCCCGATCATGAAGATGAAGATCAGGCCGATGGCCAGGTTGCGGTCCCGGAACAGCCCAGGCTCCACGAAGGGTTCACGATGGGTGAACATGTGCACCAGGAACATCAGGAAGGCGCAGGCAGCCAGCGTCGCCTCGAACTGGACCTCGGTCGAGGCGAACCAGTCCAGGCTCTGGCCGCGGTCGAGCATCAGTTGCAGGGCGCCGATGGACAGGCCCAGCAGGGCAAAACCAAACAGGTCGAAGCGGCGCTTGACCTGCTCCGTCTCCGGCACAAAGAACAGGATGCCCAGTAGCGAGAGGATGCCAAAGGGCAGGTTGATGAAGAACACCCAGCGCCAGTTCAGCACCTCGGTCAGGTACCCGCCGAGCGTCGGGCCGAGGATCGGGCCGACCATGACGCCGACACCCCACAGGGCCATGGCGGAACCGTGCTGTTCACGCGGATAGGTGTCCAGCAGCACCGCCTGGGACAACGGCACCAGCCCGGCGCCGAAGATGCCCTGCAACAGTCGGAACAGCACCATTTCTTCGAGATTACCGGCAATGCCGCACAGCACCGATGCGATGGTGAAACCGGTGACGGAAAGCAGGAACAGGCGCTTGCGCCCCAGCCGGCCGGCCAGGAAGCCGGTCAGCGGCGTGGCGATGGCCGCCGCCACGATGTAGGACGTCAGCACCCAGGAAATCTGTTCCTCGGTGGCCGACATGCTGCCTTTCATGTTGGGCAGGGCCACGTTGGCGATGGTGGTGTCCAGCGCCTGCATGATGGTGGCTAGCATGATGGATATCGTGATCCATCCCCGCTTCAGGCCCCCCTGTTCCCCGGCCGTGGTGACTGCGGTGGTCATTCAGCGCCGGTTTCGTTGGCGTGGGCTTCGGAGACCATACCGCGCAGCCAGCCCACCAGCGGTACATGGGCATCCGGGTAGCCGGTATCGATGTCGACGATGGTGCTCATGCCGACGCGCAGGCCGGTATCGGAAGGCAGGTCGTCGAACCGGATGCGCACCGGGATGCGCTGGACCACCTTGACCCAGTTGCCGGTGGCGTTTTGTGCCGGTAGCACCGAGAACTCGGCGCCGGTGGCCTGGGCAATGCTGGCCACATGGCCGTGGAATTCATGGTCCGGATAGGTGTCCACTTCGATCGAGACGGCCTGGCCCGGTTTGACGCGGGTCAGGTCGGTTTCCTTGAAGTTGGCGTCAATCCACAGGTCGCGGTTGCCGACCAGGCTCATGACCGCCGCACTGGCCCGGGCGTAGGTGCCCGGGTCCGGCGTCTTGGCCGCGATACCGTCGAACGGGGCGCGGATGTGGGTATGCTCGAGGTCCAGCTCCGCCTGCTCCAGGTCGGCCTTGGCCACCTGGTAGTCTGGATGCTGTTCCACCGGTAGGTCCACCTTGCCGCCCAGGCTCGTGGCAATTCGCTTCAGATCCCGTTCGATCGACGCCTGTTCACGACGGGCGGTGGTGTAATCGTGCCGGTATTTTTCCAGTTCCGAGTCTGAAGTGAGCTGGCGCTGGGCTAGGGCCTGCTGGCGGCCCAGTTCGCGTTTGGCAAACGCCACATTCTCTTCCGCCAGGGCCAGGTCTTCCTGCCGGGTGGCGTAGCGGGCTTCCAGGGTCCGGATGGCATTGGCGGCCTGTGCCAGTTCCGCCTTGGCGTGGGCCACGGCGATCCGGTAGGGGGCCGGATCGATCTGCAGCATCAGCTCGCCTTTATGGACCGGCTGGTTTTCCTCCACCAGCACCCGACTGATCTGACCGCTCACCTCCGGTGCGATGTTGACCAGCGGAGCGCCGATGTAGGCGTTTTCGGTCGAGACGTAGCGGCCCCCGAAGATGGACACCAGGCCGGCGGCGACCGCCACCACGAGGGGGATGCCGACCAGCAGGACGCGGCGGATCAGACGGGTGCGGCGCGGTGGGGGCGTGGGTTTGCTGTTCGGGTCGGATGTGCTCATTGCTGTGGCTCCGATAACGCCGGCCATACTCCGGCGGAGCGGCTGGCCGTATTGGATCTGTCAGGTGCGGCAGCTGTGGCGGGCGGGTGCCGACGCTCCGGCCGGGCCGGACATCGGCGACGGGGGACAGCTGTCATCACGGATATCCCTGAATGGTCGAGCGTTTTCAGGGATACTCGGGAACTGGAATATGTGTAGTTTACTAATTAAAGCCTGCTAAGGAAACGGCGGGACATAAGGAACATCCCTTATGTCCTGTCAGCCCTGGCTGTGTGTTTCGAGGAAGGCGTGCAGTGCGGAAAAATCGTCGCGCCCGTGTCCGGCGGCGTCGGCGCTGGCGTAGAGCGCCTTGGCCACACTGCTCATGAACAGCGGCTGCTGGTGCTCGTAGGCGGTCTGTTCCAGCAGGTGCAGGTCCTTGAGCATCAGCTCCAGCGGAAACTGCGGCTCGAACTGGCCGTGCCGGATCAGTTCCGCCTTGCCGGCCAGGAATGGGGCGCTGACCGGCAGGTTGGGCAGGGTGTCCATCAGCATCTCGCGGGAGAACCCCAGTTTTTCGCCGAGCAGGGCGGTTTCGGCGAACACCGCCATGGACTGGGCCAGTTGGGCGTTGATCAGCATCTTGAAGGCGCTGCCCTGGCCCTGGCGGCCGGTGTGGACGATTTTGTCGCCCATGTGCTCGAGCAGGGGCCGTACCTGGTTCAGGTCCGCGTCACTGCCACCGACGAGGAAGGTCAGGGTGCCGTCTTCGGCGGGCTTGCGGGTGCCGGCCACCGGCGCATCCAGGAAGCGAATGCCCGCGGCCCTGGCGGCCTGGGCCGCATCCCGGGAAAACGACGGATTGACGGTGGAGCAGTTCACCCACAGGCTATCGTTGGGCATCGCCTGCAGGAAGCCTTCGTCGCCGAACGCCTGGGCGGCCACCACCTCGGGACTGGCCAGCATGGTAAAGACCACGTCGGCTTTGGCGACCGCGTCGGAGAGTGAAGAGGCGGCCCGCGCGCCTTCCGCGACGAGCGCTTCAACGGGCTGTGGCGAACGGTTGAACACGGTGAGCTGGACGTGCGGGAGCAGGTTGCGGGCCATGTTCTGGCCCATGATGCCGAGGCCGATAAAGGTGACGTTCATAAATGTCCTCCTGTTTCGCGGGCGGGCGCGGCAGGACGCAGCCCGTGATTCCGGTGACTCTGGAACATCATGATACGCGTCACCGCCGCTCCGGATCGATGGGCGGCGACCGGGAGTTGAGATGGGTCAACGGCCGCCGAACAGGCGATGCAGTTCGCCGATGATCCCGCGCCGGAACACCAGCACGCACACCACGAAGATGGCCCCGAGGATCACCTGGACCCAGGAGCCGAAGGCGCTGAGTTCGTGGCTGAGGGAGGCCACGGTGATGGCCCCGATGACCGGTCCGAACACCGTACCCAGGCCGCCCACCAGCGTCATCAGGATGACTTCGCCGGAGGTCTGCCAGTGGGCGGTGGTGAGGGCGGCAAACTGGAAGACCACCGCCTTGGTGGCGCCGGCCAGACCCGCCAGGGTCGCGGAAATCACGAAAGCCTGCAGCTTGAACCGGTCCACGTCATACCCCAGGGACAGGGCCCGGGATTCGTTCTCGTGGATCGCCTGCAGCACTTCGCCGAAGGGCGAGTTGATGGTGCGGTAGATGATGCAGAATCCGACCAGGAAAATCGCGAACACAAAGTAATACATGGCCAGGGACTGGTTCAGGTCAACCAGGCCCAGCAGCTTTCCGCGAGGAATGCCCTGGAGCCCGTTCTCGCCACCGGTGAAGGGCAGTTGCAGGATCATGAAGTAGATGATCTGGGCCAGGGCCAGGGTGATCATGGCGAAGTAGATGCCCTGACGGCGGATGGCGAGGAAGCCGAACACCGCGCCCAGCACCATGGCGAACAGCGCCCCGGCGGCGATGCCCAGCAACGGCGGGAAGCCCCAGGCCTTGATCACGTAGCCGGTGATATAGGCGGCCCCGCCAAAGAACGCCGCGTGACCGAAGGAGAGCAGGCCCACATAGCCCAGCAGCAGGTTGAAGGCGCAGGCGAACAGCGCAAAGCACAGCAGGTCCATGACAAAGACCGGGTAGGCGAAAAAGGGGGCCGTCAGACCGGCAACCAGCATGATGATCCAAAGCACACGATTAACCATGATGGATCACCTCTCCTTGCCAAACAGACCGGCGGGGCGGAACAGCAGCACCAGCACCATGAGGAAGAAAATCACGGTATTGGCCGCCGGCGGATAGACCACCTTGGTGATCCCCTCCACCAACCCCAGGGCGAGGCCGGTGAGGATGGCGCCCATGATCGACCCCATGCCGCCGATCACCACCACCGCAAACACGACGATGATCAGGTCGGCGCCCATCAGTGGACTGACCGAATAGATCGGAGCTGCCAGCACCCCGGCCAGGCCTGCCAGGGCGCAGCCGAAGCCAAAGGTCAGGGTAATCATCAGCGGTACGTTGAGGCCGAAGGCCTGGGTCAGGGCGGAATTCTCCACGCCGGCCCGCAGCCGCGAGCCCAGCCGGGTGTGCTCGATCACGAACCAGGTGGCGAAACACACCACGATGGAAAAGACGATGGCGAACAGGCGGTAGGTCGGGAAATACATGAAGCCCAGGTTGACCACGCCGCTCAGGGATTCCGGCTGACCGGAATAGGGGGTGCCGGAGATGTTGAAGTAGTTGGAGAAGAGCCCCTGCAGGATCAGGGTGATGCCGAAGGTCAACAGCAGACCGTAGATGTGATCCAGCTCGTAGAGTCGCTTGAGCATGGTGCGCTCGATGATTATCCCCAGGACTCCCACGAACAGCGGCGCGACGATCAGCGACGCCCAGAAGCCGATCTGCAGGCTGATGCCGAACCAGTCGTCCAGCAGGCTGTAGCCGATCAGCGCGACGAAGGCACCCAGCATGTACATCGCCCCGTGGGCGAAGTTGATGATGTTGAGCAGCCCGAAGATGACCGCCAGACCAAGGCTCAACATGGCGTAGAACACGCCCACGTTCAGCCCCAGCAGCGCCTGGGCCAGTATGACCTGCATCGACACGTCAGGGACTCCTTGCAGGGCCGGGCCGGACGGCCGTCCGCCGTCCGGCCGCAGCGTTTACTTCAGCAGCGGACACTTGCTTTCCGACAGCGGGATGTAGGCCTGTTCGGCGGGGATCTTCGAGATCACCCTGAGCAGGTCCCATTCCTCGGTGGATTCGTCCGGCTTCTTGGCTTCCACCAGATACATGTCGTGCAGCATCAGGCCGTTGGCCAGGATCTTGCCACCCTTGACGAACATGTCGTTGAGCTCCATTTCACCCAACTGCTTGCGCACCGCATCGGCGTCGTCGGTGCCTACCGCGTCGATGGCCTTGAGGTAGTTGGTGACGGCGGAGTAGACCCCGGCCTGAACCATGGTGGGCATGGCGCCCTGTTGCTCGTAGTAGCGGCGGGACCATTTCTCGGCCTCGTCATCCTGGTTCCACACGAAGGCGGTGGTGAACTGCAGCCCCTGGGCAATGTCCAGGCCCATGCTCTGGATGTCGGTGATGAACACCAGCATACCGGCCAGTTTCTGCCCGCTCTGGACGATACGGAACTGGTTGGCCTGCTTGATGGCGTTGACGGTGTCCTGCCCGGCATTGGCCAGACCGATGACGTCCGCACCGGAGGACTGCGCCTGCAGCAGGTAGGACGAGAAGTCGGTGGTGCCCAGCGGCGCGTTCACGTTGCCGACGACGCTACCGCCCAGATTTTTCACCACCGCGGCGGTGTTTTCCTGCAGGGAGTGGCCGAAGGCGTAGTCGGCCGTGATGAAGAACCACTTCTTGCCGCCGTTCTTGACCACCGCGGTGGCGGTGCCCACGGGCAGGGCGTGGGTGTCATAGACGTAGTGGATGCCGTAGGGCGCGCACTGGTCCTCGGTCAGGGCCGTGGTGCCGGCACCGGCATCCATGGTGATGACTTTTTTCTCCGAGGCCAGCCCCTGGACCGCGAGCGCGACCGAGGAGTTGTCCAGCGCGGTGATCATGTCCACCTGTTTGGCGTCGATCCATTCCCGCGCCGTGCTGGCGCCGATGTCCGGCTTGTTCTGGTGGTCGGCGGAGACAATCTCGATGGGCTTGCCCAGGACCTTGCCACCGAAATCCGCCACCGCCATCTTGGCGGCCACGACGGCTCCCGGGCCCTCCAGGGATTTGTAGACCCCGGACATATCACTCAATACGCCGATCTTGACCTTGCCGTCGGACAGGCCCTCGGCGGCGCTCAGTGGACCGGCCGCAACCATCAGGCCCAGGCCGGCAACGATGCCATGTAGCAGTTTGCGTTGGTTGACCATAATCCTTGCCCTCATTTCGCTCTTCTTGTTTGTCGCCCCTTTATTTCGGGGGCGCTGTCGGGCCAGTCACGACATCGGGTCGGTGGCTGTACCCGTGGGAGCCGCTGATGAGCGTCTTGGCATCAGACACTCAGGTGTCGGTTGAGCTGCTCCTGTTTCTCCTCCAGTTCATCCGCGGCGATCTGCTCCACCACGCGGCCGTGCTCGATCACGTAATGACGATCGGCCAGGGGCGCGGCAAAACGGAAATTCTGCTCCACCAGCACGATGGTGAAGCCGCGCTCGCGCAGTTTGCGGATGACGTCGTCCAGCGAGCGCAGGATGACCGGAGCCAAGCCTTCGGTGATTTCATCGAGCAACAGCAGGGTGGCGCCGGTGCGCAGGATGCGGGCGATGGCCAGCATCTGCTGTTCCCCGCCGGAGAGCTTCGAGCCCTGGCTCTTGCGGCGCTCCTCCAGGTTGGGAAACATGCGGTAGATCTCGTCGGTCGACAGCCCGCCCTCGGCGAGTTTGGGCGGCAGCGCCAGGTTTTCGTCAACGTTCAGGCTGGCGTAGATGCCGCGCTCTTCCGGGCAGTAGCCCAGCCGGCCCACGTGGGCGATGCGGTGGGTGGGCAGGTGGATGGTTTCCTGCCCGTGCAGCCTGATCGACCCGGTACGCCGGCCCACCAGGCCGAGGATCGCCTTGAGCGTGGTGGTCCGACCGGAGCCGTTGCGGCCCAGCAGGGTGATGACTTCGCCTTCGTTCACGGTCAGGTTCATGCCGTGAAGGATGTGCGACTCCCCATACCACGCGTGCAGGTCCTCGATGCGCAGCAGTTCGTGGTGGCGGTCACTCGACATCGCGGGCCCCCATATAGGCTTCCATGACTTCGGGATTGCGGGAGACCTCGTCATACGGACCTTCGGCCAGGATTTCGCCGCGGTTGAGTACGGTGATGCGGTCCGCCAGGGTCGAGACCACATTGAGATTGTGCTCCACCATGATGATGGTGCGCCCCTTGACCACACGGCCGATCAGGTCGGTGACCGCGCCCACGTCCTCGGCTCCCATACCCTGGGTGGGCTCGTCCAGCAGCATCAGGCGGGGTTCCAGGGCGATGGTGGTGGCAATCTCCAGGGCGCGCTTGCGGCCGTAGGGCATTTCCACCGCCGGGGTCTCGGCGAAATTCCGGAGTCCGACCTGCTCCAACAGGGCGACGGCCTGCTGGTTAAGCTGGTCGAGCACGCGGATGGGACGCCAGAAATGATAGGAGATGCCGAGTTTGCGCTGCAGGGCGATACGTACGTTGTCGCGGGCGCTCAGGTGTGGGAAGACGGCGGAAATCTGGAACGAGCGGATCACTCCCTGCTGGGCAATCGCAGCCGGCTTGCGGCGGGTGATGTCGGTGCCGTCGTACACGATGCTGCCGGCACTGGGCTTCAGGAACTTGGTCAGCAGGTTGAAAAAGGTGGTCTTGCCCGCCCCGTTGGGACCAATCAGGGCGTGGATCGTACCTGCCTGCACCTTCAGGTTGACATCCTTGACGGCGGTAAACCCCTTGAAGTCCTTGGTCAGACCCCGGGTTTCCAGAATACAACGACTCTCCTGGCCTGGCTCGCTCACTGGTAGTGGCCCCGCGTGGTATGCTCCGGATCAAGCCGATCAGGCGTTAATCCAGGCATTTGTTATTATTGGCAAATCTGAAGTCCCGCTGCGCCGGATGGTAACCGTTACGCAAACCGGGACCCTGTAGCTGTCGCGGCACTTTGAATTCGATCTGTCCGATTGAGTTAAGACGGTGACAGGCTGGCCTGTCAAGCTGCTGCCAGGTCGATGCCTGCTTGGGATAACCCGCCACGGGCCGATGGCTCCGGGCCTGAAAGGCGGGTATCGTCGAAGGTGGGAAGCAACCAGTTTGGTGAGGGAAGAGTATGACCACTGTGGTGGGAATTTTCTTGTTCGATGAGGTCGAAGTGCTGGATTTTGCCGGACCCTACGAGGTATTCACCACGGCTTCGCGGGTTTATCGAAAGGAGCATCCGGTGGGACCGGAGCCGTTCTCGGTGGTGACCATAGCCCAGCACGAGGACAGGGTGACGACCCGGGCCGGCCTGAAGGTGTCCACGGACCATACCATAGCCAATCATCCGTCTATCGATCTGCTGTTGGTGCCCGGTGGGGTGGTCACGGCGGAGCTGGAGAAGGGCCCGGTGATCCGCTGGATCGAGAGTACCGCGGAACAGGTGCCGCTGACGGCGTCGGTATGCACCGGCGCCTTCCTGCTGGCCGCCGCGGGCCTGCTCAACGGCCGCACCGCGACCACGCACTGGGAAGACATGGACGACCTGCGCCATGCCTATCCTGCGATAAAGGTGTTACCGGGGCGCCGCTGGATTGACCAGGGGGATGTGGTGACGTCCGGCGGCATTTCCGCCGGTATCGACATGAGCCTGCACCTGGTGGAGCGAATTGCCGGCCGCGATCTCGCCCTGAAAACCGCACGACAGATGGAATTCGACTGGACGGAAAATGGCTGACCCTGAATCACGGATTGCCCGGACACCGGAGCCGCCGTATTACGCCGTCATCTTCACCTCCCTGCGCACGGAGGGTGACAATGGCTATGGCGCCATGGCCCGGCAGATGATGGAACTGGCTGCGGAACAGCCCGGATTTCTCGGCGTTGAGTCCGCCCGGGAAGAGGTGGGTATTACCGTCTCCTACTGGCGTGACGCCGAGGCCATCCAGAACTGGAAAGCCCACGCCCGCCATCTGGTTGCCCAGCGCCTGGGCCGGGATGCCTGGTACCGGCATTATGCTGTGCGGGTGGCCCGGGTCGAGCGGGCGTATTCATTCATGGAGGACTGAGCATGGCCTACTGGCTGGTCAAGAGTGAACCGGATGAGTGTGGTATCGACGATTTCGCGGCAAAGCCCGACGACACGATCCCGTGGGATGGCGTGCGTAATTATCAGGCTCGCAACTTCCTGGCAAAGATGGCGCCGGGGGATGAGGTTTTCCTGTATCACAGTAGCTGTAAGCAGATTGGCGTGGCCGGGGTTATCCGTGTGGTCCTGGCGGCCTATCCGGACCCGCTTCAGTTTGACCCTGACTCTTCCTACTACGACGCCAGGAGCTCACCCGAGAAGCCGCGCTGGCAGGCCGTGGACATGCAGTTCGTCGAGAAATTCCGGGGAGTCGTTCCGCTGCAGACCCTCAAATCCCAGCCCGAACTGTCTGAATTGCCGCTGGTACGCCGGGGCGCCCGCCTTTCCGTGATGCCGGTTTCCGATTCGGAGTGGCGTCACATCCTGTCTTTGGCTGCCCGGCAATAGGGTACAACCCGGGGCGATCCCGGGTTTGCAAACACTCACTATGGCATGTTAATTGTTCAGCCATTCCCAGCCAGGGAATGGCTAAGGGCTGGCATTCGAGTGGCGGATCGGCCCATCCGCAGATTTTCGGACTTGGCGCCGTCCGGTGTCCTGATAGTGTGCTTGATCTGACTGATGCCGTCAGGGGCGTCGGAGCCTCTTGGTCACCACGTTGTTGTTGGGCGTTCTGTGTACGCTCCGGGTCCGGTGATCTTCTCCGCCTTTGTATCCCAGGAAGCCGCCGGGGCTGAACGATGGCTCGGAGACGATCGCAAACATGATGGGCAGCATTGAGTGCATGAATGCACCATGTTCCGATGGCCCGTCAACATGGGAGTGTAGGGAAGCCCCAGGAATGAATGCGAAAGATAATAAGTTGGTCAATGCCCGCAAGCCGACGCAGGAGCGCAGTCGCGAGCGGGTGGAGCGGATGTTCCGGGCAGCCGAAAAGCTGCTGCTTGAACAGGGGCCTGAGGCCCTTTCAATTCCGGAAGTTGCCAAGGTGTCAGGATTACCCCGCTCATCGGTCTATCAGTTCTTCCCCAGCAAGTATGCCTTGCTGCTGGCGATATCGGACCAGTACCAGCGGCGGATGGCCGAGCGTATCGCTGGTCTGGATGCCGTATTGGGTGATCTGGAATTGAACGATGTGGTCGGCAGCCTGGCTCGTGCAGGTGCGGATTTTTACAACGAGCATCCCGTGGCGCGCATGTTGATCCTGGGAGGGCCCATGAGCCGGGAAGGCTTTCGCGCCGTACAGGACGTCCATAAGGGCACGGCAGACGGGATTCGCCACCTGATCGAGCGCCGGGTATCCGGAATCACTTTCCCGGATGAACCGGACGTCATTGCCTTCGCCGTGGAAATTGCCCGGGGTTGCTTCCGGTACGGCTATTTCCGGGAGAAGAGCATCAGTGACCAGACGGTCGCCGAGACCAAGGCCGCGGTTCATGCCTATCTGTCCGTACGGGGGGAGGGTGGCTCCTGAAAACCAATCAGGGGCCAATAACAGCGGACAGCAAAAATACCCGAACGTCCCACCGAGTACCGTTTGCCGCGCAAAAGCAAAGGAATTGCCCACCCCGAAGTCCAGATAATGACCGGTGACCGTTCCCATCGCATATGGCCATGATCCACCGGGGCAATCCGGTGGGCTGGGGCTTCGGGGTCAGGTAGGTGATCTGGCCCGAAGGGAAGGGGGTCGACCTCGCCGGTTGGGTCATACGTACCGGTCCGGGGCGGCCTGTTGTTGCTAGATCGGAACCGCCGTCGCGGGCCGCTGCTTCCGGTAAACCTCAATGTCGACTTGCCCCAACTTCGGCGTTAATTGGCAGCGCCGTTGGCCCCAGGGGAATTGCGCCTGGGCCTTGGCCAGTTCGGCGCCTTCACTTGCTTTCCAGGCTTCCAGATCGAGATCCCGCCAATAACGGGGCGGGCGGTTGGTTTTTCGGTCGTACTCGGCCGTAACGGGGTCCAGATGGCGAAACGGCTCGAATCGAGGCATGTCGGGAATGGGCTGCGAGACATCCATAAACCGTTGCAGCATATCCCAAAGTGCAAGAACCTCATGTTTGCTGGCTTCGACGCCGCTGAGCCAGGTTTTGTTGAAGATCTTGCCGGTGTAGCGATGGACGAACATCAGCCGGTAGAAAATGCCACCCCGCTGGACGACCCGCTCGACGTAGGCGTCGAATTCGATAAACGGAGCCTCGAAATACCGCCCCTTGCCCAAGGCGAACGTGGCCCGGCCAGTAACGCGGTTGAATTCGCTCATGCCGTCGGCGAGGGATTTGTCGACTTTCTTTTGGAGTGACTTCTCGAAGGGCTTTAACAAGAATCCAACGCCTTTGCTCATGATCCAATTTGTGCTTGGCTTCATAACGTAAAGGGCTGCGACCGTCCAGACGGCCCACGAAAGAACCATGAGAGCCACTAGGGGGAATGCGGGTAGTATGTCGCGGAGATATTTAAGGAATAGGTAGTTAATTGTTAGTGGCCCGCCAATTAGCAACAACAGCCCCCAGGCAAAAGGAATTACAAGAATCAGGGCTTTAAGCCCTAATTTGCTGTTTAGGAATCGAAGGTATTGATGCGTCCAAGCCCACCACTCGTCTTTGTAGAAATCCTCATCATCGGCCTCGAGGGACTGAACATCAGTCACGTCCACTATGGTCTTTTCATAAGGATTGATATTGGCGTAATCACCCCAGGGTTGCAGCTCATCTCCGGCTCGACTTCGCTTTTTGCTGTCGGGCATAGGCGGAATAGATTCCGAGCTTAACGCTTGATCCGCGTATCTCTCAGTTTTCTCGAGAGTCATACCTCAACCTCGGTTACGAACCAATATGGGACTTTTGCGTTGGAATGTGGGTCCCAAAAGCTACGTTCTTTCGGTGGCGCATGGTCATGGGCGATGGAGGTCTGTCGTCAGCGGCATGCTCAGTGAAAATTGCTTGCTAGATCGGAACCGCCGTCTCGGGCCGCTGCTTCCGGTAAACCTCCATGTCGACTTGCCCCAACTTCGGGGTCAATTTGCAGTGCCTTTTATTCCAGGGGAACTGAGCTTGGGCTCTGGCCAGTTCCGCGCCTTCACTTGCTTTCCAGGCTTCCAGATCGAGATCTCGCCAATAACGGGGTGGGCGGTTGGTTTTTCGGTCGTACTCGGCCGTAACGGGGTCCAGATGGCGAAACGGCTCGAATCGGGGCATGTCGGGAATGGGCTGCGAGACATCCATAAACCGTTGCAGCATATCCCAAAGCGCAAGGACTTCATGTTTGCTGGCTTCAACGCCGCTGAGCCAGGTTTTGTTGAAAATCTTGCCGGTGTAGCGATGGACGAACATCAGCCGGTAGAAAATGCCGCCCCGCTGGACGACCCGCTCGACGTAGGCGTCGAACTCTATAAACGGTGCTTCGAAATAGCGACCTTTGCCCAGAGCGAACTTGGCTTGGCCGGTGACGCGATTGAATTCGCTCATACCGTCAGCGAGGGATTTGTCGACCTTTTTCTTGAGGTGGACCCGATCAGTTGGACAACCTGATGGTGTCACTAAGCTATGATCCGGTTGTTTCCCTGGCTCAGGCTAGCCAAGGCTATCGGTTGCCCGTAGTACACCTCATCGGGCGTTTGATACTCA
>NZ_SJDL01000035.1 GCF_004327985.1 Marinobacter halodurans
TGGCAGGAGCTGCTGGGCGTGGAGCGGGTGAGCCGGCACGACAACTTCTTTGCCCTGGGCGGTCACTCGCTGTTGGCGGTGCGGCTGATCGAGCGGATGCGCCAGGCGGAGCTGCAGGCGGACGTGCAGGTGCTGTTCAAGCATCCAAGTCTCGCTGAACTGGCCAAGAACGTCTCTTTGGCTCAGAAGGTTTCAAGCCATCAGGCTTTGGCATTACGCACAACGGGTTTCCGCAAGCCCCTGTTTATTGTCCATGACGGTCTGGGGCTTGACTCCTATATCTCCGGGCTTGCCGATCATATTGACAGCGATACGCCGATCTACGGTTTGTCTGCAATTCCTGCAGATGAGCCTCAGCCGCCAACACTCCAGGAACAGGCATGTCGCCACGTGAAGATGATACGTGATGTCCAGCCGGAAGGCCCCTATCGAATTGCAGGTTGGTGTGCCGGCGGTTTCTTTGCATACGAAATTGCCGTCCAGTTGCTGGGCCAGGACCAACAGGTGGAGTTTGTCGGGCTGTTTGATTCCTACGCGCCCGAGACTCGGAACCTGAGGGAAGACTGGACGGTGAATACGTTCTTATTGGAGTTCTGTAATGAACTTGGCCGCACGAAGGGCTTGGCCGAATCCTGTGCGAGCATGGCGAATGAGCTTGGTTTCTTTGATCTTCTTGAAAGGTTCAGGGAGATGCGTGCGCTTCCCGAAAAGCTAGAATCCCTGAAGGATGAACAAATATGGCAGCTTTCCAATCGATGTGTCGTGATCTCGAAAGCGATTAGTGCCTATTCACGCTTTCCTGTTCCCATGCCCATACATCTCTTCATTGCCGAGGAAAAGGCGCCAGGCGGAATTGAAACCGATGATGCCATGGGGTGGACGTCGACCATGCCATCCCATTTGATTCGCAAGGTAAAAGTGCCGGGGAATCACGAAACCATGGTTAAAGGGCATGCTCCCACCCTGGGCAGCGCCATCAATCAGGCTCTCAGTGAGGTAGAAGCCACGGATTTCCCAAAACAGGAAGCCGCTTACCGGCCGTTGGTCAGCCTGCAAACAGGGCGGGTGAATGAGGTTCCTGTTGTGTGCCTTCCAGGCGCGGGCGACAGCGTGATCAGTATGATGGGGCTTGTCGACGCCATCGGCACTGATCGACCTGCTTATGGCCTGCAGCCGCGTGGTTTGGAAGGTAACGGTACCGTTCCACACAGCACTGTCGAGGCTGCGGCAGCCTGTTACCTGGATGCGATTGCGGATATCGTTGCGCGGGGGCCGGTCCACTTGATCGGGCATTCCTTCGGTGGCTGGGTGGCCTTTGAAATGGCCCTCAGGTTGCAGATGGCCGGACGGTCCGTTGCCTCGCTGATGCTCATTGATTCTCATCCCCCGCTGCCGCCATCGCCCTATACGAGTGATGATGTCCTGACCGAATTACTTGATGCCCTGGAGCTTTCGTCGGGTCAGTGCCTGGCGTCAGCAAAAAGCCTTCTTCGTGGCAAGAGCGACAAGGAACAGCTGGAAATTCTGTGTCAAGCAATGGTCGATACGAGCCAGGTCCCCGCCAGCGCGAGCCCAGAAATGTTCCAGGGCGTTTTGCGCACTTTCGCCGCAGGGCTTCGCACCAGCTACCGTCCTTCTCATTCGTACGAACACCCGCTGCATATGGTGCTTTGCCCGGATCCTCGCAAAGACGGCCCGTCGAATGAACAGACTTTCGCGAAACACATTGAATCCTGGCGTGAGTTTGCGCCCGAATTGAAGTGCCAGGAGGTGCGAGGCAATCATTTCACCATTTTGAGACCGCCCTATGTCGCTGATCTCTCTAAATGGTGGAAGGCAAACTGTCTTTTGTAACGCATCTCGCAGTAATGACTGATGCATCTCTCTTCATTGGAAACGACGTTGTGTACCTGGAGGTAGGAATGTATACCAAAATGCTAAAAGCCAAGATCCACCGCGCGACGGTAACTCAGGTCGAGCTGGATTACGAAGGGTCCTGCGGGATTGATCGCAATCTGCTGGAAAAGTCCGGTATTCGTCCGAATGAACAGATCGACGTTTACAATATAACCAACGGCAAACGTCTCACGACCTACGCTATCGTTGCGCCGGCGGGCAGCGGCATGATCTCTCTCAATGGCGCCGCTGCCCACTATGCCAAGCCCGGCCACTTGGTCATTGTCTGTGCCTATGGTCTGTACGCCGAATCTGAACTGGACGCGTATGAGCCGGTGATCGTACATGTGGACCCCCAGAATCGGGTCCGCGAAGTTCGGCCGGAATACCTGTGAGTTGCGGTTGTTGTCCTTTTTCCACGGGTATATCAACGCCACAGTCGGATGGCGAACAATCCTTCATACAGTGTGTGCAAGCATGAGGAGAAGATAATGAGTAAGCTCGTCGACAAGCTGTTGATCGGAGCCCATCCCGTGATTCTGGAGCGCATAACGAATGCGCAGGAATTGAAGGAAGGAATTGATGTTGGGATGGTTCATATCCGATTCCCGAATACGCGTGGTGGGACCGTACTTGGTATCCCGGTCAACAGCGATGAGCTGGAGACCGACAGTGTGGATTTCGAGAAAGGGAACGGGACTCTGAAGCTTACCGGAGACATTGTTCTCGACTATGTGGCTTTGCGGTGTACTGCCAAGATCGACCTGAACTCGTTGCAGGCGGAAGTGTCGTTGGAAAAGAAATCACCGATGACCGTGTAATCCGGGCCTGTGGCCAGGTATGGGACTTCGTTGAAATTTATGCCGATAGCACAACGCAAGACAAGTTGGTTCGCCGGCAGATCGGCTGGCTTCAGAGGAGTAGATATGGAACCCAAGCGTTCTTATCGGGACTTGTGGCAACTAATCCGAACAGCAAAGCCGTCTGCAAGGATGCTGTTGCTGGGCGCCACGCTTTCGATTGCCGGAGGGCTCGGAATGCTTGCGTACCCCCTTGTTACCAAGCATCTTATTGATGCATTGAACGGAGGCGGCATTGGTGTCGATCTAACGGATACGATTGCGGTCCTTGTCCTGGTTGTAGTGGGGGCCTCCGTGGTTCGGGCGGCTGGGGAGTATGTGCTATCGCGGATCGGTTACCAAATCGTTGCGGAGCTGCGTCATGCATTAACTGGGAAGATTTTGGCGCTTCCAGTGTCTTCATTTGACGAAGAGGAAACCGGTGACCGGGTCAGTCGCGTTATCGGTGATTGTCAAACCATATCGGGTCTTGCCACCGGGCAGTTCGTAGGCGTGATCCGTAGTGCAATTGTGCTTATCGGGTCGATTGTAGTACTCGCCCTGCTCGACTTGAAGTTGACGATGATCATGCTGACGACGACTTTGTTGGCCTTCCTTATCATCTTGTCAATCGTGGTCAAACTGGAACCACTGGCGAAAAGCGTGCAGGGCCAGACGGCGAAGTTGAGCAGCATACTCACACAGATTTTTTCCGAGATCCGTCTTGTCAAGGCGTTCACGGCGGAACACAAAGAAAAGGCACGTTGCAAAGAAGTGATTGATTCGCTGACGGTTTTCGGATGTCGCAACATGAGGATCATCTCATCCTTGGAGCCGATAAGGGACATGGCATTGATCGGTTGTGTACTGATCATTCTGATCTACGGTGGCACCAGGATCGGCCAGAGCGATCTGAGCGTCGGGACCTTGACGGCCTTTATCTTGTATATCTTCAATATTGTCACCCCGCTAGGGCAACTGAGCAATTTTGCGGCGGAGCTTCAGCGGGCCAAGGGCGCATCTCGACGAATCGCCGAGATTCTTCGAGAGCAGAATGAGTATGACGTTTCAGGCCGAAATGAACGGCCGGCTTCAGACATTCTCGAATTTCGGGACGTTTGCTTTTCCTACAAGGGGGGCAGGGCACCCGTTCTCCGGGGAGTGGATTTGCGTATCGAGCCTGGTACAACGACGGCTCTTGTTGGCAGGACGGGGAGCGGGAAAACCACGATCCTTTCCTTGATCGAGCGTTTTTACGTACCTGTGAAGGGGGAGATCACATTCGGCGGAAAACCGATCACGGATATCGATCTTATGACGTGGCGCAAGAGTATCGGATATGTTTCGCAAGCGGCATCCGTGATACCCGGTAGCGTTCGGGACAACATCACTTACGGCCTTTCCAGGCGCGTTTCCGAGAAAGAATTGAGAAGCGCCGCGGAGAAGGCCGGCGCATTGTCATTCATTCTGGATCTTCCCCAGGGATTCGATTCCATGCTGATCGAGCAGGGAAATAATTTATCTGGCGGGCAACGTCAGAGGATCGCCATCGCGCGGGTGTTCCTTCGTAATCCCGATTTTCTCATTCTGGATGAGGCGACTTCCAGTCTGGACGGGGAAACAGAACACGTCGTCAGGACTGCGCTCAAGAGTCTGATGGAGGGGCGGACCAATATTGTGGTCGCTCACCGGCTGTATACAATCACGCAAGCGGATCGGATCTATTATCTTGAGGACGGTGAAGTCGCCGGTGCCGGTACTCATAAAGAACTGCTGTGCTCTCAGCCGGGGTATGCATCCTTGGTGGAGCATCAGTTCCAGCAGGTTCGGGAAAAGGAATCTGCGTAGAAGATAAAAATTGCCGTTATTTGGGAAACGATTATGACTAATAAGATTGTAAGGGTGATCGATCTTGTTCCGGGCAAGGTCGAAACCGTGCGTAGCATTGACGCAAACTCTCTGAATGCCCAACAATTCTGGACCGAATTTGTTCTCACCCATACCCCGGTTATCATTAAAGGCGCTATTAGCGACTGGCCGGCAGTGGAAAAATGGAAGATGGCCGGCTATCTCGAATCCCGCGTGGATGATGAGAAGGTGAATATGTCCAGAACCTTCAATGCACTCCCCATGGATATCTATTATGACACCGCTCTATATGAGCAAAGGCTGGCCGATTGTCTGAGGGAATTGTATAGCGCAGATGACGATATGACGTTATCTATCCCTGCTACTCAGATTCCTGAGCAATGGGAAGAAGATATTGGCGACTACTCATTCATAAGTAAGGCGTTTGAGGAGCGTCCTCTTTTTTATGTAGGGAAGCGAGTCTTCATCTATAAGAATGCATCGACCGATTGGCATTTTCATCCAACCGATGAAACGATTACGAGCCAAATCGTAGGATCGAAGAAGGTATCGCTGTTTCGCCTCAATAAAGGCGATTGGCGAGGATTTTCCCGCCCTATCTCGTCGAATCTTCACCACATGTCTTGCGGGAGGGAGTTTTTCCCAAAAGATCGCCAGATTACGAAATATGAAGGTATTATCGAGGCTGGTGACTCCATCTACATCCCGCCGTTTTGGTGGCATGGGATTGACCCAGTCAACGCTGAGCCCGGGGTCACCTATGCCCATTGTTTCAGAACACCGATTACCCGCTTCGGCGATTGGAATGAGCCGATCATCAAGGGGGCGATAAAGACCGTCATGCTTCAGGCCCCGATGGTTCTGATCCCACTGCTGGCGCGTGTTGCGTACAGCACGTACCGGCGTAAGAAAGCCAACGAAAAATGGTGGCCCATATAACCATCGCCGAGAAAGCATATTTTGTTACAAATTCATGTCATGGCATGTATTTTATTATTGAAAATTACCATTGGCGGGAAGTTTTTAATATTTTTTGAATGGGCAACCAAATGAACCTGCTTGATTCATTTGGTTGATTTACAATAGGCATTAACCTGCGTTACCTAAATAACTTTTAGAAGGGGCCTGTGTATGAATAATGCGCCTATATTAGATGCAGCTGAAACCCTGACCGGGAAATCGCAATTTGTCGGAGCGATGGATGCGCCGAAAATTACCTTCCCTGGACCTCTTGATGAGGAGCGTGGTGTCTAGGGCTTTGGGCTGAAAAATATAACTCCAAAGCCGTTTATGGCCATCATTTAAAACGGCATCTAATCGGCAGAGTAGATGGTGAAAAGAAGAGCTATTCTTTTTGCGGACGGCTCCGGTTTTATTTCTACAACAGTTCGATTCCTGGTATCCAAAATCAATTGCGCAAGAACAAGTCCTCGGCATCTTTGATAATAATGCAGGCTTGTTGGTAAGAGTCTGTTCCGTTAATGCTCCCTAAATCCGTGTAATGCTGTTTGCCATCGGAAAAGCATGTTATTGGAATAAGATAGATTAGCTCCGACTTGTTAAGCGGAGCGCGTACCTGTTGGCTCGTTTTCGCCTGAAATCTCTAGATTCATGCTTAACGTCATTGGAGCAAACAATCATGGGGAGGCGTATATGGGTTGCAGAGGTTTTTTTTCATCAAATGCATTTAACTCTCACCAACAGTCAAATATGCAAATAAATACTACACATCAACCATTACAAAAAACCATAAGGGCGCGCGAACCTAAAACACAATAAGATCTAAATCGAAATCTGGCTGAGTTTAGTGACGAAAGTGAAGCTCGTCAGTGTTCCAGTAAACCCACCGAAAAAATGGGAGTGCCCATTTAACCCGGTTGAAACAAATCGAGGAGACAACGATGGATATTAAGAAGGGATCGGTATTGATAACAGGGGCCTCTTCAGGTTTCGGGTTGGCAACAGCTAAAAGGTTTTTGAGCGAAGGTATACGAGTAATAGCTATAGCTAGGCGAATGGAGAGATTAAATGAATTGAAAGAAGAGCACGGAGACCAGGTTTTAGTTGGAACAGTTGACGTTAGGAATAAGGATGAAGTTGAAGGATTCCTGTCAAAATTAGAAGAACCATTTTCAAATATTGACTGCCTAATTAACAATGCTGGGCTTTCGCTTGGTTTCGGTCCAGCTCAATCAAACTCGCTAGATGACTGGGAGCAAATAATAGATACAAACATAAAAGGGTTATTGTATTGTACGCATGCGGTACTTCCTTCGATGATAAAAAAAGATCGAGGGCAGATAATTAACATTGGTTCTATTGCAGCGTATTATCCATATGTCGGTGGGAATGTATATGCAGCGTCAAAAGCCTTCGTTAATAGTTTTTCCCTAAACCTGAAATCCGATCTCACTGGCACGGGTGTAAGGGTTTGCTGCGTGGCTCCTGGCATGTCAAAAACGGAGTTTGCCTTAGTGCGATTCAAAGGAGATCAAAGTAAAGCAAACGCTTTGTATAGTGGGAAAGAGTATCTTAGACCTGAAGACGTGGCCGAAAGTGTTTATTGGTGTTACGCAGCTCCAGCTCATGTCAATATTAACGTACTTGAAGTGATCCCAACTAGACAGCATTTTTCACTTGGATTTCCCACTGTGACAGGATAGTTGTCGTGTCAATTGATTCAATCAATTTTGAGCGGTGGGCGAAAGTGCGGGCTGTGTGGCGCGTTATTCGAGAGCACCGGGATGGCAGATGAGAGCGCCGATGAACTGTCGTGTGTCGGAGTTGGTTGAGGTGACCGACATTACGGATGCGACCCCGTAACTTGGCGCAAACAGGCCAGAACCGCGGGAGCCGTATGGGAAGCAGGCCGATCAGTGGTCGAGCCAAGACAAGTTTCGCGTGGTATTGGAAAACGCCGGACTCAATGAGTCTGAGCTAGCGGAATACTGCCGGCGCAAAGGTCCGTATGTCGAGCAGATCAAGGCGTGGCGCAGTGGCTGCGAGCAGGCTAACCGCGCGGCCAAAGCCGTCAAGACCCGAGCTGAGCGGGAAGAGGAAAGGGCGGCCAGGCAGCGGATCAGGCAGTTAGAACGCGAGTTGCGCCACAAAGATGTGGTCCTGGCGGAGACCGCCTGCTATGTTGCCTGGATATACGGACCGCTGATCGCTTTAGCGTAATTCCTAACTTCATGTTCAGGTTTGTTCCAAAATGGTCGATAAAGCCCTATCTCTCAAGAGCGCGCCTGCCGGCGAGCAGGAATTGCGCTACGGGTGGGAAGCCAAGGCCCAGGTTCTGATTTGACTTAAATCGTCAGCCCCATCAGTAACACCAGTTCCGATAGAATCACGCTGGCGCCCAGTGCGTCACCGGTGTAGCCGCCCAGTTGTGTCTTCAGGTAGCGCCCCCATACCAGCGCGACGCCGGCGGTTGCCAGCAGACTGGTCAGCAGCAACCCATCCGCCTGGAGCGCGCCACCCGCGACGATCAGCAGCGTCACCGCGAACGCAAAGCCCAGACGTTTGGCCGGAAAGCCCGACGCGACCGGTTTGGTCTTGCTGTGCTCGGAGAGCGTCACATAAGGCAGGTAGTGCATCATCAGCAGGGGCGTAAACCGTGAGATGGCGGGCGCCAGCATCAGGGCCAGCCAAACCGGTTGGGCATCCAGCAGCAGGGCCGCTTTGAGCGCGAGGGTCATGGTGAGGGCGACCGCCCCGTAGGTGCCAATTCGGCTGTCCTTCATGATGCGCAGCCGATCTTCCACCGTATAACCGCCCCCAAGGGCATCGACGCTGTCCGCCAGGCCGTCTTCATGGAAAGCGCCGGTCAGCCACAGGTGCAGGCCCATCACCAGCAACACGCTGACCAGCGGGCTGAACATCGCGCCCAGGGCGGTGTAAACGGACGCGTAGATCCCGCCAAGCAGCAGGCCCACCAGCGGGAAGTACATGCTGCTGTTGTTCATCCGTTGCTGTGAGTAGTCGATCCGGACCGGCAATGGAATCCGTGTGAGGAAACTCACGGCCAGCCAGAAGGTCTGCCATTCCTGGGTCAATCGGGATGTCGTTGTGCTCACGGGTCACTCATTTTCCGGCCAAAGGCGCATTCTAAAGGGAAACGATTGAATTGACAGGGGCAGGGCTGTCGACGTGTTAATCTATGCGGCCCCGCAGCCTCGGTGAGAGGCGAAACGGAAGAACCGATTGTTGGAGAACCGGTGGATGGCCGAAAAGATACTGGTGCTGGGCGGTATTCGCTCAGGCAAGACGGCGTTGGCGGAACAGGTGGCGGGTGAATCCGGTGCCGCCGTGACCTATGTGGCGACCGCTACGGCCGGAGACGACGAAATGGCCCGCCGGATCAGGCGGCATCAGTCTTTGCGTCCCGATGAGTGGGGACTGGTCGAGGAGCCGGTATCACTGGGTCGTGTGCTGGACTCTCAGCCGACCGGCGTCTGTCTGTTGGTGGACTGCATGAGCCTTTGGCTGAGTAACCTGCTGCAGTCCGGAGATCAGACACTGGACATGGAGAAGAATCGCTTTATCGAGGGGCTGGGTGGCTATGCCGGGCCGGTGGTGATCGTCAGCAACGAAGTCGGCCTGGGAACGATCGGCATGGACCCGCTGACGCGGCGCTTCTGTGATGAACTGGGGCTGCTGAACCAGGCGTTGGCCGAGGTCTGCGACCGGGTCCTGATGAGCGTAGCCGGGCTGCCGCTGACCCTGAAAGCACCAGCCTGATCGGGTCCTGGTCAGAGCAGGTGAGGTTCTGTGGTCAGCGGCGTATGGCTTAGCAATGCGCTGAATTCGCCGTACGCGGTCTCATCGACCCGGATCCGGCTGCGGCAGGCGAACGGCACGGCAAAGCCGGAAAAGGACTGGCTCAACGGGATGCCCAGCACGCTTGCCAGGATCATGCGGATGACGCCACCGTGGCAGACCAGGAGCACCCGCTGGCCGGCATAGGATGCTTGTAGCTGCGCCCAGCCCGCCAAAACCCGTTCGGAAAACGCCGTGATCACCTCGCCGCCTGCCGGGGTGTTGGCGACCGGGTCCGCCCAGAAGCGTTGCAGGTGGTCGCCGTACGCCGCTTCAATGTCTGCTGCGGTCCTGCCTTCCCAATCACCGAAGCTGATTTCCCGCAGCTGGTCGATGACGTCAACCTTGATCCCTCGTTCCGCCCCAAGCCATTCCGCAAAGCCCCGGCACCGTCGCAGCGGCGAGGTCACGATCACATCCCAGCGATCATCAGCGGAGACGGCCGAACGCATCTGCTGCCAGCCGGTGTCGCTGAGCGGATCGTCCTTGCTGCCGCGGAACATGGGGCCGCCACTGGGCTCGCCGTGGCGGATCAGGTCGATCAGTGTCGGTTCATCGCGCATCATCCCTTCCCATCGCTGACGCCGGCATCGGCAAAGCTTGCCATCCGGTTGTGCAGGGCACAGGCGGAGCGCAGTAGCGTCACGGCCGTTGCGGCACCGCTTCCTTCACCAAGGCGCATGCCCAGATCGAGCAGCGGCTCGGCTTCCAGGGCGTCCAGCACGCGGCGGTGACCCTGTTCGGCAGAGCGATGGCCAAAATGCAGCCAGGAACGCAGCGTGGGCTGCTGGCGGACCGCGATCAGGGCGCCCGCTGAGGCGATAAAGCCATCCACCAGAACCGGGATGCCCCGGGCGGCGGCCCCTAGATAGGCGCCGGCAATGGCGGCGATTTCGAAGCCGCCCAGGGACTGGAGGACGGCCAGCGGCTCGCGATTTTCTCCGTGGCGATTCAGGGCGCGGCCAACGACCGTCGCTTTGTGCTGGATGGCTTCGGGGGCGAGGCCAGTACCGGCGCCCACCAGGGCTTCCGGAGCTTCGTATAGCAGGGCACAGGCTACGGCAGCGGCCGTGGTCGTGTTGCCAATCCCCATGTCTCCGGCAATCAGCAGGTCGGCACCGGCTTCGGCGGCTCGGGCCGCGGCCCGGTCGCCCGCCGTCAACGCAGCGGCAACCTGGACATCCGTCATGGCCGGTTGAACGGCAATGTTGCCGGTCGCGGGTGCAATCGACGCATCGATCACACCGGGCAGGTCCGCAGGAACATTACCGACTGTACCCAGGTTAACCACTTCCAGCGCGGCACCGAGCTCCCGGGCCAGGACGCTGATGGCCGCACCACCACCGGCAAAATTGGCGATCATCTGGGCCGTAACCGCCTGCGGGAAAGCGGAGACTCCCTCGTCACAAACCCCGTGATCACCGGCAAAGACAGCGATGTGGACGCGGTCGACTGAAGGCACGGCGCGGTGCTGCTGGCCGCACAGGGCAACGGCGGCTTCTTCCAGCCGGCCCAGCGACCCGGGGGGCTTGGTCAGCGAATTCTGTTGTGCCCGGGCGCCTTCGATACAGGCCGGGTCGGGGAGGGGCAGGGGCATTTTCCAGGCTACGGGTAGAGTCATAACAGAGTCCTGCGGGTGAACGGGCGGACGATAGTCGTACGCCGCCGATAGGGTGTCAAGGCGGTGTCGGTCGAGTAGACTGTGCCGCTTGTCTGGAATCATGCCCTGGGTCAATCGCCGGGGCGACTCTCCGAGGATTACACGAAGTGTTTGCATCTGCCGCTGTCTGTGTGGTGGCCGTCCTGATGGATCATTGGCTGGGAGAGCCCCGCCGATGGCATCCTGTGGTGGCCTTTGGCGCGCTGGCGACCTGTGTTGAGCGGGCGCTCAATCGTCCGCCGGGATCGGTTTCCCGCGGTTTCGTCGCGGTTTTGGTGCTGGTCGCGCCGATGACGGCGGTGGCCTGGATGCTTGCCGATGGGCTTCCCGATGCCTTGCGACTGGCGCTGGAAGCCCTGGTGCTATGGCTGGCCATGTCGCTCAGGGGGCTGGCGGAGCACGGGCGAGCGGTTGCCGTGGCACTGGAGCGGGGCGACTTGACTGCGGCCCGGGATGCGGTCGGCCGGATTGTCAGCCGCAACTCCGGAGCACTGGACCAAACCGGCGTGGCGACGGCCGCTACCGAGTCAATGCTTGAAAACGGGGCTGATGCGGTCTTCGCCAGCCTGTTCTGGTATCTGCTTGCGGGCTTGCCGGGTGTCATCCTGCATCGGACGGTCAATACCCTGGATGCCATGTGGGGCTACCGGAATGATCGGTTCGATCGGTTCGGTCGCTTCGCGGCGCGGTTGGACGACGTGATGAACTTTATCCCCGCCCGCCTGACCGCGCTCACGTACACCCTGGCGGGTCAGACGGCGACGGCCTGGCGCTGTTGGCAGGCGCAGGGCCGCCACTGGGAGAGCCCCAATGCGGGCCCCGTAATGGCTGCCGGAGCCGGGGCGCTGGGCGTTTCCCTGGGTGGCGCAGCGCCATACAGTGAGGGGGTGCGGCAGCGCCCCGTGCTGGGCGAGGGGCCGGCGGCGACGGCAGGCTCCATCCGTGCGTCGATCGGCCTGGTTTACCGTGGGGTCGGGCTGTGGCTCGTGGCGGCGGTACTGTTGTCGGCCATTCATTGAAACCGGAAGGAACCATGACATCCCGAAACCGACTGGAACACGGAGGGCGTCTCAACGAGGCGGCGCGTCAGTGGGGCATCCCCAGGGACCAGTGGCTGGACCTGTCCACCGGCATCAATCCGGACGGCTGGCCCATTCCGGCCTTACCGGCGTCGGTCTGGCAGCGTCTGCCCGAGGAGGACGATGGCCTCGAGCCGATCCTGCGCGACTGGACCGGAACGCCGGCGCGCGCCGGGGTGTTGCCGGTACCGGGCTCCCAGGCGGCGATCCAGGGCCTGCCGCGACTGCGGAAAGCCGGTCGGGTTGGTGTGCCGACCCCCGGGTATGAGGAGCACGGTCGTCGCTGGGCCATGGCCGGCCATGACGTCGTACCCATCGATCTGTCCCGCCTGGCGGACGGCCACGATTGGCTGGATTCACTGGATGTGCTGGTCTGGATTCATCCCAATAACCCCACCGGGCTCCGGATCGACCGCGAGCAGCTACTGGACTGGCATCATCGGTTGCAGGCGCGTGGCGGCTGGCTGGTGGTGGACGAAGCCTTTCTGCTGCCGGACGAATCGGCGCAGAGCCTGGCTGCCTTCACCGATCGTGCCGGATTGTTGGTGCTCAAATCCCTGGGCAAGTTTTTCGGCCTTGCCGGGCTGAGGGCCGGCGCCTTGCTGGGCGATGCCGGTATTGTCGATCGACTCGCAGCGGAGATCGGACCCTGGGCGGTCAATGGCCCCGCCAGGGCCATCATGGAAACCGCACTGCAGGACACTCACTGGCAGTGCCGCACCGCGGACCGCCTGCGCCGGGACAGCGCGCGGCTGGCCCGGCTGCTGGCGGATGCCGGGCTGTATCCGCAGGGTGGCACGGCGATGTTCCGTTACGTCGTCACGAAAGAGGCTGATCGGATTGCCGATGAACTGGCAAAGCAGGGCATCTGGGTGCGCCGGTTCGCTCGCCCGCCTGCGTTGCGTTTCGGACTGCCCGCCTGGGAAGGTGAGTGGACTCGACTCGGGGAGGCGCTGTCCGGCATCCGGGTTCCCGTTGGTGAGTCTGCCGACTCCGGCAGCCATCCGTCCTCCGTATTGTAGAAACAGGCCGTAAAGACCATGACCACGTTAATGATCCAGGGCACCACATCGGATGCCGGCAAGAGTACGGTTGTCGCGGCCCTGTGTCGCTGGCTGGCCCGGCAGGGGATTTCGGTGGCGCCCTTCAAGCCCCAGAATATGGCGTTGAACAGCGCGGTGACGGTGGACGGTGGCGAGATCGGCCGATCCACGGCCCTGCAGGCCCTGGCGTGCGGCATTGAACCGCACAGCGACATGAACCCGGTGCTCCTGAAGCCCCAGACGGACAGCGGTGCCCAGGTGATCCTGCGCGGACAGGTCCACGGCAATATGGGTGCGCTCGACTACCACGCCTACAAGGCGGAGGCCGCCCAATCGGTGATGGCGGCCTGGCGGGACCTCTCACAGCGCTATGACGTGATCGTTGCCGAGGGCGCCGGCAGCCCGGCGGAAATCAACCTGCGGGCGAACGATATTGCCAATATGGGGTTTGCCGAGACCGCCGATTGCCCGGTCCTGCTGGTGGGTGATATCGAGCGGGGCGGTGTGTTCGCCCAGTTGGTGGGTACCCTGGAACTGCTTTCGGAAAGCGAGCGGGCGCGGATTGCCGGCTTCGTGATCAACCGTTTCCGGGGGGATGCCGGGCTGCTGGATTCCGGACTGAGCTGGCTCACCGAGCGAACCGGCAAGCCGGTGGTTGGCGTGCTGTCCTACCTCAAGGGCCTGCTGCTGGATGCCGAGGACAGCGTGAACCTGGGCGGTGCCGAGGGCGACGGGAAGCTCCGGGTTATCGT
This sequence comes from Marinobacter halodurans, assembly GCF_004327985.1. GTDB lineage: Bacteria > Pseudomonadota > Gammaproteobacteria > Pseudomonadales > Oleiphilaceae > Marinobacter_A > Marinobacter_A halodurans. The sequence goes on from NZ_SJDL01000035.1 coordinate 13,957, forward strand.
GCCGAGGCTGCCTCGCATCAGTAACCACAACGACTTCGATCCCTTGCGGGCGCATCCGGACGTCGACCTGCGATTTGTAGGCGAGGGTGAAGCGATTCCACCGGGCGACGTTATTGTCCTGCCCGGCAGTAAAAGCACCCGTTCGGATCTGGACTGGCTGCGGGCACAGGGCTGGCCGGCGGCCATCACCCGCCACCTGCGCTACGGCGGCCATCTCTTTGGCATTTGCGGCGGTTTCCAGATGCTGGGGGAGTGGGTGGCCGACCCGGACGGGCTTGAAGGTTCCCCCGGCAACACCGAAGGGCTGGGGCTGCTGGGTATCAACACACGCATGGTTTCGGGCAAGCAACTGCGAAACGTCACCGGCCGCCTGACCCTGGATGTGCAGGATGCCCCGGGCTGGCTGACCGGCTACGAGATCCATAACGGCGTGACTACCGGCCCGGCTCTGGCGACGCCCCTGGCCGATCTCGACGGTCGACCGGATGGCGCCATCAGCGAGGACGGGCAGGTGATGGGCACCTACGTCCACGGCATTTTCGACCGGCCGGAAGCCTGCCAGGCGCTACTGGCGCACTGGGGGCTCCGGAGCGAAGCGGCCATCGACTACGCGCAGCACCGTCTGACACAACTCGACCGGCTCGCCGATCAACTGGAAAAAGAACTGGATACCGGCTTGTTACGCCAACTGCTGAAACTGAAAGAGGGATCGTTTTGATGTCTGCGGATAATGCTTTCAACGATGCTGAGCGACAGGGCCTCTACCGTGCCATTTTCGAGCGCCGGGACGTGCGCTCCCAGTTCCTTCCTGACCCGGTGCCGGCGGCGGTCCTGGGGCGTCTCCTGGAGGCCGCGCACCATGCGCCTTCGGTGGGGTTCATGCAGCCCTGGGACTTCCTGGTGATCGAGAGCCGGGAGGTTCGCCGGCGTGTGCTGGACAATTTCGATCAGGAAAACGAGCGGGCCGCCGGCAACTACACGGGGGAGCGCGAGTCCACTTACCGCAGCCTCAAGCTCCAGGGCATCCTCGACAGCCCCCTGAACCTGTGTATCACGTGTGACCGCAGTCGCGGCGGTCCGACCGTGCTGGGTCGCAACAGCATCGTCGAAACCGACCTGTTCAGCACCTGCCTGGCGGTGCAGAACCTGTGGCTGGCGGCACGCGCCGAAGGCATTGGCGTGGGGTGGGTGAGTATCCTGGACCAGGCGAGCCTTGCGCGTGTGCTGGAGCTGCCGGAAAGCGTCTACCCACTGGCTTACCTGTGCATCGGCTACGTCAGCGAGTTCCTGGACCAGCCGGAGTTGCAGGCCAAAGGCTGGCGTTCGCGGCTGCCGCTGGAGGAACTGGTGCACCATGACCACTGGTCGGGGGAACTGGCGCCGGGGCACCCGTTGGCGGAATGGCTCGCCGAGCGCCCCCGGCGAAAATAATCCCCAAATCACGATGACGCGTTGCGCCCGTCGCAGGACTTGCATTACGATGGGCCACTTGAAGATGGGTGCCTCTCATGGGGAGAGGATAATCGGGAAGTATGGTGCGGCCTCACGGCCAATTCCATCGCTGCCCCCGCATCGGTAATGAAGATGTAGCCTGTAGTAGCCACTGGCACCTGCCGGGAAGGCACAGGCGACGAGACGATCGCTAGGTCGTTTCCTCTTCGAGCCCGAAGACCGGCCCGTCACTTCGATCCATCCATTGACGGTGCGGCGGGCACCGGGGGAGATAACATGTCTGTATTGTCCACGCCTTCCACCGAACGGGCATCCCGTTCCGGTTCCAAAGTTTCCTCGGCCATCCAGCAGGGTGCGGTGGCGCTTTTTGGCGCGCTGATCCTCTACGCTGTGGGCTTCCTGCCGATGAGTGCGGCCCATAATGCGGCGCACGACACCCGGCACACGTTCGTTTTTCCCTGCCACTGAGCACGGATCGTCACTGATATGCGCTGACGTCCGTCGGTCATTGATCGGCTGAAGGCGCCGCGTGATCCTGTGTTTTCATCGGAGGGAAAACCATGTTCCGTTCATTGATTTTGAGCGCCTGTCTGGTTGGGGTGGCGCTTGGTCTGGCCATGACGGCCTTTCAGGCAGTGGGCACCTCGCCCATCATTCTTGCTGCCGAACAATACGAAAGCCCCGAGCCTGTGGTTCACCACACTGACCACGCCAGTCACGACCACGGCGAGCAAGCCGGCGGGCACCAGCATGGCGACGACGCCTGGGCACCGGCGGACGGCGCAGAGCGCCTCTTCTTCACCACCATCTCGAACGTCTTCGCCGGCATCGGTTTTGCCGCGATCCTGCTGGTCCTGATGAACCAGCTCCGTGAAAGGGGCCGGATCGCCCCGAAAGCGCATCAGGGATTGCTGCTTGGCGCACTGGGTTTCCTGGCCGTGTTTGTCGCGCCGTCGATAGGCCTGCCGCCGGAGATTCCCGGCGCCAGTGCAGCCGCACTGGAGCTGCGGCAGAGCTGGTGGGTCGTCACGGTGGCGTGCGCCGCAACCGGCCTCGGTGTCCTCTTCCTGGCAACCGGCTGGAAACGGCTTCTGGGCGTGCCACTGCTCATTGCTCCGCAGTTTTTTGTGCCTTCCCACGAGGGAGCGGTCTTCGCCAATCCCGATCCGGAGGCGGTGCTCGCCCTGACCGAGCTGCACCACCGGTTCATCTGGGCGTCCGGCCTGGCGAATCTCGGCTTCTGGCTGCTGGCGGGGGTGCTCTGTGCACTGGTCCTGAAGCGACTTTCCGATACGGGACGGTTGAGTGATGCCAACGCTTCCGCCTGATTTTCCGTTTACGGCCATCGTTGGCCAGCACGCCCTGAAAACAGCCCTGATCCTGAACGCCATCAACCCCGGGATTGGCGGCGTCTTGATCAGCGGCCCCCGCGGAAGCGCCAAGTCCACGCTGGCCCGGGCACTCGCGGCCATTCTTCCCGTCCGCGACAACGGCGAGCGGCCGCCGTTCGTGAACCTGCCCCTGGGAACCAGTGAAGATCGCCTGATCGGCAGCCTCGACCTGAAGGGCGTACTCGCCGATCGCGAAGTGACCTTCCAGCCCGGACTGCTGGCGAGTGCAGACGGTGGCGTCCTCTACGTGGACGAAGTCAACCTGCTGCCGGACACGCTGGTCGACCTGCTGCTGGACGCGGCAGCCCGGGGCGTCAATGCGGTGGAACGCGAGGGCATCAGCCATCGTCATTCGGCGCGCTTTGCGCTGATCGGCACCATGAATCCGGACGAGGGCGAACTGCGCCCGCAATTGCTCGACCGCTTTGGGCTCTGCCTGGAGCTGGAGCGCTCGGTACCGGTCGCCGAACGGGTGGCGATCGTCCAGCAGCGGGAAGCCTTCGAACGCGATCCCGATGACTACTGCCGGCGATTCGCCGAGGATCAACGCGCCCTGGGGCAGGGCATCGCGGAGGCCCAGGCGCGGCTGGTCTCGGTGGTTACGCCGGAGTGGATCTACCCGCACATCGCCGAACGGTGTGAAGCGGCCGGGGTCGAAGGCCTGCGCGCCGATGTCACCTGGCACCGGGCCGCCCAGGCCCACGCAGCGTGGCGCGGCGTCGGGGAGATGGGCCTGGAGGATCTGGAAGCCGTCGAACCCTGGGTGCTGGCACACCGCAGAACCACGCCTCCGCCGGAATCCACCAAGCCACCGTCGGGAGGCTCCCGGAATTCGGGCGGACAGGGGCAAACCAGCAGCGGCCGCCAGGAAAACGGGGCAGGCGACCAGGGGCAGTGGGGTGCTATGCCGCCGGTGGTCCAGCAAACCGAAGCCGTCGACTGGCGGCCACCGCCTGGATCGCCGCCGCGGCGTGTTACCAGACAGCCCGTGGCGACGCCGGCGTTGCGCACCCGGAAAGGGCATCAGGCGGGACAGCGCCAGACCGGCCAGACAACCGGCAAGCCCGACTGGTTCGCGACGCTGACGGCCAACCGGGGTGCCTGGCCCCTGCGGGAACTGCGTTTCCGGAAGGCGCGCGCTGGCCAGCCGATGCTGCACCTGGTCCTGCTGGACACGTCCGGTTCCACCCTGGGCCACCGGTTGCTGGGTCGAGCCAAGGGCCTGGTGGATTCGCTGGCCCGCCAGGCCTATGCGGCCCGTGAACAGATCACGGTACTGACGTTCGGCAACGACGGCGTACAGCCTGTCCTGTCCCGGCGCAGGTCGCCCAAGGTGCTGGCAACGCAACTGGATTCGGCCCATGGGGGCGGTGGCACACCCCTGCGGGCAGCGATCGAGCGCGCAGCCCGTTTGATCCGGCAATGGCATCGTCGGGAACCCGGATTGCAGATTCGCACCTACCTGATTACCGACGGCCGCACCCGCCAGTCCCTGGCCGACCTGCCCGGGCTGGGCGAGTGCGTCGTGGTGGACACCGAGCAGTCGGCCATCAAGCGCGGGCGTGGCCCGCAAATCGCTGAACAACTGGGCGCGTCCTACCAGACGCTGCCCGCCATGGAGGCTTTATGAGCGACGAGATGCACGCCCGCCGGATGCAGAAGAAAAAGGATGTCGTGGATGGCCGTATCGCCCGCGCCACCGAAGAGCGCGGTGTGCTGATCCTGTTGAAGGGCAACGGCAAGGGCAAGAGCAGCTCGGCTTTCGGCACATTGGCGCGGTCCCTGGGCCACGGCCAGAAAGGCGCCGTGATCCAGTTCATCAAGGGACGGCGGGAGACCGGCGAATACCGCTTTTTCCGCGAGTACCCCAATCTGGACTGGCACATCATGGGCCACGGCTTCACGTGGGAGACCCAGAACCGCGAGCAGGATATTGAAGCGGCGCAGGCGGCCTGGGCGGTGGCCGAGGGGCTGCTGAAAGACCCCGCCTACCAGCTCATCGTGTTCGATGAGATGAGCTACATGTTCAAGTACGGCTACCTGGACCCCGAGCCGGTGGTTGCCGCGCTCCAGCAGCGGCCGCGCCACCAGAGCGTGATCATTACCGGCCGCACCATGGCCCAGCCGCTGCAGGAAATCGCCGATACCATCAGTGTGGTGCAGGACGAGCGCCATGCGTTCCGCGGCGGAGTCAAAGCCCAGGCTGGGATCGAGTTCTGATGAGTGCGCACGATTCCTTTGATGGCGCAGGCGCGATCGGGTGTCCCGCGGTCTTTATCGCGGCGCCGGCGTCCGGGCAGGGCAAGACTACCGTGACTGCGGCGCTCGCCCGCCTGCTGCGCAATCAGGGCAAGGTGGTGCGGGTGTTCAAGACCGGGCCCGACTACCTCGACCCGCAGGTGTTGGAGCAAGCGTCCGGGCAGCCGGTCGACCAGTTGGACCTGTGGATGGCCGGTGAAGAGTACTGTCGGCAGCGGCTCCACGTGGCAGCCCGCGAAGCCGACCTGATTCTCGTGGAAGGCGCCATGGGCCTGTTCGATGGCGAACCGTCCAGCGCCGACCTCGCCGCCCGCTTCAACATCCCCATGCTGGTCGTCATGGATGTGAAAGGCATGGCCCAAACCGCCGCCGCCCTGATGGCCGGCCTCGCCGGATTCCGCGACGACGTCCGGATTCTGGGGCTGGTCGCCAACAACTGCGGCTCCCGGAGGCACCGTGAGTTGATCGAGGAGGCCCTGCCGGAATCCGTGCCGTTGCTGGCGAGCGTCGCCCGCAATGCGGACATCGCCCTTCCGGAGCGGCACCTGGGACTGGTGCAGGCGGCGGAGATTCGGGATGACCTGGAAATCCGCTTCAATGCCGGTGCGAAGGCTCTTGAGGCAGAAGACCTGGTATCCCGGCTCCTGGCGTTGCCACCGGTCCCGTTCGAGCCAACCGGAGTGGACGATCCTGAAGCCCTGCCATCGCTGCATGGACGGGTTATCGCGATTGCCCGGGACGCCGCATTCAGCTTCATCTACCAGGCCAACCTGGACCTGTTGGAGGCGATGGGCGCGGAACTGCGTTTCTTCTCGCCGCTGGTCGATAGGGCGGTGCCACCCAGCGATGCCCTTTGGCTTCCGGGCGGCTATCCAGAGATTTACGGCGCCCGACTGGCGGAAAACACGGCGATGCAGGCCTCCATCCGCGCCTTTTACGAAGCGGGCAAACCGATCCTGGCCGAGTGCGGCGGGCTGCTGTACTGCCTTGAGGGCCTCACCGATTACGACGGACGGACCCATGCCATGCTGGGCCTGCTACCCGGTGCGGGCTGGATGCGTGGCCGCCGGGGCTGCCAGGGCATGCAGACCGCCGACCTGCCGGAGGGGCCGGTGCGCGGTCACGCTCACCACCGCTCGGTGGCCGAAGGTACCCCCGAACCGATCGCACACGGTCGCCGACAGCGCCATCCCGCTCCCGGCGAAGCCATCTTCCGTCGGCGCCGGCTCACGGCCACCTATCTTCACCTGTTTTTCCCGAATAATCCCGCGGCCATGGCTCGGCTGTTTGGCGTTGACACGCCGGCAACCGACACGGCCATCGAGTTGAAGGAGTCCCAAGGATGCAACTGAACAAGATTCCCGCCACGGTCGTCACCGGCTTCCTGGGCAGCGGCAAGACCACGCTGCTGGCCAGCATCCTGCGTCAGGTGACCGGCAAACGGATTGCGGTGATCGTCAACGAGTTTGGCGAGCAGGACATCGACTCCAACCTGCTGCGCAGCTGTGCTCTGGGTTGCGAGGAAGAGCAACCGGTTGAGGGGGACGACAGCGGGATCTACGAGCTGGCCAACGGCTGCATCTGCTGCACGGTTGAAGAGGAATTCCTGCCGGTGATGAAGAAGCTGGTTGAGCGCCGGGACGATATCGATCATATCCTGATCGAGACCAGCGGCCTGGCCTTGCCGAAGCCGCTGGTCCAGGCCTTCAACTGGCCGGAGGTACGCCAGCACTGCACGGTCGACGCCATCATCACGGTGGTCGACGGTCCGGCGGTGGCCGCCGGCCGCTATGCCAGCGATGAGGAGAAGGTCGAGGCCCAGCGCCGTGCCGACGACAACCTGGACCACGACCCGAGCCTGCGCGAACTGCTTGAAGACCAACTCGGTGCAGCGGACCTGGTCCTGGTCAGCAAGACCGACCTGCTCAGCGACGAGGAGCGCCGGCGGGTGGAGCAACTGGTGCGCAATCGGGTCGCCCCGGCGGTCAAGTCGCTGTTTATCGACCAGGCGACACTGGCGGAGGACAGCGCCCAGCTTGAGGCCCTGATGGGCATCGGGGCCGCCAGTGAGGCGCATATCGACCGCGTCGACAATCACCACGACCGCTATCACGCCCATGGTGCCCATCACGACCATGCCCATGATCACTTCGATTCCTGCGTGATCAGCCTTGGCGAAGTGGATGCCGAGGCTTTCGCCGGCACCCTGCAGCAACTGCTCAAGGACAACGAGATCTATCGCGCCAAGGGCTTTGCGGCGATCCCGGGCAAGCCCATGCGCCAGGTGGTGCAGGCGGTCGGAGAACGGCTGGACCGCCATTTCGACCGGCTTTGGGGCGCTGACGAAGCGCGTCGGACGCAGCTGGTGATCATCGGCAAGCACCTGGATGTCGACGCCCTTAGTGCTGCATTGACCTCCACTGAGATGACCGCGACCGCCTGATGCACCTGTTCGCCGCCAAACCCGGGGGCTTCGTCGACGACGAAGGCATCGTCGACCTGCAACAGAGCCCCGCCGATGTCGTGATCCTGTCCGCCGCCGACAGCAGCCTTGCGGCGCTGGCGCAGGCGGTCGATCGCCTGGGGGACAGCTACCCGCCGGTGCGGTTGGCGAACTGGATGAACCTGGTCAAACCGGCCGCCTACGACCTGTACGAGGATCGGGTGCTGGAAGGCGCCCGGCTGGTCATCGTCTCGCTGCTGGGTGGCAGCGCCTATTGGCCGTACGGGTTCGAGCGGCTGCTGGCCTGGGCCGGGGCCGCTCCGGAACGGCACCTGATTGTGGTGCCGGGCTGCGACGCACCGGATGACGCGCTATTGGCATCGTCGACCGTCCCGTTTGAAGACGCGCACCGTGTCTGGCGCTTTCTCCGGGAAGGGGGCACGGACAATGCCGAGCAGCTACTGCGATTCATCGGCGCCCGCTACCTTGAGCTGGACAAACCGTGGCGGGAGCCGCGTGCGGTGCCCGAGGCCTTGTTGTATGCGCCCGGTAACGGTCCCGGACAGGAGGCGACACTGAGGGAATGGCAGGCCAACCAGACGCCGGGCCGCCCGGTGTGCCTGCTGGTGTTCTATCGCAGCCATCTGTTGGGCGCCAATACCGCGGTGCTGGATGGGCTCATCGATGCGCTGCGACGGGAGGGACTGGAGCCACTGCCTGTCGCTGTCGCATCGCTCAAGGAAGCGAGCTGCGTCGCTTTCGTCAACCACCTGATGGCGCAGACAGCTGCTGGGCTGATCGTGAACACCACCGGTTTTTCCGTCAACCGCAGCCCCGACGACACGGCATTGTCGAACGGTGCGGAGCCGGACAGCCTGTTTGCGGGACGTCCCGTGGTGCTGCAGGCCATCCTTTCCAGCAGTACCCGGGAGGACTGGGAGACCCAGGGCGGAGGCTTGCGTTCCCGCGACGTCGCCATGCAGGTGGTGCTGCCTGAAATGGACGGACGCATTATCACCCGCGCGGTCGGCTTCAAGACCGAGTCCCATTACAGCGACCGCTGCCAGTTGTCGGTCATTCGACATGTGCTGCACCCCGAACGCGCGCAATTTGTTGCCAAACTGGCCCGTCGCTTCTGCGACCTGCGGACGAAAACCAACCGCGAAAAACGCCTGGCACTGGTCCTGGCCAACTACCCCAACCGCGACGGCCGTATTGGCAATGGGGTAGGGCTGGATACACCGGCTTCCACGGTCAGGATCCTGAACGCCCTGGCGGAGCAGGGGTATCCCCTCGAGCAGGTGCCGCAAAACGGCGATGCCCTGATCCGGCTGTTGCAGGGCGCGGTCACCAACAATCCTGCCGCCCATGACCTCCGTTCCTGCTGGCAGAGCCTCGCTGTCGAGGACTACCTGGCCTGGTTCCGGACATTACCGCGCTCCCTCCAGGATCGGATTGAGCAGCGCTGGGGCACTCCGGCCGATGATCCCAAATACCGCCAGGGTCGGCTGATGATTGCCGGCGTCCGCCTGGGCGAAACTTTTGTCGGCATCCAGCCGGAGCGGGATTTCATCGATGACCCGACACAGACCTACCACGACACCGAGCTGGTGCCGCCGCACAGCTACCTGGCGTTTTACCTGTGGCTGCGGGAGCACTACCGCGTCGATGCGGTGATCCACGTGGGCAAGCACGGCAACCTGGAGTGGCTGCCGGGCAAGAGCACCGCGCTGTCGGCGGACTGCTGGCCGGACATCGTCCTGGGGCCGCTGCCGCACTTCTATCCGTTTATCGTCAACGATCCGGGGGAGGGGGCCCAGGCCAAGCGCCGGTCCCAGGCCGTCATCATCGATCACCTGATGCCGCCGTTGGCCCGGGCCGAACTCTACGGCCCCATGGCGGAGCTGGAGGCGTTGACCGACGAGTACTACCAGGCGCTGGGCATGGATCCACGCCGGGAAGAGCTGCTGCGGCGGCGCATCGTCGAGCACCTGCGGGCCACCGGCATCGACCGGGAACTGATGCAGGACATCGATACCGGCTGTGACGAGGCGCTGCTCAACGAGCTGGACACCTACCTGTGCGATATCAAGGAAGCGCAGATCCGTCATGGCCTGCATGTGCTCGGCACCTTGCCGGAGCGCGACAAGCTGGCAGGAACACTGGTTGCCATCCTGAGGCTGCCTCGCGGGGAAGCGATTGTGGATCGCGGGCTCCTTAACAATCTCAGTGCCGACCTCGGACTCGGCGACTTCGATCCGCTGAGCGCTGGCGCCGAACCCTGGACGGGACCGCAGCCTGACGTACTGGCCGGGATGGACGAGGCGCCCTGGCGGACCGCGGCCGATACCCGGGAGCGCCTTGAAAAGCTGGCCGAACGCCTGGTTCGCGAGCGGGTCATCGAAGACGGCTGTCTCGATGCGCTGGCCCGGGACTATCCGGCGACCGCGACCCAATGCCGTTATGTCCGGGAAACGGTCTGGGCGGCGATGCGCCGGGGCGCCGAACTGGAAATACAGTCGTTGCTGGACGGGCTCTCCGGATACAGCGTGCCACCCGGACCCAGCGGCGCTCCCAGTCGCGGCCGGCTGGACACCTTGCCGACGGGGCGCAATTTCTTCACGGTCGATAACCGCTCCATTCCATCGCCGGCTGCCTGGACACTGGGGGAGAAATCCGCCCAGGCGTTCGTTGAGCGGTACCTGCAGGATAACGGTGATTTTCCCCGTCGGCTGGGGCTGTCCATCTGGGGCACCGCCACCATGCGCACCGGTGGTGACGATATTGCCCAGGCGTTCGCCCTGATGGGCGTGCGGCCCATCTGGTCCGCCGGATCGCAGCGGGTCATCGACATCGAAGTGATACCCACCATGCTGCTGCAACGTCCGCGGGTCGATGTGACGCTACGGGTCTCGGGTTTTTTCCGCGATGCCTTTCCCAACGTGATCCGGGTGTATGACGCGGCGGTGCAGGCCGTTGCCCGATACGACGAACCCGGCGACGACAACACGCTGCGGGATACGGTCCGGGCGCGCCAGCAAGTCCTGGTGACCGATGGCATCGACGAAGACGAGGCATTTCGTCAGGCCAGCTACCGCGTTTTCGGCAGCAAGCCCGGCGAGTATGGAACCGGCCTCAACCGTTTGATCGACGGGCGCCACTGGAACACCGCGGACGACCTGGCCGACGCCTACCTCAAGGCCGGGGGGTATGCCTATGGGCAAACGGAGGACACCGGGGTGGAAGCGCGCGAGGCCTTCGAGCGACAGCTCGGTAACCTGGATGCGGTGATGCAGAACCAGGACAACCGCGAGCACGACCTTCTCGATTCCAACACCTACTACGCCTTCCAGGGCGGCATGGCGAACGCCAGCCGGGCGCTCAGCGGCCAGGCCCCCGCGATCTATCACGCCGATCACGCCAATCCGGCACGGCCCGAGATCCGCACCCTGAACCAGGAACTCAACCGCGTGATCCGCTCCCGGGTGCTCAACCCGAAGTGGATCCGGGCCATGCGCGAGCACGGTTACAAGGGCGCGTTCGAGATGGCGGCGACCGTGGACTACCTGTTCGCCTACGACGCCACGACCGACCTGGTGGCCGACTACCAGTACGCCCAGGTCACCGACGCCCTGGTACTGGATCCCGATAACCAGCGGTTCCTGCGCGAGCACAACCCGTCCGCTCTGGAAGAGATGGCGGAACGGCTTCTGGAAGCGGTCCAGAGAGGACTCTGGCAGGCGCCCGGGGAGCATGGCGAGGCGTTGCAGGATCTGTTGTTGGACATCGACGACGCCCAGGAACGGGCTCCGGCAGCGATGGCCGGAGAAGGGGGCGCCCATGGTGTCTGAAGCGCGCGTGAAAGGTTGGTGCCCCGGCGCCTGGCGTCCCATGGCGTCCGGCGACGGGCTACTGGTCCGTATCCGGCCCCATCGCGGCCGCCTGACCGGTGAGCAGCTTGTGGCGGTATGCCGGTCGGCCGAGGCGCATGGTTCGGGGCTTGTCGAACTGACCAACCGCGCCAACCTGCAGCTTCGGGGCATTTCCGAAGAGAGCTGGCCGGCGTTGATGGCTGATCTGGCGGACCAGGGGCTGATCGATCCGGACCCGGCCACCGAATCCCGGCGTAACCTTATGCTCGTGCCGGACTGGCAGGAGGGCGATGACACCGATGTCGCGGCCCGTCTGCTGACGGCTCGTCTGGCGGACTTGCCGGAGCTACCCGGCAAGGTGGGCTTTGCGATGGATGCCGGGCCCGCGCCGCGCCTGACGAATGTGTCCGCCGATTTCCGGCTCGAACGCGGCGACGACAGCCGGCTGCTGGTCCGGGCCGATGGCCGGCCGTTGGGCACGCCGGTGGATTCGGTCCAGCAGGCCGTTTCACTGATGGTCGATCTCGCCCACTGGTTTGTTAACAGCGGCGGCAACGAGGCCGGACGGGTTCGACGGCATCACGTCCCGTTGCCGGGATGGGCGCCTGAATCGGCCAAACCGGCCCGTGCCACGACGCCGCTGCAACTGGGGCGCCACCCCCTGGGAGCCGTCTTCGGCCTGCCATTGGGCCGCATCCATGCAGCGGTCCTGAAAACCGCCGTGGAACGCTCCGCAGCCCGGCATGTGCGGGTGACACCCTGGCGTCGGCTATTGCTGGAAGGCGCTATGCCCCAGCCCCTGGACGGCCTGATCAGCGACAACATGGATCCCCGCCTATCGGTCGATGCCTGCCCCGGGGCGCCGTATTGCGAGCAGGCGAGTGTGGCCACCCAGTCGTTGGCGGCGGACCTGAGTCAGCGCATTGGCAGCCGCCTGCATGTGTCCGGTTGCAGCAAGGGCTGCGCAACCGGTGTGTCGGCGCCGATTTGCCTGGTCGGGCGGCGGGGCCGGTTTGACCTGATTCTGGACGGTCGGGCGGACGGGTTGCCCACGGCAACCGACCTGGACCCATCCGACGTATGCGATTACCTGGAGAGCATTGATGCCTCACGTTTATGAAACCGACGGCCCGGCGATCTACCGGGAGTCCTTCTCGATCATCCGGCGCGAGGCCGAACTGGCGCGTTTCTCGGCGGATGAAGAACCGGTCGCGGTTCGCATGATCCATGCCGCCGGTCTGGTGGAACTGGCGCCGCACATCCATTTTCACGGCGACGCGGTCAGCCGCGCCCGCGCCGCGTTGGAGCAGGGCGCGCCCATTCTCTGCGACGCGCGGATGGTGTCCGAAGGCATCACCCGTAAACGCCTGCCGGCGGACAACCCGGTCCTCTGCACCCTGCATGACGAACGGGTGCCCGGTCTCGCCCGGGAGATGGCCAACACACGTTCGGCCGCAGCCCTGGAGCTCTGGCGTCCGTACCTCGAGGGCGCGGTCGTCGCCATCGGCAATGCCCCGACGGCGCTGTTCCACCTGCTGAACATGCTCGAAGACCCGGACTGCCCGCGACCGGCGGCGATTATCGGCTGTCCGGTGGGCTTTGTCGGCGCCGCCGAATCCAAGGACGCCCTGTGGGAAGCGGCGCCCGTACCGTGCTGCATCGTTCGCGGCCGGCTGGGTGGCAGCGCCGTCACCGTTGCGGCCATCAATGCCATAGCGGATCGAACCGAATGACGACTGGCACCATTTTCGGCGTGGGGCTCGGTCCCGGCGCCCAGGATCTGATGAGCGTGCGGGCGGACCGGTTGATCCGGCAGGCATCCCACGTGGCCTATTTTCGCAAGAAAGGGCGCACGGGGCATGCGCGCAGCATCGTGGAGGGGATGATCGGCCCGGTTGCGGTCGAGTTGCCGATGGAGTACCCGGTGACCACCGAGATCCCGTTCGACGATCCGCGCTACAACGCGTTGCTGTCGGCCTTCTACGAATCCAGCGTTGCGCAACTGATCGAGATCGCACGGGCCGGCCACGACGTGGTGGTGCTGTGCGAGGGGGATCCGTTCTTCTACGGCTCGTTCATGCATCTGTACACCCGTTTGCGGGATGCCGTCCCGGTCAACGTGGTTCCCGGCATTACCGGCATGTCGGCGGCCTGGACGGCTACCGGCCAGCCGGTGACCTGGGGTGACGATGTGATGACGGTCGCCATGGGCACGCTGCCGGAAACAACGCTCGCCAGGAAAATCGCGGAAACCGATGCGCTGGTGGTCATGAAGATCGGCCGCAACCTCGCCAAGGTCCGGCGAGCCCTGGCATCGGCGGGCCGGGAGCACGAGGCGTGGCTGATCGAGTATGCGGCCATGTCCCGGGAGCGGGTGATCCCCTTCAGCGAGGCCGGGGACACCGCCCCCTATTTTTCAATACTGCTGATCCACGGAAACGGGAGGCGTCCATGAGTGGTTGGCTCACCATTGCCGGGCTGGGTCCCGGCGCCGAGTCCATGATCACACCGGAAGTGACTCACACCCTGGAGAGTGCGACCGATGTGGTTGGCTATCTACCTTACGTCGAGCGGGTGCCCTCCCGCCCGGGCCTGGTGCGCCATGGCTCCGATAACCGGGAGGAGATACGGCGTGCCGAACATGCCTTGCAGATGGCGGCGGACGGGCATCGAGTGGTGGTGGTGTCGTCCGGCGATCCCGGCGTCTTTGCCATGGCGTCGGCGGTCTTCGAGGCGGTGGAATCCGGCAAGGCGGACTGGAGGACCCTGGATATCCGCGTGCTGCCCGGGGTGTCGGCGATGCTGGCCGCCAGCGCCCGGGTCGGCGCGCCGCTGGGCCACGACTTCTGCTGCATTAACCTGTCGGACAACCTCAAGCCCTGGTTGTTGATCGAGAAACGTCTGTGCCTGGCGGCGGAAGCCGATTTTGCCATGGCCTTCTACAATCCGCGCTCGCGGGCTCGCCCGGAGGGATTCGCAGAGGCGCTGGCCGTCCTGAGGGACATGTGCGGGCCGGATCGGCTGATCGTGTTCGCCCGGGCGGTGTCCACGGACGAAGAGGACGTACATGTCACCACACTGGGCGAGGCAACGGCGGACATGGCGGACATGCGCACGCTGGTGATCGTGGGCTCCAGCCAGACGCGGCGGATCGAGCGCAGCGGAACCCCGCTGGTCTACACCCCGAGGTCGGCCCCGTGATCCAGCCAGGCCAGCACGTCATCCACCGTGTGGACCTCCTGGCGCGGGGGCGGCTGCGGGCGATCGATCATCAGTACCGGCAGGCCGAGCTCGCGGGCGGCGGTGAGCTTGGCGTCGGCGCCGCTGCCGCCGGCGTTCTTGCAGACGATGCGGTCGATATCATGGGCTGTCAGCAGGTTTCGATCACCGTCGACGGTAAACGGTCCGCGATCGATGGTGACCGTGTGATGGGCCAGAGGAATCGCAGCCTGCGGGGCATCCACCAAACGCAGCAGGTAATGATGCTGCGGCTGACGGGCAAAGGCCTGAAGATGCATGCGGCCGATGGCCAGCATGACCCGCTCGGCCGGTCCGGCCAGGGCGTCCACGGCGGCTTCGATATCCGGAACCTGCTGCCATCGATCGCCCGGTATCGGCGTCCAGGGCGAGCGGGTCAGGCCCATCAGGTGCACGCTGGCCCGATCTGCCGCCGCCACGGCGTTGTGGCTCATCCGGCTGGCAAACGGGTGAGTGGCGTCCACCAGGTGGGTAATGCCGTGGGCTGCGAGAAAACGGGCCAGGCCATCGACGCCGCCGAAGCCCCCCACGCGGGTCTCCATCGGTTGCGGTCTGGGGCTGGCCACGCGCCCGGCGTAGCTGAACAGGGCTGGAATACCGCTTTCCGCGACAACCCGGGCCAGGGCACTGGCTTCGGTGGTTCCACCGAGAATCAGGACTTTCATGATGGCTGACGCTAATCGCGCTCCCTGGCTGACAATCTTGGGCTGGGGGGAGAGTGGCACAGGCGGCCTGACCGCGGCAAGCCGGCGTGCGCTGGACGACGCCGATCTGATCTTCGGGGCACGCCGCCACCTGTCCCTGCTGCCGACGGTGGAGGCCGAAGTACGGGAGTGGCCGGTGCCGTTTGCCGATGGCATTCCCCAACTCCTGGCCGAGCGTGGCCGACGGGTGGTGATGCTGGTTTCCGGGGACCCCTTCTGGTTTGGCGCAGGCACCACGCTGTCGCGTTACCTGGACCGGGACGAATGGCTGTCCCTGCCGTCGCCGTCAACATTCAGCCTCGCGGCGTCCCGGCTGGGCTGGGCGCTGGAGGAGTGTACATGCCTGGGTCTGCATGCCAGGCCGATCAACCGGATCCGTCCCAGCCTGCATCCGGGGCGGCGCCTGCTGGTCCTGGTTCGCGACGGGGACGCGGTTGCGGAGCTTATGCAGAAGCTCAACCAGTGGGGATTCGGTGACACGCGGCTGCATATACTCGAAGCGCTGGGTGGTGAGCGCGAGCGGGTGCGCCAGGCCAGTGCGAGCGGCGACGTACCGGATTCCATAGGGCATCCGGTGGCCTTGGGGCTGGACATACGGGGCGACGGGGAGGCCATTCCATCCGCCCCCGGTTTGCCGGACCACCTGTTTGAGCACGATGGTCAGATCACCAAGCAAACGGTACGGGCCATGACCCTGTCCGCCCTGGCGCCAAAACCCGGAGAGCGACTCTGGGATGTCGGGACCGGCTCCGGGTCGGTGGCCATCGAGTGGTTGCTGGCCCACCCCGCCAACCAGGCGATTGCGTTTGAACGCTCTGCCGAGCGCGCGGCCCGGGCCCGGCGTAACGCCGAGGCCCTGGGTGTCGACTGGCTGGATGTGGTCGAGGGTGCCGTGCCGGCGGTGTTGGCGGATCAGCCTCTGCCGGACGCCGTCTTTATTGGTGGCGGCCTCTCTGATGTCCTGCTGGAATCGCTTTGGCAGACGTTGCCGCCCGGTACCCGGCTGGTGGCTAATGCCGTCACACTGGAATCCGAAAACCTGCTGGCCCAATGGCAACAGTCGCAGGGCGGTGACTTACTGCGGCTCGAGTTGAGCCACGCCGGGCCCATCGGCACCCGCCGGGGCTGGAAAGCCAGCTATCCCATCGTGCAGTGGCGGGTGATCCTGTGAAGGTCGCCGGTTTCGGTTTTCGTCAGGCAGCTACCGTAACGGCCCTGCAGGATGCGCTGGACCAGTTGATCGAACGCCACGGCCCGGTTGATCGCCTGGCGGTGGCCGAATCCATGCTGCCGCTGGTCAGGGCCCTGGCAAACGGTCTGGCTTTACCGGTCATTCCGGTCGCGGATGACGAGCTTTCCGGTATCGAGACGCCGACCCAATCGGTGGCGAGTAGGCAGGTCAAAGGGGCGGGCAGCGTGGCCGAAGCGGTGGCGCTGCTCGGAGCCGGTCCCGGCAGCCGGTTGCTGGGGCCCCGCCTGGTCTCCGGTGACCGCATGGCCACCGCCGCCATGGCTGAAGGAGTGACACCATGACCGTCCATTTTATTGGCGCCGGCCCTGGCGCGGCTGACCTGTTGACCCTGCGCGGCCGGGACCTGATCGCGTCCTGCCCGGTGTGTCTCTACGCCGGCTCGCTCGTCCCGGAGGCGATGCTGGAGCATTGTCCACCGGGGGCAAGCATCATCAACACGGCACCGATGTCCCTGGATGAGATCGTCGCCGAGATACGGGCCGCGCATGAGGCGGGACAGGATGTGGCGCGGCTGCACTCCGGTGACCTTTCGGTCTGGTCCGCGCTGGGCGAACAGCTCCGGCGTCTGCGTGCGCTGGGCATTCCCTATGCGATCACGCCCGGCGTGCCGTCGTTCGCCGCTGCTGCTGCCACCCTCGGCCAGGAACTGACCCTGCCGGGTGTGGCGCAATCGGTGGTCCTGACCCGTACGCCCGGTCGCGCCAGCGCCATGCCGGTGGGCGAAACCCTGGCCAATTTCGCGCGCACGGGGGCGACGCTGGCGATCCACCTGTCGATCCATAACCTGACCCGGGTGGTGGAAGACCTGACGCCGTTCTACGGTGCCGACTGTCCGGTGGCCATCGTCTGGCGAGCCAGCTGGCCGGATGAGCGGGTACTGCGCGGGACGCTGGCCACCATCGAAGCGAAGTTGGAGCCGGCCATGAACCGGACGGCCCTGATCCTGGTGGGCCCGGCGCTGGCCGCCGAAGACTTCACGGAGAGCAGCCTGTATGCGATCGGCTACGATCGCCGCTTCCGCCCGCAATCAGCGGATTCTCCGTTTGCCGGGACAGGGCCCGACGGGGAGGGCGAGGCACCATGATCCACCTTTCCCTGATTGGCATCGGCACCGGCAACCCCGACCACGTGACCCTGGCGGCCGTGCGCGCACTGAATGAGGCCGACCTGATCCTGTTGCCGCGCAAGGGCGACGCCAAGTCCGACCTGGTGGATTTGCGGCGTCTGCTTTGCGAAACGTTGTTGTCGGATGACTCCGGCGCCCGCGTGGTTGAGTTCGATCTCCCCAGGCGGTCAGCGGACGGGGACTATCTCGGCGCTGTTGGCGATTGGCACGCGGCGATTGCCCGGGTCTGGGAGTCCCTGATCACCGGGCACCTGCCTGAAGGTGGCCGCGTGGGGATGCTGATCTGGGGGGACCCGTCCCTGTATGACAGCAGCCTGCGTATTGCCGGGCGCCTGGATCGGGCCGGTCGTAACGTGGATGTGGAGGTGGTGCCGGGGATTACCAGTCTGCAGGTGCTGACGGCCGAACATCGCATCCCGCTGAACGCGTTGGCCGAACCGGTCCAGATCACGACGGGACGCCGTCTGCGCGAGCGGGGCTGGCCCGAGGGGGCCGCTTCGGTGGCCGTGATGCTGGACAGCGGCGGTGCCTTTGAAGCCTTGTCCCCCGATGGCCTCCACATCTGGTGGGGCGCCTACCTGGGCATGGACAAGCAGTGCCTGATCGAGGGTCCGCTAAGTGAGGCGGGGCCCATGATCCAGGCACGTCGGGCCGCGTTAAGGGAACAGCACGGCTGGATTATGGACATCTACCTGATCGCCCGTCAGCCATTGCTCTGACGGGCTCTCCCGACTGGGTTGGTCGCTATTCAACAACCCGGAAATGACCCGTCGCCAGGACGTCCCCTTCATCGGTGACCGTCTTCACCCGCCAGTCCCCCAGCATGCTGCGATTGATGTTCTTGCTGCTGAATGCCCGCATCTGGTCGAGATAGGCATCGATCGGTACCCGGGCCACGCGCTTGTCCCCCAGGTACCAGTCGTTATAGACCGTGTGGCCTTTCAAACCCTTGAGTTCGTTGAAGTAGTACACCTTGATCAGGTCGTCATCGCCCATGTGCACTACCGACGGCAGCATGGTGGTCGGCTCATGCCCGTCGACGGCCGGCGTAAGCTGCGCACGGAGCAAATGATCGGAGGTGATGTCCACGCGGCTGTCGCCATCGTCGATTGAGGGCTCGGGCGCCGGCTCTTCGACCGCAAAATTGTCAGATCCGGTGTCGTCGGTGGGCTCCGGGGCCTGGGCGGGATCAGCAATCACCGAGGGCTCAGGCTCCCGGGTCAGCACCATCCCGGTCCCCGTAGCCGACGTTTCGTCGGGGATGGCGTTCGTCTCGGCTTGCGTGTCATCGCTGACCGGCGCGCCAGGCTCGGCCAACTCAGCCTGCGCATCGGAGGGTTGCGACCCGGTTTGTGGCGATTCAACCGTCTCTACCGTCTCCGGTAGGCCGTTCATGGGCTCGCCGGCAGAATTCTCCGTTGCGGTTGGGGTCGATGGCTCCGGCATGGCCGGTTCCTGGGTCACCACCTTGCCAGCGGCGACCAGTCGGGACTGGTTATCCGTCGCGCCGGACCCGCTGACCCAGGACCAGAGCAGAAAACCGAGGATGGCCAGCACGATCACGCCGACCAGAAAAACGCCAAGAATCCGTCCCCAGTGGTACACCACGATCTCCTGGCCCGATGCGTCGGACCGGCGGGTAGCAGCGCGAATGTGCAGGTTGTAGGCTGGCCTGTTGTCACTCATGGGTCTGGACGGTCTCCATTGAAATCGGGTTGACCGCCTATTCTAGGCTGGGGATACATTTTGTAACAGATCGCGGACCACGATAGGCGTCACCACGGTCGGCAGCCTGCAGAGCTGGCGCAGGCCGCATGGTTGAGCGTTCGGAGGCGCACGGGAAGGCGATATTCGGGGCTAGCCAGACCATTAACATCACTATAAGGATTGGCAAGCTTGGGAACTGATAGGTCCTCCGGCGCTACGGCCTGTGGGAATTGACCGGCATCCAGCGTGACCCGTTCCCCAGGCGGCTCGCAGGGAGGCGCCATCCCGCGCGCAACCACGTCGCCCGGGACAGGGCGGCCCGTCAGCCCAATCCGCTTTGCTGGATCGCCATATAGCACGCGGTACCGGCAATGATCGACAGCAGGGCATTGCGGCGCCAGAGATGCAATCCCACCACGACCAGGCTGGGCACCAGCGCATCCAGCCCCAGGACTGGCGCAGACCAGTTGCCCGAACGTAGCAGGAAAATCACCACCAGCAACGACATGACCGCGGCTGGCAGGAAGCGGCCCAGGTGCTGGATCAGGGGATGCTCGCTGTGCCTCGAGAAGAAGGCAAACGGGATAACCCGCGTGGCAAACGTCGCTATCGTCCCCACGGCAATAAACTCCAGCAGGTAGCTCAGGTTATCCATGGCTGTGCTCCTGTGACCCCGCCGACACGGACGGGCGATGGAAACGGTAGTGGGCCAGCAGGCTGAGGGTGGCCAGGACAACCGCACCGATCAGTTGCTGGTCAGAGGGCAGGATCGCAAGACTCAGGCCGGCGGCCGCTGCGCCAATCCAGATCGGCAGCATCTGGCCCAGCACCTTGTATTGTTCGATGGTCAGCACGATGAACAGCGCCACCAAGGCAAATTCGATGCCGGTGCTGTCGAAGTTCACGGCCCGACCGAGCCAGGCGCCGAGCGTTGATCCGATGACCCAGTAAGACTGGTTATAGAGCGTGATCAAGCTGTCACGTCGTTGCTCAGCCTCTGTATCGTCCGTCCGGTGGCGGCTGGTCAGCAGTGAATAGGTCTCGTCCGTCAGGCCGAAGATCAGGTAGCCCTTGCGCCAGCCCGCGCCGCGGAAGCGGCCCAACAGCGACAGGCCATAGAACAGGTGGCGGGCGTTCAGCACGAACAACGCCACAAAGACCTCCAGCAGGCTGGCGTGAACCGCCAGCAGGCTCACCGCCAGGATCTGGCCCGCACCGGCATAGATCGCCAGCGACATCAGGGTGGCGCCCCACCAGGGGTAGTCGAGCTGGGTGACAAACAGCACCCCGAAGGCCATGCCCAGCGGGATATAGCCAAACAGGATGGGTAACGTGAGCTTGAAGACGGAACGATCGATCACCGGACGGTCCTGAACAAAAACCGGGCGCCGATGGTAAATGAATTACCCTGTTCTGGTAAGGTACAGTCCCTGTTGAATCTGTACCGGTTACAGTCCAGCCAACCCTGTATGAGGAACCCATGTCCGACATGAACGATGACACCGAGAAGTCTCCCGAGGGGGATCCACGGCAGGAACCGTTTATCGTTGAAACGGACCTGTTGAGTGACGACCAGCTTGAGGGTCTGGTGGAAGAGTATTGCACCCGTTATCACGGGGTAAACGACACCGAGTCGCCCATGGCCGAAAAGACCCGGGTCATGACTGCGGTCAAGCAAGGGGACCTGGTGGTGTGGTTCAATCCTGTCGAGAACACCGCCGGGCTGGGCCCGAAGCAGGGTAACGGTCCGGGGTCCGCTATGCGGAATTAGTTGGTTTGACGGGTATCCCGTAAGCCCCTTAGACGATACAATTCTGTTGTTCGGCATATGGCGCAGGGCCGCGCCCGGCAGGGCGTGGCAACAGCCAATGGCATTGGCTCCTCAAGAATAGCGAATAATTGTGCGGGGTGGATTTTGATCAGGGTCCTGGTTGTAGATGACCACGAGCTGGTTCGATCAGGCATCACGCGGATGCTGGCAGACAACACGGATATCGAGGTGATCGGTCAGGCGGCATCCGGTGAAGACGCCGTCGACTTCGTTCGCAACGATGCCCCCGATATTGTGTTGATGGACATCCGGATGCCCGGTATCGGTGGGCTTGAAGCAACGCGCCGTGTCCTGCGTATTGATGATTCGATCCGGGTGATCGTGGTGACGGCGTGCGCCGACGATCCCTATCCAACCCGGGTCATGCAGGCAGGGGCGTCGGCCTACATCACCAAGAGCGCCGACATCAAGGAAATGGTTCGTGCCATCCGTATGGCGCACACCGGGCAGCGTTACATCAGCCCGGAAATCGCCCAGAAAATGGCCCTCAAGCAGCTTGGCGGCGACAGCGCCGACAACGACAAGCTGTCGATTTTCGATAAGCTGTCCGAACGCGAACTGCAGATTGCCATGATGGTCGTGGATTGCCAGAAAGTGCAGGACATCTCCGACAAGCTCTGTCTCAGCCCCAAGACGGTCAACAGCTACCGTTACCGTATTTTCGAGAAGCTGGAAATATCCAGCGATGTAGAGCTTGCCCTGATGGCCGTCAGACTCGGGTTGCTTGATGCCGACAAAGTCTGACACGGCCCACGAATTCGACAGCAAGACCTTTCTCAAGCGACTCACCGAACGTCCCGGCGTCTACCGGATGCTGGATACGGCCGGTGAGGTGCTGTACGTCGGTAAGGCCCGTAACCTCAAGAACCGCGTCAGCAGCTACTTCCGCAAGAGTGGCCTGTCCGCCAAGACGGAGGCCCTGGTCAGCCGTATCGCCCAGGTCGAGGTGACCATCACCGGCAGCGAAACCGAAGCGTTGCTGCTGGAACAGAACCTCATCAAGTCCCTGCGGCCGCCGTATAACATCCTGCTCCGGGACGACAAGTCCTATCCTTACATCTATCTCTCGGGCCACGACAAATACCCCTCGCTGACCTTCCGCCGGGGGCGTACCCGACGCGCCAAGGGCAGTTGGTTCGGGCCGTATCCCAGCTCCGGCGCCGTCCGGGAAAGTCTTAATGTTCTTCAAAAGATATTCCGCATAAGAAACTGTTCTGACAGCTTTTTCAATAATCGCTCGCGACCCTGCCTGCAGTACCAGATCAACCGCTGCACGGCGCCCTGCGTCGGTTACATCTCGCCGGAGGACTACGCCAACGACATCCGCCACGCCACCATGTTCCTGGAGGGGAAGAACCCGGCGATCCTGGACGACCTGATGCAGTCCATGGAAACCGCCAGCCAGGCCCTGGAGTTCGAGAAAGCAGCGATCTATCGCGACCAGGTGAACCACCTGCGTCACGTCCAGGAGCAGCAGTCCATCGAAGCGAGCGGCGGCGATGCCGATGTGATCGCCATGGCGCAGGATGCCGGCGTGGTGTGTGTGGTCGTGATCCTCGTGCGGGGCGGGCGAGTGCTGGGCACCAAGGACTATTTCCCCCGGTTCTCCCTGGAGCAGTCCGACGCCGAACTACTCAGCGCCTTCCTGGGGCAGTTCTATTTCGGCGGCGATGCCCAGCGCGAGTTTCCCCGCGAGGTCCTGGTGCCGGTTGAGGTGGATGAACAGGACATCCTGTCCCAGGCGTTGACGGAAGCCGCCGGCCGGGAGGTCCGCATCCGCCGGAACGTCCGCGGCGAACGCCGGCGCTGGCTGGACCTGGCCGCGACCAATGCCCAGCAGACATTACTGACGCACCTGGCCAGCAAGGAAACGGTCTATCGCCGGTTACTGGCCCTGAGGGACCTGCTGGAACTCAAGGAAACGCCCTCGCGCATGGAATGCTTTGATATCAGTCACAGTCACGGCGAGAATACGGTGGCGTCCTGTGTGGTCTTCGACGAAAACGGGCCGCTCAAGAGCGACTACCGGCTCTACAACATCGAAGGCGTGACCGGGGGTGACGATTACGGCGCCATGCGCCAGGTCCTGACGCGGCGCTATACGCGCATCAAGTCCGGCGAGGGCAAACGGCCGGATCTGGTGTTTGTCGATGGCGGGAAAGGGCAGCTCAATGTGGCCCGGGATGTGTTCGAACAACTGGGTCTTTCGGACATTACGCTGATCGGCGTGGCCAAAGGCGTCACCCGTAAGGCCGGCATGGAACAACTGATCGATGCCTTGACGGACGCCACGTTCCGGGTACCCTCCGATTCACCGGCGTTGCATCTGATCCAGCACATTCGCGACGAATCGCACCGGTTTGCCATCACCGGCCACCGGGCACGGCGGGACAAGAAACGCCGGCAGTCAACACTGGAAGGCATCGAGGGCGTGGGTGCGAAACGCCGGCGGGAACTGATCCGCTATTTTGGCGGCATCCAGGAGATCAAGAAGGCCAGTGTCACGGAGATTGCCAAAGTCCGGGGCATCAGCCGCGGGCTGGCCGAATCGATTTACGCAGCACTTCACAACGAGTAGGGCGAATGAATCTACCCAACATACTGACGGTGTCCCGGATTGTGATGATCCCGGTCTTCGTCGTGATCTTTTACCTGCCGTTCGAGTGGCACTTCCTGACCAGCGCGGCTATTTTCGCCCTGGCCGGCGCCACCGACTGGCTCGACGGCTACCTGGCCCGTCGCCTGAACCAGAGCACGCCGTTTGGTGCTTTCCTCGATCCGGTCGCTGACAAGTTGATGGTGGCCATCGCGCTGACGGTTCTGGTGGACGAGCACCATTCCATGTTGATGACGATCCCCGCGAGCATCATCATCGGCCGCGAGATCGTGATTTCGGCCTTGCGGGAATGGATGGCGGAAATGGGCAAACGCGCCAGTGTCGCGGTGTCCTACATCGGTAAGATCAAGACCACCGCCCAGATGGTGTCCATCATCATGCTGCTGGCGTTCCCGATCGGCACGGTAGGCGCCATTCTCGGCAAGGTGCTGCTGTACGTCGCTGCGATCCTGACCCTGTGGTCCATGTACCTTTACCTGAAGGCGGCGTGGCCGGACCTGTTCCCCAAAGCCGGGGAGTGAAGGGTTCTGTTTAAAGAATAATCAATCAGTTAGGGTAAACTACTGAATCAAAAAAAGGGTTGACACCCCCGGCTGATCCATTAATATAAGCGCCACTTCAGCGATGACAGCGTTTCATTGCAACGAAGTAGGGCGGGAATAGCTCAGTTGGTAGAGCACAACCTTGCCAAGGTTGGGGTCGCGAGTTCGAATCTCGTTTCCCGCTCCAATTTCTCTCCGGTTTCGCCGGTTGGAAATCACAATCCAAGTCTCTCAATGCCTCCTGAGAGCAAAAGCCCGTTTCCAAGGCTTTCCCCGGCGCGGTGGCAGAGTGGTTATGCAGCGGACTGCAACTCCGTGTACGCCGGTTCGATTCCGACCCGCGCCTCCAATTTTATCCAGTTACTCCGCTCATGCAATTTGGTCACCTGATGTTGGCCATCGATGCCTGATTCGCTCCCAAGCTATTTCCTTGTGTCCCTTTATGCCCTGATAGTCAATAAAATATTTGCCAATAGTCTGATATTCGTGCGAAGAACGTCGGATAACATACTAAGTTTGCCGTGCAGCCGAATGGCTATTGGTGCCGAGCCTAGATGTCACCATCCCCTAAGAGCTCGGCCTTTGGCGGATTTGCCGTAAACGAGGGCATGAAATCATATTTTTATGAGGCTGCGAGCGGGTTCAGATTAGCGGGCGAATCTTGAGAACAATAGGACCTGGATCTACCTCTATGTTGGGTTGAGGTTGTCCCACCTTGTCGAAGCATAAATTTCCAATTCCACTTTTATTTTCGACTGTCCGTAGAGGTTTGCTCGTGAGATCCAACCATACCCAGAAAGATTAAGGCTCACATGACATACTCTATGATTTTTCGGGTGTTTTAGTCTGGAAAAGGATCGGAGATATCTTTAGCACGCTAGCTTTTCTTCAAATTCCAGCCTGTGGTAGCCTCACATTACGTTTGGTTCACTTTTGCGCGTAATGAGAACCATTATTCCGATAGGCCGTTGATTAAGGATAAGAAACGTGCAGTTCAAACGGTTGCTGGATACCCTCGCAAGGTCTTCGGCCCAAGCAGTAACGACGCTTGGGAAAGGAGAAAAACAAGAAGACGAGCTAAAAGATTATCTTTACGTCGAGACTGACATCGAGACCGACTTCAAGCGCCTACTGGACTCCAGTCCGCCTCCGGAAACTGTGATATTTCTATGCGGTTCCTCCGGTGACGGCAAATCTGAGATTCTCAAGCGCTATCACAAGCGCTACTCCGATGAATTCAGTTTCCATCTCGATGCCACGCATGCCTTCAAGCCAGATCAGAACGCTATCCAAGCGCTCGACCAACTTTTTGAAGAACATAAAAGTTCTGAGAAGCCTCTGGTTGTCGGTATCAATGTAGGAATGCTCTTTAATTTTTCGTCTCAAGGCGACAAAGAGCACGAGGAGATACGGAATGCCATTGAGGCGTACCTTCAGTCCGGCGAAGAGATCTCGCCGCATTTCAAGTTTCTGAATTTTGAAAAGTACCCAAAATTCAGTCTCGAAGAAGGGAAGACTGGGTCAGTATTCATCTTCGAGCTAATCGAGAGAGTGGTTGCGGCATCAGACGCAAATCCGCTGTATAGGGCTTATCTAGAATCTATAGAAACATCTCAGGATAAACTGACAACCAATTATCGATTGCTTCAAATCAAGGAAGTTCGTGAACGCATCGTCAAATTGCTTCTCTCCGCTCGGTTGAGGTTCGATCAGTTTTTGTCTGCTCGGGCATTACTTGATTTCGTTCACCACCTCATTACGGGTCCTGGTTTGCTTTGCGATAACCTGTTTGTCAGCGGGCAAAATGAGTTGAGTGAGGTCATTAGTCACTTTGATCCTTGCTCGATAAGGTCACGGCGAATTGACCAATTTTTAATTCAACATCCGCTTGGAGTCAAAGAGCAGGCGTTTGAAGAGTTTCAGGCGGATGTTGCGAGTGATCTCAATGTACGAGAGTTGGATGCAGCTAGTTGGCTTAGGTTTTTTTATCTTCTTCAGGACGTTGAAATCGGGAACAATTTCCATCAGACCTTCGGCGACGATTTCGAGCAGCCGCTATATAATCGCTACATTGAAATTTGGCGGCTACACGCGACTTATGATGGAGGCGATAAAACTCCTCTCCGCGACTTTTATAAAGACGAATTGTTTTCAGCCTTGATGCGATTTGGGAATCGTCTTGAGCCGTCGCTTACGAAGCGGGGCCATATGTTCCTTTGTAGTAGGAATAAAGTTTTCATTTCTGCCCACGCCAATCTGAGGCCAGATTTCAAAGGAATCGAGAAAGAGCCTGTGGCTAATATCCACGAGTTCCCTGTGTGTATAAAAGTAGGTGATCAGCGTTTACGAACATTCTATGTGAACGTGAGTTTCCTGGAGCTGATCTCCAAAATTAACAATGGGTACCGGCCTAATAAGCACGATAAAAATACTATCGTGATCCTAGAGGAAATCATCGCAGACGTTACAGGAGTTATCGTCAACTCTAATCGATTGCTGTTTTCCGAAGCTCGCAGTCAAGTTGTCCTGACCAATGAAGTGGATGATGAGGAATTTGTAGTTGGGGGTGAAGAGTGACGGTAGCTGAGAATCTTGCAGAGCTGGACGAACAAGAAATTCAAGAACGAAATCTGGTAAACAGTTTTCTCCCGTTTCGACAGCAGAGGTCAAATTCCGCCGGCTATGACTTTGACGCGATAGCGGGAAGCGTTCTATCGACAGCCCTGCAAAAACAACTAACGAAAGGTTCAACGCTAGAGACCTTCGGGAAAGCCGTTTTTGACCGCCTGACGCCCAAATTAACAGATGACACTATGAATGAGCTCATTGAAACGATGTATTTTGAAGATGATGCATCGGGGCTTTTCAAGGTGTCGCCGGAGTTTTTAATATTTAAAACTACGCAAGCGGATACCTCCACAAATAAGCATATTTCGCAGGTGCTGACTAACTTCATTCTGCACGAGAGAATTGAATTTCCGAGATTAAGCAGTGACGTCAACTTTCTCGAAAAAGAACTCGTCGACGAGTTTCAAAAATTCCTAACTGACTCTAGTGATGAGCCTACAGAGCACCCCTATCTGCCCTTCCTCTCTAAATTATTTTCAGAGGACTTAAGTTTTCTACTCAAGCATCCTAGTTACTTTCTGCAGAATTTGAGCTTGTTTTTTAATCTATATAACTTTTTGTATAGCGCTCAACTCGCTTTGAATATAAACGGATGGACTGAGGCACCGGACAGTAAGCCGCTTTTTTTTATTCTCGACACTGAGAAGGCGAGTTTAGAAAGAAAGCAGGTGGGGGAGTCCTTCGGACAGCTCATCGTGAAGGTAGCTGATTTGTTTCCTGTTTTATCAATGCTTGAGTACTTAAATCAGCCCCAAAACAAGAAGGCGAAAAAATTTCCTTTGTGGCACGTTCTGCAGGATGTCGAGGCCATGCCAAAGCGTCAACAACATGAGCTACATAACTCATTAATCGAGTTCTGCAGAAGATATCGAGAAAAACGAGGCTTAGAGGCCGTAGATGCATATGCTCAAACGGCAAAAGGAATGTTTGCACTTCTAAGCGATACAGCGAAAGAGATATTTAGCAAACGAGGTACCAACCAGTTCACAGTCAACAGCAAGTTTGTTAACGCTTTTGAGAATGAAGTTGCTTCCCACTTCATACAGGTGAGGGGCCGCTCTGGTCGGGTGCTTACCATTTCTCAAGATTATCTCCTGCTGCTCACAAACCTGTCTATCGGCGATAAGAAGCAGATGCAGTTTCAGGAGCTTCTCTCTGAATTTAGAAAGCGGGGTGTATGGTTTGACCGTCAGTCTGAACAGGCAATTATTCGGTTTTTAGAGCGAATAGGGAACGTTGAAAGAATGAGCGATAGCGGGGATGCGGTATATGTCCGGAAAACACTTTGAAGCCTTTCTTGTAAAGAATCTGAGGGATTGGCTTCAAGAAAGAATTGAAGCGGGCGCCCGATATCAATTCAAGTCACCAGACCCTGAAAACACGAGAGGACTTGTCTCTGAATTGCTGGAGAATCGGGACGGTGTTTTAGAGGTTCAGGGCCAGGAGCTCTCTTATCTTTCTGTTAACGGTTGCCGCTTGTTGGTGTCCGGTCATCTAGAGCAGCCCGATGTTGATAGTGGGTGCTACACCGAAAACTACATCTCTAGCCTTCGGGATGAGGTTGCCGCTCAGGAAGTTCCGTTTGAAAGCTGTGCGCTTCTTATAATTCACAACAGCTTGCTCGATACGCTTATAAACAGTGCGTTCGATCTGGGGCAGGGCAAGGCCGTTTGGTCTCCGCGCCAAACAAAAAAAAAGCTAGACGAGTTGATTTCCGATGACATGTCTAGCCAGGTGGCGTCTCGATGTCTTCTCGAGCATCAGGTGCGCGTCATTAACGAAGAAGGATCCAGTGTTTTCGGATTTCGACATCTTCACGATGCGGTGATTGATGGAGATCTTCGTTTCCAGGAGCTGGGGCTTTTCAACGATCCCCAAGTTTTGAGCAATTCCAATGAGAAGCAAGTTGCTCGTCGGCTTGAGGCTAATCGCCAACTTCGTGAAGAAATAGAGTTTGCGGTTGAGCATTTCCCTAACGAATTGGAGGACAGGCTCACCAAATTTGGCTCAAAGTTTATACAGAAGCATTTTGGCGAAAATCCAGAGGTTTCTTGGAAAGACTTGAACTATGGCGATTTTAGGGCGGAAGAGGACCGGCAGAAGAATCTCACCCTCGATTACGAGGGTTTGACGGTTAACGGCTGCGAAGTCGATGTTCGAGATAAAAAAGAGACCGCAGCTGGACGGCGAGACAAGCACCTAATAGTTGAGGTTCCTGCAGATCAAGAATTATTTAATTTCAAGATCAGCTTCGTTGGGCAGCGCCTAGAAAGGCGAGAACTAGCGTTGCTACCAAAATCTATGTCAGAGCTTATTGACATCGATTTCTCCTCAAGAGGAGAGAAATCGACTTTCACCATTTCTGGTGTTGCCGGTGTCGAGCCCCGTTTTTTCAGCCTGCGGCTAAATCGAGACTCCGCAAACGAGAAATACAGCTTCCACTGTATGATTATTCGGGAGGGAACTTTTCATTTATCTGCGTTTGATAATAGATTCCTCATAGATTACCGCAGAAAGGCACTCGTCCTCCAAGCAGATCAGCATGTTCTTGAATTGAATCCAGATCTCACCTCTTCGGTCGAACTCAAGGATAGTGGCCAAACGATCGCTACTACCGAATTTGGGAAGGTGGATTTTACTCAGCTTTATGACGAATCCGATGAGGTTAGTTTTACTCTGACCAATGGTGAAGCGGAGCTAAAGATTTTAGTAGAGGGTGAGCCTAGCAAAGAAACGCTTAAGCTACCTGTCATATTTGATACGAATAGATTTGCCAGGCTTTTCAAGAACGATGAATTTAACGGTATCTATAAGCCGGGCAAAGAGACAGTTGTATTCGATAATCAGGAGTCGGAGCCTCTATTCCTGAGAAAATGGCTGTTACAAGCGGAATCGGCATTAGTTAATGAAGGTTGCGTTGAATGGGACAATGATCTCAAAAAAGGAATTCCTAGTTCAGGGTTAGAACTCGCTGACTCTGCTCTATACGAGGCCTACTCAGCACTAATTGGGTATTTCCAAAAGCATAAAACGCTACCTTCGCTAGCCAGTTGGGGGCCAGAACTCGTGGCGCTTGGCAAGGAATATGTCCATGCCTGTATCGATTACTTAGAACAAATTCCCACGGGTAAGTCATTGAGCTACTCCGAGCGATTAGTGATTCGGCTAGGCTTTGTGACGCTTAACGAAAAGCGATTCCTCTCCCCATTCCATCCACTGGTGATGTCTTATTACCTCAAACTGGTAGAAGAAATCGTACTGGACGGTGAAGCGAGGAGTTTCCGTCAATTGCCTGAGGTTACGAAGAGCCGGTTAAACCCGAGGGGGCTCATACCCCACTTATTCGATAAGGAAAACCAATACAACTATACGCAGGCGGTCCCTGAGAACCCCTTTTGGCTAGAGATTGTGCCTCACCAGGAAACTAGCTTTGACTTCGTCACCAATCTGGTCAAACACAAGATTGAAGAATTCACTAGCACATTCAATCAGTTATTCCTTCAAGTTGACGATGCGCCACTACTCATCAATTCAGTCAACAACGCGGAGAATACTGAACTTTTTCAGGGCCTCGTCTCTTACTATCAAGCCCACTTGCAGGACGGCCTTCACATACATGTGAACCTCTATGATCAAGAACTTATTGAGACTGAATTCGATAAGTTCGCAGAGATGGGAATGTATGAAGAGATCAAGGATAGCTACAGATTAGACAAGGGCGCCGCGCGCCGTAACGCAGATGCGGTTATTGACTTGTTAAGAACTCGGCTGACATTCAGCAAGTTCCGGCATGAGAACGTTGAGAAACAGGCGTACGCACACCTAACATTTTTCAAGAATGATCAGAAAGTTGAGGCTGTCGACAACAGTATTAGCGACCACTTGTCTGGCATAGCGTGTGGAGGTTTGTTGTCGGGTGAATCTTCACGCAGTGAGGGTGATCGTTACTTTACTGCCTTTGGGTTGAGTGGCGTAGATTACGATGACATTCCTCATCTGAAATTGGCCAAGATGATAGGCACGTTGTGGCGCCCGTCGCAATCGAAGAATGACGTCTACCACGATCATTCTGCCATCAGCCTTGCCGTGAGCCAGGAATTCATGGCGTTGCTCGAACGCTCATACGACAGCTCTCTGTGGACTACCATCATTGACCCCAAGGTTACGCTCAAGTTTTTCCAGGCGAAGACTGGTGTAATCCTGATCCATTATTCAGATCAATACACGAGCTCTTCTGGCTACGACGCAATTACCGTTACAAAACAAATCGATCTGTATAAGAACGTGCTAGGGAACGCTGGTAATGAATTGATCCGTGAATTCAATGCCTTCAATGGTGAATGGCTACTTAAGCTGATTACTGATCAGTCTAAAGAGAAGACCGCCAAGGAAGGGATCATTGGAGCTTACAAGGTTGTTAGCACAATGCTCGCCCAGTCAGACATCACTTGGGTTCCAATATCGGTCGCAGAGATGATTCGCGTAGCCGGCAATATTGGTCTCGCGATGTCGGATAGTGATTTTTCCCGCCACAATAAAAACATTCGCAAGGGTGCTATTTCTGATGACATCTTGTTCGCAGGATTCAAGGATGATTGTTTATATCTCCTACCTGTCGAGGTGAAGGCAGGCGGCCGCCCAGATTTCGCTAAAGCTAGGGAACAGGCATTAGAGCTAAAGCAGTACATGGGAAAGAATCTACTTGGACCAACCCCCGACACACTTGAAGCCAAGCTCTACCGAGGTTTATTTGTCCGCCAAGTCTTGCTTCAAATTGAGAAATACGAGCTCTATGAGGTATTCGAAACTGACCATTTTTCAGGTCTTTTGAGTAACCGGGAGGCATGGCTTGAAGGCAACTATCGTATCGGCGAGCTCCCTGACGATTACCCTAAAGCCTTGGTTGTTGCACATATAAACAATGAATCTTGCTTTGAGGAGAAGTACGACCTCAAAGACGGTGTGTTGGAGGCAGAAATACCAATGGGGCTGCTCGATGAGCTTGTGAGGACCCCTTACAAAAAACTTAGAAAGAAAATCGACAACGGCTCATTCCTTCACGTGCCCAAAGAGTATTTTCTGCAGTCATTCACTGAGCAAGTGCCTGCAGACATAGAAGAGGATGCAGCGAAGAAGCCTGCCCTCAATAAGACGGAAACGGTTATGTATCCGTTTTCAAAACATGATAGCGGTGTCTTCCCCGCTGCGGCTGATGATACTTCAGAAGAGGGGGGCGGAAATTTCGAACCTGCGGTAACTGGCGAGCCGCTCAAGGTCGAGTTTGGCAAGGATGTTCAAAGCGGTGAGGTAGTCTATTGGGAGCCTACGAATACCGAAAAGCTCTTCAATACGAATACCGGAATTATTGGCACGATGGGCACAGGGAAGACCCAATTCACCAAATCACTGATTACTCAGCTTGTTCGAAATCAAAATCATAACGTTGACGGAGCCCCAATAGGGATACTGATCTTCGATTACAAGGCTGACTACGTTAAAGACGATTTTGTTCAGGCCACTGATGCCCAGGTTTTCGAACTTGACTGCTTGCCTTTCAACCCGTTCGCCTTGTTTGGAGACAAGAAAAAGCTACCGGTGCATGTTGCTGGTCAGTTCATTTCGTCGATGACAAAGTCTTATAACCTTGGCGTAAAGCAGCAAAGTAAATTGCGCACGGTGATCCGGAACGCCTATGAAGCTGCGGGAATTTATTCAAATGATGAAAGCACTTGGAGTAGGCCTGCCCCAACATTGGAAGATGTGTGGTCGACATTCCAGGAGCAGGAGAGAATTGACCATGACTCCCTTTATGCGGCTCTGGAAGTGTTGTCAGCGTATGAAATCTTCGAGCCAGACACGAGTAAAACGCAGTCGCTATATGACCTGATAGATGGCGTTACAGTCATCAACCTTTCTGGCTATGATCGCACGATCCAAAACCTCGTTGTCGCTCTGACCTTAGATCTTTTCTACACCCAGATGCATCAGCAAGGTAGCTCCAAGCTTGACGGTAACTATCGTCAGATCTCCAAAATGATTTTGGTAGACGAAGCCGATAACTTTATGTCTCAGGACTTCGAAAGCTTAAAGAAAGTTCTCAAAGAGGGACGAGAGTTTGGAGTCGGGACTATCCTTTCAACACAGGAATTAACCCACTTTAAAACTGGCGACAATGACTACTCAACTCTTATCCTCTCATGGGTGATTCACCAGGTCGCCAACATTAGATCACAGGAAATTAAGGCCATCTTCAATACTCAGAGCAAGCAGGATGAAGAGTATTTTATGGGGCAGATTCGTAGGCTAACTAAGCATCACAGCCTATGCGTGGATGGAAAGAAGAAGGTCGTCAAGGTGAAAGATTTGGCATTCTGGGAGTTAGAACAGTGAGCAGGCGTGCGAGAATGGCAAAAAAATACGATCGGTTTATACAAAACGGCCATACACAAACCTCGATAGCTTGTTTTTGGATGCTTCTCGGTTCTTTTTTACCGATTATAGTGGATTCTGCCATCAAAAGTTGGGCTCTGCCCATGGGTTATTCTGATGCTTTTTGGGGGAACCTAAAGGGCGGAGAAGTGTTTATTCTGACAACTGCAATGATAACGCCATTTTTTCTTCTACTACTAAAGAAAGTCGCAGGCCAAGTTAAAGTCCAGTTTAGATTTTTTTCTTTTGTTTTTATTTTTTCGCTATTTTCTTTGATTGGCGGTCTTCTTAGCTTTTCATATTTTAGGATTGGTGAAATTGTTAAATCCGGTCAGGTTGAGTTAGGGAAAGGAGCTGAAGAATATCTTTATGGGCTTTTTGGGTATGACCTAAGTTGGTTTGGAGTATTTATATATTTGGTTTCTCTCATTGTTTGGTATTACGCATCATACCACGATAGATATCCTGGTGAGTCGTATAACGAGGCTGTTTCTTCCAGTCAAAAGAATCTAAATGATAAAGTGTTTTCTAAATAGAGTTGACAAAATGACGTATTCTGTAACTTTTGATGCAATAAAGGTAAGTCAACCTGTTGGTGATTTTTACTGTGGAGTTATGAAAGCTTCTGATGTTACTCGAATCTCGGAGGCCGATGTTAGGAAAATTCAACACGACGATGTTGGTAAATACCTTGGTATCCAGAGAGAGCTAAAGCCGGATAGGGTGAAGAAAATTAGTTTTTACATAAAAGGAATCGATGCGACCTTTCCCAGTTCAATAATTCTCTCCATTAATGAAGAAAATGTAAGCTGGGACGAGAGCTCGAAATCTATAACTTTAACTTCTAATGAGGGAGAAGACGATAAGATCGCCTCGATACTAGATGGGCAGCATCGACTGGCAGGTTTCAATGAGAGCAACTTCGAGTTTGAGAATCCAGATGGCTCGACTTCTCCTTTTCAGCTTTTAGTAACTATCTTTGTTGGTGCTGACGTTTCAACACAGGCAGGGATATTTGCAACCGTAAACCTCGCTCAAACCAAGGTAAACAAAAGCTTGGTATATGACTTGCAAGCATTGGCGGAAGCACGAAGTCCAGAACGAACTTGCCACGATATTGCTGTCATTCTAAATGCTGAAGTGAAAAGTCCTTTCTATAGGTCAATAAAAAGGTTAGGTGTGGCCACACCTGGGGTGAAGGGCGAGTTTCTGACTCAAGCAACCTTTGTTGAGAATGTTGTTAAACTTATATCACCAGATCCAAAGGCTGATAGGGACCACTTTCTGGCGGAATCTAAGTTCTGGAGAAAAAATGAGCTATCACATTTAGATCGAGCTAGCTTGGAAAAGCATTTTTTTAGGAAGGCGTTCATAAAAGACAAAGATGAGGTTATAGCCTCGAACCTCCTTAATTTTTTTGATGCTGTTAGACAAAAGTGGCCTATAGCTTGGTCTAAAGGAGAGAAGCGATCCTCTTTAAATAAGGCAATTGGGTTTAACGCCTTAGTTCGTGTTTTTAAGGACCTATATAAGATTGAAAATTCCAGCTTCGAGTGGGACAAAGTTATTAGTTGTGAAAGGTTTTTAGATCATTTATCAAAATGCGAACTAGATGATCAGTTCTTTCTGGAACTCGATCCCACAAGTCGATCGTCCAAGGTGATCTACGACTCTATAAAAAAATACTATGGTTAGAAGTGTCGTATGAGTCGCTGTTTGGTTTTGGCCTTGCAATACAAAACCTGGAGGAGTCTGAGAGGCTATGAAGAAAAGGCAGTTCGCAAGTCTGAAAGTTTCTTGACGTGCCCCATTTTATGCAGACCGCTATCGATTAAGGATCGTATGATGCTTTGATAATCGGCCTCGACCTTTTGTTCGGAGCAGAATTGCTGGATTAATACTTCATATGCCTTTTCTTGATCACCAAAAAGCACGTCGCGGTTGATGACATGAATTTGGTCGGGTTTGCTCTTATTGATTGTTGCAGTATGTGTATCGCGCAGTGCAAGTGAAATAGCTGCGCGTGCCAGCACATTAGGAGTCAGGCGCGTTTTTGTTTGCAAGAACTGAAGCCTATCCCAGGTCTTTTTACTCAACTGAATGCGGGTGGGAAACATCTCAGCTGGCCTCCTTTTGGTGCCAAAAATAACCCTCACGGACGCGAGTCGCTCCGGCTTTTGAATC
The DNA here is from genome assembly GCF_004327985.1 of Marinobacter halodurans. Lineage (GTDB taxonomy): Bacteria > Pseudomonadota > Gammaproteobacteria > Pseudomonadales > Oleiphilaceae > Marinobacter_A > Marinobacter_A halodurans. The sequence continues at coordinate 49,652 of NZ_SJDL01000035.1, forward strand.
ATATTCGAGCTTATAGGCCCGGGATATGTCGGGTGAGAGATCAGAATAGAATGATTCATCCACCTCAGTGTCTGTAGAGAGCACAATCATCTGGTGACTTGCGATAGGGAAATAGCCTTCTATCAGCTTGGTTCTGTGCTCAGAATCCAGTCTCCCTAACGGAGTATCGACGATCATAGGCAGCTGGCGTCCGGAGGTTTTTGCAAGTGCCTCAAGAACAGCAATTGCGAATATCTGTTTTTCACCAGCTGAAAGCTCGTCTTTCGCTATCGTCCGCCCGTTACCAGTCAATAGTTCTACGTGGAAGGTCTTGGGGTTGATCTGAATTTGTAGATCCATGTCCTCTTTACGAGCAAGTTTGGCAAAGCACTCGGTGAACTGGACTTCAAGGTCTCGAACCTTGGCGGTCGCTGTCTGATCGACATAGTCCGCGAGCAAGCCATTGGCGTTGTTGACGTAGTCGATAACTCTCTTTTGGTCGCTCAGCTTCGCAGCAGTTTCGTACAGTCGGTCAAGCCGGCGGGCTATTTCGACGGCTTCATTAGCTGCGTCTTTTCCTTTCGCCCGCGCTGACTCGATTTCAGCATCTAACCTGCCAAGTTTTTGCTGTAGCTGCTGCAAGTTTTCGAAATCAGAGGCAATCAATGAATCGTCCGGAGCGCGGGCCAGAGAGGCTCCAATTTCATCGAGTTCCGCTTCGATGCGCTCCAGAGCATCAAACAACTTAATCACATCCTGCCGTTGTCTTCTGGCATCCTCGAATGCTGAGTATATTTTCCCTGCTTGAGAGGGCGTTAAGTCGTGAACCAAAGTCTGGGATTCGAGGTCTTGATGGGAGTTGCCCAGTTTATCCATCTCAGCGAGCACGATAGCCAAAGAATCGGGTGCCAGCTTTGAATCGAGAGCGCCTTCCAGGTGTGTTCGGTATCCGTTGTGGATTCTGTATTCCTGCAAAAGCCCCTGAAGCTGGAGGTCTTGCTCAATCTGTTCTTTAGTTCTTCGGCAAAAGTCTTCTGCCAAGGCAATGGGTGCCGCGTCGGATATAAGGCCATTAATTTCGGATGTTAAGCTATCTCGCTCGCTATGGAGCTGACTCAGCTTGCCTTCGAGCTGAGCCCGGGATGTGGAGAAATGTCCCCCTCGATCATCGATATCTTTCTGGAGCCTTTTCGCGCGCTCTTGTAACTCAGCGCGCTGAGCGAGGATGGTTGAGATGTCTTGGCGGATGATCTCAGCTTGTTTCCGGCAGTGCATCAGTTTGGTCTGCTCAGCGTCGATTTGTGCCTGCATTTCCTGAGCGGACGATCGCTTGGCCAGATTCCGGTTAAGAACGGTTAGATCGCCGGAGAGCCGTTCAACGACGTCGAGCCCCAGTAATTTCTTGATAGATTGTTCGAGGGCTATTCCTCCGGAATCATCAGCTAGTTGGGCGATTTTCTCACCGTCAAAAAAGAATAAGTCGGATACACCTGCAGGTATCAGTTCATTCAGAAAGTTCTGAGCTTGCTCGTAGCTCAAACCTTTAATAGGCGTATCATTCTCCAAGACAGTGAGTGTTTCCTTAACGCCTTTGCCCTTTCGTTCCCATTCACGCTTAACGTGGTACTGGCTTTCCGTTCCGAGCTTTGCGTAAGTGAATTTGAGCTCAACAGACGAAGAGTTGGCGGAACGACCAGTCTCTCTTGAGTGATGTATGGCGTCGAGCAGAAACTCATCATAGCGCTTTTGGGAAACTGCACTGCCCAGACACAAACGTCCGTAGAGCGCCAACCTTACGCCCAAAAGGATGCTTGTTTTACCCGCGCCATTTAAACCGCCAAAAAGAATGATGGGCCGTGTTTTGCCCTCACGCTTTTCGGGGGTGAGGTTGAAGGAGTTTTTCCCTTGGTAGACTCGAAAGTCGGTAAGCGTAAGCTCTTTAATAAGCATTAGTTCAAAAACTCTGAAAATTCGTCTTTCACTTCCTCAACGTACGATTTGCCTCGCTTACGAAAGGAATGGTTGCGCTCATTGATCGCGTCGAGATCCTCCCAATCTCTTTGGAGGATACTCTCCAGGCTGTTCAGTATGCCCCTTCGATTGCCTAGACCCGATACTTGAAGTTCTGCTTCCAGCATCTTGCGAACAAGCGCTGATGGAACACCGTATTTTTCTGCGAGCCTCTCAAGTGTTTCGGAATCTGCTCGTGTAAATGCGCCAGCATCGTCCTCTACCCAATCAAGGTCCTCTCCATAGACCTCTCGATAAATCCGCGGCAGGGAGTCTTCCCAGTCCGGTTCATTTGGGTCGCGTAGCCATTCTCTTCTTATCATGTGTAACTCGGGGCGAGTAATCAGTTCGATAGACTCACCACTCTCGTTAATCCCCTTCTCAATAGTGAGCAGTTCACGGAGGAATTCTTGGCGCTTGGACAGCCAATAGGGACCCGGGATATGGCGCACTTCTCGCACACTATCATCACTGATGTCGCCCGAGTTGTAAGAGACTCTTCCTGTTCTGCGGCGGAAGTTGCGATACTCTTCAGAGTTTTCTGGTTGGCGGGACATGTATAGTTTGTTTCTGAACGCCAACAAAGGCTTCATCCAATTGGCACCCGACTCGATAAGGCCATGCAGCGCTTTATCGTCAGTCACAACGGTGCATGTCCAGCACCCGAAACGGCTGTTCCCACACGAGGGCGTACTTTTATCGATTACTAGCGGGCACTCGCCTTGGTTCGACCCTTTGTACAATTCGAGCAACTCTTGGTTTGATCCTCCCCATGGGCATGGGGCACTCATTAGGTACATCCACACTTCGTCTGCGGACCAGCTTTCGATTGGCATATATGTGTAGGCGTTTGGAAGAGAGCTGTGGCGGCTAAGCGCAGAACCATCGATTTTATGTTTCGCGATAACCTGGGCGCGAGACGCACTCTCTTGGCTGCGAGAGCCTAACACTACAACGGCCTCACCAAATTTGGCGACCTTATCGAGTATAAACTCGCTTACAGGGTCAATCTTCATTCGTTCCGTGCACCAGCGGAACGTCTGATTTGGCGCAGGATAACCACGACCGAGCAAATTCACCCAAAAGGTTTGATCTGTCTTTGGCACAACGCTGTGTGCACTGATCGGTAGGCCTTCTCGGGGTGCCGATTCGTTTATGGTGTTAATGACCTTCTTGATCATATCGACGACTACAGGCGTTTCTACCAGAGTATCGGATGAGACCACGTAGATGTGCTTTTTGCGTTTTTCTGCAGGCAGTTGCAGCAGTGCCATATAAATAAGTGATAAAACGCAGGTGGAGTCTTTGCCGCCACTAAAGCCAATGATCCAAGGGCGGTCATCTGAGCAGTATATTGTTTGTATTTCTCGAACCAGATCCACGAGTGGGCGATTGCCAAGAGAGAACTCTTGAATCATGTTTAAGTGGGTCGGATAGACGAACTGTTCTTGTGCCGTCATTTCTTGAACGACTCCTCGTATTCCTGCTCCGTGGGTGTAAGCGGAACACTAAGTTGCTGTTTGATGTAGTTGCCGGTTAGAACGACACTGCTTCGAGCTTTGCTTATGCGACCGTGATGCATTGCACGACCTTCCCAGTCAGCATTTGCGCGTGCCCAGTCGATTTCTTGCAGACCTTTTAGAATCTTGCTCCATTGGGCTTTAGGCTTGAAAAGTAGGTCTGCGCCAATTTGGCCCATAGCCTGAAGCATGACCCCATGCGCGTGGACGTATTGTTCCCGCAGGTCGCAAGTCGCCACTTTCTTTTCGAGGGCGAGCTGCCAGTCCCTCATATTCACGGCAACCTCATTCCAAAAATCGATCGCGAGGTCCTGCTCATCCTGCGTGATGGGATCATTTTTTCCCTTCATAAGCATGGCTTTGGATGCATTCTTGATCGCTGAAAGCGTGAATAGCTTACTGCTTCGATTAGAGATGCTCGATCTCTCCATTTCGGTTAATCGCGAAAAGACTTTCACTTCCTTCGCAACATTCCGTGCCAGCTCCGATAGGGCATCGCGATGATCATAGAGAGTGCTTATTGAATCGCTTGGCCGCACTGCATGCTTGTTCAGATCGGCGAACATCTGTTGACTACGCTTGAGGCCTTCATCGATAAAAAAGAGCACTGGAACGTTGTCATAGCCAAGTTCGGGGTTCTGTTCGATTGCTTGAACGATTGCTTCACGACGGTGTTGTCCGTCATTGATCAGGATCTTGGCATCCATGGGAATCGAGAGCAGTCCAAGATTTTGGCCAAGTCCGGTGTCCGTGCTGGGTTCAAATGAGACTTGTCCATCTACTGAGGCGGTAATACCTGAAAGCGTATAGTCTGAGGGATTGTCCACTAGGTAGCTGACAATGTCGGGAATTCTGGTTCTGTTAAGGACTCTCTGAGCTCTTAATTCCGGTGGAACTTCCTGGCCATCGAAAATGAAGATTTTCGGTACGAGGCGGAGTGGACACATGGCGACGTAGCACGGCCGACCAGACTGTATACCCCTGGCTGCGGGGAAGGTATGAGAGAACTCGTCCACGAGGGCCTCCATGCTCGGAAGTGAAATGTTGATTGGACGTTAAGTTATCGAAATTTAACTTCCAGATCAATATCCGGACGAGTGGCATTCCTAAATATGTGTGGTTTGTGATTCCAAAAAATTATCGACAGAGTACGATCTGGGAAGAAGCTTTTGAGCCTTCCCGCTGCGCGTCATGACGGTCACTTGCTGTGTTGGGGACTCGCTGAAACTCAAATGAATCGGACGATCCTTACCGTAAAAATAGAGCCTGTCGAATTCGAGATTTTCCGCGATCCATTGGCTGACCTCAAGCATATCCTCATCTTCGACGATGAAGTCTACTGCGGCACCAAGTCTCTTACAGATAGGGTTTCCCAGTTTGTTGAGCTCGTGAGAGGCATGCTGGTCGAGCTTGGGTGCGATTCGACCCGGAATCTTCTTGTTCAATTCAGCAGAGCAGAAGCCGTACGTGAGCTGGACCATGCCAAAGTAGTCAATAATTGGGTCTAGTAGGTTCTTCGCCAAATCGAAAAGAGCTGTGTAGGTTTCAGGTTGTTTGGGGCGATTCTCAGTTTGCTCTGCTATATGTGTCTCTCCGCATTCGACAAAGTCTCGATATTTAAAATATTTGCCGCAAGCTCTATCCAAAGGCGGAATGCCCCGGCTTCTCACCAACGCGAAACCATCAATCGATAGCCGATTGTCTTCGAGAATCTGTCCAAACTCAGATGAAGATGGACCGAAGCCGCTGAAATCGGCTACTCGCATCTCCTCCATTTTTTCATCAAATCGTAACTGCTCAGAGAAGCCTTCTTGGTCCTCATGAAGGTATCGGCTTTTCAAATAAAGGTTGGGAGGTTCGAATTCTTCGCCGTACTGATAAACGTCTATCCGCTGGTTCATCAAATTAATTTTGGTGCGTTCCAGCATTCGGGGGATGGCCTTCCCGTTAAAGTCGTCGAATTTCATCAGCGTCAATTTTGCTGAGCGTATGTGAACTTTAACGAGATCAGCCGAGCTTGGATCTCCATATAGGCTGGATGCACAAATTATGTAGATTCTCAGAGTTGGAGGTAGCCTGGAGATCAAATCCGTGTGCAGCTGTAGCGAGTGACCGTCATCTAGCCAACCGATACCCTTTTGGGCTGATTCAACGCACTCTGAATGGATCCTTACTTTGTCCAGAATGCTAACCAGGTGTTCTTCTCCAACTGCTAGCGCATTGGCCTGGTTACCGAAAAAGTGCCTGAGGTCCTCTTTGAAGCGCTCAGGCAAAGGGCGAGGTAGGGGCTTTCGATAGAACTTGTGTTCAGCTAATTGAACTATTAAGTCGTTATTGCGCTGCTGCTGAGCTTTTTTCAGCATCGCTTCGCCTTCTTCACCCTTTTGATTCACGAGTATTTTTAAAGCTGATGGGTAAGATCCTAAGCAATCTCGAATCTTTTCCAGGTCTTCGACTTCGTTTGGCTTTGGTTCTCTGCCCAGCTCAAGCCAGAAGGACCACAATTTCTCTAGCAGCTCAGAATTGTTTTCATATTTGCGCGCGAAAGAGGCTGTGCTCATTCTTGGGGGCTGGGAGTTATGTACATTTCTCCGTACCGCACCATTGATTGGTGTGCGACAGCGAGCATTTTTGCGATGAAAGAAATCGGCTTCCGCTTCATATGTTTTGAAGGCGTAGAAAACACCAGGCGCTACCGGGACTGGCTTCGCTCCGAGGGTTGCCTCTATGTATGCTGCGAGCTCTAATTGGGAAAAGTATTTTTGGAAGGTGTTCCTAGATGTTCGAACACCGTCTTTGTAGGGTATGCCGCTTCGCGCATTGGCATTTTCAAGCATGGCAGAGATGACTAAACACTCTTCTGCAAGGCCAAATGCTGATTGAAGAGCCACGCTGCGCTCTTCCACGTCTTCGATAACGTTTATTACAAAGCCCATATTGACTATGTTAGCCGGCTCTTTTTCTGCGTTTGGCGCGTAATACGGGTCCCAGCCTGCTGCTTGTACGCCATTTTCTTTAAGAAGCTGAAGATCTCCACCTTTCCCGCATCCATAATCGAAAATAGATTTAGAACCATCTAAATAACCGTAACGGGCCAGACTTTGCATTGGCGCGGACATCTGGGTTCTCGTAAGGGCCGTTAGGTGTCTGTGGATCTGCTGTGATTCGTTGCTCTTTGGTTCTAGTTGAGAATCTGCTTCTTGGTTGGCTATGGGGATCAATGAGTGGTCGATTACCTCATAGCCTTTGTCTTTAAGTAGACGTTCCCATTCCTGAAGAAAGCCGATTCTCTTAGTGTCATCAAATAGACCGATGCCTTCAGCTTCTTTTGTTAGAGCCGAGTAGCGCGGAATCTCATTGTGATCAGGTGCCAGCAGGAGTTCTTTTCGGTGAAGAATCGGCGGGTTGTTTGATTCCAGGTAGACGCGGTAGCGATAGTTCAGAGTCTCCAGGTCAAACTTCCAAGCCTGTTCAAGTGTTGGGAAAGCTTCTTCAAAAAACGTAGGGTAGTTCAGAAGGGTGAGGTCATCTGTTCGAGAACTCAGTTTCACAACGTTGAAGTTCTTTCCGAGAACAAGTGAGGCTCTCGAAGCGGCCTCAGCTATCCGATGCTGGACTTCCGGGCCAAGTAGGTGGACTGCCGAGCTGTGTAGGTACCGATATTCGCCGATTTTTTTACCGATATCGCGATTGCGGTGGCTCATCACTCTTTCCGATCTAAGGGCAGCTCAGGATAGCAAGTAAATCTTTCAAAAGTAGGCGTATTGAGTTTCCGCTCTTTTCCTGGGGGTGGCGCCGTATTGCTATCAAGCGACGCATCCTTGCGTCTGCCTAGCCTATTCCTTCAAGTGGCTGGCACTAGATCTTTGGACCGCGCCCTTTAATAACATTGGCAAGAACCGAAACCACGAGCAGCACCAGGAAGATAAAGAACAGGATCTTGGCGAAGCCCGCTGCGGTGCCCGCGATGCCGCCGAAGCCCAGCACGCCGGCGATGATGGCGATAACCAGACACACCAGTGCCCAATACAACATAACGAATCCTCCTTTTTGGAGCCTTCCTGCCAGCGACTGTCGATGCCGGCGATCCAGCTGACTTTCCGTACGTGTCTTTCAACGTTGCACAGGCATCGGTTTAGGGCAAATTCGCGTGGTCATGTTCGTCTTGAAATGAATCGGCAAGCTGCTGAATATAAAGCGTAAGTTTTCTTTATTATGGTTTATTCAGCTTGTGTTAATCTGGCGGTTTTCCAAAAATAGCCCGCCAACCCGGACACCGGCGGTTCGGGTCGGTATCATCGGGAAAAAGCCTTCCAGGGAACCAGAATGCGAGCAGTAGACAGGCCAGCGCTACCGACCGGTTTTCAGGTCATCCATGCCAACAAGCTGGAAGATCTGCGTGCGGTGACGGTGGAACTTATTCGCACGTTTC